>NZ_JAJSOO010000001.1:3254166-3905000 GCF_029428875.1 Streptomyces sp. JH34 | reverse complement strand
GCACCCAGGAGCCGGCGGTAGAAGTAGCTCTCGGACCAGAGGAACGGGGCCTCGAACCACGGGCGTCCGACGTGTTCACGACCCCACCGCAGCCACAGGTCGCGGTCAGGGCACCCGTGCTCGAGCGGTTCGACGACACCGTGCTCGATCTCGTGCAACAGGGCGTCCAGGGCCCGGAGCTGCCGCGGGCCGTACGGAAACGCCTCACGCACCCGCTCGATCAACGCCGGATGGCGCTCCGCCATGACGCCCCGGGCGAAGCTGCCCGGCTCCCGGCACGTGATCACAGGAGGAAGGCCGGGGCCCCGCCCGGTCCCCGAAGCCGCTGGTGTATCGCCCATGCGTCCCAGTCTGCCCGCCGGAGAGGCCGCGCGTCGCGCGACGGTGCGCGTGTCCGCACGCCCGCGGGCGACCGGGTCGGTCAACGGCCGTGGCCGAACCGGCACATGAACGGCCCGGGCCCTGGCTACGATATACAGCGACTCAGATGACTTACCCCAGGAAAGGGAACCCGTACCCATGCCGGCCGAGACATTCGAGTTTCAGGTAGAAGCGCGCCAGCTCCTGCAGATGATGATCCATTCGATTTATTCGAACAAGGATGTATTCCTGCGTGAGCTCATTTCCAATTCTTCTGACGCGTTGGACAAGCTGCGACTTGAGACTCTCCGCGGCGACTCTCTCCAGGCGGACTCGTCCGACCTCCATATCGCCATCGAGGCCGATCAGGAGAAGCGCACACTGACCGTGCGCGACAACGGCATCGGAATGTCGCACGACGAGGTCGTGCAGCTGATCGGGACGATCGCGAATTCCGGTACGGCGAAATTCCTCCAGGAACTGAAGGAGGCCAAGGACGCCACCGCTTCCGAGGAGCTCATCGGACAGTTCGGTGTCGGGTTCTATTCGAGCTTCATGGTCGCCGACGAGGTCACCCTGCTGACCCGGCGGGCGGGCGAGGACACCGGCACGCGCTGGCAGTCCAGCGGCGAGGGCACCTACACCGTCGAATCCGTCGACGACGCGCCGCAGGGCACCTCGGTCACACTGCGACTGAAGCCCGAGGACACCGAGGACAAGCTCTTCGACTACACCTCGCCCTGGAAGATCAGGGAGATCGTCAAGCGGTACTCGGACTTCATCACCTGGCCCATCCGCATGGCGGCGGTGGCGGGCGAGGAAGGCGCCGAGCCCGAGACCGAGACTGTCAACTCGATGAAGGCCCTCTGGGCGCGGTCGAAGGACTCCGTGACCGATGAGGAGTACAGCGAGCTGTACAAGCACATCAGTCACGACTGGACCGACCCGCTCGAAACCATCCGCATGCAGGCGGAGGGGACGTTTGAATACCAGGCACTGCTGTTCCTGCCGTCCCACGCACCGCAGGACCTGTTCATGCAGGACCACAAGCGCGGAGTGCAGCTCTACGTGAAGCGCGTATTCATCATGGATGACTGCGAAGCGCTCATGCCGACGTATCTCCGCTTCGTCAAGGGAGTGGTCGACGCCCAGGACCTCTCACTGAACGTGTCGCGCGAGATCCTGCAGCAGGACCGGCAGATCGAGATGATGCGGCGCCGCCTGGTCAAGAAGGTGCTCTCGACGGTGAAGGACCTCAGGTCCAACACACCTGAGAAGTACGACACGTTCTGGAAGGAGTTCGGCCGGGTCCTCAAGGAGGGCCTGTTCCAGGACTTCGAGAACCGTGACGCGATCCTGGAGATCTCCTCCTTCGCCTCCACCCAGGACGAGGAGGGACTGACCACCCTGCGCTCGTACGTGGAGCGGATGAAGGAGGGCCAGGAGCAGATCTACTACATGACGGGCGAGTCGCGCGCGGCCATGGAGAGCTCCCCCCACATGGAGGCCTTCCGCGCCAAGGGTTTCGAGGTCCTCCTGCTGACCGACCCCGTCGACGAGGTATGGGTCCAGTCCGTCCCCGAGTTCGACGGCAAGCCGCTCCAGTCCATCTCCAAGGGCGAGGTCGACCTGGACACCGACGAGGAGAAGAAGGAGGTCGAGGCCGAGCGCGAGAAGCAGCAACAGGACTACGCCGGTCTGCTGACCTGGATGACGGAGCAGCTCGGTGACACCGTGAAGGAGGTGCGTCTCTCCTCGCGGCTCACCGTCTCGCCCGCCTGCATCGTCTCGGACACGCACGATGTCACCCCGGCCCTGGAGAACATGTACCGCGCCATGGGCCAGGAGGTGCCGCACATCAAGCGCATCCTCGAACTCAACCCCTCGCACGCGCTCATCAGCGGCCTGAAGAAGGCGTACACCGAGCGGAGCGGCGAGGAGGGCGCCGGCACCGAACTCGCTGAGACCGCCGAGCTCGTCCACGGGCTGGCACTGCTCTCGGACGGCGGCGAGCTGAGCGACCCCTCGCGCTTCAGCAGGCTGATGGCGGACCGCCTGGAGCGCACGCTCTGACGTCTCACGCCCTCGACGCACCGCGGCCGCCAGGCTTCCTGGCGGCCGCGGTCGCATGTGGCGCAGGGGAATGCGAACACGGGACGAGAACGGACGGCATCCGCACGTTCGCACAGGCGGCGCCCCCTCGAAAGTGACGCAGAGGAGTCGCGCCGGGCACGTAGGTACCCCGTAACTTCACCGTTTCGGGGGCCTGTCGGAGGTTTATCTACGCGCGGAGCATCGTCTACCGAACGATCCTTCGGGCATATCAGACGACTTTCTCCGCAGCCATTACCGCCGGGTACCGGAAGCTGCTAAAAACGTGCTCGCCCCACGAACTCCCCACTCGTCCCCCACATTTCGAAGGGCTGGCAGCCGTGTCAGTACGAACCTTCCGGGCGTCCCTCTTCACCCTCGCGATCGCCGCCGTGGCCGCACTCGGCGTCGCACAACCAGCATCCGCCGCCGGCGAGAACTACGTCGCTCTCGGTGACTCCTACTCCTCCGGAGTGGGCGCCGGGAGCTACACGTCGGAGAGCGGCGACTGCAAGCGCAGCACGAACGCCTACCCCTACCTCTGGAAGAACGCGAACGCCCCGTCGTCGTTCGCGTTCGTCGCCTGCTCGGGTGCGACGACGTCCTCCGTGTCCAGCGGCCAGCTGGGCGCCCTGAGTTCGTCGACGTCGCTCGTCAGCGTCACGGCCGGCGGCAACGACGTCGGGTTCGCGGACGTCATGCAGACATGTGTCCTGCAGAGTGAGGCCACCTGCGTCAGCCGCGTGAACACGGCGGTGTCCGCAGTCCAGAACACGCTGCCCGGAAAGCTCGATTCCCTCTACTCGGGCATCCGTTCCCGGGCCCCGCAGGCCCATGTGGTGGTACTCGGATACCCCCGCTTCTACCAGCTGTCGGGGAGCTGCATCGCCGGCCTCACCGAGACGGAACGCGGAGCGATCAACAACGCCTCGGACGTGCTGAACGGGGTGCTGGCCAAGCGGGCGGCCGACGCGGGGTTCACGTACTCCAGCGTCGTGGACGAGTTCACCGGGCACGAGCTCTGCTCGGGTGACGCGTGGATCCACAGCGTGTCCATCCCGGTCACCAACTCGTACCACCCCAAGGCCATCGGGCAGTCGAACGGCTACCTGCCGGCCTTCCGCTCCGCGGCATAACGCGCATAGAGCCGGCCCGCCCCGGCGCACACCGCGGTACCACCGGCCCCGCCGGTGGTACCGCCGTACGACGGGCCGGTCACCCACTCTGCCGGGAGGGCGGACAGGCCGGCGGGCGCGCGACGAGCGGGCGCACGGGAAGAGGGCCGGACCCCGGGCTCAGTACCGCTCGACCAGGTGCTCGCGGCCTGCGGGAGGCTCATAGGGTTCGGGCCAGAAGTCCGTCACTCCGACGATCCTGCCGTCCGCGTCGAACGTGAAGAAGTGGATGGCGTGCGTCTCCTCCGGTCCGAGGGTGACGAGCGTTCTGGCGGCAGCCTGACGTCCCTCTCCGTCGGCCACGATCCGTTCGGCCCGGACCTGCCAGTCCCCCGGATACTCCCGGTTGAACCGGACGTAGCGCTCCTTGCCGAGGATGCGCTCCCGGCTCTGCGGCAGGTCGTACACCACGTCGTCCGCGAGGGTGGCGGCGAAGGCGCTCCAGTCCCGCGCCCCGGCCGCGGCCCAGTAGGCCTCCACGGCGGCCCGCACCTGGGCCGCCCCCCACACCACGCCCGTACCGCCGGTCGTCTCAGTCATGCGGTCGAGTGTGGCGCCCGCCACTGACATTCGCGCCGGTGCCGGCCGCCGGTCAGCCCCTGACCGGCTGCGACGCCTTGACCGAGTACATCATCGGGAAACGTGGACGGTCCGCCGGGAACCGGTAGTACCCGTCGTCGCCCCGCTTCAGCACCTGGTACCGCGGGAAGAGAGACGCGTCGTGCTCGTGCAGGAACTCGATCCGGAGTCCCGCCGCCGCCAGCGCCGAGACCACCTCTCCCACCGGGTGCTGCCACTCGACGCTGCGGTTGTGGACGGTCACGGCGTCCAGGTCCGCGTAGGTGCCGGGTGACTCGTCCACCCAGGCCTCCCGGCTGAAGTAGTCGTACGTGACCGTCGACCCGGTTTCGTCGTCCAGGCAGTCGGTGAACGGGTGGAACTCCGCGAGGTAGAGAAATCCTCCCGGTGCCACCAGCGAAGCGGCGACCTCTGCCCAACGTGACACGTCAGGGAGCCAGTTGAGCGCCCCGAGTCCGGTGTAGACGATGTCGTACGCGGGGTCCGGGACCGCCTGGGCCGCGTCGTACACATCGGCTGCGACGAAGGCCGCCCGCTCCGGCGGCAGCTCCAGCGAGCGGGCCAGGCCACGAGCCGTCTCGACGGCCGGCCGGGAGAAGTCGAGGCCCACGACGTGGGCCGCTCCGTGCCGGGCCCAGGACAGGGTGTCCAGGCCGATGTGGCACTGGAGGTGCAGAAGTGTCCGGCCGGTCACGTCCCCGACCTCCGCCAGCTCGAAGTCACGCAGGGCGTCCCGGCCGGCCAGGAAGGCGTCCAGACCGTAGAAGTCACCGGCAGCGTGGATGGGTACGCGCTCGTCCCAGCGTGCGCGGTTGAGCTCGTGCCAGTCGTCAGGCGTCCGTGCGTACATGCGGGAAAGTTACCCACAGGCTGGGGGTGGGCGCGAACAGTTATCCACAGACCGCACGGCGTTGTGACCACATCGGGTTGGATGGGGGCATGAGCGACACACAGAACGACGCGTCCGTACCGGAGCGGGAGCAGGAGCCGCCGCAGTGGGAGCAGCGTTTCCGCGCTGCGCGCGTGTCCCTGCCCGACTGGGCCGAGGACGCTCCCGACCGCGCGCTCTTCGTCTCCAACGCCACCGGGACGTACGAGCTGTACGCCTGGGACCGGGCGACCGGGAAGCAGCGGCAGGTCACGGACCGGCCCAACGGGACGACCGACGGCGTGCTGACGCCGGACGGCCGGACCGTCTGGTGGTTCGCCGACACCGACGGCGACGAGTTCGGCGTGTGGATGCGGCAGCCCTTCGACGGCGGTGCGGACGAGGCGGCCGCGCCCGGCCTGGAGCCGTCCTATCCGGCGGGCCTCGCGATCGGCCGTGACGGCACGGCTGTGGTCGGCCGGTCGACCGACGAGGACGGCACGACCGTGCACCTGGTGTCCCCGGGGGCGGAACCCGTCGAGATCTACCAGCACCGTGAGTCCGCCGGGGTCGGTGACCTCTCCCACGACGGAACACTGATCGCCCTGGAACACACGGAGCACGGCGACGCGATGCACTCCGCGCTGCGGGTGGTGCGCCCCGACGGTTCGACGGTCGCCGAGCTGGACGACACCGAGGGCGGAACGAAGGAGCTGGGCCTGTCGGTGCTCGGCTTCGCACCTGTGGCGGGTGACACCCGGCTGCTGGTGGGGCATCAGCGGCGCGGACGGTGGGAGCCGATGATCTGGGACCCGGTGGCGGGGACGCAGACGGACCTGCCGGTCGATCTGCCCGGTGACGCGGGAGCGGAGTGGTATCCGGACGGCTCCGCGCTGCTGATCGAGCACAGCTTCGAGGCCCGCAGCGAGCTGTGGCGCTACGAGCCGGGCACCGCGGGGCCCGTCAGGGTCGAGACCCCCGCCGGGACGGTGTCGGGCGCCACGGCCCGTCCGGACGGCACGGTGGAGTACCTGTGGTCGTCGGCCGCGCAGCCGCCCGCCGTGCGCTCCACCGCGGGCTCCGTCGTGCTCGACCCGCCGGGTGCGAAGGCTCCGGCGTCGGTGCCGGTCCGGGACGCCTGGGTGGACGGCCCCGGAGGCCGCGTCCACGCCCTGGTGCAGACCCCGGCCACCGGCGACGGCCCGTTCCCCACGGTCTTCGAGATACACGGTGGGCCCACCTGGCACGACAGCGACGCCTTCGCGTCGGGTCCCGCCGCGTGGGTGGACCATGGCTTCGCCGTCGTGCGGGTCAACTACCGCGGCTCGACGGGGTACGGCCGCGCCTGGACCGACGCGCTCAAGCACCGGGTCGGGCTGATCGAGCTCGAGGACATCGCGGCCGTCCGGGACTGGGCGGTGAAGTCCGGGCTCGCGGACCCGGAGCGGCTGGTGCTGGCCGGTGGCTCATGGGGTGGCTATCTGACACTGCTCGGCCTGGGTACGCAGCCGGAGGCCTGGGCCCTCGGACTGGCGGCGGTCCCGGTCGCCGACTACGTCACCGCCTATCACGACGAGATGGAGGCGCTGAAGGCGATGGACCGCACGTTGCTGGGCGGTACCCCGGAGGAGGTGCCCGAGCGCTTCGAGGCCTCGTCCCCGCTGACCTACGTGGACGCCGTGCGCGCCCCGGTCTACATCTCCGCCGGCGTCAACGACCCACGCTGCCCCATCCGTCAGGTGGAGAACTACGTGGACCGCCTCGCCGCCCGTGACGCCGTCCACGAGGTGTACCGCTACGACGCGGGGCACGGCTCGCTCGTCGTGGAGGAGCGGATCAAGCAGGTACGGCTGGAGCTGGACTTCGCGCTGCGCCACCTCGGGCAGGCGCCGGTCGGCGGCCGGGACGAAGGCCGCGGTGACGGCCCGGGAAAGACCGGCAGGAAGGGCGGGGAGGAAGCGAGGCCGACGGCGTAAGGCCTGGATAAATGGTGCACCCCGCTCCGGGGGCCCGGAGCGGGGAACCGTACCGTGGAGGGGTGTACCGGTTCCTGCTGACTCCGCGATGGTGGGGGATCAACCTCTTCGTCGTGCTGGCCATCCCGTTCTGCGTGCTCATGGGCACCTGGCAGCTCGGTCGTTTCGAGGACCGCGTGCAGACGCACGAGAAGGCCGAGGAGCGCCCCGATCCGGGCACCCGCTCCCCGAAGCCCCTCGCCGACCTGCTCCCCGTGAGCACGGATACCTCCGGCCGCCCGGCCGTGGCGACGGGGACGTACGCCGACCAGTTCCTGGTCCCCGGCCGCGAGCTCGACGACCGTGACGGCTTCTACGTGCTGAATCTGCTGCGTACGGACAGCGGCAAGGCGCTGCCCGTCGTGCGGGGCTGGCTGGCCGGTGCCCCGGGCAGCACCCGGGTGCCGGCCGCGCCGGCCGGCGAGGTCACCGTGACCGGCGATCTGCAGGCCTCCGAGAACAGCGGCACCACCGGCGTCGACGTCAGTGGCGGACTCCCCGAGGGGCAGCTGGGCATGATCAGCGCGGCCTCCCTCGTCAACCTCGTTCCGTACGACGTCTACGACGCCTGGGTGACTCTGCCCGAGCCGGAGGCCGGGGGCACGGGCGGCGGCTTGAAGCCGGTGCCCGCGGCGGCCGCGCAGGGCAGCGGGCTCGACCTGAAGGCCTTCCAGAACCTCGGCTACACCGGCGAGTGGTTCGTCTTCGGCGGGTTCGTGCTCTTCATGTGGTTCCGCCTCGTGCGCCGTGAGGCGGAGGCGGCTCGCGACGTACAGCTGGGACTCGCGGCCGACGCCGACTGACGGAGCTCCCCGAGGGGCACGGGCGGACACGAACACACGGTCCACATCCACGGACGCGGGCAGGGGCCCGCCGGAACCCGGAAGTTCCCGGCGGGCCCTTGCCGTATCCGCGGTCCGGCACCAGTCGGCCGCGGCAACCCGTCCGCGCCCGTGTCCTCGCCCCGGCCTCGCCCCGTCGGCGCCCGTGTCCTCGCCCCGCCCGGTCGCCGTGGCCACGATCCGTCCGTCGCCGCGCCCCGTCCGTCGCCGCGCCCCGTCCGTCGCCGCGCCCCGTCCGTGGCCGGAGATCCGTCCGGGTCCGTCGTCGCGGCCGCATCCGCGGCCAAGTACGCACACGAGGCTGCGAGTAGCTATGGAGGCTACGAGGCGTTCAGTACGCCTGTGCGGTAGATCGTGCCCGCGCACGCGTTGGCGATCGTGGTCTCCGCCGTCGGCGCACCCGCCTCCGGAGTGTGGGTGACCGCGATGCTGCCGTCAGCCGGGCCCTCGTCCGCACTGCCGAACTGCGTCGTCACGTCCGTCGTCCCCGCGTCGCCCCCCGTGCCCTCGCTACCGCCTCCGGCACCGCTCCCGACGCCGTCGGTGGGCGTCGGACTCGGAGAACCGCCGGTGGTCGGGCAGGTGGCGGACGGCACCCACGCGAAGCGCACCTCGTACGTCATCGTCGGCTTCAGGAACACGGCTCCCGGCTCCGTCGACGGGTCGGGCAGCCCGCCCGCGGGATCGCCGGCGGTGTGCTGCACGACGGTGATCTTCAGCGGGTCGGCAGCGCCCGCCGCCTGGAAGCCCACGGTGCCGTTGCTGGTCACCGAGCAGGCGTTGCCGGAGACATTCGCGATCCTGAAGGTTCCGTACACCGTGCCGTCCGCACCGGCCGCGCCGGCCTGGGCGGAGGCGATCCCGAGCTGGTCGGGTTCGCAGGCCGTGCTGACGGCCTTGTCGGAGCCCGGGGGGTCGTCCTGGCCCGTGTTCCCGCTGCTCCCGGCACCGGGTTCCGATCCTCGTGACGGAGAGGCGGAGTCGCCCGCCTCGCCCTCGGATCCCTCGCTCCGGGGGTCCGCGGGCCCGGCCGTCCTTCCGCCGTCGGCTTCACCACCCGCTTCCTCGCCGCTGCCTCCCTGGGCCTGCTGGCCGTGGCCGGCGATGGCCGGGTTGGCCGCGACGGAACCGTCCGAGTTCGCCACATGGACGAACGCGGGGACGGCCGTCCCGATCAGCAGAGCCGCTGCGGCGGCCCCCACCACGCCCTGTCGCCGCCTGGCGCGCCTGGCGGGCACCGCGCGGTGCAGATGGTCGAGGGTGCCGTCCGAGGGCTCGAGACCCCCTACAGCGCCGCGCAGCAGGGCGCGCAGCGCGACCTCGTCCATGTCCTCATCGCCGGAGCCCGCAGAATTCGCGGAGCCCCCGAAGCCCCCGAAGGAGTTTGTGGAGTTCGCGGACGCACCGCCGGCCTGACCCGCCCCCCCGCCGCCGAAGAGCTCGGTCAGCGTGCCGCCACCGGACACAGCGGCAGCACCGTCCGCCGGGTCACGAGCATCGAAGTCGTGCGCCCCCGACTCACGATCACCCGAGTCGTGACCGTGCGGCTCGTACGTGCCCGGGTCGTGCGTGCCCTGGTCATGCGCGCCCGGGTCATGCGTGCCCCCGTCGTCACCGTCCGACCTGTCGGCACCCAGCTCAGAGGTGTCCGAGACCGCCCGTGGGGCGGTGGGCCCTGAGGCGGCCTCCGCTCCGTCGACCGCGTCCTGCGTCCTTTCACCGTCCTGCTCCGGATCGGTGTTCGGGGTGTGCTCCGGCCCGTGGTTCACAATTCCGTTTCCAGTCCGGTCATCGTCGTGCCTGTGCTCGGGACCGCTCATGCCTGCGCCTCCATCACGACGCGCAGAGCGGCGATACCCCGGGAGCCGTACGCCTTCACCGAACCGAGCGATATCCCCAGCGTCTCCGCGACCTGGGCCTCCGTCATGTCCGAGAAGTAACGCAGCACCAGCACCTCGCGCTGGCGTCGCTGCAGCCCCTTCATCGCCTTGATCAGCGCGTCCCGTTCCAACTGGTCGTACGCGCCCTCCTCCGCGCTCGCCATGTCGGGCATCGGCTTGGAGAGGAGCTTCAGTCCGAGGATGCGCCGACGCAGCGCGGAACGGGACAGGTTGACCACGGTCTGGCGGAGGTAGGCGAGCGTCTTCTCCGGATCGCGCACCCGGTTTCGCGCCGAGTGCACACGGATGAACGCCTCCTGCACCACGTCCTCGCAGGACGCGGTGTCATCCAGCAGGAGCGCCGCGAGGCCCAGCAGCGAGCGGTAGTGCGCGCGGTAGGTCTCGGTGAGATGGTCGATCGTCGTTCCTGCCGCCACCGCCTCCTCAGCGCCCTCGCGCTGCGACGGCAGCCGGGTCGGCCGAGCGGCGGGCATGGGCGCGATCACCGGCATACCGCCGGCTGCGCGGGGCCGCCGGAGCGGACGCACCGAAGCGCCTCGCAACGGGCCCACCACTGTGATGTCGAGAACCTCTGCCACGCCAGTTGGACACTCGTCCCCCCGTCAGGGTTGTACGCGTACGGCACCGCGATCGATGCTGTGCGACATGCCCTCATTCGTACCTGCTCTTCCCCAAACGCCCCGAAAACGCATCCAGCCATGCAAGAAGTGACGACATAGACGCGTCGCATCCGCCGAGCGGTTGCGGAGGGCCAGGAGATCATCGTCGGATATGCCAACGCCCCAGCTCAAGGGGTTCCGACCGGCAAGTTACCCACAGGGCGCACACAGATCCTACAAAACAGGTTCGATCAGGTACGAGTAAATTCCCCGGCCACCGATTCGGCGATCTGAGCGACATTGAGAGCCGCGCCTTTTCGGAGATTATCGCCGCAGATGAACATTTCGACGGCATGTGGATCATCCATCGACTGCCGCACCCGGCCCACCCAGGTCGGGTCGGTGCCCACGACGTCGGCCGGTGTGGGGAAGTCCCCTGCGGCCGGGCTGTCGAAGAGCACCACCCCGGGCGCGGTCGCCAGGACCTCGTGCGCCCGGGCCACGTCCACCTCGTTCTCGAAGCGGGCGTGCACGGACATGGAGTGCGTCGCGACCACGGGCACGTACACGCAGGTCGCCGTCACCTTCAGGTCCGGCAGGCCGAGCACCTTCCGGCACTCCGCGCGGATGGCCAGCTCCTCGGAGGACCAGCCGTCACCGGCGTCGGTCCCGGCCCACGGCACCACGTTCAACGCAACGGGGGCGGCGAAGGGGCTCCTGTCGCCGTCACCCAGCGCCCGGCGCACGTCCCCCGGCCGTGTGCCCAGCTCCGTACCCGCCACCAGGGCGAGCTGCTCGCGGAGCGCGGCGACACCGTCATGCCCCTCGCCGCTCACCGCCTGGTACGACGAGACGATCAGCTCCCGCAGCCCGAACTCGGCGTGCAGGGCACCGACCGCGACGATCAGCGAAAGCGTCGTGCAGTTCGGCGACGCGACGATGCCGCGCGGCCTCCGCCGCACGGCATGGGGATTGATCTCGGGGACGACGAGGGGAACGTCGTCGTCGAGCCGGAAGGCCGCCGAGTCGTCCACGACCACGGCGCCCCGGGCGGCGGCGACCGGTCCCCACTGCGCGGACACCTCGTCCGGCACCAGGAACAGGGCCACGTCCACCCCGTCGAACACGTCCTCGGAGAGCGCGAGGACCTCGGCCTCCTCACCGCGCACGACCAGCTTGGCGCCGGCCGCGCACGGGGAGGCGATGAGTCTGACCTCGCCCCAGACATCCGCGTGCTGCGAGAGGATCTGGAGCATGACGCCACCGATCGCTCCGGTCGCACCGACGACCGCGAGCGAAGGGCGGCGTCCTGTCATCGGCCGGTGCCCCCGTAGACGACGGCCTCGTCCGAGTCGCTGTCGAGGCCGAAGGCGGTGTGCACGGCGCGCACGGCCTCGTTGACGTCGTCGACACGCGTGACCACCGAGATGCGGATCTCCGACGTCGAGATCAGCTCGATGTTCACCCCGACGTCGGACAGCGCCTCGAAGAAGCCGGCGGTGACCCCGGGGTTGGTCTTCATGCCCGCGCCGACGAGGGAGATCTTCGCGATCTGGTCGTCGTAACGCAGGGACTCGAACCCTATGCCGGCACGGTTCCGCTCCAGGGCGTCGATGGCCTTGCGGCCCTCGGCCTTGGGCAGCGTGAACGTGATGTCCGTCAGGCCGGTCGACGCGGCGGAGACGTTCTGCACCACCATGTCCATGTTGATCTCCGCGTCCGCGATGGCGCGGAAGATCGCGGCGGCCTCGCCCGGCTTGTCGGGAACGCCGACGACCGTGACCTTGGCTTCGGAGACGTCGTGGGCGACTCCGGAGATGATGGCGTGCTCCACCTGCTGGTCCCCTTGCGGCTCGTTGCTGACCCAGGTGCCGCGCAGTCCGGAGAAGGACGAGCGGACGTGGATCGGGATGTTGTAACGGCGTGCGTACTCGACGCAGCGGTGCAGCAGCACCTTGGAGCCGGACGCCGCCAGCTCCAGCATGTCCTCGAAGGAGATCCAGTCGATCTTCCGGGCCTTCTTCACGACCCGGGGGTCGGCGGTGAAGACACCGTCCACATCGGTGTAGATCTCACAGACCTCGGCGTCGAGCGCGGCGGCCAGCGCGACAGCGGTCGTGTCGGAGCCACCGCGACCGAGGGTCGTGATGTTCTTGCCCTCCTGGCTCACACCCTGGAACCCGGCGACGATGGCGATGTTGCCCTCGTCGATCGAGGTCCGGATGCGCCCGGGCGTGACATCGATGATGCGCGCTTTGTTGTGGACCGAGTCGGTGATGACACCGGCCTGGCTGCCCGTGAACGACTGGGCCGCGTGGCCCAGGTTTTTGATCGCCATCGCCAGGAGGGCCATGGAGATCCGCTCTCCGGCGGTCAGCAGCATGTCGAACTCACGCCCGGCAGGCATCGGGGATACCTGCTCGGCGAGATCGATCAACTCGTCCGTCGTGTCGCCCATCGCGGACACCACGACAACCACCTGGTTGCCGTTCCTCTTGGCGTCGACGACTCGCTTGGCGACACGCTTGATGCCTTCGGCATCGGCTACGGAGGAGCCTCCGTACTTCTGCACGACAAGGCCCACGTGCGCTCCTCGCTCAATAATGGTGCGGTCGGCTCAGTTTAACGAGCAGTCCGGAATCGACCCGTCGGTACCGGATGGTGAGATGTCCCGCCCACCGCCCGGTACGAGCGTCGTCCCGAACTGCTCGTACCTGGCTGCTGCCCCTTCCTCCCACACCGCACGCCTGTTTGTGGCCCAGGACACAACGGTCGCGGGCGCCACGGCGGGCACGTACGGCACGGGTGGCACAGAGGCACCGGGCAGCCGTACGGACGCGACAACCCGCGTCACGGAAGCTTGGCGGCACACAGCCGTTCGTGGGACCGAAGGCCCCGGAACGGGGCGCAGGAGCTGTCGCGGGCCCGGGTGCGAGGGCGGTCGAAGGAGTCTGTCAGCGGACCGGGCGCAGGCCCAGCGGCCCGGCGATCTCCTCGGCCATCACACGCCCGGCCTCCTCGGCCAGGTCCCCGTCACCCGGGTCCTGGTCCGTGTCCAGGCCGTCGAGCTCCTGGAGCGGCTGGTTCAGCCGGATGTGGGCGATCAGCGACTGGAGCGCGCGCAGGGACGCCGACGCGGTGGAGCCCCAGTTGGAGAAGTACGAGAACTGCCACCACCACATGGCCTCCGCCGTGCGGTCCGCCTCGTAGTGCGCGAGGCCGTGCCCGAGGTCCGTGACCAGGTCGGCCAGGTCGTCGGAGATGCGGTGGGGCACGGGGGCCTTGCGCGGCTCGTACGGGTCGAAGACCTCGGAGTAGACGTCGATGGGCTCCAGGAGCTCCGCGAAGCGCTCACGCAGCCCGTCGGCGTCGGGTTCGGCGCCCAGGTCCGGCTCGTAGCGCTCGTCCGGGAGGATGTCCTCGTAGGCGCCGAGCCTTCCGCCGGCCAGCAGGAGCTGGGAGACCTGGAGGAGCAGGACCGGAACGGCCTCTTCGGGCTCCTCCGCCTTCGACACCTCGGTCACCGCGACGATGAACGTCTTGATCTGGTCCGCGATCTGGACGGCGAAGTCGTCCGGATCCTGCGTGACGGAGTTCAGCGTGGCGTCAGACATCGAGGGGACCTCCCGTGGGCACGGTCGCGAACGGTGGGTAGAACATAACGCCACCACGTGTAAAGCCGCGGTGAGATGCCGGGTCACACATCGAGCAGCCGCCTTCCCTCGAAGGCGCGGCCGAGGGTGACCTCGTCGGCGTACTCCAGGTCGCCGCCGACGGGCAGCCCGCTGGCCAGCCGCGTGACCCGCAGGCCCATCGGCTTGACCATCCGGGCGAGGTACGTCGCCGTGGCCTCGCCCTCCAGGTTGGGGTCCGTCGCCAGGATCAGCTCCGTGATGGAGCCGTCCGCGAGCCTGGCAAGCAGCTCCCGGATGCGCAGATCGTCGGGGCCGACGCCCTCGATCGGGCTGATCGCGCCGCCCAGCACGTGGTAACGGCCGCGGAACTCACGGGTCCGCTCGATCGCGACGACGTCCTTGGGCTCCTCGACCACGCAGATGACCGAGCGGTCCCGGCGCGCGTCCCGGCAGATCCCGCACTGCTCCTGCTGCGCGACGTTCCCGCAGATCTCGCAGAACCGGACCTTGTCCTTGACCTCGAGCAGGGCGTGGGCCAGCCGGCGGACGTCGGTGGGCTCGGCCTGCAGGATGTGGAAGGCGATCCGCTGCGCGCTCTTGGGACCGACGCCCGGCAGTCTGCCCAGCTCGTCGATCAGCTCCTGAACAACGCCTTCGTACAACGGAACGCCTTTCCTTTTTCCTGCTCGTACCGTAGCCGGTACGCCCGGGTAGCTACAGGGGTCAGAACGGGAGACCCGGCATGCCGCCGCCCAGGCCCTGGGCCAGCGGGCCCAGCTTCTCCTGCTGGAGCTGCTGCGCGTTCTCGTTCGCCGCCTGTACCGCGGCGACCACGAGGTCGGCCAGCGTCTCGGTGTCCTCCGGGTCCACCGCGCCCGGGTCGATCACCAGGGCGCGGAGCTCGCCGGACCCGGTCACGGTGGCCTTCACGAGACCACCGCCCGCCTGTCCCTCGACCTCGGTCCTGGCCAGCTCCTCCTGGGCCACGGCAAGATCCTGCTGCATCTTCTGGGCCTGCTGGAGCAGCTGCTGCATGTTGGGCTGGCCACCACCGGGAATCACGGTCACTCCTGGCATTTCGACGACGGATTGTTTCGGTACGCCGAGCCTACGTGTTCGCCGGACGCCGTGCCCCACCCGCAGGCGACCAACTCTTTCGGGTGAGTTCTGAAAAGCATCTGCCGTGCTCCTATACCTGACCAGAGGCCGTACCCACCCGGGAATCCCGCGATTTCGACCCCGCGGCCCACCATTCGGCGGTAGGAAGAGCATGCGTATCCGTACCCGTACGCATGCTGAAGGTAACGCAGAGTTACACGGTGGGGGCGCCGGTCATATGCCGGAATCCGCCCCCTCCATGACCGAGACCGTGCCGATCCGCGTCGACACGCGCCGAGCGCAGAGTGCAGAGGAGTGCCCCGGTGAGTCAGCCGGAGATGCAGCCCGAGGGGCCGCCCCGCAAGGAGTCAGGCGCGGGATCCGGTGCAGGCACCGGAACCGATCCTTCCGGTTCGCGCTACGTTTCGAGCCCCCGGGATCTGACCGGCCGCGCCTTCCCTCTCGGCGACTGGGGCGAACCGGCCGAACGGCTCGACGAGCTGTACCGCTGGGTCGAGACCGGTGCCATCGAGACCGCCGACTGGTATCTGCGCGACCGCATCCGCAAGCGGCGCACGGCCAGACTGCTCCGGCTGGGCACCGCGGCAGGGGTGGTGGCCGGCGCGGCCCTCCCCCTCCTCGATCTGACCGGGGAACTGCACGGGTCGGCCGGCTGGGGCTACCTGTCGCTCCTGCTGGGCGCCGCCTGCATGGCGTGCGACCGGTACTTCGGGCTGACCTCGGGCTGGATAAGGAACCTCGCGACGGCACAGGCCGTGCAGCGACGCCTCCAGGTGCTCCAGTTCGACTGGTCCTCGGAATGCGTCCGCGAGGTGCTCGGACCGACGGAGGGCACCGCCAGCGAGGCAGCCGAGCGGTGCCTGGGGGTGCTGCGCCGGTTCTCGGAGGACATCACCGAGCTGGTCCGGATGGAGACGGCGGACTGGATGGTGGAGTTCCGGGCCGGGCCCGCGCCCATGGGGATGCAGTCGCTGGTGTCGGGCGGGCCGGGCGGCCGCCCGGAGCCGGGAGCCGCGCCCGGTCGGCTCACCATGCCCGTGGCGCGCCCGAACATGCCGCGCCAGCGCCCCCCGGAGCCGCCCCGCTGAAGCCTCAGCGGCCGCGTCGAAGCCCCGGACCGCCCCGCCTGCGCCGGGCGCTCTCCGCCCCCACGACCGGATCGGCCGCACCACCGCCGAAGGGGCGGTGCGGTGCGGCGGCCCGGCCTCAGCTGAAGATGATCATCGAGCCCTGCGCGAGGCTGCGGGTGGCCGCCGCGTGCAGGCCCAGCCAGACGTGCCGCTCCCGGGCGAAGGGACTGTCGTCGTACGGGACCGGGGCGGCCGGCTCCTCCAGCGTGGTCGGTCCGGCCGGCGGCACGGGGGCGGCGGGCGGGTTGGCCGGGTCGATGCCGATCGAGGGGGCGACGAACTCCAGCTCACGCAGCAGGCCGTGGGAGGAGCCCAGCGGGCCGCCGCCCTCCAGGAGCTGGTCGCCGGAGAGCGGACGGGGGAAGTCCACCGGGACGTACGCCCCGGCGTGGTCGTAGTGCCACACCAGGTGCGACTCCTGCGCGCTCTGCTCGAACATCTCCAGCAACTGCTCGTAGTCCCCGCCGAGTTCGTCGACGGGCGTGACCGCGAGGCCACTCAGCTGGAGCAGGTAGGCGCGGCGCAGGAAGTGCAGGGCGTCGTAGTCGAAGCCCGCGACCGGGGCGACGTCCCCGGTGAGTCCCGGCATGTAGGCGTAGACGGGCACGGGCGGCAGCCCCGCCTCGGTCAACGCCTTGTCGTAGACGGCGATCTCTTCGGCGAACGGGTTGTCGGGGCTGTGGCACAGCACATCGACGAGGGGGACCAGCCACAGGTCACAGGCCACGAAGTCTCGCTCTCCAACGGGTTCGTGCGATGGTCGGGCAAGCGTAATGCGGCCGGGACCGCGCGCACAGGGTGCGGGGTGCCCCGGGGCCTGCCGGCACTCAGCCGTGGCCCGGGTGCGGGGGGTTGTCGGCGGCCAGACGGTCCGCCCAGTCCGTGCCGTGCGCGTGGTAGGCGTCCAGCACCGCGCGCACGGCGGGCCCGTCCGCGGCCGTGATCGCCTCCACGAGTTCGCGGTGGCCGTTCCACAGCCAGTCGCGGACATCGGCGTCCCCCCGGAGGTACGGGACGGCGAAGATCCACGCCTGCATCCGGAGCCGCTGCAGGAAGTCGTTGATGTAGGTGTTGCCGATGACGGCGCCGAGTTCCCGCCAGAACCTCAGGTCGTAGCCGATGAGGATGTCGAGGTCGCCGCTGAGCGCCGCCCGGGTGGCCTCCTCGGCCCGGCGGCGTACGGACACGAGAGCGGGCAGGTGGGCGGCCGGCACGGCGGGCGCCGAGCCGGTGCCGTCGAAGATCCCGCGGAACACCCCGTCTATGACCAGGGCGCGGGCCTCGACCATCGACCGGTAGTCGGCGACGGTGAACTCACGGACCCGGAAGCCGCGGTGCTGGTCGGATTCGAGCAGGCCCTGCGCGCTGAGGTCGAAGAGCGCCTCACGCACGGGGGTCGCGGACACCCCGTACTGCTCGGCGATCTGCTTGACGGTGAATTCCACCCGTGGCCGCATACGCCCCGCGAGGACCTCGTCACGCAACGCGTCGGCGATCTGCTGCCGCAGCGTACTGCGGGTCACGCCTCCGCCCGCACCCATGACGCCCCCTCCCGTTCTCGGCTTGGGTCACCATAAGCCAGGGCAAGTGCCCGGTTCCGGGCACGGGGGAGGGCGTCGCGTCCAAGGGCGTCTACACGGTGTACTCGTCGGCGACCGAGAGCGCCGTGTCCAGGGCCGCGAGACCCTCCTCGGCCTCGGTCTCGGTGATGTTGCAGGCGGGGACGACGTGGGTGCGGTTCATGTTGATGAAGGGCCAGAGGCCGTTCTTCCTGCAGGCCGCGCCGAAGGCCGCCATCGGGGCGTTGGCCTCGCCGGTCGCGTTGTACGGGACCAGGGGCTCCCGGGTCTCCCTGTCGCGGACCAGCTCCAGCGCCCAGAACGCGCCGAGCCCCCGCACCTCGCCGACGGACGGGTGGTGCTCGGCGAGCTCGCGCAGGCCGGGACCGAGGACGTGCTCGCCGAGGTGCGCGGCGCCCTCGACGATCTTCTCGTCCTCCATCACCTTGATCGTGGCGACGGCCGCGGCACAGGCCAGCGGGTGGCCGGAGTACGTGAGCCCGCCGGGGTAGGGGCGGGTGTCGAAGGTGGCGGCGATCTCGGCGCTGATGGCGACGCCGCCGAGCGGTACGTAACCGGAGTTGACGCCCTTCGCGAAGGTCATCAGGTCCGGCACGACGTCGTGGTGGTCGGCGGCGAACCACTTCCCGGTGCGCCCGAAGCCGGCCATCACCTCGTCCAGGACGAAGACGATGCCGTACCGGTCGCAGATCTCACGGACACCCGCGAGATAGCCCGGCGGCGGCGTCATGATGCCCGCCGTGCCGGGGATCGTCTCCAGGACGACGGCGGCGACGGTCGCCGGACCCTCGAAGGCCAGCGTGTCCTCGAGGTGCTGGAGCGCGCGGGCACACTCCTCGGCCTCGGTCTCCGCGTGGAACGGCGACCGGTAGAGGAACGGCGCCCAGAAGCGGACGACGCCCGCCGAACCGGTGTCGGAGGCCCAGCGGCGCGGGTCACCGGTGAGGTTGATCGCGGTGGCGGTGGCCCCGTGGTACGAGCGGTAGGCGGAGAGCACCTTCTGGCGTCCGGTGTGCAGCCGGGCCATGCGGACGGCGTTCTCGACGGCCTCGGCACCACCGTTGGTGAAGAAGATCTTGTCCAGGTCGCCCGGGGTGCGCTCGGCGATGAGACGGGCCGCCTCGGAGCGCGCCTCGACGGCGAAGGCGGGGGCGAACGTGGCCAGCTTCCCCGCCTGTTCCTGGATCGCGGCGACCACGACGGGGTGCTGGTAGCCGATGTTGGTGAAGACGAGACCGCTGGTGAGGTCCAGGTAGCGGTTGCCGTCGTAATCCCAGAAGTACGCCCCCTCGGCGCCGGCGACGGCGAGCGGGTCGATCAGGCCCTGGGCGGACCAGGAGTGGAACACGTGCGCGCGGTCGGCGGCCTTCACGGCCGCGCCCGCTGCGGGGTCGGTGTACGGGGCGCGAGGGGCATCGGGGCTCATGCGGCGAGCGTATGCGGCCACCGCGGCCGTTCTCCATGGCCACTGTGTACGGCGCGGGCCGCCCGGCTCGGCAGGGTGTCGGGTCGCGTCCGGAACAGACCGACCAATTGACAGCATCCTGCCAGAATGACAGCCTACTGTCATACGTCCCGTGCTTCGCCACCGGAGGTCACCATGACCGGCACGACCGTCCACCTGGCCGTCTACGACACCTTCGCCGACTGGGAACCGGGCTTCGCCACGGCCCAGCTCACCGGACTCGGCTACACCGTGCGGACCGTCGGCCTCACAGCCGAGCCCGTCACCACCATGGGCGGGGTGCGCGTACAGCCGGACCTGACGCTCGGTGGACTGGCCCCCGGGGACAGCGCCCTGCTCCTCCTCACCGGGGCCTCCCTCTGGGACTCCGGTGACACCCTCACCCCGTTCGCCCGTGCGGCGCGGACCTTCCTGGAGGCCGGTGTGCCCGTGGCGGCCATCTGCGGGGCGACCGCGGGGCTGGCCCGCGAAGGACTGCTCGACGACCGCCCCCACACGAGTGCCGTGTCGTACTACCTCGCCGCCACGGGGTACGCGGGCGGTGCGCACTACGTCGACGCCGACGCGGTGACGGATCCCGGCACGGACTCCGGCGGAGCGTCCCGTGGCGCTCTCGTCACCGCGGGACCGACCGAGCCGGTCGCCTTCGCCCGCGAGATCTTCGGACTGCTCGGGGTGTTCACGCCGGAGAAGCTGGACGCCTGGTACCGGCTCTTCCACGACTCGGACGCGAGCGCCTACGAGGTGCTCGAAGGATGAGCGCCGACGACCCTGACCTGTTCAGCCGCACCGCGCTCGCGGTGTTCCGCCTCAACGGCCGTTTCCTCTCCGTCGCCGGGGAACTGGCCTCTCCCGCCGGCCTCACCGCGGCACGGTGGCAGGTCCTCGGCGCGGTCCTGAGCGGCCCGCTCCCCGTGGCGGGGATCGCCCGCGCGATGGGAATCACCCGGCAGAGCGTGCAGCGGATCGCCGATCTGCTGGTGGACCAGGGTCTGGCGGAGTACGTCGCGAACCCGGCCCACCGGCGCGCGAAACTACTCCGTCCCACCCCGGAGGGCCGGGCTGCGGTGGGCCGGATCGACCCCGCCCACGCGGAGTTCGCGGAGCGGCTGGCCGACGCGCTGGGCGCGGAGGAGTTCGCGCGTACCGTCCAGGTGCTGGAACGCCTCTCGGCCGCCATGGACACCCTGGCGCCCACGGCAGGGCCACCACCGGCATCCTCCCGGAGCTGATCCGCCCGGTCCGGTCTCCCGGCCACGGGCGGCCCGCGGGCTGGACCGCCGCTATCCTCGACCCACGGCCCGACACGGCCGTTCGGGGAGGAAGCGCACCATGGAGAAGCTGGGCTCCGGCGATCCGCAACGCATCGGCAGCTACCGGCTGTTGGGGCGGCTCGGAGCCGGCGGGATGGGTCAGGTGTTCCTGGCCCGCTCGGACCGGGGCCGCACCGTCGCCATCAAGCTGGTCCGTGCCGAGCTCGCCGAACAGCAGCAGTTCCGCGACCGTTTCCGGGCGGAGGTGCAGGCCGCCCGGAAGGTCGGCGGCTCCTGGACCGCTCCGGTGCTCGACGCCGGGGTGGACGCGGCGGTGCCGTGGGTGGCCACCGGTTACGTCGCCGGCCCCTCCCTCCACAGGATCGTCTCGGGCCGCTCCGGCGCCCCGGTGGCCGAGTCCGGGGCGTACGGTCCGCTCCCCGAACGCTCCGTCCGGATCCTGGGCGCCGGACTCGCGGGGGCGCTCACGGACATCCACCGCGCCGGGCTGATCCACCGCGACCTGAAACCGTCCAACGTCCTGGTGACGATCGACGGCCCCCGGGTCATCGACTTCGGCATCGCCCGGGCTCTGGACACCGTCGCCGACGGAGGGCTCACGCGCACCGGCGCGATGATCGGGTCACCCGGCTTCATGGCGCCCGAGCAGGTACGGGGCGAACGCGTGACGACCGCGTGCGACGTGTTCTGCCTGGGCTCCGTACTGGCGTACGCGGCGACCGGACGGCTGCCCTTCGGTGCCTCGGACAGCAGGATCCACGCCTTGATGTACCGGATCGCGCAGGAGGACCCGGACCTCACCGGTGTGCCCGCCGACCTGGTCGGACTGATCCGGGACTGCCTCGAGAAGGACCCGGCCGCGCGGCCCTCCACGGAGACCGTCCTGGAGCGGCTGGGCGACACGGACACGGCGGAACCGTGGCTGCCCGGTGCGCTGATCGCCCAACTGGGCAGGCACGCCGTGGAACTGCTGGACTCCGAGGACCCGGAGGAGGACGCCCCGGCCCCTCGCGTCCCGGAGGTACGCGTCCCCGAGCAGGCCCCTCGCACGGCGCCGCCCACGCCTCCCGCACCGGTCCGGCAGCCCGCGGCCCCGCACGAGGCCCCGCACCAGGCCCCCACCCGGGTCGGCCCGCCCGGGCCGGCGCCGCACCCGGCCCAGCCGCAGCACTCGTACGGGTACCCCCAGCAGCAGGCTCCCGCATACGGCTACGGCCCCACCTCCCCGCACGGTCCGGCAGCCGTCTTCGCCCCGCCCGTGCCCGAACGCCGCCGCGGAGCGGGCTCCACCGTGCTGCTGGTCGCGGTGGCGGTGCTCGTCGCGGCGGGGGCGGGCTGGGGCGTCTACGCCTTCACCCGGAGCGGGGACGGCGGCTCGACGGCGTCCCCCACCGCCGGCTCCTCCTCCGGCGCCGGATCGTCCGAAGGCGGCACGAAGACCGACGGCAAGGACTCCGGCGGCACGGTCCCTTCCGGACTCCTGGGGACCTGGACCGCGGACGTCGGCGGCGGGGACGGCACGTCCACCCGTCAACTCGTCGTCCGGCAGGGCGGAGAGGGCGACACCGTGCTGTCCCTCACCGCCAAGGGCCCGCTCGACACGGGGGGCTCCTACCGCTGCGTGTTCGAGGCCGACCTGACGAGCGTTTCCGCCTCCGGGGACTCCGTACGCGTCGGGGCCTCCCGCGTCACCGAGGGCGAGCCGATGTCGTCGTGCAGCCCTGGCAAGCCCACCGACCTGACGCTGCTGCCCGACGGAGACCTGCGCCGGGAGATCGTGTCCACCGGCCAGAGCCTGACGTACACGAAGACGGGCTGAGGCGGGCACGGCCACGGGCCGGGCGGCTCAGGCCGCGAGGTCCACCGCCCGGAAGGCGAGCCACAGGTCGTACCGCGCGCTCGGTGTCTGCAGCAGCGACCGGCACAGCAGTGCCTCGAGCCGCGTGAGGCGCTTGCGCGCGCCGGGCACGGAGATGCCCAGTTCGGCTGCGGCCGGGCTCAGTCGGGCCTCGCACCGCAGCCAGGTCCGCAGGGTCTCCTCCCCCGTGGGCCCGGCCCCGGCGAGGAGCCGCAACTGCTGGACGGCCCAGTCCTGGACGCCGGGGGCGCGCAGCACGGTGTCGAGGTCCCCGGACACCGCCGGGGTCCCGGAGCGGGGGCGCAGTGAGGGGGTGGCCCTGATCCTGAGGGCCAGGTCGACCGCCGCCTGGTCCGCGACCCGGTTCAGGTCCAGGCCGAGGAGTTCGCCGACGAACCTCAGCCGGGCGGCCAGCGTGTTGCGGTGGATCTTCAGGTGCTGGGTGGCGTGGGAGGAGAACGCCAGCCAGGACGCGACCGTCGCCGACAGTTCCTGGCTGCCCGGGTCCTGCGAGCGGCGCGGGAGATGGGCGAGGAGGGGCGCGAGCAGGGTGTCGGCCCAGCGAGCCCCGGCGGCTCCGACGACCAGCGCGGGTTCCGGGGCCGAGCCGAATCCGGCGTGGCGGCCGGGGAGTCCACGGGCGACGGCGAGGGCATGGAACGCCTGCTGGTAGGCGGTCGCCGTGTCGGGCAGCCGCACCTCCTCGCTGACGCCGACGACGCAGTCGTCCACCCGCGCGGCGACGGCGAGGCCGAGCGGGCGCCGGCTTCCCGGTTCGTCCGCTCCCGCGTCCGTCTCGTCGTCCGCCGGCGCGATCAGGATCAGGTGGCGGGCGTAGACCGGGCAGCGCACGATCCACGTCCGGCCGCCGGAGACGTCCGCGCAGATCCGGGCCACCTCGTCCCGCTGTCCGCCGGAGCACTCGACGACACAGACGCGTACGGGGTCGGGCAGCTTCGGCCGGAGGGCGCCCGCCACTTGATGGGCGATGGAGAGCTGACCCGTCATCAGCAGATGCAGCACGGCCTCGCGGCCGCGGGACTCCGCGAGGTCCACCCGCCGCCGCCTGCGCTCCAGGCTCTCCGCCGCCCACGCCAGGGCGAGCGGCATCGCCGCGTCGGCCATCAGTGTGCTCAGCCCGGCGGGCAGCGGCCTGGGGGCGACCAGGGCGAGGACCGGACCGTGGTCCCCTGGTGTCCGGTCGAGGGGCAGCAGCAGCGCGGTGCACCCCTCGGTGTCGAGGGAGCAGGAGCCGGCGCCCCGGGCCGTCAGTTCACGTGCGGCCCGGGCGGCGATCCCGGCCGCCTCGTGCCCCGGCCACCGGGCGTTCCCGGCCGCGGCCTGGAGCACCGTGCCGTCGCCGCCGAGGATCCCGGCCCAGCCCTCCGCCCGCCGGGCCAGCCTGCGCAGCAGTTCCGGCGAGCCACCGGTCCGTGCGAGCCGGTACATCAGCAGTACCTCGTCGGCCCGTTCCCGCGCTCGCACACGACCTCCGATCCTCCCTGAAACCGGAGTGCAGAGTACCGGTACGGCTGTGCGGATCGATACCCGTCACGGGCCACACGGTGCGGATTGAATCTCCCGGTCCGCCGCCCCGTCCCCCTAGAGTCCCCAGCGTGTTCCGGGGCGTCCGGGGGCGTCGGGGGACGTCATGACGTCCCGGACCCGGGGCCCGAGCACGTCGGGGGAAGCCCCGGTGGTACGGCGGCAGCGGCTCACGGGGGTGGTCGCTGTCGTCGGCCCGCACCGACTGTCAGTGGCCCCGCCTAGCGTGGATCTCGACCGTGTCGTACGCCGGACGAGAGGCCCCTGCCGTGGAATTCCGCATGGAACGTGGCGCACTGACCGATGCCGTCTCGCGGGCAGCCCGGGTGCTGCCCGCGCGCTCGCCCGTTCCCGTCCTCGGCGGACTCCTCCTCGACGCGGACACGGGCCGGCTCCGGGTCTCCGGGCTGGACTTCGAGGCCTCCGCGCGCGTCGAGGCGGAGGCGCACACCGTCCGGCCCGGGAGGGTTCTGGTGATGGGCCGGCGGCTGCTCGACATCTGCAAGGTGCTGCCCGAGGGGCCCGTGGAGTGCGCGGTGGAGGGCTCACGCTTCACGGTCACGGGAGACGGCTCCCGCTTCGGTCTCTCGGTCCTGCCCCTCGACGACTACCCCGCGCTGCCACCGCTGCCGGACGTGTGCGGCGCGGTGGACGCCGGGGAGTTCGGCTCGGCCGTCGCCCAGGTGGCGGTGGCCGCGGGGCGGGACGACACCCTGCCGACGCTCACCGGCATCCGCCTCGGCCTCGACGGCTCCACGATGACGCTGGCGGCCACGGACCGGTACCGCTTCGCGGTGCGCACCCTGCGGTTCGAGGCGGCGGCGCCGGACGTGGTGGCCGACGTCGTCGTGTCGGCCCGCCGGCTGACCGAGATCGCCCGTTCGCTCGGCCGGTCCGGACAGGTCGCCGTCTCCGTGGACGGCGGGTCGGCCGGGTTCGAGCACGCCGGGACGCGCACGACGGTGCGTCTGCTGGACGGCAGGCTGCCGCGTCACGACAAGCTGTTCGCGCTGGCGGATCCCGCGGCCGCGGTGATGGACCGGGCGCGTCTGACGGAGGCCGTCAAGCGGGTCTCCGTGGTCGCGGACGGCGGGAGCCCGCTGCAGATCACGTTCTCCCCCGGGCCGGACGGATCGGCCCTGCTGCAGGCGGGGTTCGAGGACGACGTGGCCTCGCAGCGGCTGCCCGCGGCCTTCGACGGTGCCGAGGAGACGACGGTGGCCTTCAACCCGGCGTATCTGATGGACGCCCTGTCCTCCTTCGAGGACACGACGGTCAGGATGAGGCTGATGGGTCCGGGACAGCGCGCGATGATCACCGGCGGGGAGGACACGGGCACGCCCGCCCACCAGCACCTGCTGATGTCGGTGAAGCCGTCACTGCTCTGACCACAACCCGTCCAGGGCTCCGGGCTCACCCCGGAAGCGCCGCCGCCTCGCCGACCGCGGCCAGCAGCCAGATGGGGAATTCGGGATCGGCCTGCCCGACCGCGAGACCGAGCCACCGCGTGCCCCCGGGCACACGCCAGACCTGCATGCTGCCCGCCAGGTTGCAGAGCTGACCGATCGGTTCCGGGGCGACGCCCGCGCCGTCGTCGTCCCGATCCAGGAACGGCCAGAGGTCGACGGTCTCCGGCTCGCCCCACCGCTCGCTCAACGCGGTCGCCAGGGCGCTGAACTCGACCTCGATCTCCTGCTCCGCGGGCTCGACGACCTCGGGGGAACGGTCGTCCCAGAAGTCCTGGCTCGCCCGCAGGATCAGCAGGTGGTGTCCGGGGCCGCTGCTGCGCGCACCGCTGTCCTCGCTCTCCTCCCCGGCGGGGAAGGGCAGAGCGAGGACGTCGTCGATCCGGGCGAGGCGGTCCGCGGTGGTCGTGGGCGGGATTCCGTTGCTGTCCGTGTTCATGGTGGGTGATCCTGCCAACGCCCGTGCCGGAGAACGAATCGGGGGCCCTCCCCCGACCCGGCGGAGAGGGAGCGTCGTGTGCCGGGGACGCGAAACGGGGGCGCGCCCGGCCGTTGCGGACGCGCCCCCTCTCCCGGGGTGGGACCGGGTTCAGCAGCCCAGGTTCGACCCGGGCGTGGTGCCCAGGATCTGGACGAACGCCCGGTACTTGTCGATGCGGCTCTGCACCTGGGCGGGGTTGCCGCCGTTGCACTCGATGCTGCCGTTGATGGACCGGATGGTCTCACCGAAACCGGCGCCGTTGACCATGGCGTTGTGCGGCGTCATGGTGCCGGGGCCGGACTGGGTGTTCCAGTACCAGAGGCCGGTCTTCCATGCCACGGCCGCGTTCTGCTCCACCTGCCAGGGGTTGCCCAGCAGGTCGATGCCGAGCGCGTCACCAGCGGCCTTGTAGTTGAAGTTCCAGCTCAGCTGGATCGGGCCGCGGCCGTAGTAGGCGGCCTGGCCGGCCGGGCAGCCGTACGACTGGCTGGTGTCGCAGTAGTGCGGGTAGTTCGCGGTGTTCTGCTCGACGATGTGCACGAGACCGCCGGTCTCATGGCTGACGTTGGCGAGGAACGCCGCCGCCTCCTGCTTCTTGACCGTGTCACTGCCGGTGTTGGCGAAGCCGGGGTAGGCGCTCAGCGCGGCGGTCAGTCCGCTGTAGGTGTAGAAGGAGTTCCGGCTCGGGAACATCTGGTTGAACTGGGACTCGCTCACGACGAAGCCCGTGGGGTTGGGCTCCTCCGTGCCACCGGACCCGCAGCTGCCCTGGTCGGCCCAGACATCGGCCGTGCCGGGCCGCTCGTTCTGCGTCCACCACTTCGCGGACCAGTTGTGCCCGTTGTACGAGGCCGAGCCGCCGCCCCAGTAGACGGAGGAGGCGTTCCAGGCCGGGGCGCAGGTGGCGGCCGACGCGGTGGAGGCGGGGAGGAAGACGAACGTAGCGATGACCGCGCCCAGCGCGGCGATCAGGCTCATGACACGTTTGGCCACGTGATCACTCCTTCGTCGCGGCGCCCGCACCGAGCGTGCGCCGCCATGGGGGGTACGGCCAACTCAAGCGTCGATGGTCTGGACCTGTCAAGGTCTAGACCAGAACTCGGCACCGTCGGCAACTCTTCAACTCCGCGCCCGGAGCGGCATGTTGAACGCGAGACGAACTTCGCCGGAAGGAAACCGGAGGCTCCCCCACCTCGCACTTCCCGCCCGTACCGTGACGCCGACCGGCCCACCTCACCCACGGGGGAGCGCGAGGAACATGGAGTGGTTCAGCCCGGAGAACGTCGTCGCCCTCCTCACCGCCGTCCTGGGTGTCATGACCTCGGCGGGCGTGCTCTGGTACGAGCGCCGGGTCCCCCGCCGCAAGCGCATCGGCTACCGCGTGCAGATGGACACCCCCATCGGCAGCGAGGTCAGCCAGGGCCGGGCCAACGTGCGGCTGGGACTCTTCGACGAGACCCCGGACATGGCCGACGCCACGCTCGTCCTGCTGCGCATCGAGAACGACGGCTCGCAGTCGATCGGCGACGAGGACTACACGGGGCGCGGAGAACTCCAGGGACTCACCGCCGAGTTCACCGGGCGGACGGTCCGCGGGATAGCCGTGACCCATTCACCGGACGCCGAACACCTGATGGATCACTTCACCCCGGCCGCCGGGCTGCGGCACCACGGCTCGGTCATCCGGCTGCCACGCGTGCCGCTCAACCGCAACGAGCACTTCAAGCTCCTGGTCCTGCTCACCGGTTCGCGGGTGGGCGGCCCCATCAAGGTCACCGGAGGCATCCGGGACGGGGTCGTCGCGCGGAACACGGCCGCCCGCCCCGACGAGAAGCCCCCGCTCTTCGGCCCACCGGCCAGGATCGTCACCGTGGCGCTCACCGTCTGCGTCGTCGCCCTCGCCGGCATCATCGTCGTGCGGGACGACTCCCCGCCCCCGCTGGACTGCGCGGCCGGCACGCTCACGGTCACCGGCTCCACGGCGTTCAAGCCGGTGCTGGAGGAGCTGAAGGAGACGTACGAGGACGAGTGCGAGGGCGCCACGATCCGTCTGGACGTCCACGGCAGCAACGCCGGGGTGCGGAAACTCGACGCACTGGGCGGCCGGGCCGGCTCCGCCGGTTCCCCGTCCATGATCGCCCTGTCCGACGGCCCCAGACCCGCCGCTCTGAAGGACCTGCGCGAGAAGCTGGTCGCGATCTCGCTGTTCTCCCTCGTCGTCAACGACACGGTGCCGGTGACCGATCTCTCCCTGGACCAGATCAGAGGCGTCCACCGCGGCGAGATCCGCAACTGGAACCAGATCCCCGGTGGCCCCGACCTGGAGATCCGGCTCGTCAGCAGGGACGCCAACTCCGGGACCCGCGAGGTCTTCCAGCGCCGTGTCCTCGACGCCAACGAGCTCGCCACCTCCTCCCGCGACTGCGTCACCAAGGACGACGCCGACGCCCCGGTGCTCCGCTGCGAACTCGACGGCACGGACCAGGTCCTGTCCGAGGTCGCCGAGCTGGACGGGGCGATCGGCTACACCGAGCTGCGGGGCGGCGACGTACCCGACGGGGCGCACCGCGTGTCCATCGACGGCGTCACCCCGTCCGTGGACACGATCGCCACCAGCAGCTACCCGTACCGGGAGATCGAGTACGCGTACACCTACGGGTCGCCTCCCGCGGACTCGCTGGTCGCCGGCTTCCTGAACTACCTGGACGACTACGGCGAGGAGATCATGCGCACCAACGGCCACCTGCCCTGCGCGACCCCGAAGGGCATGCGGCTCTGCGGGGAGGACTGAGCGGCGAGCGGCGCCTTTCCCCGACAGGGGATCGAGCCCGATTCCCTGACCGGATCCGCGACCGCGCACAGCACGGCGGCCGGACCCTCCGGGGAGAGTCCGGCCGCCGTCGCGCCGTGCCCGCGGAAACGCTCCTGCGGGACTGTGCGGTGTTCTACAGGAACGAGTTGATCTCGATGGTCTCGGTACGGCCGGGGCCGACACCGATCGCGGAGATCGGGGCGCCGGACATCTCCTCCAGCGCCTTCACGTACGCCTGCGCGTTCTTCGGCAGGTCGGCGAAGGTCTTGGCCTTCGTGATGTCCTCGGACCAGCCCGGCAGCGTCTCGTAGACCGGCTTCGCGTGGTGGAAGTCGGTCTGGCTGTACGGGAGCTCCTCGACGCGCTTGCCGTCGATCTCGTAGGCCACGCACACCGGGATCCGCTCCCAGCCGGTCAGCACGTCCAGCTTGGTGAGGAAGAAGTCCGTGAGGCCGTTGACCCGGGTCGCGTACCGCGCGATCGGGGCGTCGAACCAGCCGCAGCGACGGTCACGGCCGGTGGTGACGCCGCGCTCCCCGCCGATCCGGCGCAGCGCCTCTCCGTCCTCGTCGAGAAGTTCCGTCGGGAAGGGGCCGGCACCGACACGCGTGGTGTAGGCCTTGAGGATGCCGATGACCCGGCTGATCTTCGTCGGGCCCACGCCGGCACCGGTGCAGGCGCCGCCCGCGGTCGGGTTCGACGAGGTGACGAAGGGATACGTGCCGTGGTCGACGTCCAGCAGGGTGCCCTGGCCGCCCTCGAAGAGGACGACCTTGCCCTCGTCGATGGCGTCGTTCAGGATCAGCGTCGTGTCGGCGACGTACGGCTTGATCTGCTCCGCGTACTGGAGCATCTCCTCGACGATCTTGCCGGACTCGATCGCGCGCCGGTTGAAGACCTTGGCGAGCAGCTGGTTCTTCTGCTCCAGCGCCGCTTCGACCTTCTGCTCCAGGATCGACTCGTCGTAGAGGTCCTGGACGCGGATGCCCACCCGGTTGATCTTGTCGGCGTAGGTCGGGCCGATGCCGCGACCGGTCGTACCGATCTTGCGCTTGCCGAGGAAGCGTTCCGTCACCTTGTCGACGGTGACGTTGTACGGGGTGATCAAATGAGCGTTGCCGCTGATCAGGAGCTTGGACGTGTCGACGCCCCGCTCGTTCAGGCCGCTCAGCTCGGAGAGCAGGACCGCCGGGTCGACGACGACACCGTTACCGATGACCGGAGTACATCCGGGCGACAGGATTCCGGAGGGGAGCAGATGCAGTGCGTACTTCTGGTCGCCTACGACAACCGTGTGGCCGGCGTTGTTGCCGCCCTGGTAGCGCACCACATAGTCAACGGATCCACCGAGGAGGTCGGTGGCCTTCCCCTTGCCCTCGTCACCCCACTGAGCACCGAGCAGCACAAGTGCGGGCACAGGCGTACACCCCTTCCGGGCGGGGCATGTCCAAGGTCAGGGGGCGTACGTAAAGGTCGTACATGCCGCACGACGATGTACGGCAAAGCCTGAGCCGTCGAACCGGGTGCCCCGGAATAGACCAAGCCCCTGGCGCAATAGCGCAAGGGGCTCTTGCACCAAGATGCTACCCGAGGAAGGACCGAGGTGTCGGCTGCAGAGCCCCCCGGCGACGGCGACCACCAGCTACTCGTGCTCATCGACCCCCTTGCCCGCCGCTTCGACGGGGAGTCCGTGCGCATCGCGAAGGACGTCCTGAGCGCGGGCGCCCACGCCAAGATCTGCTTCGCGGACGGCCCCGACGAGTTCGCCAGGGCCCTGTCCCGGCGCGGCTCCAGACGTCCGGTCGTGGTCGGCGACGACCACGCTCTGCTGCGTGCCGTGTCCCAGCTCCACCGGGAGCGGGAGCTGGCCGGCAGCGCGCTCTCCCTGATCCCGGTCGGCGCGGCGCACAGCCTCGAACTCAGCTACGCCCTCGGCGTGCCCCGGGGCGCGGTCGCGGCCGCGCGCACCGCGCTCGACGGGACCCGCCGGCGGCTGGACCTGCTCGTCGACGACAGTGACGGAGTGGTCCTCGGCGAGCTGCGCATACCGGCCGCCGCACCCTCTCCCGGCCCGCCCCACACGGTCTGGGACACCTGCCGCACCCTGGTGGCCTCGCTGGTCCGGCCCGCCCCGCCCTCGTCCGCCGGCCCTTCCCGGTCCCACCGGCTGCGGGTGGAGGCGGACGGGGTCCTGCTGAACGACCTCGACCAGCCGGTCGAGGGGCTCTCGGTGGCCGCCCAGGGCGACGGCGGGCTGGCGGACGTGGTGGTCCGCACGGCCTCCGGCGAGACGCACACGGCCGAGGCCAAGGCGGTCACGGTCTCCGGGCCGGACTTCCGCTACCGCGCGGACATACAGGTGGCGGGCCCCGTCAGGACCCGCACCTGGACCGTGCACGCGGACGCCTGGGGTCTGGTACTCCCGGCGGAGGACGCCTGACCCGGCGCCGCACGGCCGTCAGCCCGACGTCCTGCGGCTCTCGCGCCACCGGTCCAGGACGCCGACCAGTTCGGCCTGCATGAACTCGAAGAACTCCGCCGTCTCCACGAGCCGCGCCCCGGCCGGGGTGTCCTGGCCGAGGGAACGTGCGCCCTCCCTCAGCGTGCGCTCCCAGCGCGTCAGCACCTGGTCGCGGTCGGCGAAGGTGGCGTACCAGATCTCGTCGTGCAGGCGATAGCGGTCCCTGCGTGACCCCGGGTCCCGTTCCCGGCCGACCATCCTGACCTGGCTGAGGTAGTTGACCGCCCCCGACACCGCGGCCGGGCTGATCCTGAGCTGCTCGCCGAGCTCCGCCGAGGTCATGGAGCCGTCGTCGGCGGCGAGGAGCGACGCGAAGACACGCGCGGCCATCCGCTGCATCCCGGCCTCCGTCATCTCGGCCGCGAAGCGCTCGACGAAGCGTGCCACCGCGTCCTCGTCGCGGCCGGCCCCTCCCGTCGCTCCGGGCTCACCGCTCCCGCCGGTCATGTCTTCCGCCGCCTCCCTGCTCCTGTCACGGTTCGACTTTATTCCGGGCGGTCCGCGGTGTACGCGTTCGTCACCGGGCTGCCTCGGGCAACTGCTCAGGTTCCCGGGCCGGACGAGCGATCTGTCGCCTTTCGGCCATCTCCCGCGGCTGCCCGCGGCCCCCATGGGCTGGACACCCCTGGCCGTCCTCACCCTGGTCGCCACCGCCTCGCTCCTCCTCGGTCTGGAGGGCTTTTGGCGCCGGGACCCGGAGACGAGGCAGGAACCGGCCACGGCGCCCGGGCGTCCTGAGGACCATGGAGCAACGTGACGCGGCAGGGTACGGCGGGTGTGCGACTGCGGCACTCGGGGCCGCCACGGCCCTGTACGTCTGGGGCTCCTCGGGGCGCACCCGGCGCCACATGGGCGGCGGCTTCGAGGGCCAGGGCCGGGACCTCTCCGTCCTCTGGACGGAGCTGCCCCTCCTCCTGCTCGCCGGGGCCCTGATCCCGTCGGCCGTCTGGCTGCTGACTCTGCGTCTGCTGCGCGGCCTCGCCCCGCCGCGGTCCCGCGCCGTCGTCGCGGCCGTGTGCGCGGCGGGCGTACTCGCCCTGTCCGCGTGGGCCCTGCACACCTGGGCGAATCCGCACGACCCGGACCGCGTGCGGCTGTCCGGCACCCTCGTGTCAGATCTCGACGCGTAGCTCCCGCAGGCCCCGGATCACGTACCCCGGATTCCACTCCGGCTCCGCCGCCAGCCGCATCCCGGGCGCCTTGCGAAGCAACTCGCCGAACGAAGCGGCGAGTTCGATGCGGGCCAGAGGCGCGCCCAGGCAGTAATGGATGCCCGCGCCGAACGAGATGTGCGGGTTGTCCTGCCGGGACAGGTCCAGGGTCTCCGCGTCGGCGAAGCGCTCCGGGTCACGGTTGGCCGACGCGAAGAGCAGCGCGACCTGCGAGCCGCGCGGAATGACGGTGCCGTCGATCTCGATGTCGTCCAGGACCCAGCGCGCGAACATGGGCACCGGGGTGTCGTAGCGCAGCAGTTCCTCCACGGCGGTCGGCAGCAGAGCGTGGTCGCCGCGCAGGGACGCCAGCTGCTCCGGGTGCCGGAAGAGCATCCACCAGCTGTTGACCGTGGCGTTGACGGTGGCCTCGTGACCGGCGTTGAGCAGGAGTACGCAGGTGGAGATGATCTCCTGCTCGGTCAGCCGGTCCTCCTCGTCGTGGGCGGCGATCAGCCCGGAGATCAGGTCCGCTCCCGGATCCGCGCGCCGGGCCGCGATCAGTTCGCGCAGATAGGCGGAGAACTCGACCGACGCCTGGACGGCGGCCCGAGCGGTCTCCTCCGTCGGGTTCAGTTCGAACATCCCGCAGATCGCCGCCGACCACGGCCGCAGCAGCCCCCGGTCGGCCTCCGGCACACCCAGCATCTCGGCGATGACGGCCACCGGCAGCGGCTCGGCGACCGCGCTCAGCAGGTCGCCGCCGCCCGCCGCGACGAAGTCGTCGACGAGCCCGGCCGCCAGCCGCTCCACGGTCGGGACGAGCGCCTCGACCCGGCGGGGGGTGAACGCCTTGGCGACCAGCCGCCGGATCCGGGTGTGGTCCGGGGCCTCCAGGTCGAGGATCCCCTGTCCGTTGAGCGTGTGGAACGGCTCGTGGGCGGCGGGCGGGGCGGTGACGCCGAACTCGTCGTGGCTGAAGCGGTGCAGGTACGTCCGCCCCAGCCGCCGGTCGCGCAGCAGCCCGGACACGTCGGAGTAGTGCGGGATCAGCCACTGCCGGGTCGGCTCGAAGTAGTGCGCCCTGCCCGTGGCGCGGAGCGCGGCGTAGGCGGGGTACGGGTCGGCGACGAACGCCGGGGACCAGGGGTCGAAGGACACGTGCATGGGCAGACGCTACCCGGGCGTGACCAGCCGCGCCTCGTAGGCGAACACGGCCGCCTGGGTCCGGTCCCGCAGCCCCAGCTTCACCAGGATGCGGCTGACGTGGGTCTTGATGGTCGACTCGGCGACCACCAGGTGCGAGGCGATCTCCAGGTTCGACAGGCCCTGGGCGATCAGTACGAGCACCTCCGTCTCCCGCTCGGTGAGGTCACCGATCCTGGCCATGGCGGGCGGCCGCGGCGCCTCGGCGATCTTCGAGAACTCGGTGATCAGCCGCCGGGTCACCGTCGGGGCGAGCAGCGCCTCGCCGGACGCCACCACCCGCACGCCGTCGGCGAGCTGCCGGGCCGAGGCGTCCTTCAGCAGGAAGCCCGAGGCGCCGGCCCGCAGCGCCTGGTACACGTACTCGTCGAGGTCGAAGGTGGTCAGGACGAGCACCTTGGCTTCCGCGTCGGCGGCGACGATCTCGCGGGTCGCCTCGATGCCGTTGAGCTCCGGCATGCGGATGTCCATCAGCACCACGTCGGGCCGCAGGGCCGCGACCTGGGAGACGGCCTGCCGGCCGTCGACGGCCTCACCGACGACCTCGATGCCGGGCATCGCGTTGAGCAGCACCGAGAAACCCTCGCGGACCATCGCCTGGTCGTCGACGATCAGGACCCGGATGGACGCTTCGCTCATGCTCCCTCACCGGCCTCGGCCCGCTCCCGCTCCGCCGGCACCGGGAGGAACACGGCGACCTCGTAGCCGCCGTCCCCGGTCGCCCCGGCCGTCATCTCGCCGTTCAGCATCGCGACCCGCTCCCGCATCCCCGTGATCCCGTGCCCGGCGCCCGGCGACGGCTTGACCAGCCCCCGCGGGGGGCCGTTGACGACCCGTACCCCGAGTCCGCCCAGCACGTAGCCGATCTCCACCTTGGCCGCGGCGCCGGGGGCGTGCCGGAGGGTGTTGCTCAGCGCCTCCTGGACGATCCGGTACGCGGACAGTTCGACGCCCTGAGGCAGCACCCGCACCGCACCGGTGACCGTCTTCTCCGTCTCCAGTCCGGTCTCCCGGACGTTGTCCAGCAGCCGGTCGATCTCGGCGAGCGTGGGCTGCGGGGCGTCGGGCGCCTCGTAGTCCTCCGCCCGTACGACGCCGAGCACCCGGCGCAGCTCGGTGAGCGCGGCCACGGCGTTCTCCCGGATGGTGACGAAGGCCTGCTCCAGCTCGGGCGGCGGATTCTCCACCCGGTACGGGGCCGCCTCCGCCTGGATCGCGACGACCGACATGTGGTGCGCGACGACGTCGTGCAGCTCTCGGGCGATGGTGGTGCGCTCCTCCAGGAGCGTCCGACGGTCGCGCTCGACGGCGGTGACGGTGCGCTGCACGGTGACCTCGTGCTGTGCCTCGCGGCGCACCTGCACCATGGCGACGAGGAGCAGGGCGAAGGCGGAGGTGACGGCCATCGGCGCGGTGTTGGAGAAGCCGGGGCCCATGTTCCCGAGGAGACTCCCGACGAACAGGGTGATCAGCCACATCCAGGCGGCTGTACGCGGCCGGGTCCTCGCCGCGACGACGACCAGCACACCCAGGTGGCAGGCGAAGGCGCTCGGCTGCCACGGCCAGTCGCCGCTGCCCACCATCGCCACCACCGGGGTCGACACGATCGACACCCAGAACGCGAGGACGGGGCGGACCAGCGTCATCAGCAGCGTGCCGGCCGGGAGGAACGCGGTGATGAGGGTCGCGATGCCGAACGGCGAGTAGTCGTTCGCGGCGAAGACGCCCTCCAGCAGCGAGATCAGCGCGACCATGCCCACCACCGCGTGCGGGAACCAGACGGCGCCCTTGCGGAAGGGCGCCGGGAGGCGTCGGACCACTGGCCCGCCCGTGCCCAGCGGGTCCAGCGGGCGGTAGTCGAAGACGTCGTGGAACAGGTCCTGCCGAAGGCTGTCTATCGCCGCCGCGGCTGCCCGGCGCTCCGGGCTCTGGGTCTTGGTCTCGGTCACGCTTCAACGGTAGGGGCCCCGCCCGCCCCGGTCGTCAGCAGTGAAGCGGATCCTTCGCCGTCCGTCGCAAGTACTACCAGGCCAGCTGGGCGATCTCCTCGGCCACCACCGCGCAGGCGTCCGCCGCCGGATCGATCAGCGGGAAGTGGCCGACCCCGTCCAGCAGCGTCAGGCCCACCATCTCGCCTGCCTTCGCGGCGGCGTCCACGAACGCCTCCGTGACGGCCTGCGGGACCGTGGTGTCCTCCACGCCCTGGACGACGGCCGTGGCGATCCCGGTCGGCAGCAGCAGAGCCGGATCGACGTGCGCGCTCCGCGCCTCGAAGTCGTCCGCGCCGAGGAGCTGGTGCAGCGCGCCCGAGCAGACGTCCAGCTCCACCGCGCTCGCGAAGTCACCGATCGGCGCCAGCGCGACCACCCCGCGCAGCGCGGGTGCCGAGGGCAGCCGCCACGGGGAACCCTTCGGCAGGACGTGCCGGGCGGCCGCCCACAGGGCGAGCTGCCCACCCGCCGAGTGCCCGGTGACCACGGTCTTGCGCGGATCCGCCGCCGGCAGCTCCCGGGCGGCCAGTGCCGGCAGGGCGTCCATCGCCGCAGCCACGTCGTCGAAGGTCTCGGGCCATCGCCCCGCGACCGGGCCCGTCGTGCCCTGCCGGGGAAACTCACCGCCGCGCCGGTACTCGACGCTGGCCACGGCGAAGCCGCGCCGCGCGAGGAAGTCGGCGAACGGCGACACGTGCTGCCGGTCGTACGGCGCCCGCCAGGCCCCGCCGTGCAGGAGCACCACGAGCGGCACGCCGGTCCGGCCGTCCCTCGGCGCGAAGAAGTCGATCACCTGGTCGGGGTGGCTCCCGTAGGCCGCGGACCCGTCGGGAGCGACCACCGGATGCGAGAACGCCGACTCGGTCTCGGCGGCGTCGCGGCCACGCGCGGCAGAATCCGACATGCTGCTCCAACCGTCCTGGCCCGTGCCCGACTTGACTGACCTGCGGGGACGGTACCAGTACCGAACACCGCCGCCGTACCGGCCCGGATCATGGACCGGTACGGCGGCGGACGCTCAGACCGCCAGCACCTCGGCGAGGATCCGCGCCGCCCGTTCCGCGTCGGCGAAACCGACGTACAGCGGGGTGAAGCCGAAGCGCAGGACGTCCGGCCGGCGCAGGTCTCCGACCACACCGCGCTCGATGAGCGCGCGCATCACCGCTTCCGTCTCGTCCGCGTCCTCGCACAGCAGCGAGACCTGGCTGCCGCGCTCCGCGTGGGCCGCCGGGGTGACCGGCGTGACCCGGCCCTCGGGGACGTAGGCGGCGACGCACTCCAGGAAGAAGTCCGTCAGCGCCAGGGACTTGGCCCGCACGGCGTCCACCGACACCCCGTCCCAGACGTCCAGCGCCGCCTCCAGGGCCAGCATGGACAGGATGTCCGGGGTGCCGACCCGGCCCCGTACGGACCCGTCCGCGGGGGCGTACCCGGAGGCCATCGCGAACGGGTCGGCGTGCGAGGTCCATCCGGGCAGAGGCGAGTCGAACACCGCCTGGTGGCGCTCGGCGACGTACAGGTAGGCGGGCGAGCCGGGGCCGCCGTTGAGGTACTTGTACGTGCAGCCGACGGCCAGGTCGACGCCGTGCTCGTCGAGGCCCACCGGCAGGGCACCGGCGCTGTGGCACAGGTCCCAGACGGCGAGCGCACCCGCCTCGTGGACGGCGGCGGTGAGACCGGGCAGGTCATGCAGCCTGCCCGTACGGAAGTCGACGTGGTTCAGGAGCACGACCGCCGTACGGGGGCCGAGCGCGCCTCGCACATCGGCCGGGTCGACAGGGACGACGCGCCGGCCCGTCATCCGGGCTGCCGACCCGGCGATGTACCCGTCCGTGGGGAACGTCGTCGCGTCGACCAGGATCTCGTCCCGGCCGTCGCCCGCGAGGCGGCTCGCGGCCACCACGGCCTTGAAGACGTTGACGCTGGTGGAGTCGCCCACCACGATCTGTCCGGCACCCGCACCGACCAGCGGGGCGATCCGGTCGCCGATCCGCTCGGGCGCGGTCCACCAGCCGCTCTCGTCCCAGGAGCGGATGCGCAGGGAGCCCCACTCACGGGTGATGACGTCCTGCATGCGCGCGGGGACGTGGCGGGGCAGCGCGCCCAGCGAGTTGCCGTCGAGATAGACGGAGTCGTCGAGGGTGAACAGCTCGCGCAGTGCGGCGAGGCCGTCGGCGGAGTCGAGCGCCTCGGCGCGCTCCTTGAAGTCAGACATGGCTGCGCGCCGTCCAGAGCTCGGGGAACACACTCTTCGTCGCCCGCTTCTCCAGCCAGGCGACCCCGGCCGATCCGCCGGTGCCGGTCTTCGACCCCATCGCCCGCCGGGTGGCGGTCAGGTGGTCGTTGCGCCAGCGCCAGACGAGCTCACCGACATCGGTCAGCACCTCGCCGAGCCTCACGAGCTCGGCGTTCTGGTCGGCGTCGGCGTAGATCTCCGCCCAGACGGCCTCGACCGCCGGGGACGGCTCGTACTTCTGCGCCAGGTCGCGCTCCAGCACCGACCGGGGCACCGCGTATCCGCGCCGGGCCAGCAGGGCGAGCGTCTCGTCGTACAGACCGGGCTCGTGGAGCGCCTTCTCCAGCTCGGCGTGGACCCGGGGCGCTCCCCGGTGCGGCACGAGCATGGAGGCGGACTTGTCGCCCAGCAGGAACTCCATCCGGCGGTACATCGCCGACTGGAAGCCGGATCCCTCGCCGAGAGATCCCCTGTAGGAGTTGAACTGGGCGGGGGTGAGGCCGGCGAGCGGCTTCCAGGACGCGTTCAGCGCCTCCAGCTCGCGCAGCGAGCGCTTCAGGGCGTCGCGGGCGACGGGTACGCGGTCCTCGCGCAGGGCGTGCGCCGCCGTCTCCCACTCATGGACGATGACCGTGAACCACAGCTCCATGACCTGGGTGGTGACCAGGAAGACCATCTCGCCGGGATCGTCCGAGCGCAGGTGCTGGAGGTGGGTCAGGACATCCGCCTGGACGTAGTCCTCGTACGGCGTCGTTCCCGCGAAGTCCAGGTGCGGGGTGTCCGCACCGGTGGCTTCGGGGTCGGGGTGGATCGTAGACATCGCTGTCTCCTCGACACGAGCTTCCGGGTAGCGGTCCGCCCCTTCCTCCAAGGGTGGGTGGAGCTCCGGTCCCCTGCTCGGCATCCTAACGGCCTTCCGCGGAACGCGTCGGGCCCCGCGGGCTGCTGCCCGCGGGGCCCGGAAGGCCGGCTTTGCCTCAGCCCAGGATGTCGGCGGCGGTCTGCGAGGAGTCGCGCAGGAACGTCGAGCAGCGCTCGTACTCCTCCTGCTCACCGATCGCCTGCGCGGCGCGCGCGAGGGCGTGCAGGGCACGCAGGAAGCCCCGGTTCGGCTCGTGCTCGAACGGAACGGGGCCGTGGCCCTTCCAGCCCGCGCGGCGCAGGGCGTCGAGGCCGCGGTGGTAGCCGGTGCGCGCGTAGGCGTAGGACTCGACGACCCGGCCGCCCTCGTACGCCTCGTCGGCGAGCTGCGCCCAGGCCAGCGAGGAGGTGGGGTACTTCGCCGCGACATCGGCGGGCGCCGTACCGCCGGCGAGCAGCTCACGCGGCTCCGGGTCGTCGGGCAGGTGGGTCGGGGCAGGGCCCCCGAGCAGGTTCTCGTGGATGGACATGGCTCAAGTGTGCCCGGACCCGGGTTCCGGCTCCAAGGGCGGGGCCGTGACCCCGCAGTGCGTCGAACACGCCGGCCGGGGTTCCGGCCGGGACACGGGAGACGCCCGCACGGCCCACCAGGCGATCACCGAGCCCGCCACCAGCAGACCGGCGCACATCGGCATGGCCCGCCGGAACGTCGAGGCGAACTCCCCCGCGTCGCGGTAGGCCTCCGGCCCCATCCCGGCCAGCAGGGGGAGCGCGGCCACCGCGAGCAGCCCGGCGGCCCGCGCCGCCGCGTTGTTGATGCCGCTGGCGAGCCCGGCCCGCCCGGTGTCCACGGCGGCCAGCACCGTCGCGGTGAGCGGGGCCACCAGGGTGACCATGCCGACACCCAGCACCAGCACGGCGGGCAGGACGTCCATGAGGTAGGAGGCGCCGGGGCCGACCCGCAGCATCAGCAGCATCCCGGCGGCCGCCAGCAGCGGGCCGACGGTGAGGGGGATCCTCGGTCCGATGCGTCGGCCGAGGTCCCCGGCCGACGCGGAGAAGAGCAGCATCAGCACCGTGGTGGGCAGGAGCGCGGTGCCCGCGCCGAGCGCCGAGTAGCCGGCGACCACCTGGAGCTGGATCGCGGACAGGAAGAAGAACCCGCCGAGGGCCGCGTACACGCAGAACGTCACGATGTTGACGGCGGTGAACTGCCGCGACGCGAAGATCGAGGGCGGCACCATGGGGGCCGTCCTGCGCCGCTCCACCCGCACGAAGGCCGCTCCCAGGACCACGCCGCCGAGCGCCGCTCCGATCACCAGGACGGACGCGCCCTGCTCCGGCACCTCGATCAGCGCGTAGGTGACCAGGGCCAGTGCGAGCGCCGCGAGGGCGGCGCCGAGGACGTCGAAGCGGCCATGGGCGTCCGGGTCCCTGGATTCCGGTACGTGGCGCAGGGCGACGGGAACGCAGACGGCGGCGAGCGGCAGATTGAGCAGGAACACCCACCGCCACCCCGGCCCGTCCACCAGCCACCCCCCGAGGAAGGGCCCGACGGCCGCCCCCACCCCGCCGAGGCCGGACCAGAGCCCCACGGCGCGGGCCCGGTCGTCGGGATGGAAGCTCGCCTGGATGATGGCCAGCGATCCGGGGGTGAGCAGCGCGCCTCCGACCCCCTGCAACGCCCGCGAGGCCACGAGTACCTCCGCGTTCGGCGCGATCCCGCACAGCAGCGAGGCGGCGGCGAACCAGACCACCCCGACGACGAACACCCGACGCCGCCCGAACCGGTCCCCGAGCGCGCCCCCGAGCAGGATCAGCCCCGCCAGGGTGAGCATGTACGCGTTGACGGTCCACTGCAGGGCGGCCAGATCGGTACCGAGGTCCTGTCCGATGCGGGGGAGGGCCACGTTGATGACCGTGGAGTCGAGCAGGGCCATGCTCGACCCGAGCACGGTGGTCAGGACGACCCAGCGCCCCACGGGCGAGGCGACCCGGATCCCGCCCCCGTCCGTGCCGTCCGTGCCGTTCACGTCAGTCATACGAGCAGCATCATCGCTGCCGGGCCCGAGAGCCATCCACCGCGCTCACCCGGTGGCTGAAACAGCCCACCCCGACCTGGAGCGGCGGGCCGCGCGGCTCCCGCCTACGCCCTCACCGCCCTCAGCCCCCGCACCAGGGCCGACACCCCCGCCGCGGCCTTGCTCCGCGGGCACCCCACGTTGAGCCGCAGGAATCCGGGCGCCCCGTACACCGAGCCCGGCATGATCGCGACCTTCTCCCGCTCGATCAGCACCCGCTGCAGCGCCTCGTCGTCCACACCCAGTGGACGCAGGTCGATCCAGGCCAGATAGCCGGCCTGCGGCGGGACCCACGCCAGCTCGGGAAACTCCGCGCCCAGCCGCTCCGCGACCATCGCCAGATTCCCCGTGACGTACGCGCGGACCGCGTCCAGCCAGGCCGCGCCCTCGCGGTACGCCGCGATGTGGGCGGTCAGCGACAGCACCGCGGGCGAGGCGAGCCCTTCGGCCGTCTCCATACGGCGCAGATACTCCGCGCGGTCGGCGGGGTCGCCGACGATCCCGTACGAACCGGTCAGCGCCGGGAAGTTGAAGGACTTCGACGCGGAGGTGATGACCGCCCAGCGCCCGCCGGCCCCACTTCCACCGTTCTCCTCACCGGCCGCGTCGGCGATCCGGGCGTACGGGACGTGCACGTGCCCTTCGTGGACGAAGTCCGCGTGGATCTCGTCGCTGACCACGGCCACACCGTGGCGACGGGCCAGCTCCGCCATCTCCCGGAGCTCGGTCTCCGTCCACACCCGCCCCGTCGGGTTGTGCGGCGAGCACAGCACCAGCACCTTCGAGTCGGCCCGTGCCAGCTCGCGTTCCAGGGCCGCGGTGTCCCCCACCGGCACACCCCGCAGCTCCCGCCCGAGCCCCAGGACCGCCTTGCGGAAACCGTCGTACGTCGGAGTGTGGACGACCACGCCCTCACCCTCGGACGTCCACATCTGCAGCAGCTGCGAGAGCTGGCTGAGCACGGACGGGCCGTAGACCAGCCGGCCGGTGTCGAGACCCGTGCCGTACCGGGTCCCGTACCAGTGGGCCACGGCCGACAGGAAGTCGTCCTGCTGCCAGGTGGTGTAGCCGAGCACTCCGTGGTCCAGGCGGGCACGCAGCGCGGCCAGGACCTCGGGCGCGGTCTCGAAATCCATGTCGGAGATGGTGAAGGGCAGCAGCCCGTCGACCCCGAAGCGGTCCGCGACGCCGTCCCACTGGACACACCAGGTGCCCCGGCGGTCGATGACGGTGTCGAAGTCGTAGCGCGCAGACGTGCTCACAGCGGTTCCCTCACTCCCTCGGACATGCCCCTCGGACATGTTCCGTCGGACATGGGTCGGGCCCGGTTCCCCGAAGGGAGACCGGGCCCGCCGTACGTCCGTGACGTACTTACTTCAGCTTGGTGCCGGCGGAACGCAGGTTGGCGCAGGCCTCCGTGACACGCACGGCCATGCCGCCCTCGGCGGACTTGCCCCAGCTGCGCGGGTCGTAGACCTTCTTGTTGCCGACCTCGCCGTCGACCTTCAGCACGCCGTCGTAGTTGCGGAACACGTGGTCCACGATCGGGCGGGTGAAGGCGTACTGGGTGTCGGTGTCGAGGTTCATCTTCACGACACCGTTCTCCAGCGCGGTGGCGATCTCCTCGGCCGTGGAGCCCGAGCCGCCGTGGAAGACGAAGTCGAACGGCTGGCTGCCGGCGGGCTTGCCGTACTTGGAGGAGACGCCCTCCTGCAGGTCCTTGAGGAGCTCCGGACGCAGGACGACGTTGCCCGGCTTGTAGACGCCGTGGACGTTGCCGAAGGACGCTGCCAGCAGGTAGCGGCCCTTCTCGCCCAGGCCCAGGGCCTCGGCGGTGCGCAGCGCGTCGTCGACGGTCGTGTACAGCTCGTCGTTGATCTCGTGCGTGACGCCGTCCTCCTCGCCACCGGTCGGGGTGATCTCGACCTCGAGGATGATCTTGGCGGCGGCGGCCTTGGCCAGCAGTTCCTGGCCGATCGACAGGTTGTCGGCGAGGGTCTCGGCCGAGCCGTCCCACATGTGCGACTGGAACAGCGGGTTCAGACCCTTGGCGACGCGCTCGGCGGAGACGTCGAGCAGCGGACGTACGTAACCGTCCAGCTTGTCCTTGGGGCAGTGGTCGGTGTGCAGCGCGACCGTGATGTCGTACTTGGCGGCGACGATGTGCGCGAACTCGGCGAGGGCTACGGCGCCCGTCACCATGTCCTTGTTGTACTGGCCGCCCAGGAATTCGGCACCACCGGTGGAGATCTGGACGATGCCGTCGCTCTCCGCCTCCGCGAAGCCGCGCAGCGCAGCGTGCAGGGTCTGGGTCGACGTCACATTGATGGCCGGGTAGGCGAACTTGCCTGCCTTCGCCCGGTCGAGCATCTCGGCGTAGACCTCGGGGGTTGCGATGGGCATCTGTCCGCTCCTTGGGATGTGCGGGTGTTCAGGCTTGGGTCCCTGACCTGGGGGCGACGTCATCGTCGCCCTCATCTTCCCAGACTCTCGCTTCGGCTCCACGCTGACCGTCGGGTAGAGCCCCCCGTTTCACGTGAAACGGGGGGCTCTCCGGGGAAGCACCAGGTCAGGCCAGGTCGAGGTCCGCCACGGAGTAGACGTGGACGTACGGCAGACCGGCCTCGGCGATCGCCGGGGCGGCACCGCGCTCCACGATCACGGCGACGGCCACGACGTCACCGCCCGCCTCGCGCACCGCCTCGACCGCGGTCAGCGGCGAGCCACCGGTCGTCGAGGTGTCCTCGACGACGAGGCAGCGGCGGCCCTTGACGTCCGTGCCCTCGATGCGGCGCTGCATCCCGTGTGCCTTCTGGGCCTTGCGGACGACGAACGCGTCGAGGTCCTCCCCGCGCGCCGCCGAGGCGTGCAGCATCGAGGTGGCCACCGGGTCGGCGCCCAGCGTCAGGCCGCCGACGCAGTCGTAGTCCAGCTCGGCGGTGGCGTCGAGCATCACCTGTCCGACCAGCGGCGCGGCCTTGCCGTCCAGCGTGATCCGGCGCAGGTCGATGTACCAGTCGGCTTCCAGACCCGAGGAGAGGGTCACCTTGCCGTGCACCACGGCCTTGTCCTTGATCTGCTGGAGCAGCTCAGCGCGTACGTCAGTCATGTCAACGAGGGTAAGCGCTGCTGTGGAGGGTCAGAGCCGTGCCCAGCTCCAGGTCGTCGTGATCTCCAGGGGCTCGATCGGGGTGACGAGCCGGGGGGCGGTGTTCAGCCCGTTCGGCGGCCCGGACTGCGGCTCGACGCAGACCGCCTCCGCCTGCTCGTCGTAGATCACCACCCACTCGTCCCGGCTCTTCACGGTCAGCTCCAGCTGTTCGGGCCAGGTGAGCTTCACGTCGACGCCCGCGGGCATTCCGAAGCAGTCGTCCCACGGGCCGGGCAGCGGGTCGATCCGGCGGCCGGTCGGCAGGTGGTCGTCGCCGCGCTCCTCCTGCCACTCCGCGTCGAAGGCCATCCGCACGTCCTGGCCGCCGAGGTTCCGGAGGAACCAGGGGTGCCACCCGGCCTGCGCGGGGAAGGAGTCGCCGTAGGTCTCGATGCCGAGGCTCAGCGTCAGCGATTCCCCGGTCAGCTCGAAGGACTGCGTCACCCGGCCCTCGTACGGCCACGGGTCGGCCAGATCGTAGAAGAAGGCCGCTTCCGACTCGCCCTGCCGGGCCTGCTTCCAGGAGGTGTCGCGGCCGGTGCCGTGGATGGCGTGCGGCGGGGAGTTCAGCGGCATCTGATGCACCGCGCCGCCACTGCGGAACCGGCCGTTCTCGGTGCGACCGCACCAGGGCACCATGGGGAAGCAGCCGTACCGCTCCCCCTGGCGAAGCAGTTCGGTTCCCCCGATCCGCAGGCTGCTGATCCGGCAGCCGTGGACGGGGTCAACGGTCAATTCGACGTCGCCGGCGGTCAGCCGGGCGTTCTTCACAACTCTGCTCACCCCCCGACACTACTGGCGCGGGGCGTTCCTCTACGGCCTCCTGCGTCGCAGGGCCCTGCCCACCACCACGGCGGAGGCGATCGCCAGGGCGGCGGCCGGGGCGGCCCAGCGCAGGGTGATACCGGCGGCACCGGACTCCGGCGAGGGCACGGGGGCGTACCGGCCGCGCGGCGGGGCGTGGTCGACCTCCTCCGTGCTGCGACCGATCATGGTGCGGCGGGCATGGGCGGCCTCGGCGGGCGGCTCGTCCGGCACGGTGAACTCCATTTCGGCGGAAGGGTCGAGCGGCGGGGGCGGCACGGGCGCGTCGAACACGGACTCCCGGTCCGCGGGCTCCCTGGCCCCGGACTTCTCGTCCCCGGACTTCTTGTCCCCGGACTCCTCGGACCTGAACTCCGCGGCTCCGGAGTTCTCGTCCCCGGAGATCTCGTCCCCGGGGATCTCGTCCCCGGACGCCGACGGCTCGGGACCGTCGGGGGACCGCTCCCCGGAAGCCGGCGCTTCGGCGTCACCGGCCGCCGGCGGCCTGGACTCAGCGGCGCCGGATCCCCCCGCGCCGGGCTCCGGGGGGCCGGCCTGTGTCGAGAGGGACTCCGTCACCAACTGCTGCGTGAATCGGTCCAGCAGCCGCTGCGCGGCGGTGAGTGCCGCCGACGCGTCCAGGTCCACGATGCGGCCGTCACCGCTCGCCGTGCCGCTGTATCCGATCGTCGTTCCGCCGTCCGTCTCCGTGAGGCCGATGGTCAGCGCCAGCTTCGCCGCGCCCCCGCCCCGTGCCTCCGCCCCCTCCCCGCTCACGGAGAAGGAGCCACCACCGCCGGACGGCCGCAGCGTCAGTGCCCCGCGATACGTGATCGTGTGGCCGTCGGCCCGGAACTTCAGCCGGCCCGCCAACGGGCCCGCCGACGACTCGGCGTCCTGCTGGAACCCCGGCACGCAGCGCGCGACGCGGGCGGGATCGGCCAGCGTCCGCCGCAGGGCCGGGACCGGAACCGGAACGAACACCTCATGCTCCATACCGCCCGAGCCTACTCAGCCCCGGCGGTCCCGTCAGCGCTTCCACACCCCCTGCACCGTGCGTACCGCACGGACCCAGCCGCTCCGAGGTTCCTCGTCCGCACCGCGGGGGCCGGTATCAGTACCGCGGGTGGACCAGTGTCGACGGAAGGACCCCGCGCTGCCGGACCTTCTCCACGGCACGCCGGCCGGCCAGCAGCTCCCGCTCCCCCAGCGTCCGCAGGGCGGGCGCCCCCGGATCCATGCCGAGCCGGCCCACCGTCCTGCGGGCGGCGAGGACGAATCCCCAGTCACGCGGCGCGTCCGCCCCGTCCCTGACCCGGCCCGGGCCGGCGGCGAATCCGGTGAGGCGCCCGCCGACGCCGTACGGCCTGGTCGCCAGTCCGCCCGCCCGTACCGACGCCTCCACCGTCCAGAACGTCGTCGGTCTGCTGCCCGGCGGCCCCGCGTGCACCACCAGCCGGCCGTCCGGATCCAGCGCCCCGGCGACCAGGCCGTAGAACTCGGCCGAGTAGAGCTTCGTGCTCGCCGTGATCCCCGGGTCGGGAAGGTCCGAGATCACCACGTCGTAGCGGTCGTGGGCCGTCCGCAGCCAGGTGAAGGCGTCCCCGGAGACCGTCCTCAGCCGGGGGTCACCGAACGCGTGCCCGTTCAGCCGGGAGAGCGCCGGATCCGTCCGGGCCAACCGGGTGACGGCCGGATCGAGCTCGACCAGCACGACGGACGTGACGTCCGGATAGCGCAGCACTTCACGGGCGGCCAGTCCGTCGCCCCCGCCCAGGATCAGCACCCGCCGGTGGGCCCCCTTCATCGCCGGATGCACGAGCGCCTCGTGGAAGCGGTACTCGTCCCGCGAGCTGACCCGGAGCCGCCCGTCCAGGTAGAGGTCCAGAGCGCCGCTCCCCGGGCCGGTGAGGACGATCTCCTGCAGATCCGTCTGCACGGCGACCCGCACCTCGTTCCCGTACACCGCGCGCCGCGCCGCCCGCTCGAAGTCGTCGACCAGGACGGAGGCCGTGGCCAGCAGGGCGATCACCGCGCCGTTCACGACGACGAGCAGCAGGCGTGAGCGCGGGTTCAGGTCGCGACGGAACACCCAGAGCACCAGGGCCAGGCCCGCCGCCGCGTTGACCGCACCGGTGAACAGCGCCCCGGTCAGCTGCCCCATCATCGGCAGCAGGAGGAACGGGAAGGCCAGCCCGCCCACCAGCGCGCCCACGTAGTCGGCGGCGAAGAGGTCTGCCACCGCCCCGCCCGCGTCCTGCCGGTCCACCCGCTGGATCAGCGTCATCAGCAACGGGATCTCCGCGCCGATCAGGACCCCGATCACGAGCGAGAACCCCACCAGCGCGTAGCGCGACTCGCCGAGCCAGGCGAAGGAGGCGTACAGGATGAGCGCCGACGAACCGCCGACGAGCGCGAGAGCCGCTTCGAGCAGGCCGAACCCCACGGCGGCCCGGGTACGTAAACGTTTCGCGAGCAGGGACCCGATGCCCATCGCGAACACCATCACGGACAGCACGACCGAGGCCTGAGTGACCGAGTCACCGATCAGGTACGAGGCCAGAGCGACCAGTTCCAGCTCGTACACCAGACCGCAGGCGGCACAGACGAAGACCACGGCCAGCACGAGGAACCTGCCGGTCCTCGGCCGGACGGGAAGGCGTGGCGCGCCCCCTCGCAGCGGCGTCTGCTGGTCGATCATGAAAAGAACGCTACGTGACCGGCACGTCGCCGCTTGTCACCCACAAGGGTGCAAGTGACGCGCATCGGACCCGGCGCGCACCACCCGGAGGAGGTCGCGCACTCCCGTCACGACACCCCTGCGGGGATCCGCGCCCCCACCCTGGTCCGGGTGATCACCAACTGCCCTTCCTGCGGATACGCGTGCCAGGTACGCCAGCACACCTCGCCCTGCGCCCGCTGCGCGAGCATCGCGGTGAAGGCGTACGGACTGCCGGGAAACGTCCCCGCCAGTCCGTGCGGATGGTCGGCCACGAGCGCGAGCAACTCCTGCGCGCGCCCGGCGAACGAGCCCTCCGAGAGCGTCTCGACGCGCGCCGCGAACTCGTAGTCCCAGTCACCCACGCTCTCGGCGACCCCCAGCGGCAGCGGCGTGCTGCTGCCCGGCATGCAGGCGACGGTCTCGGAGCAGGTCCGGCGCTCCTCCTCCAGCAGCACCTGGTGGGAGGCGCCGAGCAGCCTCAACTGGACTTTTGCGCCCGCGAGTTCGAGGTCGAGTACAGCGAGGGCGGGCAGCGGCTCCCGCCCGAGCGTCCATGCGAGATCGGCGGCTCGGGTGTCGGAGTAGGCGGTCTGGAGGGTCGTGAGCATGGATGGGCTCCGCAAAGCGCACAGGGACACATGGACAGGAGGCAACCCCGTGCGGGACACGCGGGGAGAGGGTGCCCTATCCGGCCCAACTCGGGCCCGGGGGCTGAATGTTCTCCACATCGATGCAATCACGAAGTACGTCGCGCTCACAGCGTTTTTACCCAACTTGCCGTGGTTTCCATCCCTCAGGGGGCAGGACGGTTCACCTGTTCCCTCGCTCCCAACAAAAAGGTGTCCGGCGGGAGTTGGATCCCACCGGACACCTCATGCACACCCGTCCCGCCCCTTCGCGCGCGAGGAGGGGACGGTCTCAGTTGCCCCCACCACCACCGCAGCCTCCGCCACCTCCGCCGCAGCTGCTGCCGCCCCCGCAGGAGTGCCCGCCGGAGTCGCCGACGCCGCCGTCCCCACCGCCGCTGTCGCCGGCCCACCAGCTGCCGCCTCCGCCTCCCCCGCCGCTGTCCGAGCCTCGGCGTCCCGCCCGCCCGGAACGGCCGGCCGACGGCTTCTTCCGGCCACCCGACGCCAGTGCGGCGATCCCCACCACCACGATCACCAGAAACACGATGAAGACGAACAACCCCATCGACCTCACATCCCTCTGTCCCCCGAAGCGAGGTCCCCGCTTCTTGACTGGCCGTTGGATTCCCGCGCCCCGCCGGGCCCAAAGCAGACTTGAGCAACTCCAGAGCTTCGGCACAGGATGGCGCCCATGACACACGGACGACCGCTTCTCAACCGCCGCCTCACCGAGTTCGGCACGACGATCTTCGCGGAGATGTCGGCGCTGGCCGTGCGGACCGGATCGATCAATCTCGGCCAGGGCTTCCCGGACACCGACGGGCCCGAGGAGATCCGGGAGGCCGCGGTCCGCGCCCTGCGCGCCGGTCACGGCAACCAGTACCCGCCGGGTCCCGGCGTCCCCGAGCTGCGCTCCGCGATCACGGAGCACCAGCGGCGGCACTACGGGCTGGAGTACGACCCCGACGCCGAGGTCCTGGTCACCACGGGCGCCACGGAGGCGGTCGCCGCCTCCCTGCTGGCCCTCCTGGAGCCCGGCGACGAGGTCATCGCCCTGGAGCCGTACTACGACTCGTACGCCGCCTGCATCGCCATGGCCGGCGGCACCCGCGTCCCCGTCACGCTCCGGCCCCACGAGGGCGCCTACCGGCTCGATCTGGACGAACTGCGCGCCGCCGTCACACCCCGCACCCGGCTGATCCTGCTCAACACCCCGCACAACCCGACCGGCACCGTGCTGACCCGCGACGAGCTGGCGGCCGTCGCCGCACTCGCCTGCGAGCGGGACCTCCTCGTCGTCACCGACGAGGTCTACGAACACCTCGTCTTCGAGGGCGAGCACATCCCCCTCGCGTCCTTCCCCGGCATGCGGGAGCGCACGGTCACCATCAGCAGCGCCGGCAAGACGTTCTCACTGACGGGCTGGAAGATCGGCTGGATCACCGCGAGCCCGGAGCTGGTCACCGCGGTCCGTTCCGCCAAACAGTTCCTGACGTACGTCTCCGGCGGGCCCTTCCAGTACGCCGTCGCCGACGCCCTGCGGCTGCCCGACAGCTACTTCGACGACCTGCGCACGGACCTGCGCGCCAAGCGTGACCTGCTGAGCGCGGGCCTCACCGAGGCCGGATTCGAGGTGTACCGCCCCGCCGGGACGTACTTCGTCACCACCGACGTCCGCCCGCTCGGCGAGACGGACGGCTTCGCCTTCTGCCGGGCGCTCCCCGAGCGATGCGGAGTCGTCGCCGTCCCCAACGCGGTCTTCTACGACCACCGCGAACAGGGCGCGCCCTTCGTGCGCTTCGCGTTCTGCAAGCGCACGGAGGTACTCACCGAGGCCGTGTCCCGGCTCAAGGGCCTGAAGGCGGTCTGAGCGCACACGGCGGAGGCCCGGGACAGGACCCCGGCCGCACCGGCCGGGCCCTGTCCCGGGCCTCCGTCGCACTTCTCCGCCGGATCAGGCGTCCGGGGTCTGCTCCGCACCGCCGTCGCGGGCCTCGCCCTCGGCCTCCTTGTCGGAGACCTCCAGGCCCAGGCGCTCCACGAGCCACTTGTCGAACTCGATCGAGGCCCGCACCCAGCTGACCGTCGAGGAGACGAAGTGCTCCAGGCTGACACCGGTGCCGATGAGCATCTGCGCCTCACCGACCAGCCGCACGGAGCCCGCGACACCCTCCTCGCCCTCGTGGGCGTGGGTGTAGACCTTGGGCCACAGGGTGCGGCGGTTCCAGTCGTCGATCGCGTCGAGCAGGACGGGACGCAGGTCCAGGTCGTGGGGGCGGTCGTAGAAGGTCCGGACCGAGAAGACCTGCTGCTCCTCCTCGCCGCGGAACATGAAGTACGTCCGGAAGTCTTCCCACGGCGCGGCGAGGTCGCCCTCGTCGTCGACGACGAACTTCAGCTCCATCTGCTCGAGAAGCTGCTTGACGAGGTCCTGGTCGGGGACCACGGGGCCCTCGGGTCCTGCCGCCTGCGGTTCGGGCTGGCCCCCGAAGTTGGGGATCGAGGACGGGTCGATAGACATCGCTGGGTACTCCTGTGGATCGCACGTGGTTTCCTGGCTCCGACACTAGCCGCGATCGCGGCCGGTAGTCCTACGCGCTCAGGGGAATCGTCCCCGCGCTCGTTCCCCGGGCCCGCGACCAGGAAACCGCGACCAGGACCGCGCAGAGCGTTCCCACGAGTCCGGCCCCCCCGATCGTCTGCGTCGAGGAGCCTGAGAGCTCCGCCGCGAGGCCGCCCCCGGCGACGCCGATGCCCTGCATGACGGTCAGCCCCGACCTGGCCAGCCCCAGTGCCTGACCGCGCTGACCGGCCGGGGTGAGCAGGACGAAGGTCGACCCCGCGGTGATCTGGTACGCGGAACAGATGCCCGAGACCACCAGCACCAGCAGGGCCACCCCCACTCCGGGGCCGGCCCAGTAGACGACCAGTGGAAGGTTCGCGCCCACGGCGAGCGGTCCGAGGAGCCGTCTGCGCCGCTCGACGTCGAATCCCGGCCGCCCGAGAAGGGCAGCGCCCAGGACCATGCCCGCGGGATGGGCTGCGAGCAGGAGCCCCACCGACGCGGCGCCTCCTCCGGCCTCCTCCGCGAAGGGGGCGGCGAGGCCCTCCGGCAGCACGATGAACCCGGCCAGCCAGCCGAGCGCCACCAGCGACCGCAGCCTGGGGTCCGACCAGATCAGCGCGGCGGCCTTCCCCACCTGGGTATGCATCCGCTTGGGCGCGGCGCCGGCGTCCGCGTCCACCGGCCGTGCCTTCACTCCCAGCCTGATCAGGACCGCTGAGATCACGAACGTCAGTGCGTTGAGCCCCAGGGCGAGGTGGCTGCCCAGCCACACGACGAGCACCCCGCCGGCGGCGAAACCCACCAGCTGTCCGGCCTGGTGCGTGATCATCATGACCCGCTGCCCCTGCTCGTACAGGCGCTCCCCGAGGACGGCCGGCATCAGGGCACCCTGCGACGCCCCGAAGGGCGCCTCGGCGAGCTGTGCCAGCACCAGCAGCCCGGCCAGCAGCGGCAAGGGCGTTCCGGGCAGGGCCATCAGTCCCACGAGGACGGCGCGCACCAGGTCGCACCCGATCATGACCGTACGCCGGGGGAAGCGGTCGGCGAGGCCGGAGAGCAGCACTCCGGACAGCAGGGCGGGCAGGCTCGTCAGCGCGTAGGTCGCCGCGGTCCAGCCGGCCGACTCGGTGCGTTCGAAGACCAGCAGGGAGAGTGCCACCCGCGCCAGCTGGTCCCCCAGGACCGACTGCGCATAAGCCGTCCACAGCGTGCGAAATTCGCTCAGGCGAATGAGACTGGTACTTCCGTAATCCTTCGGCTCCGCACTCGCCTCACCGGGTATCCGCTCCGTCATGCACGCACCTTACCGGTTTCCCAATTCGGGACAGCCGCCCTTACCGGTAAGGAAAAGGGCCCGGAGTGTCCCGATATCGCGCAGGGCGCGATCATTCGCACACCCTTCCCTCAGGCCACGGGTGAGGGCGAAGATATGTATCGTCCCGGTACAAAAAACAACGGCCGAACCGTGCCGCATCCGCCATTCAGCCATGGAATGGAAATTTTCGTCTCAGATTCGCGGACGGCCGGACCGTTGAAGCGTGCCGGATGCACACATCAATACGGTCGAGCCGCACACACAGGTGTCCCCGACCGGGACGCGAGGTCGTCCGGCCGGGGACACGGGAAACGGCTACAGGGTCTTCGCCGCCGGCGCGGAACCCACGGTCAGTCCGTCACCGGCCCGGTCCACCCGGACCGTGTCGCCGTCCCTGACCTCACCGGCGAGGATCTCCTTCGCGAGCCGGTCGCCGATCGCCGTCTGGATGAGGCGGCGCAGCGGCCGGGCCCCGTACGCCGGGTCGTTGCCCTCCTCGGCGAGCCAGGCGAGGGCGTCCGGGGTGACGTCCAGCCGGATGCGGCGGTCGGCCAGCCGGTCGGCGAGACGGGCGACCTGGAGTCCGGCGATGTGGGCCAGCTCGTCCCCGGAGAGGGCGGAGAAGACGACCAGGTCGTCGAGCCGGTTGAGGAACTCCGGCTTGAACGAGGCCCGTACGACCTCCAGCACCTGCTCCCTCTTCACCTCGGGCCCGGTCAGCGGGTCCACCAGGAACTGGCTGCCCAGGTTCGACGTGAGGACCAGGATGGTGTTGCGGAAGTCCACCGTCCGGCCCTGCCCGTCGGTGAGCCGCCCGTCGTCGAGCACCTGGAGCAGGATGTCGAAGACCTCGGGGTGGGCCTTCTCGACCTCGTCCAGCAGCACGACGCTGTACGGGCGGCGGCGGACCGCCTCCGTGAGCTGGCCGCCCTCCTCGTAGCCGACGTAACCGGGCGGGGCGCCGACCAGCCGGGCGACGCTGTGCTTCTCGCCGTACTCGCTCATGTCGATGCGGACCATGGCCCGCTCGTCGTCGAACAGGAAGTCCGCGAGCGCCTTGGCCAGCTCCGTCTTGCCGACCCCGGTCGGGCCGAGGAAGAGGAACGAGCCGGTGGGCCGGTCGGGGTCGGCGATCCCCGCACGGGTGCGGCGCACGGCGTCCGACACGGCCCGGACGGCCTCGCTCTGCCCGATCAGTCGCCTGCCCAGCTCGGACTCCATGCGCAGGAGCTTCTGGGTCTCGCCCTCCAGCAGGCGTCCGGCCGGGATGCCGGTCCACGCGCCGACCACGTCGGCGATGTCGTCCGGGCCGACCTCCTCCTTGACCATGGTGTCGACGGCGGCCTCCTGCTCGGCCTCGTCCGCCTCGGCCAGCTCGCGCTCCAGCCCGGGGATCTCCCCGTAGAGCAGCTTGGACGCGGTGTCGAAGTCGCCGTCGCGCTGGGCACGCTCGGCCTGGCCGCGCAGCTCGTCGAGGCGCTCCTTGAGCTCACCGACGCGGTTCAGTCCCTGCTTCTCCTTCTCCCAGCGGGCGGTGAGGCCGCGCAGCTCCTCCTCCTTGTCGGCGAGGTCGCGGCGGATCTTCTCCAGTCGCTGCTTGGAGCCCTGGTCGGTCTCGTTCTTGAGCGCCAGCTCCTCCATGTGCAGCCGGTCCACGGAGCGCTGGAGCTCGTCGATCTCCAGGGGTGAGGAGTCGATCTCCATGCGGAGCCGGGAGGCCGCCTCGTCGACGAGGTCGATCGCCTTGTCGGGGAGGAAGCGGGAGGTGATGTAGCGGTCCGACAGGGTCGCGGCGGCCACCAGCGAGGAGTCGGCGATCTGGACCTTGTGGTGCGCCTCGTAACGGCCCTTGAGGCCACGCAGGATCGCGATGGTGTCCTCGACGGACGGCTCGGCGACCAGGACCTGCTGGAAGCGGCGCTCCAGTGCGGGGTCCTTCTCGATGCGCTCGCGGTACTCGTCGAGCGTGGTGGCGCCGACCATCCGCAGCTCACCCCGGGCGAGCATCGGCTTCAGCATGTTGCCCGCGTCCATCGCGGAGTCGCCGCCGGCACCGGCGCCGACGACGGTGTGCAGCTCGTCGATGAAGGTGATGATCCGGCCGTCGCTCTCCTTGATCTCGGACAGGACGGTCTTGAGGCGTTCCTCGAACTCGCCGCGGTACTTGGCGCCCGCGACCATCGCACCGAGGTCCAGCGAGACGAGCCGCTTGTTCCGCAGGGACTCGGGGACGTCGCCCTTGACGATGCGCTGGGCGAGTCCCTCGACCACGGCCGTCTTGCCGACGCCGGGCTCACCGATGAGCACGGGGTTGTTCTTCGTGCGGCGCGACAGCACCTGCACGACGCGGCGGATCTCCTGGTCACGGCCGATGACCGGATCGAGCTTGCCCTCGCGGGCGGCGGCCGTGAAGTCCGTACCGAACTTCTCCAGCGCCTTGTACTGGCCCTCGGGGTCGGGAGTGGTCACCCGGCGCCCTCCCCTGCTCTTCTCGAATGCGTCCAGCAGCTTCTTCGCGCCGGCTCCCTGCCCGTCGAGGATCTCACCGACGCGGCCGCCCTTCGCCGCGACGGCGATGAGCAGGTGCTCGGTGGAGAGGTAGTCGTCACCGAGCTCCTTGGCTCGCTGATCGGCGTCGGCGAGGACGGCCAGCAGCTCGCGGCTGGGCTGGGGCGGCGCGACGGTCGACCCGGTGACGCTCGGCAGCGCGCCGAGGAGCCGCTCGGTCTCCTCGCGCACGGCCACCTGGTCGGCCTCGACGGAGGCGAGCAGGTCGGTGATGTTCGCGTTGTCCTCACCCGCGAGCAGAGCGAGCAGCAGATGCCCGGGGGTCAGATCCGGATGTCCGTCCTTGACGGCCCTGCCGGTGGCCGCGTTGAGGGCGTCCCGGCTCTTGTTGGTCAGCTCGGCGTCCACGGGCGCTGTCTCCTCCTCGTACTGGGGGTTCTCGGAACCATGACTCCAACAACGGGTACAAAGTTGAGTCTATTCCACTCAAGGCTGGTCCGGCACCTCCCCGGGCCGCCCGCCCCGCCTCTCTCTAGGCTGGCCCCATGCCTGACGTACGCAACCCCGGCCCCGAGTACCTCGCCTTCTGGCGCGAGCGCCACGTGTGCACCCTGACCACGCTCCGCGCGGACGGCACACCACACGTGGTGCCCGTCGGCGTGACCTACGACCCGGAGACGCGGATCGCCCGCGTCATCACGGGTGGGAACACCAGGAAGGCAGCCCACGTCCTGGCGGCGGGACCCGAGGGGGCGCGGGTCGCGGTCTGCCAGATGCAGGGGCGCCGCTGGGCGACCCTGGAGGGCCGGGCGGTGGTGCGCACGGAGCCCGAAGCGGTCGAGGACGCGGTACGCCGCTACGCGGAGCGCTACGAGCGCACCCCGCGGCACAACCCGGAGCGGGTCGTCATCGAGATCGCCGTCGACAGGGCGCTCGGAAAAGGCTGAACAAACGCCCGGAAGCGGGCTCGGGGAATTCCGAGGAATATATCCGGGCAGCACAACGGCGCCACCGTGTTCAGGTCACGATGGCGCCGTTGTGTGGGGGAAGTGCCCGAACGACATGGAACGACGGGGGAATCGTTCAGGCACTGCGGGGGGTGGCGGAAATGGTTTCTGGTTCGAACAGCTCGTGGTCGCGCTGGTCGAGATTCACGAAAATCATGCCGTACCGCACGGCACATCGAACAGGCTGCGGCGCTCCGCGGGGCCGGCGAAGACAGCGATAGGCACGGATGTCGTCATCCGTTTCCATCACGACGACGATCGGCTCTCCGAACAGGGTGACCATCAACGAATCGCCCTGGCGGGTCAGCGCCGTGAGCAGATCGATGAAATGCCACCCTGAGCGATACGCCGTGGCCATCTCCCGCCGGAAGGTGCGGTCGTCCGGTGGGGTGGTCATGCCGCAGTGCCGGCCGGAGCCGTACCCCAGGTGATGTCACTTGGAGCGGAACCCCAGGTGATGTCCCCCGAAGCGGCACCCCAGGTGATGTCGGTCGGGGCCGCTCCCCAGGTGATGTCACCCGAAGCCGCACCCCAGGTGATGTCGGTCGGGGCCGCTCCCCAGGTGATGTCCCCGGATACCGCAGTCGCCTGCTCGGCCGGCGCAGCCCCCCAGGTGATGTCATGGACACCCAACGCACCGTAGGCCAGGGCCCCCACGAAAGCTGTGGCAAGCACCGAGCGAAGCATTCGCTTAGACATTTCGGCTTCGTCCTCACTTGATGGATTCATCTCCCCCGCTCTCAAGACGATGTCTCACGCGGACACGCAAGCACCACTGGATCGATGCATCATGTTCTTGCACGTTCAGGAACATGGGGGGTGGAGATATGGATACATGCGACTCAAATGGGGCACATCGGCACGGGATCACCCAACTATGCGATGCGGGGCAGCGTCTCTACGCGAGCGCGCTGCGCTCCGGCCGCATACCGCGTTCGGAGGTGGAGCCCGCTCCGTGCCTGATGGACTTCGCCCTGCTCCACCCCGACCCCGACGACGCCGACTGGCTACGCCCCGTGCCACCTTCGGCCGCCCTCGCCCAGCGGCTGCACCCCATCGAGAGGGAGATCCAGGAGCGCAGACGCCATTCCCTGGAACTCACCGAGTCCTTCGAACCTTTCATGGACATCAGCGCGCAGGATCCGCCCACGACGCACGCAATCACCGTGCTCGAAGGCGGCACCCGCATCAACGCGGCCATCGACGTGGCCACGGCCGAGTGCCGCAGCGAAGTACTCACCGTGCAGCCCGGCGGAGCCCGTAGCGAGGACATCCTCAGCAAGGGGCTCGAGCGCGGGACGGCCGTGGTGGACCGCGGTGTCAGCATCCGCACCCTCTACCAGCACACGGTCCGCCATCACCACGGGACGTTCGCGTACGCGGAGCGGCTCGCCGAGGGCGTCGAGATCCGGACGCTGGAGGAGCTCGTGCAGCGCATGCTCATCTTCGACCGCGCCGTCGCCTTCATTCCCGCGCAGGACGACCTGACGGTCGCGCTGGAACTCCGGCACCCGGGTCTCGTCTCCTACCTGATCAACGTCTTCGAGCAACTCTGGCAACGCGCCACTCCCCTGATGGAGGACGTCTCGTACACCCCGACTCCCGCCGGAATCAGCGGGGTACAGCGCTCCATCGCCCAACTGCTCGTCGAAGGGCATGTGGACGACTCCATAGCGCGGAGACTGGGGATGAACGTCCGCACGTGCCGGGCGCACATAGCCAAGCTCAACGCCGCCCTCGGCAGCGGCAGTCGTGCCCAGCTCGGCTACCTCATCTCGCAGTCGGGGATCCTGGACCAGAAGAACTGACGGCCGGCGCTCCGCCGAGCGGGGCGCCGCCACCGGTGGCGCCCGGAACGGCCCGCGTCCCGTTGGGACCTCCCGGCCACCGCGCCTCCACCCTCCACCAGGCCACTACTCTTGCGCCACCGGCAACTTGTTGCAGTGCACGAAGCGGGGGCTCCCAGATGGGAACAGAACCGGCGCAACCGCCGCACCGTCACGGACCCGGAGAACTCTGCGCTCCCGCACTCGAACTGTACGAGCGGGCACTGCGCCAGGGCGGGATCGCCCGTCAGGAGCTCGGCGCCGCACCGTGTCTCACCACCGGCGCGCTGGTCCAGGCCGACCCCTGGGACGAGCACTGGCTGCGCCCGGTCCCGCCGTCCGCCGCCCTGTCCCTCCTCCTGCAGCCGCTCACACGCGAGATCGACGAGCGCGTGGAGCAGACGCTCCGGCTGACCCGGTCGCTCGCGCCCCTGGCCGCCATCGCCAACGGCGACCCCCAGCTGGCCATCACCATGCTGGAGGGGCCCGAGGCGATACGGACGGCCATCCAGGAGGCCACCGCCCGGACCGCCGACGAGGTCCTGACGGCGCAGCCGGGAAGCACCCGGCCCCAGGCCACCCTGCGGGCGGCCCTGGACAACGCCACGACCGCCATCGGCCGGGGTGCCGGGCTCCGTCACATCTACCAGCACCCGGCGCGCTACAGCACGCAGGTCAGGGACTACCTGCGTCAAGTGCCCGCCGAGTCCCTCCAGGTGCGCACCACCGAGCTGACCGTGGAGCGGCTGCTCATCTTCGACCGCGCGGTGGCCTTCATCCCCGCCACCACCGACCGCAGTGCGGCGCTGCAGATCCGCCACCCCGCGCTCGTCCGCTATCTGGTCCAGGTCTACGAGGTCCTGTGGGCGCAGGCCACCCCGCTCGCGGAGCAGCTTCCCGGGCCCGCGACGGGGTTGCGGGTCACGGCCGTGCAGCAGAGCGTCGCCCGGCTCCTCAGCGAGGGCCACGTCGACGACGTGGTCGCCCGCAAGCTGGGCATCAGCGTCCGCACGTGCCGCTCCCACATCGCCAGGCTCACGCAGGCCCTCGGCGCCACCAGCCGGACCCATCTCGGGGTCCTGATCGTGCGGTCCGGCATCGTGGACGCCGCCGCGACCACGCGGAAGGGGCCCGTACCGGAGTCGTGAGACTCCGGTACGGGCCCCTGACGGGCCGCTCAGTCCTTGGCCCTCTTGGGCCGCCAGACCACCAGCGCGCTCGTCTGCTGCACGTCCTGGTACGGCACCAGGTCACGCCGGTAGGAGGCGTGCACCTGGGCCTCACGCTGCTGCATGGCCACGGCCGCGCCGTCCACCGCCGCCGAGAGCTCGGCGACGCGCTGCTGGAGCGCCGCGACCTGGTTCTCCAGCTCGATGATCCGCTTGATGCCCGCGAGGTTGATGCCCTCGTCCTGCGACAACTGCTGCACGGTGCGCAGCAGTTCGATGTCACGGGCCGAGTAACGGCGGCCGCGCCCCGCCGTCCGGTCGGGTGAGACCAGACCCAGGCGGTCGTACTGGCGCAGTGTCTGCGGGTGCAGGCCCGAGAGCTGGGCCGCGATCGAGATCACGTAGACCGGCGATTCGTCGGTCAGCTGGTACGGATTGCGTCGACGGCCGTCCATCTCAAGCTCCCTTCGCAGCCTGGAACAGCTCCGCCCGCGGGTCCTCCCCCGCGGTCGCCTTCCGGTAGGCCTCCAGCGCGTCCTGGGCGTCCGCGCCGAGCTCCGTGGGCACGGACACCTCGACGGTGACCAGGAGGTCGCCGCGGGTGCCGTCCTTGCGCACGGCCCCCTTGCCCCGGGCCCGCATCGTACGTCCGTTGGGCGTGCCCGCCGGGAGTTTCAGGGTGACCGGGGGACCGCCGAGCGTGGGCACCTTCACCTCGCCGCCGAGCGCCGCCTCCGCGAAGGTGACGGGCACGGTGACGGTGAGGTTGTCGCCCTTGCGCCCGAACACCGGGTGGGCGTCGACGTGGACGACGACGTAGAGGTCGCCGGCCGGTCCGCCGCGCTCCCCCGGGCTGCCCTTGCCACGCAGCCGGATCCGCTGGCCGTCCGCCACCCCCGCGGGGATCCTGACCTGCATCGTGCGGGCGGACTTCGCCCGGCCGCTGCCCTTGCAGACGTCGCAGGGGTCCTGGGCGATGAGGCCCCGGCCCTTGCAGTCGACGCAGGGATCGGTCAGTGAGAAGCCTCCGCCGGTGCCGCGCGACACCTGTCCGGTGCCGACGCACGTCGGGCAGACCCTCGGGGTGCCGTTCTTGTCGCCGGTACCCGAACACGCCTTGCAGGGAGCCTGGCTGGACATCCGCAACGGGACCGTGGCCCCGTCGACCGCCTCGGTGAAGCTGAGCGTCACCTCGGACTCGATGTCCTGGCCACGCCGCGGCTGGACCCGTGTGCCCGCACCGCCGCGGTTGAACAGTCCGCCGAAGACATCGCCCAGGCCACCGCCGCCGCCACCGCCGAACCCGCCGGCGCCGGCGTTCTGGCCACCACCCGGGGCGCCCCCGAAGAGGTCTCCCAGGTCGAAGTTGAAGTTGCCGCCCGCACCGCCGGGACCGGCCCGGAAGCCTCCGCTCCCGAAGAGGGCGCGCGCCTCGTCGTACTCCTTGCGCTTCTTGGGGTCGCCGAGGACGTCGTTCGCCTCGGAGATCTCCTTGAAGCGCTCCTCGGCCTTGGCGTCACCCTTGTTGGCGTCCGGGTGGTACTCGCGGGCGAGCTTCCGGTACGCCTTCTTGACCTCGGCGTCGGTGGCGTCCTTGGGGACGCCGAGAACCTTGTAGTAGTCCTTCTCGACGAAGTCCTTCGTGCTCATCGACGTCCCTCCTTCCGGACGATCGGCCGTGCGGCCGGCCCTGTGGCCGGCCGCACGCCCCGTCGGTGTTCACCGCAGTGGTCGGACGCGATGTCAGACCTCTTCGGTGCCACCGCTCTCCTCGTCGTCTGCCTTCTCTTCCTTCGCCGCCGCGGGCGTGGCGCCCGGCTGCGGCTCGGCCACGGCCACCCGCGCGGGGCGGATGGTGCGCTCCCCGATGCGATACCCGGGCTGCAGGATCGCCACGCAGGTCGTCTCGGTGACGTCCGGCGCGTACGAGTGCATCAGGGCCTCGTGGATCGTCGGGTCGAAGGGCTCGCCCTCCTTGCCGAACTGCTGGAGGCCCAGCTTCGCGACGACCGTCTCCAGGGATTCGGCCACCGACTTGAACCCGCCGACGAGTTCGCCGTGCTCCCGGGCCCTGCCGACGTCGTCGAGCACGGGCAGGAGCTCGGTCAGGAGATTCGCTGCCGCGACCTCCTTGACCATCACCCGGTCGCGCTCGACGCGGCGACGGTAGTTCTGGTACTCGGCCTGGAGCCGCTGGAGGTCGCCCGTGCGCTCGTTGAGCGCGGTACGGACCTGGTCCAGCTGGGCCGTCAGTGCCGCTGTCTGCGGTACGTCCCCGGCCGGGGCCGCCGCCTCCTCCTCCTCGGAGGGGGTGGCGGCCTTCGGCTCGACGTCGTCGGAGTTGGCGCCGGAGGGGACGTCAGGCTTCTCGTCGAAGCCCGGAGTCTCCTCGGTCACGCCGCACCGCCCTTGGTGTCCTTCTCGTCGTCCACGATCTCGGCGTCGACGACGTCGTCGTCGGCCTTGGCCTGACCGTCGCCCGGCGCCTCGGCACCCGGCGTCGCACCCTCGGACTGGGCGTTGGCGTACATCGCCTGGCCCAGCTTCTGGGAGACGGCCGCGACCTTCTCGGTGGCGGTGCGGATCTCGGCGGTGTCCTCGCCCTTGAGCTTCTCCTTCAGCTCGGTGAGCGCGGTCTCCACCTCCGTCTTCACATCGCCGGGGACCTTGTCCTCGTTGTCCTTGAGGAACTTCTCCGTCTGGTAGACGAGCTGCTCGCCCTGGTTGCGGGACTCGGCGGCCTCGCGACGGCGGTGGTCCTCGTCGGCGTACTGCTCGGCCTCTTCGCGCATCCGGTTGACCTCGTCCTTCGGCAGCGAGGAGCCACCGGTGACGGTCATCTTCTGCTCCTTGCCGGTGCCGAGGTCCTTGGCGGCGACGTGCATGATGCCGTTGGCGTCGATGTCGAAGGCGACCTCGATCTGCGGCACGCCACGCGGGGCCGGCGGCAGACCGGTGAGCTCGAACATCCCGAGCTTCTTGTTGTACGCCGCGATCTCGCGCTCGCCCTGGTAGACCTGGATCTGCACGGACGGCTGGTTGTCCTCGGCCGTCGTGAAGATCTCGGAACGCTTGGTCGGGATCGTGGTGTTGCGCTCGATGAGCTTCGTCATGATCCCTCCCTTGGTCTCGATGCCGAGGGACAGCGGGGTCACGTCGAGGAGCAGGACGTCCTTGACCTCACCCTTGAGGACACCGGCCTGCAGCGAGGCGCCGATGGCGACGACCTCGTCCGGGTTCACACCCTTGTTGGCGTCCTGGCCGCCCGTGAGCTCCTTGACGAGCTCGGCGACGGCCGGCATACGGGTCGAGCCACCGACGAGAACGACGTGGTCGATCTCGGAGAGCTGGATGCCCGCGTCCTTGATGACGTTGTGGAACGGGTTCTTGCAGCGGTCCAGGAGGTCCGCGGTCAGCTGCTGGAACTGCGAGCGCGTGAGCTTCTCGTCCAGGTGCAGCGGGCCCTCGGCGGACGCCGTGATGTAGGGCAGGTTGATCGTGGTCTCGGTCGAGGACGAGAGCTCGATCTTCGCCTTCTCCGCGGCCTCGCGGAGACGCTGGAGAGCCATCTTGTCCTTGGACAGGTCCACGCCGTGGCCGTTGGCGAACTGCTTCACCAGGTAGTCGACGACCCGCTGGTCCCAGTCGTCACCACCGAGGTGGTTGTCACCGTTGGTGGCCTTCACCTCGACGACGCCGTCGCCGATCTCCAGGAGGGACACGTCGAAGGTGCCGCCACCGAGGTCGAAGACGAGGATCGTCTGGTCGTCCTTGTCGAGGCCGTACGCGAGGGCCGCGGCGGTCGGCTCGTTGACGATGCGCAGGACGTTCAGGCCCGCGATCTCACCGGCCTCCTTGGTCGCCTGACGCTCGGAGTCGTTGAAGTACGCCGGGACGGTGATCACCGCGTCGGCGACCTTCTCGCCCAGGTAGGACTCGGCGTCGCGCTTCAGCTTCTGCAGGATGAAGGCGCTCATCTGCTGCGGGTTGAAGTTCTTGCCGTCGATCTCGATCTTCCAGTCAGTGCCCATGTGGCGCTTGACCGAACGGATCGTCCTGTCGACGTTGGTGACCGCCTGGCGCTTGGCGACCTCGCCGACGAGCACCTCGCCGTTCTTGGCGAAGGCGACGACGGACGGCGTGGTCCTGGCGCCTTCGGCGTTGGTGATGACGGTGGGCTCGCCGCCTTCGAGAACGCTGACGACGGAGTTAGTCGTGCCCAGGTCGATGCCGACCGCACGTGCCATTTCAATTCCTCCAACTGACTACTTGAGTGGATCTGGCTCAAGGATGCATGACACCAACCCCGGAGTCAAAGGACCTGAGCCACTTACGCTCAACTTATGTGCTCACACATGACCTGACCAGGCATTTTCCATATGCAGGCATGGACGAAGACTTGCCGGACCCGCCGAGGAACCCCTTTCGGGCCCTGGATCCGCGACACCTGCCCGACGCGGCGCGCCGCACACACCCACTCCACCCTCGCACCGTGGGATCGTTCTGTCACAAAATGCATCGAGACGGTCATACCGTTACGTCATCGACTCCGGGCAGGTGCAATGCGGAACGCGAAGCAGACTGCGGCACGAGGAAAACGGCGCGTCACCGCGCGGGCGGCCGGCGCCGCGGGCAGAACCTCCCGGCCGCCCGCGACGGCCGACCGCGTCGTCGCGACGGCCGACCGCGTCGCCGCGGCCCTGGGGGGCCTGACCGTCAAGCGGACCCTGGACCTGGTACTCGGCTCGGCGCTCATGCTCATGGCAGCCCCCGTGCTCGCCTTCGCGGCCCTGGCCCTCACGCTCCGTCCGCCCCTCGGCGGGAGGGACGTACTGAGGCGCGAGGTCCGGATCGGCCTCCGGGGCCGCCCGTTCGAACTGCGCTCGCTGCGCACCCGCCGGCTCCGGCTCGACCTGCTCTCCCGGCTGCCCCACGTCCTCGCGGGGGAGCTCTCCCTCGTGGGCCCGGCACCGCTCACCCCCGAGGAGACCGCCGCCCTCGGCCCCGCCGCCGGGCACTGGCGGGAGGGCGTCAGGCCAGGCCTGACCGGCCTGGCCCAGGTCCGGGCGCGCTCGCGCATGCCCTGGGACGAACCCGCCCTCCTCGACGCGCACTACGCAGAGCATCATGGGACCGGGCTCGACCTGGCGATCCTGGCGCAATCCGCACGCATCCCCCTCCGTGCGGCGGCACGGCGGCTGTGGCGTCCGGGAAAGGCTCACCTGAGCGACACAGATCACCGCCTGCCCGGCTACAGCGTGGCGGAATAAGTGGATAGTGTCAGCACAGACTGATTAAGTTACTGCTTAGTAATCGCTTGTACGCGCTGGATCCCACCCTCGCAGGCCCGAGGAGCCCCCAAATGCAACTCGCCGCGATCATCGTGTCGCTGGTGCTGACTGTCGTCGGCGTTGCGCTCATCGCCCGAGCCGTCGCGCAGATCTACCGGTTCGTCCGTCTCGGACAGCCGGTGCCGGCAGGCAGCCGCACCGACAACCCCAAGCAGCGCACGATCACCCTGGTCAAGGAGTTCCTCGGCCACACCCGGATGAACCGGTGGGGGATCGTGGGCTTCGCCCACTGGTTCGTCGCCATCGGCTTCCTGACCCTGCCGCCGACGCTGCTCCAGGCGTACGGACAGCTCTTCCAGGCCGACTGGGTCCTGCCGATCGTCGGCGGATGGCTGCCGTTCGAGATGTACATCGAGTTCATCGGCATCATGACCGTGCTCGGCATCGTCACGCTGATGGCCATCCGGCTGCTGAACCTGCCCTCGCGGGCGGGCCGCAAGTCACGCTTCGCCGGCTCCAAGGCCTGGCAGGCGTACTTCGTCGAGTACGTCATCCTCGTCATCGGCCTGGCGATCCTGACCCTGCGCGGCCTCGAGGGCGCGATCCACCACGTCGAGGGCTACGAGGCCGCGTACTTCGTCTCGTATCCGCTCGTGCTCGCCTTCAAGGGCTTCGCGCTCGGCACGCTGCAGAACCTCATCTACTTCACCGCGATGGTGAAGATCGGCACCTCGCTGATCTGGATGATCACGGTCTCCCTGAACACCAACATGGGTGTCGCCTGGCACCGTTTCCTCGGCTTCCCGAACATCTGGTTCAAGCGGAACGCCGACGGTGAGGTCGCCCTCGGCGCCCTGCAGCCGATGACCAGCGGCGGCAAGGAGATCGACTGGGAGGACCCGGGCGAGGACGACACCTTCGGCGTCTCCCAGGTCGAGCAGTTCTCCTGGAAGGGCATCCTCGACTTCTCCACGTGCACCGAGTGCGGCCGCTGCCAGTCGCAGTGCCCCGCATGGAACACCGGCAAGCCGCTGTCCCCGAAGCTCCTGATCATGTCCCTGCGCGACCACGCGCACGCCAAGGCCCCGTATCTGCTGGCCGGCGGCGGCAAGGACATGGAGGGCAACGAGAAGGCCACCGAGGAACAGCTCAAGGACGTCCCCGCGGCTGCCCTCGCGGAGGCCGAGCGCCCGCTGATCGGCACCGCCGAGGAGAACGGCGTCATCGACCCGGACGTGCTGTGGTCCTGCACCACCTGCGGTGCGTGCGTGGAACAGTGCCCGGTCGACATCGAGCACATCGACCACATCGTCGACATGCGCCGCTACCAGGTGATGATCGAGTCCGCGTTCCCGTCCGAGGCGGGCACGATGCTCAAGAACCTGGAGAAGAAGGGCAACCCCTGGGGGCTCGCCAAGAAGCAGCGCGTCGAGTGGACCAAGGAGGTCGACTTCGAGGTCCCGATCGTCGGCAAGGACGTCGAGGACCTCACCGAGGTCGACTACCTGTACTGGGTCGGCTGCGCCGGCGCCCTCGAGGACCGTGCCAAGAAGACCACGAAGGCCTTCGCGGAGCTCCTCCACATCGCGGGCGTCAAGTTCGCGATCATGGGCGGGGACGAGAAGTGCACCGGTGACTCCGCCCGCCGCCTCGGCAACGAGCCGCTGTTCCAGCAGCTCGGCCAGGAGAACGTCGCGATGCTCAACATGGCGTTCGGCGAGTCCTTCGACGAGGACGGCCGCGTGGACGACTCGACAAAGAAGGCGAAGGCGACGAAGAAGATCGTCGCGACCTGTCCGCACTGCTTCAACACCATCGCGAACGAGTACCCGCAGCTCGGCGGCGAGTACGAGGTCATCCACCACACGCAGTTGCTCCAGCACCTGGTGGACGAGGGCAAGCTGATCCCGGTGACCCCGGTCGAGGGTCTGATCACGTACCACGACCCGTGCTACCTGGGCCGTCACAACAAGATCTACACGCCCCCGCGCGAGATCATCGCCAAGGTCCCGGGACTCCGGAACGAGGAGATGCACCGCCACAAGGAGCGCGGCTTCTGCTGCGGCGCCGGTGGTGCCCGGATGTGGATGGAGGAGCGGATCGGCAAGCGCATCAACAACGAGCGTGTCGACGAAGCCCTCTCGCTCAACCCGGACATCGTCTCCACCGCGTGCCCGTTCTGCCTCGTGATGCTGACCGACTCGGTCAACGGCAAGAAGAACGACGGCAAGGCGAAGGAGTCGGTGCAGGTCGTCGACGTGTCGCAGCTGCTCCTGGAATCGGTGAAGACGCCCGCCGACCCGGCGGGCGAGGCGGAGCCGGCCGGCCGGCCGGAACCGGAACCCGTCCAGTAGCTGTCTCCCACCACGGAAGCGGCCGGACCTGCCTCGGGGGCAGGACCGGCCGCTTCGGTCTGTCCCGGGGCGCCGACCCCGGCAGCCGGCCGTCGACGGCCCTCCGCGGGGTGGGGCAGACCCCCCGGGGTCCCCCTAGGGGATGTCACAGCTAGGCCGCAATGGGCCCGTGTTCCCCCGGCCCCCACACCGCACCCGTGCGGACCAGGTACGTTCGAGGTGTGGCTGGATTCAGGATCGGACGCGGCCGGGACAACCGCACACCGCAACAACACCCGCAGCAGCAACAGCCGTACGGCGCGCAGGCATCACCGCCGCCCTACGGCGGGCAGTCGTGGCCCCCGGCAGGAGGCAACGGCGCACCGTACGGAGGCTCCCAGGGCGCCCCGTACGGCGGCGGGCACGGCGGCAACGGACACGGGGGTGGGAACGGACACGCAGGCGGGCACGGCGAACCGGAGTACTTCGGCGACCCGTATCACCAGCCCTCGCAACAGGACCCGTATGCCAACGCCCCGGGTCACACCCAGGCGTTCAGCATCAACGAGGACCCCTACGGCGACGGGAACACCTACCAGGCCGGCCAGGCCCCCGCGCAGCCTTCGGGGCCACGGCTCCACTGGAAGCAGCTGCTGAGCGGCATCGTGATGCGGCCGGGACCGACGTTCTGGCAGATGCGTGACTACCCCGTGTGGGGCACCGCGATCGCCGTCACGTTCATCTACGGACTGCTCGCGCTCTTCGGCTTCGACCAGGCACGCGACGAGGCGATCCACGCGGAGGTCTCCACCGCCGCCCCGTACGTGATCTTCACCGGGGTCGGCTTCGTCATCGGCGGACTGGTCCTCGGCGCCGTCACCCACACCCTGGCACGCCAGCTAGGCGGCACGGGCGCGTGGCAGCCGACCGTGGGCCTCTCGATGCTCATCATGTCGATCACGGACGCGCCCCGCCTGCTCTTCGCCCTGTTCCTCGGCGGCGAGAACGCCCTGGTGCAGATCCTCGGCTGGATCACCTGGCTGGCGGCCGGAGCGCTCTTCACCTCGATGGTGAGCAAGTCGCACGACCTGCCGTGGCCGAAGGCCCTGGGCGCCTCGGCGATCCAGTTGATCGCACTGCTCTCGATCATCAAGCTCGGCACGATCTGATCCGACGCGGTCCGACGTGCGGGAAGGCCCCGGTGCACAGCACCGGGGCCTTCCCGTGTCCCTGGCCGTGCCCGTGTCCGTGCTCGTGTCCGCACCCACGGGCCGGGACCTACGAGTCGAGTACCTGGCCCTCACGACGCACGACGGGCTTCTCCACGCTCCACGGGAAGTTGATCCACTGGTCGGTCTTCTTCCACACGTACTCGCACTTCACGAGCGACTGCGGCTTCTCGTAGATGACCGCGCTGCGCACCTCGGCCACATGGTCGATGCAGAAGTCGCGGACCAGCTTGAGCGTCTTGCCGGTATCGGCGACGTCATCGGCGATCAGGACCTTCTTCTGCGTGAAGTCGATGGCATTCGGGACGGGTGCCAGCATGACCGGCATTTCCAGCGTGGTCCCGACTCCGGTGTAGAACTCGACGTTCACCAGGTGAATGTTCTTGCAGTCCAGGGCGTAGGCCAGACCACCCGCGACGAACACCCCGCCCCGCGCGATGCTCAGCACGACGTCCGGCTCGAAGCCGTCGTCGGCCACGGCCTGTGCCAGCTCACGTACGGCGTGCCCGAAGGCCTCGTACGTCAGATTCTCCCGCGCTTCACCAGCCATGCCGTATCACACCTGTGTCCGATGGAAATTCATGTAGGAACGCGAGGCGGTCGGCCCTCGCTGGCCCTGATAACGCGATCCGTAACGCTCGGATCCGTACGGGAATTCGGAGGAGGAAGACAGCCGGAACATGCAGAGCTGCCCGATCTTCATTCCCGGCCAGAGCTTTATCGGCAAGGTCGCCAGATTGGACAGCTCCAGAGTGACGTGCCCCGAGAAACCGGGGTCGATGAATCCGGCGGTCGAATGCGTCACCAGCCCGAGCCGCCCGAGCGAGCTCTTCCCCTCCAGCCGCGACGCCAGGTCGTCGGGGAGCGAGATGACCTCGTACGTCGAGGCCAGGACGAACTCCCCGGGGTGGAGGATGAACGCCTCGTCGCCGTCCGGCTCGACCTGACGCGTCAGGTCGATCTGCTCGACGGCGGGATCGATATGCGGATAGCGGTGGTTCTCGAACACCCGGAAGTAGCGGTCCAGCCGCACATCGATGCTCGAGGGCTGCACCATCGAAGCGTCGAACGGGTCAATGCGAACCCGCCCGGCATCGATCTCGGCCCGGAGGTCCTTATCTGAGAGAAGCACGCATCGAGGATACGCAGAACGCGCGAGCCGACCCCAACCGGACCGCCTCGCGCGCCTGCGTCACTGCTCTAGCGCTCCTCGAGCGCCACAGGAACGGCCTGCCGCAACCGAGCACAACGCGGACAGCGGATCAGCCGCCCCGGCCCGATCCGCGCGGACCCGAGCTGCTGCATCGGGAACGACGACGCGGCAAAAACGTGCCCTTCGGCACAGCGGACGACGGTGCGCTCCATCGACTCCATCAAGTCCCTTCCCCAACCAGCCTTGGACGAGACCGCCACATTAGGGGATGAACGGGACGCCACTCCAGGCGGCACTCCGACCGCCCACGCTACGCCCCCAACTCCCGCCACCCGCACCCGCGTCCACCCCACGCAAAGCCACGCGGACCCCGCGGCGAACTCACCGGGGGTCTGCGATGGGGTACAGTGTGGGACGATGCACAGCCGATCATCATCGGCGCGCTTCGCGGGTGTAGTTTAATGGTAGAACATGAGCTTCCCAAGCTCAGAGCGCGAGTTCGATTCTCGTCACCCGCTCCACGAAAGCCCCAGGCCAGCGGCCGGGGGCTTTTTTTGTTGCCATAAGCCCGATCAGGCACTCCGCGCCCGCTCTGCACCCGATGCGCCTGCTGGCTTCCTCCAACCGCCGCACCCCACGGGCACATATGTCAACTATGATAGTTGCTATATGCTTCGGCATATGGAGACGAAGACGTACACGACCATCGACCTGCGCAAGGGGATGGGCGAGATCCTGGACCGGACCCGGATCGCCGGTGAGGCCGCCGCCATCACCCGCAAGGGAAAGACGGTCGCCTACCTGGTGCCGGCCGAGTGGTTCGAGCAGATGGCCCGCGGGCACGAGTCGCACGAGGACCGACGCGAGGCGGCCTGACCCACCCTCCACACCAAGGAGCACGAACCATGCCCGCCCACGCACTCCACTTCGATGGGTACGAGGGGGAACCCCTGCGGTTGCCACCCATGCCCGAACACACGCCCCAAGCACTTCGGTTGGCGATTCAGGACCACACTCCGCACCTCCTCCCGGACTTTGAGGCGCACTGGAAGCGCGTCATCGGCGACGCCTTCAACATCACGCCCGTGCCCGCCTTCATGCGCCTGTGGTGGACGCAGTACGCCATCGCCCGGAATCCCGCCCTCGACTCGCACCTTCGCGACCTCGAAACCCGCGCCGCCAAGTCCGAGGACCCCGAGGAGTCCCTCCGGCTTCTGGAGGAGTACAGCCGCCTCCGGCACGAAGCCGCTGAGAGGAAGCCCGGAGAGTGATCGACGAACCACTCCGGCCGCCTTGGCAAATGGACTGGACGAAGCAGGCGCAGCACGACTTCCAGAACATGCCCGCCGAAGGCAGTGACCTGATCATGAGTGCCCGTGCGGAACTGATCACGGCCGAAGACCCGTACTTCCGGGGGATCGACGCCGATGCCTCGCTCCCGCACTGGATGACCGTCCGACCTCTGGCCTCTACAAGCCCCGGCGGCCCCCACATCGTGGACCTGGCCGGCGGACGCGGCTGGCTCATCTACACCTTCATGCGGCGCCACGCCGATCCCCAGATCGTCGTCACCGAAGCCTTCTGGGCCTGACGTCTGCGCCACCGGAGCGTCTGCAGCACAGGTGGCTCCCGTTCCGTTTTCCGTCACCCACTCCAGCACAGAACCTCAGACCGTGGCGGACTTGAGCGCGTCGGCGTTGCCGGCGTTGTAGCGGGTTCGGGCAGTCTTGCCGTCGGCTTCGAGAGCGGCATAGAAGTCGTCGCCAGCCGTCCTCGCGGCGGCCGGCTGCCACCAGCCACGGCAGGTCGGCGTCAACCCAGACCGCCCCGCGCCAACGCTGGACCTTCACCTTGACCAACACCTGGTCATCGACAGCGCGGATGCGCTCATGCTTGGCATCGTCCGCCGCGAACTGCTCAGCGGTCTTAGCCAGGATCGGGTGCTCGATCTCGTCCGAGGGGTCGGTCACCGCCGGCAGGGGGAGTCCGAGGTCATCGCGCAGGCATCGCAAGGTGGGCCTGGCGGGCCGCATCGCAGCGGGACCGGTCATTCGTCGATCCCGCCGACCGCGTCGATCTCCTCCGATGTCAGAACGGTCAGGAGCATGACGTCCGACTTCAGGGAGCCGTCCAGGACGCTGAGCGCCTCCACCATCCCCTCACGCAGATCCTCACGCCGCTGGTCCAGGTAAACCCGCACCGCCTCCGCGACCAGATCCTTCTTCGTCAGGCCCAGGAAGTGCGCGCCCTGGCTGATCAACTTATCCGTCGCCGGATCCACCTTGAGCGGCGACTGCCGGGGTGGCTTCGAAGCCGTGGTCATAAATCCCACCTCCGCGTCCACGGCACCTTAGTACCTCACGATGAGGTTCCTTGCTGGTGACCGCAATGAGACGCAGCCCGTCGACCGCCGGTACTACGGAGCCGGATCGATGACCGCCGACCGGATCGCCTTGGGGCAGATCGCCAGGGGTGAAATCGCACGGTCGCGAGCGCCTGATCCAGCGCGGTGAAACTTCCCCACCCACGGCACGGCGGCATCGATCGCCCTCCTGCCCCATCCGTGCCCTTCAGAGCGGACAACAGCGGTCAAGCACGGCACCCAGCGACCACACCACCCTCAACCGATCCAGACAAACATGCAGGTCAGAGCCACTACAGCCGATCAAGAACCGTTGATTCCCAAGCTCAGAGCGCGAGTTCGATTCTCGTCATCCGCTCCATCAAAAAGCCCCAGGGGCAGGGGGCTTTCTTGTTGTCTGGACCAGTTCAGGTATCTCGTGCCGTATCCGTGCCAGATGCGGTCATCCGCCGCTTCACGCCGGGTCCGCACGAGCTGGTCGGGGCCGGCCACAACCTCGCGCTGCCGCTCCAGGCGAGAAAGGCCAACAGAACAACGACCCGCATGCCCGCTTCCGATGTGGTGGCCCCTTCAGCACGCCTGCCCGTGGTCAGCTCCGCGGCCTGCCTGGCACAGGCGGCGACGTCCGTCCGCACCGCCGTAGACCATGAGCATTGCATCCGACGCCTGGTCTAGGTTTTGCCTGTGAACCACAGCTGTTCCAACGCCGGCGCACCCCGCGAGCCCGACTTGCCGCCGTACCAGGTAGTCCTGTCGGAGACTGATTGGGCTTCGCTCGAGACGCCTTTTGGGAACGGTGAGGACCTCCCCGAGGTCCTCACACGGCTGCTGACGCCCGACCCCAGGGCCCAGGGCCCAGGTCAACGCTCTGTCAGAGCTAGGTGAGATGGTCGGCCACCAGAACACCATCTACGAAGCCACTGCCCCCGCCGCCCTGTACGTCGCCGGCATCCTCACCCACCCGGCGGCTACGACCCCCCGGCCCTATCGCAACGTCCCCATCCGCGCGGCACTGTTGAACTGGTTGGTTTCTACGGCTTACGACGCCTCCGACGAGATTGCGAGCCGCACGGAGCAGCACTTCCCTGGCTTCCTGACCCCCGGCACCATCGTGGCGTCCTTCCGGGACCTGCGCCCGATGCTCTACCAGGCGGTCTCGCCCTTCCTTCGAGAAAGCCACGAGGACGTGCGCGAAGCCGCCGTTATCGCCGCGCTCATCCTCGCCGAGCACCCCGCGCTCGCCGAGCACCGCGATCACCTCGCCGTGCACGCGCGCACCATCCTGGACACCAGCGGCGATATCTCCAACCGGCGTGTTGCCCGGAAGGCGCTGGAAGCGTGGGGCCACGACGCCCCCGACTCCGAGCCTTTCCTGGAGGAGTCCTGGGACTGGGGGCCACAGAGCGATGGCCGCAGCTACCTCGAACCGCCCTTCTGACCGATACGCGCATGGCCCGCAGGCTTGTACTCCCAGCGCCGGAAACCGCACCATCCGGTCGCGAAACCTTGACCGGAACAATCGGTGCCGCAAACCCAAGCCTGCACGCATACTCCAGTATGCTTGACGTATGTCCTCAACGACTCGCATCACCGTCACGCTTCCCAGCGACCAGGTGGCGGAGCTCCGCAAGCTCACGGACAACGTCTCCGGCTACGTGGCGGAGGCCGTAGCCCGCCAGATCCGGCACCAGCTCCTGGGCGACGACCTTCGCCGGCACGAGGAAGAGCATGGGCCCTTCAGGGACGAGGAGCTCGCCGAGGCCCGCTCGAAGATCTTCGGTGCTGCCGGTTCCTCCGATAACGCGGACGCCGCGTGAGCGAGCGCATCGAAACCGTCGTCCTTGACTCGGAAGGGCTCTCCGCCTGGATCGCGCAGGACCGCAAGCTCCTAGCGATGCTTCAGGTCTTCCACGACTTGGGCGCCGACCTGGTGATCGGGGCCAACACCATCGTGGAAGTCACTCACTCCCGCACCAACATGCCCCGTCTGAACTGGGCCCTCTCCCGCGTCAAGGTGGAGCCGGTCACCGAACAAGCGGCGAAAGCGGCAGCAGAACTCCTCAAAGGGGCTGGGCTGCACGGACACAAGTACGCCATCGACGCCACGGTCGCCGAGGTCGCCCTGCGTCAGCAGAAACCCGTCGCCCTCTTGACCTCCGACAGCGACGACATGACCAAACTCTGCGGAGACCAGGTCCGCATCATCCCTCTCTGACGCGCCGGCCCACCCGGAGCACCCCCTGGCAGAGTCCGCAGCACCGCTGACCTCGTGCCCCATCCATGCCCAGCAGAGCGGACAACAGCGGTCAGGTACAGCTTCCAGAGGCCATGGAAACCCAAGCTCCCTCATGGGAAATCGCAGGTCATAGCCCCCTCTGGCAGCCCAAGAGCCGTTGATTCCCAAGCGCAGAGCGCGAGTTCGATTCTCGTCACCCGCTCCATGAAAAAGCCCCAGGCCAATGGCCGGGGGCTTCTTTGCTGTCTGGACCAGTTCAGGCATCTCGCGCCATGTCCGTGCCCGATGCCTGGTCATCCGCCTCTTCACGCCGGGCCCGCACGAGCTGGTCGAGGCCGGCCGCCACCTCAGGTCGAGCCGTAGAAGGGCCAACAGAACGACGAACCGCCTGCCCGCTTCCGACGCGGTGGACCCTTCGGTGCGCCTGCCCGTGGTCGGCCCGGCGCGGCCTGCCTGGCGCCGACGGGACGATTCCTTCCGATGGCACAGAGTTGCCGACGGGCATGGTCGGTGGCCACGAGCACCTTCTCGTCAGCCGTCCATGTCCATCAGCGCTGCGGCCTCGCGTGCGCCGAGGCGGGATCCGAGCACACGTGACGGAATGTGCGGCGACCACAGCGACTGGAGGAGAACCACGTTCCACAGGCATGGAAAGTCTCCCTACGCCTCATGCATGAGCCGGGCCTCAATGCGCCAGGCGATCAGCGAAAGCGCGGCCGGCGCCGGGGTACCGACAGGGCTTGGTGTGCGGGGACGACAGAACCCGGTAACGTCTTTGTCATCTTCTTCCAGACGCCGATTTACGGGTGAGAGCGTCACGGGCCCCTGCTGGCATCACTCGACGTCGCGCGCCCGTGCCTCACCGATGAATCCTCAGATCACTTCACATCATTCCGGGAGAACCCATGACCGTGAGCAAGAACATCAACAACCCCGTGGGCATGGGTGGCGGCCAGCGCAAGAGGCTGTCCCGCGCCGAACGGCAGAACAACGGTCCGCACCGCAACCTCGATCGCAAGGGTGCCGCCGACCAGAAGGCCGAGCTGGTGCGCAAGATGCGCGAGAAGGCAGGCACGGCCGAGGGTGCCGGGCAGGCGGGCGACGACACCGCGGAGAGCTGACGCACACCCGCCGCAGGGCGGCGCCGCGCGGAGCAGGGTCCGGACCGTGACGCACGGTCCGGGCCCTGCTGCCGTGACCGGGGCCGGGTGGTACCGGACGGCAGGGGCCGACGACATCCCGTGGTACCGGACGGCAGGGGCCGACGACATCCCGTGGTGCACGACGACCGTCACGAGGGTGCCCGCGGCCCCGAGCAGCTTCTGCAGGATCGCTGCGACGAAGGCGACCACGGCGACCACGGCGACGATGAACGAGCAGACGGACCAGGTGATCCAGAACCTGCCGCTGGGGAGTCCCTCCAGCCAGTAGCAGACGATCAGGTCGATGACGAGCCCGCTGACCACCGCGAACGCGGCGAGCTGGGCGCACGCAGGCGCCCTGCCGCCTTCCCGGTGGCCGCCATGAGAAGGGTCGAACTCATGTGGCCGCCCCTGTGCCGCGCCCGCGCGGCGCCCGGGTGCCGCTGGGCATCCGGCTTCTTCCTGAGCCATCACCACACGGGCTCGGTCGGGCGGCAACTCAAAGGGCGGGTGCAGGTGACGTGCGGCGGACCGCAGCTCGGCGCAGCAAGCTCGGCGCGGCTCGGCACAGCTCGAGGTAGCTCGGCGCGGCTCCCTTTGAACCCTCGCAACCGGGCGTGGCGGGCGCTGCCGGATCACCGCCGCCCCGTCCTCGGAACCCCCCGGGAACGCCGGTGCCCGGAAAGAGCGATCCGCGCCGGGAACAGCCGACCCTGCCCGCACGGTTGCATCGACCGAAGCACCGGCGCCGCACGGGCGGGGGACACGGGACCGCGAGGTCGTCCGTCCCGTCAGGATCCGGGCCCCAGGACCGCGGTGAGCCCGCCGCGCGTCCGGACCAGGACGTAGTTCCGCAGGAGGACTTTTCTCATGACTGACCGGCCCTTGACGCTCATGGCAGTACACGCCCACCCCGACGACGAGGCCACCGGGACCGGAGGAGTCCTCGCGCGGTACGCCGCGGAAGGCATCCGCACGGTTCTGGTGACCTGTACCGACGGCGGTTGCGGCGACGGACCGGGAGGCGTCAAGCCGGGCGATCCCGGGCACGACCCCGCAGCCGTCGCCGCGATGCGCCGCCAGGAACTCGAGGCGAGCTGTGAGGTCCTGAAGATCAGCGACCTGGAGATGCTGGACTACGCCGACTCCGGGATGATCGGCTGGCCGAGCAACGACGCCCCCGGTTCCTTCTGGGGGACCCCCGTCGAGGAAGGCGCCGCCCGGCTCGCGGAACTCATCGAGCACTACCGGCCCGATGTGGTCGTCACCTACGACGAGAACGGCTTCTACGGCCACCCCGACCACATCCAGGCCCACCGCATCACGATGGCGGCGCTGGAGAGGACCGCGCTGACGCCGAAGGTGTACTGGACGACGATGCCCCGGTCGATGATGCAGCGGTTCGGGGAGACCATGCGCGAGTTCCAGGAGGACATGCCGGAGCCGGATCCTGCCGAGACCGCCGCGATGGCCGAGATCGGTCTCCCGGACGACGAGATCAGCACGTGGGTGGACACTGCCGCGTTCAGCGACCAGAAGTTCGACGCTCTGGCCGCGCACGCCAGTCAGGGCGAGAACATCTTCTTCCTCAAGATGGGCCGGGAGAGGTTCCGCGAGCTGATGGGCACGGAGACCTTCGTCCGCGTCCAGGGCACCGCCGGCACGGCCGTACCCGAGACCGATCTCTTCGCCGGTCTCCGCTGATCCGCCCGCCCGGCCCGGTCCGGGGGCAGCGCGTCGGCGTCGGCGGACCGTCTCGCCTCTCGTGACCCGCTCCCTGCGGAAGCCCCTGGCCGTGGGCCGGGGGCTTCGGGACGTTCACGGGGGCCGCGGGCCTCAGCTCAGCGCACGGGGAAGCCGAAGGAGTACCCCTGCTCCTTCAGCCAGGGCAGCACCTCGCGCAGAGCGGCCAGGGTCTCGGAACGCTCCCCGCCCGCGTCGTGGAAGAGGATGGTCGGCCCGTTGGGGATCTCCCTCTTGACGGTGTCGACCATGGTGTCCACGCCGGGGTGCTCGAAGTCCTTGGTATCGACGTTCCAGCCCAGCGGGCGCATACCCCGGGACGCGGCCAGCTTCCGGCTGTACGGGGTGAAGGCACCGCCCGGAGCCCGGTAGTACTGCGGCCGGACGCCTCCGGACGCCTCGGTGATCATGCGTTCGGCATCCAGGATCTGCTGGGACTGGTAGGCCTCGGACTTGGTGTCCATGGCGGTGTCGTGCGAGACGGTGTGGTCGCACAGCCGGTGTCCGTCGGCCACGACCTTCTTGACCAGGTCGGGGTAGGCCTTGGCCTGCGTGCCCACCATGCAGAAGGTGGCCTTCACACCGCTGTCCTTGAGCAGTTGCAGCACCTGCGGCGTCCAGACCGGGTCCGGTCCGTCGTCGATGGTGATGTTGACGCCCCGGGGCCCGCCGTCCGAGGCGTGCGCGATGTCGGCCGCCACCTTCGTCACGGCCTGTTCCTGGGGCCGCGCCTCCGGCTGCCGTCCTCCCGTGGGGTCGGCCTGAGCACTCCACACCGAGGTGGCGGCGGCCAGCGCCGTCACTCCGAGCCCCGCCGCGAGGAGCCGGCTGTGCCATCCCCTTCCCTTGTGCTTTGCCATGTCCGCCCGCCCCTTTTGCTGACTCCACCGATGCCGTGCCCCCATCAAGTCACACGAACGCCCTGATCAGGTGCCTCTGTTACGGATCGCGGACGAACCCGCTGGGGGTCGGCGACAAACGCAGGGGTTCCGCGACACACGAGGGCGGCGGCGGGCTCGGGAGGCCCGGCCGGCCGACGGGCATGCGGCTGCCGTCGGGTGCGGAGCGCGGCATCGCGACGGTCTCCCCCGCGAACGGGGAGGAGCCCGTCAGTGAACTGACGGGCTCCCACCGGACATCGACGCCTAACCCGCCATCAGGTCAGATCGTCGGGGTGTCGTCGACGACCTCCTTGTGCGGTTCGACGACGAACTTCCAGCCTTCGCTGGGCTCCAGGAACCGCACGCGGGTCGGGTAGATGTCCAGGGCACGGCGGTCACGGTTCTGGGCGTTACCGTTCTTCCGCCCCCGGGCCGGCTCCTCGTACAGGTCGATCTTGACGTCCGGTACGGCGACGGTCTCCTCGCTCCAGCGCTGGACGATGCCCGCGCCGAACGCGTCCCGTGCGGCGCCGTAGAGCGCATCCAGGGATTCCATGCTCCCGTCGGGCACGAAAAGGGCGAGGTTCAGGAGGACGCCGGCACTCCGGAGAACCTCGATCTCCTCGCCCGCCTTGTCAGCGACCCATATTCCGCGCTCTTCGGCGTTGTCCGGGAGGACATGAATTTCCTTGCCGAAGATCGTCCTCGCAGCGAAGGAACCGCCCTCGAAATTCTTACCCGGCTCCGTGAGGAATGCCGGGGCGAAGCAGTCGAGAGGAAGGTCATCCATCTCCGCCGAGACGAAAATGCCGTCCTGGAGGCCCAGTTCCGCAACCTGTTCGGCCGTGAGACGTCGAGCCGTAACCTTCTCGGTATTCACGCCATTCCCCTTTTTTCGAGGCGTCCTGTAAATTCATTATGACTATATCACGAAAATGATCACCCAGTTCCGTGGCCCACCTTCGCATGTGCGGCGGCACAGCCGGCGTTCCCGGTAATTCCCTCGGGCAGGGGACGGGAGGCGAATAACCGCGCATTATCGGAGAAATTCGACCCTCCGTCGTGGAATTCGTGAGGCCGCGGCGCGCGGGCCGCCTCCCGGGAGGAGCGGGCCGGATCGCGGAGGTGCTTCCCCCGGACCCCGGTGGCCGCGCACAGTGGTCCGTATGACGACACCCGCAGAGCTGCTCCGCTCCCTCGCCCGCACCCGCGCGTCGCTCGACGGCGAGGAGGTCACGTACTGTTGGTCAGGAGACGTGTACTCATGGGCCCCGGACGAGCCCTACCAGCGTGTCTTCGGCTTCGAGGGGCTGAACGTCGCCCGCCTGGTCCAGGACGCCGATGCCGGCCCGGACGCCTGGCAACTGCTCACACGTGAGGCGGCTTTCTACCTGGACCCCGCCACCCGCGAGATCCTGGAGACCTGGCAGGACCTCCCGGTGACACACGTCTGGAACGACCCGGCGAACCAGAAGTGGCGTCCCTTCCCGGTCCCGACGACCGAGCTGGGCGGACAGGTCTGCTTCAGTCTGGAGATCCCGCTCTCCTACCCCTCGCCACTGCCGGTCGCCCAGTACCCCGTCCACTCGGCGGGGGACACCTACAGGGCCCTGGAGCTCTTCCAGTTCTTCACCGACCGCGCCGACCTGGCCGGCCCCGCGGCAAGCGTCCCGGCCACCATGTCGTGGACGCGGATGTCTCCGTGGCTCCCGTGGATGGCCCGCGGGCAGCGGCCGGGCGGTCTCACCTTCCACTGCCGGGGCCGCAAGCTCGGCTCGTACGCGGAGGTGCCCGAGCGGACCCGTGCCTACATCGCGGAGCACCACCCGGAGTTCGCGCACGCCCCGGAGAAGTGGAGCGAGCCGAACGAGACCAGCTGGACGTACTTCCGCAAGCTCGAGCCGCCGGAGTAGATAGCACGGCGGGGCCTCTCCGGGCCGCGACGGCGGAGAGCGCGACGGATGTCCGGAGCCCCGGCCTCCGCCCGGCTCAGGCCGTGTTCATCGTGCCGCGTCCAGCCAGGGCCTGCGGCCCGGGCCCGTCGGGTGGGTCCCCGTGACGCCCATGACGACCGAGTAGAGGCTGGTCTCCGCGGTGATGAAGAGGCGGTTGCGCTTGGCACCGCCCCAGGAGATGTTGGCCACCGCCTCCGGGACGGCGAGCCGTCCGATCAGCGTGCCGTCCGGGTCGTAGCAGTGCACTCCGTCGTCCATGGCGGCGACCCAGAGCCGGCCGCCGTCGTCGAAGCGGAGGTTGTCGAAGCGGGCCGCCTCGCGCACCCCGGCCTCGGCGAAGACCTCACCGTCCGACAGGGTGCCGTCGTCCCGTACGTCGAAGACCCGGACGAAGCCCGCCCGCGTGTCGGAGACGAACAGCTGCCGCTCGTCCGCGGAGAAGACCAGCCCGTTCGGCGCGCCGAAACAGTCGGCGACCATGCGTACTCCGCCGCTGTCCGGGTCGATGCGGTAGACGTTGTTGGAGCCGATCTCGCTGTCCGCGCGATATCCCTCGTAGTCGCTGGTGATACCGAAGTCCGGGTCGGAGAACCAGATCGAGCCGTCGGACTTCACCGTCGCGTCGTTCGGACTGTTCAGGCGCCTGCCCTGCCACCGGTCGGCCAGCACCGTCACCGTGCCGTCGTGCTCGGTCCGGGTCACCCGCCGGTTGCCCTGCTCGCAGGTGACGAGCCGCCCCTCACGGTCCAGGGTGTTGCCGTTCGTGTAGCCGGCCGTACGGCGGAAGACGCTGACGGCGCCGGTCTCCTCGTCCCAGCGCAGCATCCGGTCGTTCGGGATGTCGCTCCAGACCAGCTGCCGCCAGGCGGGCACGTAGACGGGCCCCTCCGCCCAGCGGCAGCCGGTGTACAGGACCTCCAGGCCGTCGTCGCCGTTCATGCACCGCCCCGCGCGGAACCGGTCGTCGAAGCTCTCGTACAGCCCGGGGTACTCGCTGGTCATGGACATCCATCCCTTCGCCGGCCACCGAACGCTTTCGGCGTCGGCCGAAGACTGCTGGACGGCGCGAGGGAGATCAAGTGGCCGACCGTCCCACTCCGGGAACGGCCTCGCACGGGCGGGCCTCACTCCGTCCGTCCTCGACTCGAGGGGAGACCTTGACCACATCGGGCCCGGCGGCGGGATGCCGTGGCGGCGTGCACGTGTTGGCGACGGGTGGACCCGACCCCGCCACGAACAGGACACCCAGTGACAGACGAGAATGCCCGCCGTGCAGCAGACGCCCTCTCGCGTCCCTTCTCGGTCCGCGGACTGACCTCCCGCAACCGCATCGCCATGGCCCCCATGACCCGGCAGTTCTCCCCGGGCGGCGTTCCGGGCCAGGACGTCGCGGAGTACTACGCCCGCCGGGCCGCCGGAGGCGTGGGACTGATCATCACCGAGGGAACCTACGTCGATCACGCTTCGGCCGGTACGAGCGGGCGGATACCGCTGTTCCACGGCGAGGACGCCTTCGCGGGCTGGTCGGGCGTGGTCGACTCCGTGCACCGGGAGGGCGGGGCGATCATTCCGCAGCTGTGGCACGTGGGTGTCACACGCGCCGAGGGCGCGCCGCCCGTGGCGGACGCGGAGCCGGTCGGCCCGTCGGGTGTGTCGCTGTCCGGTGAGCCCAAGGGCCGCGCGATGACGCAGAAGGACCTCGACGACGTCATCGCCGCGTTCGCGGACGGGGCGGCCGCCGCGGAGCGCCTCGGCTTCGACGGTGCGGAGCTGCACGGTGCGCACGGCTACCTGATCGACCAGTTCCTGTGGGAGGGCAGCAACCGCCGCACCGACGCGTACGGCGGCGGCATCGTCGCGCGTACCCGTTTCGCGGCGGAGATCGTGGCGGCGTGCCGCGCGGCCGTGTCCGACTCCTTCCCCCTCTTCTTCCGCATGTCCCAGTGGAAGATGGACGCCTACGAGGCGAAGCTCGCCCGGACGCCCGAGGAACTGGACGCCCTCCTCACGCCGCTGGCCGAGGCCGGCGTCGACGTCTTCCACGCGTCCACCCGCCGTTACTGGCTCCCGGAGTTCGAGGACTCCGACCTGAACCTCGCCGGATGGGTGAAGAAGATCAGCGGCAGGCCGACGGTCTCCGTCGGTTCGGTCGGCCTCGACGGTGACTTCTTCAGCGCCTTCCAGGGCGACGGCTCCTCGGTCACCGGCATCGACCAACTGCTGGACCGGATGGAGCGGGACGAGTTCGACATGGTCGCCGTGGGCCGTGCGCTGATCGCCGACCCCGAGTGGGCCGCAAAGACCCTGCGCGGGCGTACGGAGGACATCACGCCGTTCGGGGCGGAGATGCTCAAGACCCTGCGCTGACGGGGCGGGCGGGCCGCTCGTCGCCTCCCCCGCACGGGGGGCACCCGCGCTCACCGGCTGGACGCCACCGGGGGCCCATGCGTGATGATGTGGGCCTGTCCGGTGGGCAGTTGGGTGTGCGGACTCGCGGGGGGATCTGGTTGTGAACGATGCGGTCGAGCTGGCGGACATGATCGCGCAGCTGCGTCAGGAACTGAGCCGGGCGATGGAGGACGGGGAGGGCTCCGGTCTGCGGTTCAAGGCCGAGCAGGTGGAGCTCGAACTGACAGTGGGGGTCGAGCGGAGCCGCGAGCCGGGAGTGAAGGTCCGGTTCTGGGTGTTCGACGCCGGCGCCACGGCGAAGCAGTCGTCCGCCGTCACACAGCGGCTCACCCTCACCCTCCAGCCGGTGACGGCGGACGCGCCGGACCGGGCGGCGCTGATCTCCGGGGACGAGCTGCTCGGTGAGGACTGACCGGGCGACGGCGGGCCTGGACCCGCACCGCATCGCGGAGGTCATCGTCACCACGGCCGCGGGCGCCCGGCGCCGGGGGTCCGGGTACCGGGTCGGCGACACGGCGGTGCTGACCGCCCTGCACGTGGTGGCCGGGGCCTCCGCCGTGCGGGTGCGCTTCGACGCCGACCGGCCCGGCCAGTGGTCGGCTGCGGCGGTGACCGTCTGGTCGGACGACGGGACCGATGTGGCGGTGCTGGCCTTCGAGCCCCCGGAGGGCACCGCCGCCGTCGGACCCGCGCCGTTCGGCCGCATCGGCGACGACCGTCATGCCGTCGTCACGGTGCACGCCGCGGGGTTCCCGCTGTGGAAGCGGCGGCGCGGCACGGACGGCCGGCAGTTCCGCGAGCTGCACCAGGCGGACGGAACCGTCGCGGCGCTGTCCAACCTGCGCACCGGCACCCTGGAGATCACGGTGCAGGCGGCCGCCGCCGATCCCGACCCCGAGGTGTCGCCGTGGTCGGGGATGTCCGGCGCAGCCGTGTGGTCCGGGCCCCGCATCGTCGGTGTCGTCGCCGAACACCATCGGTGGGAGGGCGCCGCACGGCTCACCGCTGCCCGTATCGACCACGTCCTCGCCCGGGTCGCCGCACCCCGGCGGGCCGAGCTGGCGCGGCTGCTGGCGATCGCCGACCCGGAGGCGCTGCCCAGCGCGGACGGGGCGGCGGGACCCGCGGTGTCCAGGGTCGTCGGGCTGCCGGTCGCACACGGCCTCGAACTGTTCAAGGACCGTACCGAGGTTCGGGACGCGATCGGCCGGCACCTGTCCGACCCGGCCGTCCGCATGGTGACGGTCACCGGGCGCCGGGGCATGGGCAAGAGCTCGGTCGCGGCGAAGGTCATGGAGATGCTGGAGCAGGGCGAGTGGCCCGGCCAGGTGCGGGCGCCGTCGCCCCGGGGGCTGGTCAACCTCAGCACCCGTACCTCGGGCGTCTCCGTGGAACGTCTCTACTTCGACTGCGCCGAGATCCTCGGCGGTGAGGACAGGACGCGGCTGCTGGAGTTCTGGGCCACGGACCGCCCGCTGCGGGACAAGATCGGCGAACTGTTCGCAGCGATGCGCGACGACCTGTTCGTCATCCTGATGGACAACCTCGACGACCGGCTCCAGGACGACGGCGTGCTCGACGAGGAGGACGAACTCGCGGTCTTCCTGGACTGTCTCTTCCGCACCCGGTCCACCCCCCGGCTGCTGGCCACGTCGCAGATCCCGCTGCACCTCGCACCGGAACTCCGCCGTTTCGCGGTGGAGGTGGAACTGTCCGACGGGCTGCCACCCGTCGAGTCCGTCGCGCTCCTGCGCGAACTCGACCAGGACGGCAGCATCGGCGTGGGGCACCTGTCCGACGACGAGCTGCTGCAGGCCGCGGTCCGTGTCCACGGAGTCCCGCGCGCCCTGGAGCTGCTGGTCGGTGTCATGGCGGACGACGTGCTCGCCCTGCCCACCCTGCAGGAGGTGCTGGAGGACTTCGCGCTGCGCGGCGACGTCGTCGCGGGCCTCGCCCAGGACCGGTACCAGCGGCTCGGCCCCGAGGGCCGTACCGTGCTGAACGTCCTCGCCGTGCTCCGTACGCCCGCGACGCGGGAGGCGGTCGAGTGGATCGTCGCGGGCCTCGCCCCCGGCCTGGCCGTGGCGCCCGTCCTGTCGGGGCTGCTGCGCACGCGCATGCTCTCGGTGGACCGGGCCAGCCGCACCTTCGCGCTGCATCCGTTGGACGCCGATCTGGCGTACGCGGCCATGGACCGGGAAGGTGCCCTGGGACGGCGGGCCATGGAGCGGCAGGCGGCGGGCTGGTACACGCGTGCGTCGCCACCGCGCACGGACTGGCGGATCCTGGACGACATCCGGCCCCAACGGCGCGCGTTCGACCATCTGGTGCGCGCTGGGGACATGAACGAGGCGGCGCTGCTGCTCGGTTCGATCAGCGAGTGGCTGGTCTGGCACGGCTCGGTGCTGGCAGCGATCTCGATGCACCTGACGCTGGAGGGACATGTGACCGACGACCGGGCGCGGCTCGCCCATCTCATCGGCTTGGGCCACGCCCGCCTCAGTGGCGGCCCGATGGTCGACGCCGTCGCGCTGTTCACCGAGGCCGCCGGGCTGGCCGAGCGGCTCGACGACCGCTCCTCGTGGCAGAACGCCCTGTTCGGCCTGGGTGACACCCACCGTCAGCTCGGCGACCTGGACGCGGCTGTGGGACCACTGGCCCGATCCGGCGAACTGGCCCACGAAATCGGTGAGTCCGAGGCCGAGGTGCATGCCTTCCTCAGCCTCAGCCTGACGCACAGCTACCTCGGTGAAGGAACCGCGGCGCTCGCGGGCGCCGACCGGCTTTACGCGCACGCCCGCGCCGCACGCGACACGCTCACCGAGGCGCGCGCGTGGAACGCCCGGTCCATCGCCCATCTGGTGCTGGGGCGTTGGGAGGAGGCGGTGGTCGCGGGCGGCGAGGCGGTCCGCGCGTACCGGGAGGCCGACAGCCTGGAGGCCATCGCCTACGCCCTCAACGCCCAGGGCATCGCGCTGATCGCGACCGGACGGAGGAGGGACGCGCTGGCCGCCCTGGAGGGCGCCCTCGACGAGGCGTCGAAGATGGAGAACCCCCGCGCCGAGGGCGTGTGCCTCTACAACACCGCGTGGGCCCACTGGACCGGAGCCCGGTACGCCGAGGCCGCCGACGCCGCCGAGCGTGCGGCCGTGTCCCTGCAGCTGGCCGGGGCGGTGGAGGCGGCCGCCGCGCAGGCGCTCACCCAGGCGGCCGAGGCGCTGTCCCGGCCGGCGCCGGATCCGCGGGCGGCGGGCGACGCCTTGCTCCGGGCCGCCGAAGGCACCGGGCGGAACGTCGAGATGGTCCGGCCGGCCTGGCTCGTCGAGGAGGCGGAGCGGCTGCGCGGAGCCTGAACGCGGGCGGACGCTGCGGACCGGGCGGGCCACCGCAGCGCCTCCGCGGGACTCGATCGCCAGCGGTCCGTGCGCGTTCCACCCCGCCCGGCCCCGGCGCGGTGTACATTTTTTGAGTCCTGTCGTCTCCGATAGAGGTGGACGTTGCGCATCTGAGGTCCGCGATCATCGCGCGGCACGGCCCCTGCCGTAGCCCGTCACGCCCTGTCGGCCTTCCTGCCGCCCCGTGACCCTCCGCGTGGATGCGACCTCGGTGCATGAGCCGTCCCCCGTGTCTCCGGAGGACCGCACCTCTGCCGTTCCCGGCCGGTCGCCGCGTGGTGCTCGCACACGAAGCCCCTGCTCTCACGCTTGCGACTGCGAGGACCACATGTCACATCCCACCACGCCCGCCGCATCCCTGACCTGCTCCGACCTGTCCTTCCGGTGGCCGGACGGCACGGAGGTCCTCGACGGACTCTCCCTGTCCGTCGGCCGGGGCCGCACCGGGCTCGTCGGGACCAACGGCTCCGGCAAGTCCACCCTGCTGCGGCTGCTGGCCGGCCAACTGAAGCCCTCCGGGGGCTCGGTGACCGTCGGCGGGCGCCTCGCCCACCTCCCGCAGAACCTCACTCTCGACACGGACCTCCGCGTCGAGGGCGCCCTCGGCATCACCGAGCGGCGTACCGCGCTGCGCGCGATCGAGGCCGGCGACGTCGCCACGGAGCACTTCGAGACGGTCGGCGACGACTGGGACGTCGAGGAAAGGGCCCTGGCGACCCTCGGATCGCTCGGGCTCGCCGACGTCGGTCTCGACCGCACCGTGGGACAGATGTCCGGTGGCGAGACCGTGCTGCTGCGGCTGGCGGCGCTGCTGCTGGAGCGTCCCGACGTCCTGCTGCTCGACGAACCGACCAACAACCTCGACGTGTTCGCGCGCCACCGGCTGTACGAGGCCGTCGAGTCCTGGCGCTCCGGTGTGCTGGTCGTGGTCAGCCACGACCGTGACCTGCTGGAACGCGTGGACCGCATCGCCGAGCTGCGTGCCGGATCGGTGAGCTGGTACGGCGGCGGCTGGTCGGCCTACGAGGAGGCGCTGGCCACCCAGCAGGAGGCGGCCGGACGCATGGTGCGGTCGGCCGAGTCCGACGTACGCCGTCAGAAGCGCGAGCTGGAGGAGGCCCGGATCAAGGTGGCCCGCCGCCAGCGGCACAACAAGAAGCTGGACGCCCAGCGGCGGGCGCCGAGGATCGTGGCGGGCGCCCACAAGAGGTCCTCGCAGGAGGCGGCGGGCAAGCTCCGAGGCCTGCACGAGGACCGGCTCCAGGATGCGCGGGAGCGGCTCGACACGGCGTCCGAGGTGATCCGGGACGACGCCGAGATCCGGGTACGGCTCCCCCACACCGCCGTCCCGGCAGGCCGTACGGTCCTGAGCGCGCGAGGGCTCCACCCCCGCTTCGGTTCCCTGCGCGACGGCACGCTGCACGTCCAGGGCCCCGAACGCATCGCGCTGATCGGGCGCAACGGGGCGGGAAAGACGACCTTGCTGCGCACCCTCACCGGGGAGCTCGCACCCAAGTCGGGCGAGGCCAGGGCGCACGTCCCGCTGCGCTTCCTGCCTCAGCGGCTCGATGTGCTCGACGACGGGCTGAGCGTCGCCGCGAACGTGGCCCGCGCGGCGCCCGGGACCACCGACAACGAGATCCGCTCCCAGCTGGCCCGCTTCCTTTTCAAGGGAGCACGCGCCGGACAGCCGGCGGGCACCCTCTCCGGCGGAGAACGCTTCCGCGCCGCCCTCGCGGCGACGATGCTCGCCACTCCGGCCCCGCAGCTGCTGATGCTGGACGAGCCGACCAACAACCTCGACCTGGCGAGCGTGCGGCAGCTGACGAGCGCCCTGGAGTCCTACGAGGGCGCGCTGGTGATCGCCGGACACGATCTGGCGTTCCTCGAGTCGGTCGGGATCACCCGCTGGCTGCTCGTGGGGGAGGAGCTCACGGAACTGACCGCGGAGGAGGTCCGGGCCGTGCTCGGCGCACCCGACACGATCGTCTGACCGGTGGTGTACTGGAAGGTGCGGGCCGTGCTCCGGGGCCCGCACCCTGTACCCACCGGCCACCGATCCGGATCCCGTCATGAACCCTTCCCAAGCTCTCCGAGGCGTCCCCCGGGCCGTGACGGCCGCGGCCGTCGTCCTGCTGGCCGCCGGGGGACCGGCCGCGGCGGCCGGTGCGGGACAGCCTCCCCCGGCCCCGGCGGCCACGGCGGCCCCCTCCGCCGTCCCGCCGTCCGACCGGACCGACCCGCGCACGGAGACGGCCGAGCTCACCGTCCCCGCGATCGGCGTGAGGGACCTGCGCGTCGTCCCGTACGAGGGGACGACGGACGACGGGCCGGGCACCGTCGTGCAGGACCGCGGTGAGGCGGCCGCGCCGTACGGTGGGCACGGCGGCGTAGGGCCGGGCGAGATCGGGAACTACCTGGTGACGGCCCACCGGCTGTCCGCCGGAGGCCCCTTCCGCGACCTGCCGTCACTGGACGAGGGGGCCAAGGTCCTCGTCACGGAGAGCGGCACGGTGTACGAGTACCGGATCACCGGCACCCGGCAGACGTCCTTCCGGTCCGAGCGCTCGCTCGCCGAGCAGCGCGCGGAGGTGCCGGGCGAGCCGGGCGAGAAGCCGTCCCGGGCGATGATCACTCTCTCCACCTGCGCGACCCCGGAGGACGACGCGGCCGGGAATTCCTGGCGCGACGCCCACCACAACCCGGAGCACCGCATCGACAAGATCGGCGTACTGGTGTCCTCCGGGCCCGCTTGAGCCCGACGGCCCCTCACCACCCGCCGGACGAGTCTTCGGGGAGCTCCAGCCACCGCGACGTGCCGGGATCGACGACGTACGCGCTGCCGTCCAGCCTGACGCGCACGCCCGGCCGTCGCGAGTCCGGCACGGCGATCCGCAGCCGCTCGGCGCGCAGCCGCAGGTCCACGTCCCAGTGCCGGCGGAAGCGGAGCCGCATCCGGAACTTCGAGAGCTGCGGCAGGGTGGCCGGAGCGAGCCACAGGGCGTCGTCACGGGTCTCCAGCCCGGTCATCCCGCGCTGCACGAAGTCGAGGGTGCCCGCCATCGCCCCCAGGTGGATGCCCTCCTCGGTCGTGCCGCCCTGGATGTCGACCACGTCGCCGATCAGCGCCTCCTCGCAGTACCGCCAGGCCTCGTCCCGGTTGACCCTGGCCAGGACCCAGGCGTGGACGAGGGAGCTGAGGGTGGAGCCGTGGCTCGTCCGCCCCACGTAGTAGTCGACGGTGGCCCGCCACGCCTCGTCGTCGAGGGTGTGGCCGAGCCGCCGGAACAGGGCGGCGAGTTCCTTCGGCGAGAAGAGGTAACCGAGCATCAGCACATCGGCCTGCTTGGACGCCTGGTAGCGGTTGGCCGTGTCACCCTCCGCCTCCAGGATCCGGTCGAGACGCCGGATGTCCCCGTACCGCTGCCGGTACCCCTCCCAGTCCAGCTCCTTCAGGTCCCCGTAACCGGCGAACTGGCTGATGACGCCCTGGTGGTGGGGCACGTACAGCTTCCGGGAGATGTCGTCCCAGCGGTCCGTCTCCGCCGGGTCCATCCGGATCTGGTCGAAGAGCTGCCGGCTGCGGCTCGCCGGCAGGTCACGGCAGAGCTCGCCGGCCCGCGCCAGCACCCAGGCCGCCGTCACGTTCGTGTACGTGTTGTCGTCGACGCCCGCCGCGTCGGAATCCGGATAGGCGTCGTGGTACTCGTCGGGGCCGACGACGCCCCGGATGCGGTACCGCTCCAGGCCGTCGTCCCACTCGGCGCTGTCCGCCCAGAAGCGGGCGATCTGCGTCAGCATCTCGGCGCCCTTGGAGTAGAGGTACTCCGTGTCACCCGTCGCCTGGCAGTACTGCCACACGTTGTACGCCACCGCCGAGCCGACGTGGTGCTGCAACCGTGACCGGTCGGGCAGCCAGCGCCCCGAGCGCGGGTTGAGATGGACCTCCTGGGTCTCCTCGCGCCCCTCGTCCGCGCTCTGCCAGGGGTACATGGCCCCCGCCCTGCCCGCGGCCTGCGCCGCCCCGCAGGCCGCGGGGAGCCGCCGGTGCCGGTAGTCGAGCAACCCCCTGGAGATCTCCGGGAGATGCATGTTCAGGAAGGGCAGGACGAACAGCTCGTCCCAGAAGACGTGCCCCCGGTACGCCTCCCCGTGCAGACCCCTGGCCGGTACCCCGACGTCGAGTTCCGCGGTGTGCGGGGACAGGGTCTGGAGCACGTGGAAGAGGTGCAGCCGCAGGATGCGTCCGGGCTCCCCCGGCACCTCCAGCTTCACCTGCTGCCACAGATCCGCCCAGGCCAGGCGGTGCGAGGACCGCAGCCCTGCGTACGTCGGCGCCTCACCCACCGCCGACACGGCGGCCCGCAGCGGGCTGCCGATCGCGGGGTCGCGGGAGGTGTAGAGGCCCACCGTCTTGTCGACGACGGCGTCGGAGTCCGGGGCGAGCGGGAGCAGCAGCGTCTGCTGGACCGCGCGCGGCTCCTGCCGGGGTTCCGCCCGGTGGTCGCCGTTGCGTTCGGGACCGCAGGAGGCCACGGTGCGGGCGGCCAGGGCGACGCCGATGTCCGACTCCACCGTGTGGCAGCGCAGCCACACCACGGCACCCGGTTCCGTGCCGGTCTCCCAGCCGGTGAGGTGGCGGTCGGCCAGTTCGCGGTAGCGCGCGACGCCGCTGTTGCGGACGTCTCCGTCGATCCCCGACTCCACCTCCAGTTCCCCCGACCACCCTTCGGCGGTGAACACCGTGTGCAGTGCCGCGAGATGGGGGTCGCCCATGTGCACCAGGCGCTCCTGCTCCACCGTCAGCCGCCGGCCCTCCCCGTCCTCGTAGACCGAGTGGCGGGTCAGGATGCCGCCCCGGAGGTCGAGCGACTGCCGGTGGTCCACGAGGTGGTCGTGGTCGGGGGTCAGCCATGGGCCGGGGAGGGCTCCGGGCGGACGGATGCGGTAGCGCAGCGGCAGCCAGTCGGGGAGGTTGACCATGTCCTCGTTCTCGACCTGGCGTCCCTGGACGGACGAGGTCAGCCGGTTGTAGCAGCCCGCCACATAGGTGCCCGGGTAGTGCGTCCCGCCCGCGGGAGTCTCGGGGGCGGCTCCCCGGGTCGCGAAGTAGCCGTTGCCGAGCGTGCACAGGGCTTCGCGCAGGCGCTCCTTCTCCGGTCGGTACCCCTCGTACGTCCAGATCCAGCCACGTGCCATCAGTCCTCCCCGGTGATCAGCAGGTCCCCGAGGTCGGCCACCACGAGGTCCGCGCCGTGACGGCGCAGACCGGCGGCGCCCTCGGGGCTGTCCGAGCGGTCCACCCCGACGACGAGCCCGAAGCCGCCCCGCCGTCCCGCCTCGACGCCGGCCAGCGCGTCCTCCACGACGGCCGTGTCCCCGGCCGGCACTCCCAGACGCCGTGCCGCCTCGGTGAACAGCGCGGGGTCCGGTTTGCCGGGCAGCTCCAGGCGCCGGGCCTCGTTGCCGTCGACCACCGCCGTGAACAGGTCCAGGAGACCGGCCCCCGCCAGCAGCTCCGTCGCGTGCCGGGACGCGGACGCGGCGGCGAGCGGCACACGCGCGTCGTGCAGCACGCGCAGGAGGCGGACCGTTCCCGGCCAGACGCCGACCGGACGAGCGCGGATGCTGCGGGTGAACTCCTCGTCCTTGCGGGCGGCTACGGCCGACACCGTCCCGGTGCCCGGTGGGTCGTCGGGGCTGCCTTCGGGAAGGTCGAGACCTCTGGACGTCAGGAACGCGGCGGCACCGTCCCCGCGTGATCTGCCGTCGACGTGGCGCCGGTAGTCCTCCACCTCGTCGAAGGGCCGCTGGTCCTCGTGGCGGGCCAGGCAGGCGTCGAAGGCCAGTTTCCAGGCCGCGGCGTGGATAGGGGCGGAGTCGGTGATCACACCGTCCGTGTCGAGGACGACGGCGTGCACGGAGAGCAGGACTGCGGCCGGTGACGGTGAGCGTGCCATGCCCGGGTGGTCCCTTCATCGACGCGGAACCTCGTTCCAGGTCTGGCAAAAAGTCGGAAAAGTTTCTCGATGTCCCCTTCGGGATTACCGTAAGAGCATGGCCAGAACCGAGCGTCAGACCGACAGGCAGGCGGAGTACGTGTGTCCGGCCTGCAAGCAACCCGTCGCGACCGTGACGGCGCGGCACAAGACCCTTGGCATCTTCGTCCCGCACTGGGGCCCGGGGCCGTGTCACAACTCCGAGTGCCGCCGCTACGAGGCCGCGTCGCCCGAGCCGTCCGGCTCCGTTCGTGGGGCTGACTCCGTCAGCCGGTGACGAGTGTCCGGGCCGGGCACCACGGCCGGTCCCACCGTCATGACCGCGCGTCCAGCTCGCGTGCTCCGCGTGGGGAAAGTACCTGTGCCGGGTCGGAAAGCCATCGTGACCTCGCGGTTCAGGCGTTCAGGCGCAGGCGCTGACCGGGGAAGATGAGGTGCGGCCCCTGGTCCAGGACCTCACGGTTCATCTCGTACAGCGCGTGCCACCCACCGGACACGTCCGCACGCTCGGCGATCACCGAGAGGCAGTCGCCCGACTCCACGACGTACGTCTTCTCGTCGGCGAGGTCCTCGGAGTGGTGCTTCACACCGGCGTCGCCGCCCGCGGAGCCGGCGTTCCCGTGCTCGTGCGTGCCGCCCGACGAGGAAGCCCCCGACGAGGAAGCGCCGGACGACGTGTTGCCGGAGGTCGCGCCGTCGGACGGGTTGCCGTTCGAACTGCCGGCCGACTGGCGAGAGGGAGCCGACTGGGACGTGTCACTGCGGTCGCCGCCGGAGGAGGACTGCCCGGAGGAGGACTGGCCGGACGAGGACTGTCCGGCGGAGGAGCTCGACGTACCGCTCGCACCGAGACGACCGCATGTCGGCCAGGCGCCCATTCCCTGTGAGCGTGCGACGCGTTCACCGACGGCGATCTGCTCGGACCGGGTGGCGAGGTCGGCGCGGGGCGCGTACTGCCCGCCGCCGTAAGCGCGCCAGGTGGAGGGGGCGAACTGCAGTCCGCCGTGGTAGCCGTTGCCGGTGTTGGTGTTCCAGCGGCCGCTGCTCTCGCACTCGGCGATGCGGTCCCAGTCCGTGCCCGCCGTGAGGGTCGGCGCGGTGACGGTCGGCGCGATGACGGCCCGGGCGGGGGCGGCCTGAGCCGGGACCGCCCGGGCGGGGGCCTGGGCCGGGGCGTCCGCGGCACTGCGGCCGGCGAGGCCGAGCACGCTCAGGAGGACGAGCAGAAGGGCGAGCACCGATTCGACGGGCCGCTTGGCGAGGGGTGATGCCGGCATGACGGTATTTCCTCCGCTGTGCTCGAGAGGTGTGCAAGGGCACGAACAGATAAGCCGCCGATAATCTTTTCTCGGGGCTTTGACGCGCTCGACGCCCGCACATTCACTCGGCTGGAGGCCCTTCCATGGCACTGTTCGGTAATGCGCACACCGTCGATCCGGCTGCGGCACAGCGTGACTACGCCCGCCTCCTGGGGCAGGGCGAGCAGGTGCACGCCGCGTACCTGCTGATCCGCGACACGATCCTCTTCACCGACCGCAGGCTGGTCCTCATCGACAAGCAGGGGATCACCGGCAAGAAGGTCGAGTACCACTCCGTGCCGTACCGGAGCATCACGCACTTCGCGGTGGAGACGGCGGGGACCTTCGACCTGGACGCCGAGCTCAAGATATGGGTCTCCGGCTCCGCCAGCCCGATCCAGAAGACGTTCACCAAGGGGGTGGACATCTACGAGGTGCAGGCCGTCCTCACCCAGTACGTCGCGGGATAGCCGTCAGGGGGACGGCCGGCCGCCAGGGCGTCCCACGTCCCTCAGCCGGGCCATCTCGGCCCGGATCGCGGGGAGTCGGGCATAGAGCGCCTCTCCGGGGCAGTACGTCCGGAAGGTGTCGCGGTGACCTGCGACGGCGTGGAGGTGAACGACCTCACCGCGCCTGTACAGGCTCTCGTCGTTCGTCGAGACCATCCGTACGAAGCCCCGGGGGTCGATGCTCCGGTCCAGCTTCCACGCGCCCACCTTCGCGATCCCCTCGATGAGCGCCTTCGGCACCGGCACACCGGGGTCGAAGGTGCCGAGGGCCGCGATCCCCACGCTGTGCGCGTTGAACCCGGTGGCGTGGGCTCCGCGCACGGACCGTCCGACACCGCCCGCCCTGCCCTCGTATACGGTCCCGCAGCGGTCGACGACGAAGTTGTAGCCGATGTCGTCCCAGCCCTCGCCCCGGACGTGCATCTCCTCCATCGCCCGGAGCATCTTCGGGGCGTCGGCGCAGTCGTACCTGTTGGTGTGGCCGGTGTGATGGACGAAGACGGCCCTCACCGTCCCCGTGTACACCGCGTCCTCCTTCACCAGGCTCTCGTCCGCGTGCCACTGCGCCCGGCTGACGATCACCGGCCGTGGGGCCGCGGCGGGCTCCGCCGGCTTCGCGGCGGCGCGCTCGGGCCCGACGAGCCGAACCGGCGCGTCCCGGAAGACCAGGAAGGCGAGCGGCACGACCATGGCACACACGACTGTTCGGCGAAGCCACATACGGCCACCATGCGTGCTGACCAGCCACGTCGCAGGCACCCCGCACCCGATCGGGTGACATGTGGCAGCGCGCCGCATGCCACCGCACGGGCGGTCAGGAGGCGGCGACCGCCTGCTGCTCCATGATCCGTGCCGCGCGGTGCGGGGACGTGTCCAGCCGCGCCAGCACACCGGGGACCGCGTTGTTGGGGAGGATGAGTTCGAAGAGTGCGGATATCTCGGCGACCAGGTCCGGCGGCTCGGCCATGGACTCGGTCACCAGCTGGACCCCGGTCCACGCGCCGACGACCAGCCGGGACGTGGCCTCGGGATCGACGTGCGGAAGGAGCTCTCCGCGCTCCTTGGCCTCGGTCAGCATCTCCGTCCCGAGAGCGATCCAGTCCGGCCAGCGGGTGCCGAAGAGTCCGCGCGCCCGCGGGTCGACGGAGAGCCGGATCGAGGCGCTGAGCAGGGGTTCCCGTGGCAGCCGGTAGGCGAGCAGGAGTGCCATGTCCACCCACTCCTGCAGCTTGAAGGTCTGCGGAGTGACTCCGTCCGAGGTCACCGCCTCCTGGAGGACACCACGGGCCAGCTCTTCCTTCGACGTGAAATGGAAGTAGAGAGCGCCCCGCGTGAGACCGGCCCGGTCGAGGATCGCGGCGATGGTGGCTGCGTCGTAGCCGTGCTCGTCGAAGACCTCGGCGGCGGCTTGCAGAAAGATGCGGCGCGTGCGGATCGCCCGTTGCTGTCGTGCCAACTCGCGCTCCCCTTTGAACGTGCATGACGCTACTTCAAAAAGTACCGGTGAACCGGTATCATATCAGCGCCGTAACATCTATTTTGCGCCATGTCCGGGAGGGCCGTGCCCGACATACCCGCTGTTCCGTGCCCGCCGCTCTCCGCGGCCGAGGGACGGGACGACATCCGTAAGGAGTACGTCCACCTGGGACGTTCCGACATGGTCCTCCTCACGTCCTGGTGGCGCAGGGAAGATGGCGAGTTCTCGTTGTCCGCGAGGTGGCCGGCCCCCGCCGCCGGCCTCGCGTACGACCACCGGATGCTCACCCAGACCGTCCGGCAGAGCGGTCTGACCATCGCGCATGCCGCGTACGGCGCACCCCTTTCCGATCACACCGTGCTGAGCTACTTCGACTTCACCGTCACGCCCGGGTTCGAAGTACCCCCTGACACGCCCTGCGACCTCACCGTCGAGGTCACCGTCAAGAACGCCAAGGAGCGCGGCCGGAAGGTCAGTTCGCTCGACATGGAGTTCCGCATACTCCAGGGTGGCAGCTTGGTGGCCCGCGCGGACTCCGAATTCGGCTGGCTCTCCACACGCGTGTACCGCCGCCTCCGTGGCGAACACTTCACCGTCGACTGGAACGCGTGGCCGCTGCCCGCTCCGGTCGATCCCCGCACCGTCGGCAGGAACGCGCCCGTCGACGTGGTCCTGTCGGCCGGTGACGGGCCCCGTCACTGGCAGCTGCGCAACGACGTGGAAAACGCCGTGCTGTACGACCACCCGGTCGACCACGTCCCGGGGCTCGCCCTGATGGAGGCGGCCCAACAGGCCGCGAACGCCGCCCTGTTCCCGGCGGTGTTCGAAGCGACCACCGTGACCAGCGCGTTCGAGCGCTACGCCGAGTTCGACAGTCCCTGCTGGATCCGTGCGGAGGTCCTGCCCGCCGCCTCCGGGGAGACCTCGGTCCTGGTCACGGTGGCGCAGGACGGGGAGACGGTCTTCCGGAGCCGGCTGAGCGGACCCTGCGGCTGATACCGGCCCGGCGCCCTACTGGTTGACGAACCCGCCGTCCACCGGCAGGACGGTGCCCGTGAGGAAGGGACAGCGGTCGCTGAGCAGCCAGGCGGCCGCGTTGGCGATCTCCTCGGGCTCCGCCGTACGCCCCTGCGGGGTGAGCCCGTTGACCATCTCCTCCAGGCCCGGATTGCGCCCGAACCAGTCCGCCGTGATCTCGCTGCGCGTCGTTCCCGGCGCAACGGCGTTGACCCTGATGCCCTGTTGGGCGTACTCGTCCGCGGCAGCCCTGGTGAGACCGACGACGGCGTGTTTGGCGGCTATGTAGGGCGCGGCCGCCGGTATGGCCACCAGCCCGCCCACACTGCTGTTGTTCACGATGGAGCAGCCTCCGGGGTTCTGCAGCATGGCCGCTATCTCGTGCCGGAGGCAGTTCCAGACGCCGCGCACGTTGGTGTCCATGACCGCGTCGTAGACGTCGTCACCCATGAGGTGGAGAGGGGTCCGGTCGCCGCCCAGCCCCGCGTTGTTGAAGGCCGAGTCCAGCCGCCCGTAGGTCTCGACCGTGAAGTCGACGGCCCGCGCGGCGTCCTCCGCGACCGTGACGTCACAGACGACGTAGGAGGCCTGGGCCCCCTTGTCCTTCAACTCCGTCACCAGCGAGGCCAGTCGGTCCTCCCTGCGCGCGGCCAGGACGACCGTCGCGCCTTCCTCCGAGAACACCCGGGCCGCCGACGCACCTATACCGCTGCTCGCCCCGGTGATCAGGACGACTCTGTCGTGGAGAAGATCGCTCATGGCGGCAGTCTGGCAGGACACCCCGCTCGTGGCCACGGCCGATCGCGTACCGCCCGGTCCTGCCGTGATCCGCCCCGGCTGCGGTGCGTGCGGGGCGGCGGGGCGTTACGGCATCTGCTGCCCGTTCCGTGCCCCGCCGACGTCGACCCGGAGCGACGACGAAAACAGACCGTTTGTGCTGTTTTTCATCTGATTCCTGACAGAAGACGGACGCGGAACGCGGGCACCCGGGCCCCCGGAGCGCCCCGCGGTACCGTGCCGCATGCTCGCTATCCAGTTCGACCACTTCGGTGGTCCCGAAGTACTCCGCCCCGTGGAACTGGCTCCCCCCGTGCCCGGCCCCGGAGAGCTGCTCCTCACCGTCGAGGCCGCCGGGGTGAACTTCGCCGACACCCACCAGACGGACGGCTCCTACCTCGGCGCCGACGCCCTCCCCCACGTCCCCGGCAGCGAGGTCGTGGGCCGCACACCGGACGGGAGGCGGGTACTGGCCCGGGTCTCGCACGGATACGCGGAGCAGGTGACCGCCAAGGAGTCCGCCGTCCTGGAGATCCCCGAGGACCTGGACGCGGCCCGGGCACTCGCCCTCATGGTGCAGGGACTGACCGCCTGGCACCTGCTGAGGTCCGCGGCCCGGCTGCGCAGCGGCGAGACCGTCGTCGTGCACTCCGCGGCGGGTGGCGTCGGCAGCCTCGCCGTCCAGCTTGCCCGCGAGTTCGGAGCGGGCCGGGTGCTCGCGCAGGTCTCCACCCCGGCCAAGGAGCGGCTCGCCCTGGGCCTCGGCGCGGACGCGGTGATCACCTACCCCCTCGCGGAGAAGGCGGACGTCGTCCTGGACGCCGTAGGCGGGGAGCTCTTCGACCAGGCCCTGGACTCGTTGGCGTCCTTCGGCCGGCTGGTCACGTACGGCAACTCCGCCCGCGCCGCCTTCACCCCGGTCGACCCGGCCCGCCTGGGCCGCCTCAACGCCTCCGTCGTCGGATTCTGGCTGCGTCCCACCCTCGCGGCCCCCGATGCGGTCGGCGGGCCCCTGAAGGAGCTCTTCGCCCTGGCCTCGGCGGGCCGCATCACGCCCGTGACCGGCGGCAGCTACCCGCTCGCCGACGCACGGCGGGCCCATGAGGACCTGCTCGCGCGCCGGACCACCGGGAAGCTGATCCTGACCCCCTGACGGGCGGCGGGACTAGGGTGTGCGGATGCCCTCGCTGATCTCACGTACCCCGGGACCCGCCGGAGCCGGGGCAGGAGCACCGGCGGCCGAGCCGTCCCGCCCCGGCCGTGACCCGTTCTTCGACAACGCGAAGTACCTGGCCATCGTGCTCGTCGCGATGGGGCACTCGTGGGAACCCCTGCCCGGCAGCGGACGCCTGGTGGAGACGTTCTACACGTTCGTCTACACCTTCCACATGCCGGTCTTCATCATCATCGCCGGGTACTTCTCGCGCGGTCTCGAACTGCGGTCCGACCGGGTGTGGAAGCTCGTCACCGGCCTGGCCGTGCCCTACGCGGTCTTCGAGGTCGGCTACACCCTCTTCGAGCGTCTCACCGGCTCCCCGCAGTTCCCGCTGAGTCCCCTCACCCCCTACTGGCTGCTGTGGTTCCTGCCCGCCCTGTTCCTGTGGCGCCTGACCACCCCGTTCTGGGAGACGGTCCGGTGGCCGGTGGCGGTGGCCCTGGTCGTCGCGGCCATGGGGGCGGTGACCAGCAACATCGGCGGGGACCTGCAGATGCAGCGGATCCTCCAGTTCCTGCCGTACTACGTCCTGGGCCTCCAGCTGCGGCCCGCGCACTTCGACTTCGTACGACGCCGGGCCGTGCGCATCGCGTCCGTCCCGCTGTGCCTGGTGGCCCTGGCCGCCGCCTACTGGGCGGTGCCGCGCTCGACGACCTCGTGGTTCTTCCGCCGGTACGGCGCCGAGCAGCTCGGTTCGCCGGCCTGGTCGGGTGCCGTGGTGACCCTGTGCCTGTTCACCTGCGCCGTGGTGCTCAGCGCCTGCTTCCTCGCCTGGGTCCCGAACCGCCGTCTCTGGATGACCGCGCTGGGAGCGGGCACGCTGTACGGATACCTGCTGCACGGTTTCGTCATCAAGGGCGCCGTCAAGCTCGGTCTCTTCGAGCTCGACGTCGTCTCCACCCCGCCGGGCCGGATCCTGGTGTCCGTCGTCGCCGCAGCCGTGGTCACGTTCCTCTGCAGCCCGCCCGTACGGCGCGTGTTCCGGTTCGCCGTGGAGCCCCGGCTCGGCTGGGCCAGGACGCCGAAGCGGACGGCCTGACGCACCGCACCCCCGGGCCGGACGGCCTCGGGGGTGCGGTGCGTGCGGGGAAGGACCGCCGGCTACGCGGCCTTGTTCGTCCGGCGCTGCGCCGCCGCGGCACGCGCCTCCGGCGTCGGGGTACCGGCGTTGGAACGTCGCCCCTGCCCGGGACGCGCACCACGCCGGCCGCGCGGACGGGAGCCGTTGCCCTTGCCCCGCTCCGCAACCGGCGAGCTGATGATCACGGGCACCCCGGACGGCGCCTGGGCCCCCGTGATGCGGTTCAGCTCGGCCTCGCCGGAACGGACCTGGGCGACCTGCGGCGTGATCCCCGCATCGGCCATCAGCCGGGTCATGTCGCGACGCTGGTTGGGCAGCACGAGCGTGACGACGCTGCCCGACTCCCCGGCGCGCGCGGTACGCCCGCCGCGGTGCAGGTAGTCCTTGTGGTCGCTGGGCGGGTCGACGTTGACGACCAGGTCGAGGTTGTCGACGTGGATGCCCCGGGCGGCGACGTTCGTGGCGACCAGCACCGTGACGTGACCGGTCTTGAACCGGTCGAGGGTGCGGGTGCGCTGCGGCTGCGACTTGCCGCCGTGCAGCGCGGCCGCCCTCACTCCGCTGTTCAGCAGGTGGTCGGTGAGCTTGTCCACGGCGTGCTTGGTGTCGAGGAACATGATCACCCGGCCCTCGCGGGCGGCGATCTCGGTGGTCGTCGCGTACTTGTCGGCTCCCTGGACGTAGAGCACGTGGTGCTCCATCGTCGTCACCGCACCGGCGGCGGGGTCCACCGAGTGGACGACCGGGTCGTGCAGGTAGCGGCGGACCAGCAGGTCGACGTTGCGGTCCAGGGTGGCCGAGAAGAGCATCCGCTGGCCTTCGGCGTTCACCTGGTCCAGCAGTTCGGTGACCTGGGGCATGAAGCCCATGTCGGCCATCTGGTCGGCCTCGTCGAGGACCGTGATGGCGACCCGGTCGAGCTTGCAGTCGCCGCGCTCGATGAGGTCCTTGAGCCGGCCCGGGGTGGCGACCACGACTTCGGCACCCCCGCGCAGCGCGCTGGCCTGGCGGCCGATCGACATGCCGCCGACGACCGTGGCGAGCCTGAGCCTGAGGGAGCGGGCGTACGGCGTGAGCGCGTCGGTGACCTGCTGGGCCAGTTCCCGGGTGGGCACGAGGACCAGGGCCAGCGGACGGCGCGCGTCGGCGCGGTTGCCCGCGGTCCGGGCGAGCAGGGCCAGACCGAAGGCGAGCGTCTTGCCCGACCCGGTGCGGCCTCGGCCCAGGACGTCCCGTCCGGCGAGCGAGTTCGGCAGGGTGGCCGCCTGGATGGGGAACGGCACGGACACGCCCTCGGCGGCCAGTGCCGCCAGCAGGGGCTCCGGCATGTCCAGGTCCGCGAAGGACTCGGCGGCGGGGAGGGCGGGGGTGATGGTCACCGGCAGGGCGAACTCACCCGTGACGGCGGAGGAGCGGCGGCCGTAGCCGCCGGAGCGCTTCGGCCCGCCGGAGCGGCCCTGCGACCCCGGGGCGCCCGGCCGGCCGGAACCCGCGGAGCGGAATCCGTTGGCGGTGCGGCTCCCGGCGGATCCGCCGGAGCGGGTCCGAGAAAATCGGTCATTCGTGCGAGCTGTGCGATCGCGGTTCAACTGGGAACCTTTCCCTCGAATGGCACGTATCGAGGGATTCTTTCCGGGCGGCTGCAGCCAAGTACGGCGCCAAGAATCGCAAGAACGAGCCGATGAAATAAAGAAGAACGAAGTCTGCCCACCGGATGAACATTCCGGATTCGGCACTCCATCATGACTGCATATAACCGCCGGGCCATGACCTGAACACACCAGGAATTCCTACTCCGTGGAGTGGACCGGCCCCGGCACGGCCGGGAAAACACAACGAGCTGGGACCCGCACCCCAAGGTGCGGGCCCCAGCTGCGTCGTACTACCTGACGATCAGGCAGGGGTGATGTTCTCGGCCTGCGGGCCCTTCTGGCCCTGCGTGACGTCGAAGTTGACCTTCTGGCCTTCCTGCAGCTCGCGGAAGCCCTGGGCAGCGATGTTCGAGTAGTGGGCGAAGACGTCGGCGCCGCCGCCCTCCTGCTCGATGAAGCCGAAGCCCTTTTCCGAGTTGAACCACTTCACGGTACCGGTAGCCATGTCTTTTCTCCTTCGGGGCGTTGCTCGTGGGCCCACACCGTGCGGGCCCTACGTCGCCGCAAATGATTGCCCCGTCCGGAAGAGACCGGAAATACAAAAGCGCGCCCACCGGAGTGAATCCGGCGAGTGCACTTGAAGTTTTGGGAACCACAACTGCAACTGAGATCAACAGTAGCACGATTCGGTCACAAGTGAGCTGTAGTCCATATCACTGCGGCACGCTCCGCCGAGAACGGTATAAACTCTCACCGCTCATTACGCGTATTTCTGTGCCCGCCGAAACAGATATGCGTCCGTGCGCCGCTCAGGAATCGGTGCCGCGCCGGCCGGCCGACGGCCGACGCAGTTCCTCGTTGAGGCGCAGGGCCTCCTCGAGCTGGTCCTCCAGGATGACGATGCGGCAGGCGGACTCGATCGGTGTGCCGGCGTCCACCAGCTCGCGGGCCCGGGCGGCGATGCGCAACTGATAACGCGAGTAGCGGCGGTGACCCCCCTCGGAGCGCAACGGGGTGATCAGTCGGGCCTCGCCGAGGGCCCTGAGGAAGCCTGGCGTCGCACCGATCATCTCGGCGGCCCGCCCCATGGTGTACGCGGGGTAGTCGTCGTCGTCGAGACGGTCTGTGGCACGCGACGGGGATTCCGGGGGCATCTGCACCTCTTCTGCTGCGCACCGGGCCACTGATATGACCTGGCTGCACGAGAAAGCCTAGGCGTACCGATAGGTCATGTCTATTGCCGCTGAATCAGGTTTCCTCCGTTCCCGTCGCCGCCCGGGCGTGAGCATGTGCGGTACGAGGCCCGCCGGCAGCGCTCCGTAGCGGCGGGAACACCCCAACAGGGCTGACCAGCCGGTCAGTTGTCGGCAGACCGGCGAGCGGTCATACTGCACGGGTAGCCCTTCACGCATCCCCCGTCGTGAAGGGCTACATCGACGCCCGGCCGGTGATGCAGCCCGGCGCGCGCGGACTGGAGCACACACGGCATGAGCGGCACCGGCACGACCACGACGGTGGCACGCACGGTCACCGACGTCCTGCAGCCCCGCAATGTGCTGCTCGTCGGCATGCTCGCCATCGGAGTGGCCTCGGCCGGTGACTGGACCGGCCTCCCCTGGGGTCTTCTCGGCGCCGTCTGCGCGGGCCTCGTCCCCGCCGGCTACATCGAGTGGGAGCGCGGGCGCGGCACCTGGGGCGACCGCCACGTGGTGGACCGGACCCAGCGGGCGCCCGTCTTCCAGGTGATCCTCGGTTCACTCGGCACCGGCGCGCTGATCATGGTCCTCGGCGACGCGCCCTCCGGCATCCTGATCGCGACGGTCTCGCTGTGGGTCATGACGACCGTGCTCCTGGCGGTCAACACGGTCTGGAAGATCTCGGTCGACTCGGCTGTCGCGTCGGCCGTCGTCGCCCTTCTCAGCGTCGCGCACTCCCTGTGGTGGCTGTGCGCGGGTGGGGCGGCCCTCGCCGTGTGCTGGTCGCGAGTGGCACTGCGCTACCACTCGGTGGCCCAGACGGTCGCGGGAGCCGCAGCCGGGGCGGCGACGGCCGCCGGCTTCCTCTTCGCCTGACCCACGTGGCCGGACAGCCGGGCCGCCCGCGCGGGCGCCCTTTCACCCTGGCACGCGGGACGGCCCCGATTGCGGTCCCGCCCGGAAGCCGGTTACGTGGGAGAAGGGGCCGCGCAGCTATGCGACCGGAGGCCATGGATGCCCAGGAGAGCCGCGAATTCCAGAATCGGCCTGCTCATGAGTCTCGGCAGCAGCGCGATCGCCGTGGTCCGCGCCGTCAGACAGCTGCGCAGGGCCCGGGGCGGCCAGGGCAAGCTGACCGCCGCGAACACCGCGGCTGGGCTTCTGCCCCTGGTCACATCCGCCGTGCTCGTCCTGCGGCGGCTGCGCGGGCGCTCCCGGCGGCCCTCGGGGTGACCGGCGGCCCTCAACGCGGCTCCCGCACCGCCCCGGCCCGCTCCCGCAGTGTCTCCATCACCCGGGCGCTCAGCAGCTCGTACTCCTCGCGGAGCCGTACGATCTCCGCCGGCCGTTCCACGGCGACGCCGCCGGTCACGATCTCGTGCGGGGCGAACTGCTCCCGGGTCAGGTCGATCTCCAGGATCCCGCCCAGGCGGTTCCACCAGTGGAAGTCGACGCGCTCGCCGTCGACCCGCACCTCGCCCCGGATCAACTCGCCGCCCAGCAGGTCGTTGACCACCAGGGCGGTGACACCGCACTGGTCACGGGCCGGATTCCCCGGATCCCAGTACTGCCGGTGCACGGGTGTGGTCGTGTCCGCGCTCCAGCTGCTGCGGACGGCGGCTTCGATGTCGGTGAGGAGCAGGGGTCCCATGCGGTGAATCCTCGCACCGGCCGCTGACAGCGCCCCGGGCGAAGGTTCCTCCCACCCGCGACTCCCTTACGCGGAGGGGGCGTTCAGCTCCTCCGGCTCCGCGAGACGAGTACCGCGATGTCGTCCTCGGCCGTGTCCGCGAACCGGTCCACGACCTCCCCCAGCAGGTCGTCGAGCCCGCCGCCGACGGGCAGCGTGAGCTGTGTGAGCCGCTCGATCGAGACGTCGATGTCCTCGCCCCGGCGTTCCACCAGCCCGTCGGTGTACATGAGCAGCACCGTCCCCGGGCCGCACGGCACCACGGTCGTCCGGTAGCCGCCGAAGCCCGTACCCAGCGGGGGCCCCGCATCCAGCGGCGCCACCCGTGCCCCGGACGCTCCCGGGTCGATGAACACCGGGGGCGGGTGGCCCGCGCTGGCCACCTCGCAGACCCCCTCCCGCCGGTCGACGACCGCGACTAGACAGGTCGCCGCCCGGTCCAGGCCTGACTGCTCCACCGCCCTGTCGAGCCGTTCGAGAACGCGGTGCGGCGGCTGGTCGTCCTCGGCCATGATGCGCAGCATCGAGCGGTAGTTGCTCATGGCGACCGCGGCCTCCACCCCGTGGCCCATCACGTCGCCCATCACCTTCAGGTGGCGCCCGCCCCGCAGCGGGATGGCGTCGAACCAGTCGCCACCCACCAACGCGCCCTCCCCCGCGGGCAGGTAGATCGACGCGATCTCGATGCCCGGGTCCGGCTCCCGGGGCTCGGAGAGCAGGGAACGCTGGAGCTCCCGGGCGATGCGGTGCTCGTGGGTGTAGCGGTGGGCGTGGTCCACGTCCACCGCGGTGCGGCCCGCGAGCGTCCTGGCAACGACGACGTCCAGTCCCTCGGTGAAGGGGGGAGAGGCGCCGGCCCGGAGCAGGCTGAGCACACCCAGCGGCCGTCCCCGCGTGGTGAGCGGTACGGCGACCGCCGAGTGCAGGCCGATGGCGCGGTAGGCGCCGACCCGTTCGGGGGTGGGCGCGGAGCGGCTGAGCTGCTCGTCCCCGTACAGGTTCTCGATCACCGGCTCGTCGGCGGCCAGGCAGCGGGGCACGGCCGCGTCCGCCTGGTAGTCGATGTCCGTGCCGGGTCCGCCGAACTGGGCGATGGGGTCGGCGAGTCCGGGGACGGAGGCCACTCCGGCCCGCCGCAGCCGCAGCACTCCGGACGGCGGTTCACGCCGGGGGTGCCCGTCGGTCCCGGGGATCATCTCCACGACGGCGACGTCGGCCATCACGGGCACCACGAAATCCGCGAGTTCCTGGCAGGTGGTCTCCGCGTCGAGCGTCGTACCGATGCTGACGGCCGCGTTGTCGAGGAGCCTCAGGTAGCTCCTGGCCCGCAGCAGTTCCTCCCGCTCGTCGCGGGTGGCGGTGATCTCCTGGGCGATCAGGATCAGCCCACGTGCCCGCCCGGCCTCCTGGAGGCGGTGGCAGGCGCCGCGCCAGCAGCGCCGCTTCACGACGGAGTCCGCCCAGGTCCGCCCGCTGGTGGTGAGGTCGCGGGGCCGTCCGTCGGCCAGCACCCGGCGCAGGACGTCCGGCCGGACGTCGACGTCCGGCAGGACCTCTCCGACGGTCCGGCCCAGATGCGCCGCGGCCGGCACGCCGTTGAGCCGTTCGAGTGCCGGGTTCACGTACACGTAGCGCAGTTCCTCGTCGAACACCGCCACCCCTGCCGGGCTCCCGCCGACGAGCGCGTCCAGCACCGCCACGTCGACGGGCGACGGGTCGGCGTGCTCTTCGGCCTGCAACGGAGCCTCCAGAGGGATGCGTACCCGGCGGGTGCGGAGAGGCCGGCCGGCGTCCGGCCCTCATCCTCTGCCGCCGCGCACCGCCCCGCATCTCCGCGGGCGCCGCCCGACGGCGTCGAGTCTGTCCAGGGACAGCGTGCCCTCGGAGGCCGCCGCGCCCGGCGGCAGCCCGAACGCCGCCTCGACCCGCCTGGGCACCGGTGCCATCCCCAGCAGCCCCGTGACCAGCAGCCCCGCCAGGTGGTGCCAGGCCGGAGCCCTGCGGATCATCGCGTGGTCACTGCCCGGGATCGTCACCAGGCAGGTGCGGGCACCCGCGCGGCGTGCCCGGGCCGTGAGCGACTGGGACGCCAGGGGACTCGTCACCCGGTCCCGGGTGCTGTGCAGCAGGACGACGTCGCGCCCCGACAGCTGCGTCACCGGATCGCCAGGCGGACACCACGGAGCGAGTCCGACCACCGCGCGGACCAGCGGATGCCCCGCGGCGTGGAGGGCGGCGCGGGCGCCCATGGAGTGGCCGAGGAGGACCACCGGGATGTCTCCCGCCTCGCGCCGGAGCGCGTCGAGCGCGTGTACGGCGTCGTGCAGCGGGTCCTCGCGGGACCCGTTCCAGCCGCGGTGCGTGTAGCGGACCCGCTGCACGCGTACGCCGGAGTCCCCGCGCACCGCGCGGGCCACGACGCGCGAGACCGGCAGCATGCGCAGACCGGGCAGGTTCAGGGCGCCGGGTGCCGGTGCCTCGAGGCCCGTCTCGTAGCCGCCGTGGAGGATGAGCACCGCTGCCGACGGCGTTCGTACGGCCACACGTACCTCCAGATCGAGGTGCCGGGCTCCGGCGCCCGCGCACTGCTCCATATTCGGTGCCGGACGGCGTACGGATGGGCCGAACGTGTCGATGCGTGGAAAGTGCCGTTCACTGTACGAGGCACGGAGATCCTCCCGTACGCGACCCAAGGAGCCACGACATGGCGTCAGGACCTCGAATCGGCAGCCCCGCACCGGACTTCACCCTTCCCGGAGGCGTACTCACCGACGACACCTTCGAGCGTCGCGACCACACGCTCTCCGCCGCGCGCGGCCGGGCCGTCGTCCTCGCCTTCTACCCCGGTGACAACACGGCGGTCTGCACCAAGCAGCTCTGCTCCTACTCCTCGGGCCTCGAGACCTTCGAGGGGCTCGACGCCGAGGTCTGGGGGATCAGTCCACAGGATGTGGACAGCCATGAGTCCTTCGCCCGCGGGCACGGGCTGCGCATGCCTCTGCTGGCCGACACGGGACGGGAGACGGCCCGGACCTACGGGGTCACGGCGCCCGGCATCGGGGTGCGCCGCTCCGTCTTCCTGATCGGGCCGGACGGTGTGCTGCGGTGGAAGCACGTCGCCCTGCTCGGCGCCACGTTCCAGTCGCTCGACACGCTCGCCGAGCAGCTCTCCGGCATCAGGAAGCCGTGAAGACTGCCGGGTTCCGGCAGTACCCCCGGCGGACACCGTATGGGACCATTCAGCCAGTTCGACGGAAATATTTCGGGGGATTTCCGAACACCGGGGGAGTGATCACATGACCGTCCTTCTCGGTCTGGGCATCGCGGGAATCGTTCTTCTCGCCCTCTCACTGATCTTCGACGGAATCCTCGAAGGCCTCCTCGGTGACGCGCTGGGCGGACTGCTGAACGGTTTCTTCGACGGTCTGCTGTCCCTGCCCGTCATCGCCGGCTTCCTCTCCATGCTCGGTTTCGGCGGCGCGATCGTCCTCGGCACCACGGACGTCGGCACCCCGGTGGCCGTCGCGGCCGGTGCCGCGGCGGGCGTCGTCGCGGCCTGGCTGACCTGGAAGTTCAGCCAGGCCCTGATGCGGGATCAGACCACGGCCACACCACGCGGCGACGACCTCGTCGGCACCTCGGGATCCGTCGTCACGCCGATCCCGGCCGACGGTTACGGCGAGGTCCTGCTGCGGCTCGCCGGCCAGACCGTGAAGTTCGCCGCGAAGAGCGCCGTCCCGGTCGAGCGAGGTGCCGAGATCTGGGTGGAGGCCACCCTCTCGACCTCCTCGGTCACGGTCCGCCCCGTCGAGCGCTGAGCACCACCGGGCCTCAAGCCCGTCCGAAAGCCGTACACACCGCCGTCCCTTCGGGAGGGCAAGGGGGAGCACCACCTATGAGTCCAGTAGTGATCGCCGTCATCGGAATCGTCGTACTCCTCGTGCTCCTGGCACTCGCCGTGATCACGCGGTACAAGGTCGCGGGGCCCAGCCAGGCCTTCATCATCACGGGACGCCGAGGCAAGAAGTCCACCGACCCGGTGACCGGCCGCACCAGCATCGACAACAGCGGCCAGAAGGTCGTCGTCGGGGGCGGCGTCTTCGTCGTCCCGTTCGTCCAGCAGAAGTTCACCCTGGACCTCTCCAGCCGGCACATCCCCGTCGCCGTACGCGGCGCCGTCACCCTGCGCGGCGTGAAGTCCAACCTCGAGGGCGTCGCGATCGTCAAGGTCGGCGGCAGCGAGGACGCGATCCGCGCGGCGGCACAGCGTTTCCTGCAGCAGCAGAACGGCATCGTGGGCTTCACCCAGGAAGTGCTGTCCGGAGCGCTCCGCGCCATCGTCGGCCGTATGTCCGTAGAGGACATCATCCGTGACCGCGCCGCGTTCGCCGGACAGGTCGCCGAGGAGGCGGAGGCCAGCCTCTCCGGCCAGGGCCTGATCCTGGACGCCTTCCAGATCCAGGACATCACCACCGAGGGCTCGTACCTCGAGGACCTCGGCCGGCCCGAGGCCGCCCGCGCCAAGCAGGAGGCCGACATCGCCGAGGCGATCGCCCGGCGTGCCTCCGAGCAGGCCCGGCTGAAGGCGGCCGAGGAGATCGCGATCGCCGAGCGGACGTTCTACCTCAAGCAGGCCGAGATCAAGGCCGAGACCGAAGCCGCCGCCGCCAAGGCCAACGCGGCCGGCCCCCTCGCCGAGGCGGCCCGTCAGCAGGAAGTCCTCGCCGAGCAGGAGAAGGTCGCCGAGCGGCAGGCGGCCCTGACCGACCGCGAGCTCGACACCAAGGTCCGCAAGCCCGCGGACGCGGCCCGCTACCGGGCGGAGCAGGAGGCGGAGGCCCGTCGCATCGCCCAGGTCAAGGAGGCGGAGGCCGACGCGGAGCGCTCCCGGCTCACCGGCCAGGGCGAGAAGCTCCACCGCTCGGCCCTCGCCGACGCCGTGCGCATCGAGGGCGAGTCCGAGGCCGCCGCCATCGCCGCGAAGGGCTCCGCGGAGGCCGAGGCCATGCAGAAGAAGGCCGACGCGTTCAAGCAGTACGGCGACGCGGCCGTCCTGCAGATGCTGGTCGAGGTGCTCCCGCAGGTCGTCGCCAAGGCGTCGGAGCCGCTGAGCGCCATCGACAAGATGACGGTGATCTCGACGGACGGTGCCGGCCAGCTGACCCGCACGGTGGCCGACAACGTGGCCCAGGGCCTCGAACTCCTCAACTCCACCACGGGTGTCGACCTCGGCGCCCTGCTGAAGAACCTGCAGACCGAGGCGGGCGGCACCGCGCCGGCAATCCCCGCGCCTGCGGCCGACGGCGAGAAGATCGAGATCAAGGACTGAACCACGCGTCCCGTGTGCCCGGCCGGTGGCCTTCCACCGGCCGGGCACATCCATGTCCGGTCCGGTCCTCGTCAGCCCTCGGGCCCGGCCGTCCCCGGACGGCCGTCATGTCGTACCGGGAGGGCCGGCCCTGGCGGGCCGGCCTTCCGTGTCCGCACGGGAGCGACTGCTCACCGTGCGCTGCCGGTGGCGGCCCCTGAGCGTGCGGGCCACCCGGTCCGGTCGTCAGCCCCGTCACCGTCCTGCGAACACCATGGCTCCGGAACTCCACCACCGCACCGTCCTGCGGGTACTGCCACCCGGCGGTCAAGCTCCTGCCGGGTGCCCCGGTCACTCGACCACGAAGGCGACACTAATCCGGCAGACAGTGGATGTCTATCGTCGCCACGACAGGTTTTCTGTCCGAACGGATGATGCACTTCTGCCGCCGTCGCTGTTCGAATTCGCGACCGGAACGGGTGCGGAAGTAGTAGATCCCGTCCCAGCGGGCAGGTGGTGTGTCCAGGCAACGAGTGGCACGACCGATCACAGGTGGGGTGTACGCGCATGACGCACACGAAGATCCCCGACACCTCGACGCCCTCCGCACGGACCGTGGTGGGCGACAGCACGGACAGCATCCACTGGGCACGCAAGGCCGCCCGCACGTTCACCGACCGGCTCTCCCCCGCCCCGGACCCGGCCCTGGCCGACACCCTCGTCCTCGTGGTCTCCGAACTGGCCACGAACGCGCTGCGCCACGGCGGCGGCCGGTTCACCCTCCGGCTCTCAGCCGGGCCCGGCACCGTGACCGCGGCGGTCAGCGACCCCAGCCCGGCTCCCCCGCACGCGCGGACGCCGGACCTCGACGGCGCCACCGGCGGCTTCGGATGGCACATGGTCCGCCGTCTCACGCAGGCCCTCACCGTCACGCCCGGCCCGGGGTCCGGCAAGACGGTTTGCGCCCACTTCGCGCGATAACGCCGCCTCCGCGTTCCCCGCGAGCGTTCCCTGCCCCCGCACGGCGTCCTCCCGATTCCCGTACGCACACATGGGCGGTTTTCGCGGCCGGATAAGGTAATGGGCGACTAAAGAGATCACCAAAAGCGTCGCCCCGCCGCCGCGCGCTTCTCGGGAGGAAGCCATGGGAACCCACCGCACGTCGCTGCCAGGAGTCGGCGTCCAGTACGACTACACCACCGAATCCGGCCAGCACATCTCCGTGGTCGTGCATCACGACGGGCGGCGCTTCCTGGGGTTCTACGAGAAGGACGACCCAGATTCGTGCCTGCTCTCCGTGCCCCTGACGACCACCGAGGCCACCGGCCTTGCACACCTCATCGACGCCGCGCCCATCGACGCCGTACGGACCGAGGGGATCGATCTGGTCACCGAGCACATCCCGCTCGGAACCCGGTCCCCGTACGGCGGGCGGCTGCTCGGGGACACCCGGGCGAGGACGCGGACGGGCGCCTCGATCGTGGCGGTGCTGCGTACACACAGCGCGCACCCGTCGCCGGGTCCGGACTTCCGGCTGGCCATCGGGGACACGCTCGTCGTTGTAGGAACGCGTGAGGGCGTCGACACGCTCTCCGAGATCATTGCGGAGGGCTGACCGTGCACGACACGACCGCACTGCTGGTGGAGCTGGGCTCCGTCATCCTGGGGCTCGGCATCATCGGCAGGTTCGCCGGGCGGATAGGCCTCTCGCCGATCCCCCTGTACCTGCTGGCCGGTCTCGCGTTCGGGGAGGGCGGTCTGCTGCCGCTCGGCGCCAGTGAGGAGTTCACCGCCATCGGGGCGGAGATCGGCGTCATCCTCCTGCTGCTCCTGCTCGGGCTGGAGTACAGCGCGTCCGAGCTCGTCACCAGTCTCAAGACGCAGTACCCGTCCGGGGCCGTCGACTTCGTACTCAACGCGACACCCGGCGCGGCCGCCGGCCTGATGCTCGGGTGGGGTCCCGTGGGGGCCGTCGCGCTCGCCGGGGTCACCTGGATCTCGTCCTCGGGCGTGATCGCCAAGGTGATGACCGACATGGGCAGACTCGGTAACCGCGAGACGCCCGTCATCCTCGGTGTCCTCGTCATCGAGGACCTGGCCATGGCCGTCTACCTGCCGCTGCTCACCGCGATGCTGGCCGGTGTCGGTCTGGCCGGCGGCAGCATCGCCCTGCTGATCGCGCTCGGCACCGTCGGTTTCGTGCTGTACCTGGCGCTGCGTCACGGCCGGCTCATCAGCCGCGCGGTGTCCTCCGACAACCCGGAGATGCTGCTGCTCGTCGTCCTCGGGCTCACCGTCCTGGTGGCCGGGGTGGCCCAGCAGCTGCAGGTGTCCGCCGCCGTCGGCGCCTTCCTCGTGGGCATCGCCCTCTCCGGCGAGGTCGCGGAGGGCGCGCGCAAGCTGCTGACGCCGCTGCGGGACCTGTTCGCCGCCGTGTTCTTCGTGTTCTTCGGGCTGTCCACGGACCCCGCCGAGATCCCGCCGGTCCTGCTCCCGGCGGCGCTGCTGGCGATCGTCACGGTCTTCACGAAGATCGGCACCGGCTGGTACGCCTCCCGGCGGGCCGGGATCGGGCCGCGGGGACGCTGGCGCGCGGGCGGCACGCTCGTCGCGCGCGGGGAGTTCTCCATCGTCATCGCCGGTCTGGCCGTGGCGACGGAACCCCGCATCGGTCCCATCGCGACCGCGTACGTGCTGATCCTGGTGATCGTCGGCCCCCTCACCGCCCGGTGGACGGAGCCGGTCGCCTCGAAGCTGCAGGCCGTACTGGCGGGCAAGGGGAAGAAGCCGGCCGTCGTGGACGACCGGCCGATGCCGTCGCACGACGACCTCACGCCGGAGCACGCCGGGCGCGACTCCGACTGAGAGCACCCCGCTCCGACCCTCCGGCCGAGGAACCCGGCCGGAGGGTCAGAGCGGGGTGGCCGCGTGGAGGATGCCGACGAGCGTCACCGTCGCGTTGAGCGACGACAGCGCCGAGGCCGCCGTACCCACCGTCGCGGTCACCGCCGCCACCGCCAGATGTGCCGAGGCCGGGGGCCACAGCCCGGCCGGGGGTTCCGGGTCGAGCAGCGCCGCCACCCGGCGCGGCACGGGGCCGGCGGCCGCCGCGAAGCCGGGGAGCACGGCGGGCCCCGGCTCCCGGTGCGCGGACAGGGCCGCCTTGCCGACCGCCGTGGCGACGTCCCGGCGGCTGCCGACCGCGTACGCCGCCTCCTCGTCCGCCCAGCGTTCCGTGCTGTACGCCACGGCGGTGCGCAGCGGCAGGAGGAACGGGTTGGCCCGCGCGGCCAGTTGCGTCGCCAGCAGGTAGCGGTGGTGACGGCCGGCCAGGTGGGCGCGCTCATGGGCGACGAGGGCCCGCCGTTCGCGGGGGTCCAGGCACTCCATCATCGCGGTGGAGACCACGACCCGTCCGTCGTACCCGCGCCCGCGCCGTCCCGGTAGGGCGTACGCGAACGGGTCGGGGGACGGAATGACGGCGAGGTCCCCGGTGCCGCCGCTCCCCGGCACCGGCCCCACCGCCTGGGCGGCGCGGATCCGGGCCCTCGTGTGTCGCAGCAGGGTGCTTCCGCAGGCCGCCAGGACCGCTCCCAGGACCCCGATCGCGATCAGGCCCGCCTTCTCCTCGTAGGGCACCGCGGCACGCACCTCCGGGTCCGACCACCCGTCGGGCAGCGGATTGCCGGGCAGCTGGGCCGTGCCCACCACCATGAGCAGGGCCAGGCACAGCGTGCTGCACAGGGCCAGCGTCGACCCCGTGACGGCCAGCAGGCGCGTGGCGCTCCTGGGGTGCAGGTGCTGCTCGGCGAGGCGCGCCATGGGCAGTGCGGTCAGCGGCAGGACGAGTGGCAGGTAGACGAAGACGCCCATCGTGGTGGCTCTCAGCCTTCCGGAGCCGCGGAGTCGCCGGGGTCGTCGAGGCCGTCCGGGCCGCCCGGGCCGTCATCGGAGGGGCCGACCGCGCGGGAGAGCAGCGCGCGGAGTCTGGCCTCGTCGCCCGGGGACAGCGCGGAGACGAAACGGGCCAGGACGGCCTCCCTGTCCCGTTCGCCGTCCAGGACGCGGCGCATGCGCAGGGCGGCGAGGCCCGCCTCGTCGGACGCCGGGGTCCAGACGTAAGAACGGCCCTGCCGGGTGCGGGTCACGGCCTTCTTGGCGTAGAGGCGGGAGAGGATCGTGATGACCGTGGTGTAGGCGAGATCGCCGTCGAGGTGCTCCTGCACCCAGCCGGCCGTCGCCGGGCCGCCCGCCGAGCTCAACACCGTCAGGACCTGGGACTCCAGCTGTCCCTGGGCGCGCCTGGGCAGCCGGGGCCCCTCCTGGGCGCCGCCGTCGTCCGTACCTGTGGGCCTGTTCATCCGCCGCATCCTACTGAGTGGCCGATTACCGCTGCGTCCTCCGTCGTGCGTCGGTTGTCCGCCCATACATCTTCTACACGGCTGTAGAGTTCGACCGGTCACCGCATCACTGGCAACGCACTTATGGAGACGTCATGGCCCTTTGGGATCGGATCAAGGAATCCGCGTCGACGATGCAGACGCAGCTGGAGGCGAAGAAGAACGACCTGAAGAGCGGGGCGTTCCGGGACGCGAGCATGGCCATGTGCGCCCTGGTCTCCGCCGCCGACGGTTCCATCGACCCGTCCGAGCGGCAGCGTGTCGCCACCCTGATCGCCACCAACGACGTGCTGCAGAACTTCCCCGCTGACGATCTCCAGCGCCGGTTCAACGACTACGTGAACAAGCTGACCGCGGACTTCGCCTTCGGCAAGGTCAGCGTGCTCCAGGAGATCGCCAAGGCGAAGAAGAAGCCCGCCGAGGCGCGTGCCGTCATCCAGATCGGCATCGTGATCGGCGGCGCGGACGGCGACTTCGACAAGTCGGAGCAGGCCGTCGTGCGCGAGGCGTGCTTCGCGCTGGACCTGCCGCCGCACGAGTTCGACCTGTAGGACCGTGACAGGGTGCGGCCCATGCCGACGGGCCGCACCCGCACCGGGTCAGAGCTCCTTCGCCGGCCAGTCCAGCAGCCGGGCGCCGATCACCGCCGTCTGCAGTGTGTAGCGGTGCATCGGGTCGGACGGATCGGATCCGGTCAGCTGGTGTATCCGCTCCAGCCGGTACGTCAGGGCGCGCACGCTGAGCGACAGCCGACGGGCGGTCTCGGCGGCGACGCAGCCCGCGTCGAAGTACACGGCCAGCGTCCGCAGCAGCGGTTCCGCCCCGCCCCGCGCCTCCTTGAGCGGGCCGAGCTCGCTGCGCACCAGATCGGCCATCGCCTGCCGGTCCCTCGTCAGTACCGGGTAGACCAGCAGGTCGGCGGCGTACAGGACGGGGTCGTCGAGCCCCATCCGCTGCGCCAGGTCGAGGGCGTCGAGCGCCTCGTCGTAGGAGTGGACCACCCCGCCGGGGCCGCGGTGCGGGCGGCCGACCGCGACCTGGTGGCCGTCCGTCGCGGCGTGGGCCTGCTTGGCGAAGTACCGCAGGACGTCCGGCTGACTGCCGGGAGCGATGCAGACGAGGCGCCCGTCCTTCGTGGTGAGCAGGATCTTCCGCCCGCTGAAGCGCGCGAGCAGGGCCGCCTCCACGTTCCGGGGCACGGCGTCCGACTCGGTGTACGCCTCGGGTCCCGCCGCCACCGCGACGGCGTGCGCGCGCGAGAGCCGCAGCCCGAACCGGGTGGCGCGCTCCGCGAGTCTGCCCAGGTCGCTGCGCCCGTACAGCAGGTCGTCGATGAACTCCCGCCGCGCCGCCTCCTCGCGCCGCACGGTCAGGCGCTGCGCCCGCTCGAAGCCCTCCGCGAAGGCGTCGACCACCTGCTCCACGGCGCCCAGCACGGAGTCGGTGGACGACGAGCGCGCCGTACCGTCCGGCCAGGCGGCGCGGGTCTCCGCGAGGTGGCGCCGCACCAGCGCCCGCAGCTGATGTCCCGCCTCCGCGGCCTCACGGCCGAGCGTGCGCCGCGTCTCCAGCTCCTCCCGGGTGAGCCGGCGACCGGTCTCCGCGACGTCGGACAGGATGCGGGCATAGCCCTCCAGGAATCTCTCCGAAATCTCGGGCTCCGCCACGACGCACTCCTCCGTACACGAACAAACTGTCCTCCCGTCAACGCACGGAGGCGGGTGCCGGTGCCCGGCAGGCGCGAACCGTCAACCCTGCCGGATTCCGGCAATGCGCCGGGACGGCCCCGGCTGGCACGATCGGCCCAGCAACACACGGGGGAAGGCACGGGGGTCACGGGGGACCACGGGGGAAGAAACCGGTTGCTGCGGGGCCGTTCGCGGCGTCGCGGCGCCGGTACCCCGGCCACCCGCGCACCCGGCCGTACGCAGTCAGGTGGAACGGGGGGGGCACGACCGATGAGCGAATTCCTTTCCGCGGCCACCACCTTCCCGGCCGTCGTCCTCGGCGCCGCACTGGTGGTCGTCGTCTGCTTCTGGCTGCTGGTGCTGGCCGGAGCGGCCGGGCCCGACTCCTTCGACACCGACCTCGACACCGAAGCGGTCGGCTTCGGCGGGGTGCCGGTCTCCGTGTCGGTTTCGCTGGTCGTCGTCCTCTCCTGGTTCACCTGCCTGACCGGCTCGGTCCTGGTGCTCAGCAGCGGAGTCACCGGCACCGCACGGGCGTTGCTCCACCTCGCCGTCCTGGCGGGGGCACTTCTGATCGCCTGGGGGGTGGTCCGCATGCTGGTACACCGGTTCCGCCGGTTCTTCCCCGCGGAACCTCCTCCATCCCGGCGGGACTTCGTGGGTCAGATCTGCACGGTCCGCACGGGATCCGTCAGCGCCGACTTCGGTCAGGCCGAGGTCGCGGCCGCCGACGGGTCGACCGCGATCGTGCAGGTACGGCAGGCGCAGGTGCCGTCCACGCCGGGTGAGGTGCTCACCTCCGGCAGCACGGGGCTCCTCTACGCCTACGACGCCGACGGCGAGTTCTTCTGGGTATCGCCGTACGACGCGGCGCTCGCCCCGCGCCCCCGGCCGCGCAAGGCCGTCTGACCCGCCTTCACGCTCTCCGGGCCCCCGGGCCCGTGGTTCCGCGTGCCGTCACACGGGTGCGCGCCTTCGACTCCGTATGTCCCACCAGCCGCCAAGGACTGTCATGGATGCCATCTCCTGGGGCATCGGCGTGCTCGTCGCCGTTGTCCTGCTCATCACCGTCGCTCTGGTCTTCGTCGTCACCCGTCTCTTCCGCAAGGTCGAGCAGGGGAAGGCGCTGATCATCTCCAAGACCAAGAAGGTCGACGTCACCTTCACCGGCGCGGTGGTCCTGCCGGTACTGCACAAGGCCGAGACCATGGACATCTCGGTGAAGACCATCGAGATCCGCCGGACCGGGCGTGAGGGCCTGATCTGCCAGGACAACATCCGCGCCGACATCCACATCACCTTCTTCGTCCGCGTCAACAAGACCGTCGAGGACGTCATCAAGGTCGCACAGGCCATCGGCACGGAGCGGGCGAGCGACAAGGCCGCCGTCCAGGAGTTCTTCGCGGCGAAGTTCTCCGAAGCCCTCAAGACCGTGGGCAAGCAGCTCGACTTCGTCGACCTGTACACGAAGCGTGAGGAGTTCCGGGACCGGATCATCAGGGTCATCGGGACCGACCTGAACGGCTATCACCTCGACGACGCCGCGATCGACTTCCTCGAGCAGACGCCCATGGCGCAGCTCGACGGCGCCAACATCCTGGACGCGCAGGGCATCCGGAAGATCACCGAGCTGACGTCGATCGAGCACGTGCGGACCAACGAGTTCCAGCGCACCGAGCAGAAGGAGATCACCCGGCAGGACGTCGACGCCCGGGAGACCATCCTGGAGCTGGAGCGCCGACAGGCCGAGGCCGAGATCAAGCAGCGCCGCGAGGTCGAGACGCTGCGGGCCCGCGAGGAGTCGGCCACCGCCCGGGTGCAGGAGGAGGAGCGGCTCGGTTCGCAGAGCGCGTTCATCCGGACCGAGGAGCAGCTGGGCATCCAGCGGGAGAACCAGGCCCGCGAGGTCGCCGTCGCGCAGAAGAACCGTGAGCGGGTCATCGCGGTGGAGAACGAGCGCATCGAGAAGGACCGGCTGCTCGAGGTCATCGGGCGTGAGCGCGAGACCGAGCTGAACCGGATCGCCGCGACGAAGGAGGTCGAGGCGGAGCGCCGTGAGGTCGCGGACGTGATCCGGGAGCGGATCGCGGTGGACCGCACGGTCGCCGAGCAGGAGGAGTCGATCCTGACGCTGCGGTCCGTCGAGGAGTCGGAGCGCACCCGTAGGTCCGTGATCATCGCGGCGGAGGCGGAGGCCCAGGAGAAGCTGGTCAAGGACATCAAGGCGGCGGAGGCGGCGGAGGCCGCGGCGGTCCATCTGGCGGCCGAGCAGCTGACGCTCGCGGACGCCCGGCTGAAGACGGCCGACCTCGACGCGCAGGCGAAGCTGCGGCTGGCGGAGGGCATCCAGGCGGAGAACGCGGCGGCCGGGCTCGCGGAGGTCCAGGTCCGTGAGGCCGAGGCCGAGGTCACCGAGAAGGCCGGCCTCGCGGAGGCGCAGGCCACGGAGGCCCGGCTCAGGGCCGAGGCGGAGGGAGCGCGTCTGAAGGCCCTGGCGGTCGCCGAGGGCACGCAGGCACAGGCGTCCGCGGACGCGGCGGTGATCGGAGAGAAGCTGAAGGCCGAGGCGGAGGGGCTCACGGAGAAGGCCGCGGCGATGGCGGCACTCGACGACGCCTCGCGGGGGCACGAGGAGTACCGGCTGCGGCTGGACGCGGAGAAGGAGATCCGGCTCGCGGAGTTCGAAGTCCGGCGCCAGGTCGCGGAGGCACAGGCGACCGTGCTGGCGACGGGTCTGGAGAACGCGGACATCGACATCGTCGGAGGCGACTCCGTCTTCTTCGACCGGCTGGTGTCCTCGGTCTCCCTGGGCCGGAGCGTGGACGGCTTCGTGGAGAACTCGAAGACCGTGCAGGCACTGGCGGGGCCGTGGCTCGACGGTCAGGGGTCGTTCACGGACGACCTGACCCGGGTCCTGGGATCCCTGTCCTCCGGAGACGTGCGGAACCTGACGGTGTCGGCCCTGCTCACCCAGCTGATGCGGTCGCCGGGGGCGGCCTCGGGGCAGGTGAAGCAGCTGCTCGCCGCGGCGGAGGAGCTGGGGCTGGCGGGCATGACGGTCTCGTCGCTCACCGGCGCGCCCTCGGCGAACGGGACGGCCCCCGTGCCGCCCGCGCGGAACGGGGCGGCCGCCGTGTAGGGGCCGGGCCAGGCCTCCGGGGGCCGCGGCCTTGGGAAGAGGGCCGCCCCGCGACGTGGGCGGGCGGCCCGGGTTGTCGGACACATCTCGTAGGGAGCAGTGCGCATGGACCGCGACATCACCTTCACCGATGCCGACGCGGATGCCTACGAGGTGCTCCGGCGAAGGCTCCGGGAGCAGGCGGACGAACTGGTCCGGCGGGCCGAGGCACTCGACGCGCGGCGGACCGGGGAGTTCGGCTCCGCCGGACTGCGACTGCTCGCCACCGAGCAGGTGCACACGGAGCACGCGTCGGTGGCCCGCGATCTCGTCCCCGTGGGCGGACGCCTGCTGTTCGGCTACGAGCGCGGCCCCGGCTCGCGCGAGGAGGCGGACGTCGGTGACGTGCTCGTCCTGCGCGAGCCCGGCCTGGAGGAGTCGGAAGCAGGTCTGCTGGACGACGAGGCCTTCGTGCGCGAGTTCTCCGGCCTGCACCGCTACTACCGCGACGCCCGGCTGCTCCGGCTGCGACGCGTCAACGGCCGGCTGCTGGCCGTGTTCCGCACCGGGGAGACCGCCGAGGACATCCGCGTCCTGCGCTGGGCGCTCGGCCCGGACGGTACGCCCGGGGCGTTCCTGGACGCCCGGGGCGAACGCGACCACGTCTTCCCGCCCTCGCACGACTTCGAGTGGACGCCTGCGGGCCGGGACGCCCACAGGCCCGGCAGGCACCCGCACATCGCCGTCCTGGACACGGTCTTCGTGGACACGCTGGGCGGCACCCTGACCGTCAAGACCGCCGACGACACCGAGTCCCCCGACGGCATCCACGAGGAGCCCGTCGACGAGCCGCTGCAGTCCCTGGCGGACGCCGCCGTCGAGTACGCCGTGGCGGGCCCGCTGATCCTGCTGCGGGTGCGCCCGTACAAGGAGGAGGCCTGGCGGCACCTGGTCTTCAACACCCTGCTGTCCACCGTGCTGCGGCTCGACGCGATCGGCCCGTCCTGCCTCCGGCTGCCCGAGGACCAGGGGATCATCTTCCCCGGCGGCTACTACCTCACCACCGGCAGGACCAAGACCTTCGACACGGCGGGGGAGTTCGGCGACCCCGTGCTCGAAGGCACCGTCCGCTCGCCCGACGGCGAGGACGTGCTCCACGTCTTCCGGTCCCGGGACGAGAACCGCACCCTCCTCCTCCCCTACAACCTGATCCGCCAGGAGGTCGCCACCCCGCTGCTCGGCCGGGGCCACGCCCTCCTCGACGACGGCACCCTGATCCTGCTCAAGGACGGCGCCGACGGCCCGGCGCGGGTTCACCCGCTGCAGCGCTGGCAGACCCCCTACGTCTCCGACACCTACGCCGCGTCCCGTCCCCCCGGCACGGGACCGATCGCCCGGACCGGCAACGCCGACCTGGTGCGCGGGATCTCCGACTGCCTGGCCCTGGCGCACGGCGTACGGGACATGACCCCGACGACCGCGGTGTACAGCAGGCTCGTCGCCGACTGCGTCCGCGCGGGAGACCGTTACCACTGGCTCGCCGATCCCGCACTGGGCGCGCTCGCCGAGCCGCTGGAGGAGCTGGGAGCCACCGCCCGCCAGATCCTGGCCGAGTTCGAGACGGTCCGGGAGCTGACCGGACAAGCCGCCGCCGCCCTCGACGAGGCGGAAACCGGGCTCGCCGCCCTGGTCCGCCGGATCCGGGGCGAGACCCCGAGCTCGGCCGCCGCGTGGATCGACGGACTCACCGAACTGCGCCGGTCCCACGGACGCCTGGCGACTCTGGCCGACCTGCGGTACGCCGACACGGACCGCGTCGCCGCGCTCCGCGAGGAGAACGGACGCGAACTGGAGTCGGCCGCACAGCGGGCCGTCGCCTTCCTCGCCGGCGAGGACGCGTTCGCCGGGTACCACGAGGACCTCGGACGGATCACCGGGGCCGCCGGAGGGCTGGAGACCGTCGCCGAGGCCACGGCGGCCGGGGACCGTCTGACGGAGATCACGGAAAGCCTCGGGACGGTGACGGACGTGGTCGCCGGGCTGGACATGGGTGACGCCACCGTCCGTACGTCGGTCCTGGAGCGGATCGCCGAGGTCCTGGGCGGGGCCAACCGCGCCCGGGCGACGCTCGGCGCCCGGCGCGGGGAGCTGGTGGCCCGGGAGGGGCAGGCCGAGTTCGCCGCGGAGTTCGCCCTGCTCGGACAGGCCGTCACGGGAGCGCTCGCCTCGGCGGACTCCCCCGACTCCTGCGACGAGCAGCTGGCCCGGGTCCTCCTCCAGCTGGAGAACCTGGAGTCGCGCTTCGCCGAGTCAGGCGACTTCCTGCTGCGGCTCGCCGAACGCCGTACGGAGGTGTACGAGGCGTTCTCGGGCCGGAAGCAGACGCTGCAGGACGCCCGGGCCGGCCGCGCGGAGCGGCTCGCGGAGTCCGCGGCCCGGGTCCTGGAGACCGTCTCGCGGCGGCTGACCACGCTGGAGGACCTGGACGCCGTCCACACGTACTTCGCCTCCGACCCCATGGTCGCCAAGGTCCGCCGGACCGCCGAGGAGCTCCGCTCCCTCGGCGACCCGGTGCGCGCCGACGAGCTGGACGGCCGGCTGAAGGCCGCCCGGCAGGAGGCGGGACGCGCCCTGCGCGACCGGGGCGAGCTGTACGCGGACGGCGGTTCGGTGCTCCGGCTGGGCCGCCACCGGTTCGCGGTGGACAGCGGGCCGTTCGATCTGACCCTGGTCCCGTCCGGGGACGGGATCGCCTTCGCGCTCACCGGCACGGACTACCGGGCGCCGGTCACCGACCCGGAGTTCGCGGCGACCCGTGCCCACTGGGACCAGCTGCTGCCCTCGGAGACGCCGGACGTCTACCGCGCCGAGCACCTGGCCGCCCGGCTCCTGGACGAGCACGGCGCGGACGCGCTCGCCGGAGCGGATCTCCCGGTGCTCGTGCGGGAGGCGGCAGCGGCGGCGTACGACGAGGGCCATCAGCGGGGTGTCCACGACGAGGACGCCCTCGCCGTCCTGACCGTCCTGCTGCGGCTGCTCGCCGGGGCGGGCCTGCTGCGCTTCCCGTCCTCGGTGCGCGCGGCGGCACAGCTGTTCTGGGCGCACGAGACCGACGACGACCTGCGGACGTCCTGGGCGCGTCAGGCCACCTCGCTGGCGCGCGCCCGCGACACCTTCGGCCTCGCTCCGGCCATCGCCACGCTCCAGGCGGAGTGGGCGGCGGCGATGGGGGCGCGGCACGAGGTCGCCGCGTACCTCTTCGAGGAGTTGGCCGGCGGTCCCGCCGGATTCGTCACGAGCGCCTCGGCCCGCACGCTCCTGGACAAGTTCCGCCGCGCCGTCGGTACTTCGGCGTACGACGAGGACCTGGCCGCACTCTCCGGGGACCTCACGGCCCGGCGCGGACTGGTGGAGGGCTGGCTCGGCTCGTACGCCGCCGCGAGCGGCCCGGACGTGGACGACGGGGACCTCGCGGAGGCGGTCGCCGTGGAGCTGTGCCCGGAGCTGGAGCGGTACGACTGCGACGCGCCGCTCACCGCGACCGTGGTGGGACTCCTCGGCGACCACCCGCGCGTGGAACGGGGGCGGCTTCGGGTCCGGCTGGACGAACTGCTCGCGCGCACGGCCGATTTCCGGGCCCGCACCGTGCCGTCCTTCCGCGCCTACCAGCGGCTGCGCACCACCCTGGTCGCGGCGGAACGCTCCCGGCTGCGGCTGGACTCCCTCCGGCCGCGCGCCATGGCCGCCTTCGTCCGCAACCGGCTGCTGGACGAGGTGTACCTCCCGCTCATCGGCGACAGCCTGGCCAAGCAGCTGGGCACCGCCGACGCGGACCGGCGCACCGACTCACAGGGCCTGCTGCTGCTCACGTCGCCGCCGGGCTACGGCAAGACGACCCTCGTGGAGTACGTCGCGGAGCGGCTGGGGATGGTCCTGGTCAAGGTCAGCGGACCGAACCTCGGTCACGGGGTGACGTCCCTCGACCCGGCGCTGGCGCCCGGCGCGACCGCCCGGCAGGAGGTCGAGAAGATCAACTTCGCGTTCGAGGCGGGCGGCAACACGCTCCTGTACCTGGACGACATCCAGCACACCTCGCCGGAGCTGCTCCAGAAGTTCATCCCGCTCTGCGACGCCACCCGTCGCGTCGAAGGGGTGTGGGACGGGCAGACCCGCAGCTACGACCTGCGGGGGAAGCGGTTCGCCGTGGTGATGGCGGGCAATCCGTACACCGAGTCCGGCGCGCGCTTCCGGATTCCGGACATGCTCGCCAACCGTGCGGACGTCTGGAATCTCGGCGACGTCCTGAGCGGCCGGGACGAGGTCTTCGCCCTGAGCTTCGTCGAGAACGCCCTGACCGCCAACCCGGTCCTCGCCCCACTCGCCGCCCGCTCCCGGAGCGACCTCGACCTGCTGGTGCGGCTCGCCGCCGGCGGTGTTCCCGCCGCGGGGGCCGGACAGCTGGAGCACCCGTACGCTCCTGCCGAACTGGACCGGATCCTCTCCGTACTGCGCCATCTGCTGACCGCCCGGGAGACCGTGCTCGCGGTGAACGCGGCGTACATCGCCTCGGCCGGGCAGTCGGACGCCGGCCGCACCGAGCCGCCGTTCCGTCTGCAGGGCTCCTACCGCGACATGAACAAGATCGCGCAGCGGATCGTGCCCGTGATGAACGACGAGGAGCTCGCCGCCGTCATCGACGACCACTACGCCGGGGAAGCCCAGACGCTCACCACGGGCGCCGAGTGGAACCTGCTCAAACTGGCCGAGCTCCGGGGCACGCTCACCCCGGACCGGGCGGAGCGCCGGCAGGCGGTCGTCTCCGCCTACCTGCGCGTCCAGGCCCTCGGCGGCCCGGAGGGCGATCCCGCCTCGCGTGCGGTCGGGGCGCTCGGGTTGCTGGCGGACCGGCTCGCGGCGGTCGAGGCCGCCATCGAGCGGGCCGCGGGCCCCCGCCGCCCGGACGCGGGTCCACGTCCCCGTCACGCGATGATCACCGACACGCCCGACTGAACCGGAGGTGGCAAGGCATGCTGGGTTCCGTGTCATCACTTCCTCCACAGCCCCAACGCCCCCCGATCAGCGGCCACATGGTGGTCTGCGGCGACGACACCCTCGCCCGCCGGCTCGCCGTCGAGCTGCGCTACGTCTACGGGGAGCGGGTGACGCTCCTCGTCCCGCCGGGGCGCGACACCCGCAGGCCGGAACTGCCGCTGACCCAACGGGCGCGCGCGGGGGCCCTGTTCGGCCGGATGTCGGCGGCCATGAGCCGTAACGGAGGCGGCGGGGACGGCGACACCAACGCCGGGGTCGAGGCCGTCCGCATCATGGAGGCGCACGAGCCCTCCGACGACGTGCTGGAGGAGGCGGGCGTCGACCGGGCCGCCGCGCTCGCGCTCGTCTACGACGACGACGAGCTGAACATACGGGCGGCCCTGACGGCACGTCGGCTCAATCCCCGTCTGCGCCTCGTCATCCGGCTCTACAACCGCAAGCTCGGCCAGCACCTGGAGACGCTCCTCGACCAGGCGGCCGCCGTCTCCGTGCCTGGCCTCGACCCCGCCACGATGGACGCCTCCACCACCGTCCTGTCCGACGCGGACACCGTGGCCCCCGCGCTGGCCGCCACCGCGCTGACCGGGAGCAGCAAGGTGATCCAGGCCGAGGGCCTGCTCCTGCGAGCCGTCGAACGCACCCCGCCGCGGCCGGGCGAACTGGCCGACCCCGGACTGTGCACGCTGGCCCTGCTCTCCTCCACCAGCCAGGACCCGGCCGGCGCCGAGGGCTCCGACAGCAGCGGCGACGAGGGGCCCCAGCTGCTGCCCGACCGGGCGACGGTGAACGCCGCCACCGGCCGGGGCACGATCGTCCTGGAGGCCATCAGCCAGGCGGGGCCCGACCGGGCGCCGACCCGGATGGGAGGCAGGGGCGCGCCGCTCGGCACCGTCTTCTCGCGACGCCTGCGGTGGTCGGCCCTCGGTGTCGCGGCGGCCGTCGTCGCCCTGGCGGTCGCCTCCGTGATCACCACGGGCGACAGCCCGGTGCACGCCGCCTATCTGACGATGCTCGACCTGCTGGCGATGGGGGACCCCGCGGTCGAGGACACCGACACCGACTCCCGCCAGGTCATCCAGCTGCTCTCCGGCATGGCCGGGCTCCTGCTGCTGCCGCTGCTCGTCGCCGCCGTCCTGGAGGCCTTCGGCTCGCTGCGCAACGCCTCCTCGCTGCGCCGCCCACCACGCGGTCTTTCCGGCCACGTGGTCCTGCTGGGGCTGGGCAAGATCGGCACGCGGGTCCTGGTGCGGCTGCGCGAGCTGGACATCCCGGTGGTGGTCGTCGAGGAGGACCCGGAGGCGCGCGGCATCCCGCTGGCCCGCAGTCTGCACGTCCCGACGGTCCTGGGCGACGTGACCCAGGAGGGTGTGCTGGAGGCGGCCAAGATCCGCCGGGCGCGCGCCCTGCTCGCCCTCACGAGCATCGACACCACGAACCTCGAGGCCGCGCTGTACGCCCGCTCGCTGAAGCCGGACCTGAGGGTGGCGCTGCGTCTGTACGACGACGAGTTCGCCACCGCCGTCTACCGCACCCTGCGCACGGCGCACCCGGGGGCCCTGACCCGTTCCCGCTCCGTGTCCCATCTGGCCGCGCCGTCGTTCGCGGTCGCCATGATGGGCCGGCAGATCCTGGGAGCGGTCCCGGTGGAGCGCAAGGTGATGCTGTTCGCCGCCCTGGAGGTGTCGGGTCACCCCCAGCTGGAGGGCCGGACCGTCGACCAGGCGTTCCGGGCGGGTGCCTGGCGGGTCCTGGCCCTGGACGCCACCCCGCCCGCCGACCGGCTCCCGGACCTGGGCGCCGTACCGCCGTACGACCCGCTCGACCCGGCGGGTCCGGGTGCCCCGGACCGTCCCTCCGGCCTGGTCTGGGACCTGCACCCGGGCTATGTGCTGCGTGCGGAGGACCGGGTGGTGATCGCTGCGACCCGGCGCGGTCTGGCCGAGCTGCTGCGCGGGCGGCGCTCGGTGGCCCGCCGCTGAGCCGTGGCGGCGGGCCGGGGGTGGGGGCACCGGTGGCGGCACGGGTGCCCCCACCGGTGCCGTGGAGGTCAGCGGGACATTCCCATCGCCTCCCGCACCTCCTCCAGGGTCGTCTCGGCCACGGCGTTCGCCCGCTCGTTCCCGGCACGCAGCACGCCTCGTACGTACCCCATGTCCTGCGCGTACTCGGCGCGCCGGGCGCGGATCGGGGCCATCGCCGCGTTGACGGCCTCCGTCACGGTCCGCTTGAGGCCGGCGGCGCCGCTGTTCCCGATCTCCTCGGCGACCGCGTGCGGGTCGCGGCCCAGGCAGAGCGCCGCCAGCAGCACGAGGCTCGACACCCCCGGCCGCCGCTCGGGCTCGTAGGTGATGTGCCGCTCGGCGTCGGTGGTGGCTCCCTTGATCAGCCGGGCGGTCTCGTCGGCACCGGCCCCGAGCGCGATGGAGTTGCCCCGGCTCTTGCTCATCTTGGTGGCGTCGGTGCCGAGCAGCAGGGGTGCGGCCGAGAGCAGTGCGTCGGGCTCGGGGAAGACCTTCCCGTACCGCTCGTTGAAGCGTCTGGCCACGGTGCGGGTGATCTCCAGGTGCGGCAGCTGGTCCTGGCCGACGGGTACGAGGTTGCCCTTGCAGAACAGGATGTCGGCGGCCTGGTGCACCGGGTAGGTGTACATGAGACCGCTGACGGCGGACTGCCGGGAGTGGGCGATCTCGTCCTTCACGGTGGGGTTGCGGCCGAGTTCGGCGACGGACACGAGGGACAGGAACGGCAGCAGCAGCTGGTTGAGCGCCGGGACCGCGCTGTGGTTGAAGACCGTCGCGCGGGCGGGGTCGATCCCGATGGCGAGATAGTCCAGCAGCAACCCCTCCACATGCTCGGTGAGCCGCTCGGCGACGTCGCGGTCCGTGAGGACCTGGTAGTCGGCGATGAGCACGAAGACGTCCACACCGAGGTCCTGGAGACGCACCCGGTTGTGGAGGGTGCCGAAGTAGTGCCCGAGGTGCAGCGCGCCGGTGGGCCGGTCCCCGGTGAGGACGCGGAAGCGGCCGGGGTCGCGGGCGAGCCGCGCCTCCAGCTCGGCGCTGCGGCGCGCGGCGGGGCTGACGGGCAGGTCGGTGGTCATGGTCACGGGGGTCTCCTCGCCGGTGGTCTACACGTGGAGGACGGCCCGCCATGGGGTGCCGGGGCAACAGAAAAGGGCCGTCCTCGTCGAACGGCCCTGGTTCCGCGCAGATGAAGGTGGCCGCTCCTAGGAGGAGCGCCACCAGTTCCGGCACGGTACGGAGGTCATGGCGCCGAGTGTAGCGTGCACCGGCCTTCGGAGACCGGGTCCGGCGTCGTTCGCGGCCGCGTCCCTGCCGTGCACGCAGGGGCTGGGAGCGGTCGCACGATCGCTGTCGGCCGGCGTGTCCTCCCAGGTGGAACGGGTATGCGGCGCGGTCGCGCGGCCCCTGGGGAGGCCAGCGGAATAGGTGACGGGGGGACTCCGTTGTAGGGTGTGTCCAGGTAGTTCAACGTTCAACCAAACGCATCACCTATGGAGGCGGGCGCCATGCAGTTCGGGATCTTCACCGTCGGGGATGTCACCACCGACCCCACGACCGGTACGACACCGAGCGAGAACGAGCGGATCAAGGCGACCCTGGCGATCGCGCTGAAGGCCGAGGAAGTGGGCCTGGACGTCTTCGCGACCGGTGAGCACCACAACCCGCCGTTCGTCCCGTCCTCGCCGACGACCACGCTCGGCTACATCGCCGCCCGCACCGAGAAGCTGATCCTCTCCACCTCCACCACGCTGATCACCACCAACGACCCGGTGAAGATCGCCGAGGACTACGCCACGCTCCAGCACCTGGCCGACGGCCGGGTCGACCTGATGATGGGCCGCGGCAACACCGGGCCGGTCTACCCCTGGTTCGGCAAGGACATCCGCCAGGGCATCCCGCTCGCGATCGAGAACTACGCGCTGCTCCACAAGCTGTGGCGCGAGGACGTCGTCGACTGGGAGGGGAAGTTCCGCACCCCGCTGCAGTCCTTCACCGCGACCCCGCGCCCGCTGGACGGCGTCCCGCCGTTCGTCTGGCACGGCTCCATCCGCTCCCCCGAGATCGCCGAGCAGGCCGCCTACTACGGCGACGGGTTCTTCCACAACAACATCTTCTGGCCCATGGAGCACACCAAGAAGATGGTCGACCTCTACCGGCGCCGCTACGCCCACTACGGGCACGGCACCGCCGAGCAGGCCATCGTGGGCCTCGGCGGCCAGGTGTTCATGAGGAAGAACTCGCAGGACGCGGTACGGGAGTTCCGCCCGTACTTCGACAACGCGCCGGTCTACGGCCACGGGCCCTCGCTGGAGGACTTCACCCAGCAGACCCCGCTGACCGTCGGCTCGCCGCAGGAGGTCATCGACCGGACGCTGTCCTTCCGTGAGGAGGTCGGCGACTACCAGCGCCAGCTCTTCCTGATGGACCACGCGGGACTGCCGCTGAAGACGGTCCTGGAGCAGCTGGACCTCCTGGGCGAGGAGGTCGTGCCCGTACTGCGCAAGGAGTTCGCCCGCCTGCGCCCGGCCGGAGTGCCGGACGCCCCCGTCCACCCGGCGGTCGCCGCCGCCCGTGCCGCCTCCACCGCGGACCCGAAGGAGCTCTGAGCCACGTGCAGACCACCGCCCCCCTGAGGATCGTCGCCGTCGCCGCCGGTCTCAGCAGCCCCTCGTCCACCCGGCTGCTGGCCGACCGGCTCGCCGAGGCCACCCGCGAGACGCTGGAGGCAGGGCAGGACCGGCGCGTCGAGATCGAGGTCGTCGAGCTGCGCGACCTGGCCGTCGACATCGCCAACCACCTGGTCACCGGCTTTCCGTCGGCCGCCCTGAAGAAGGCGATCGAAGCGGTGACCGGGGCGGACGGCCTGATCGCGGTGACGCCCGTGTTCACCGCGTCGTACAGCGGGCTGTTCAAGTCGTTCTTCGACCTGGTCGAGAACACCGCGCTGACCGGCAAGCCCGTCGTCGTCGCGGCGACCGGGGGGACCCCCCGGCACTCGCTGGTCCTGGAACACGCGCTGCGCCCGCTCTTCGCCTACCTGCGGGCCGTGGTCCTGCCGACGTCCGTGTACGCGGCGTCGGAGGACTGGGGCTCGCACGGGGACGAGTACACCGAGGGTCTGCCCTCCCGGATCCGGCGCGCGGGCGGCGAGCTCGCCTCCGCCGTCACCGGGCGGACCGTCTCCGGCGCATCCCGGGCCCTCACCCTCGACGACGGCGAGGACGCGGTCGTCCCGTTCGCGCAGCAACTCGCCGACCTGCGCATCAGCTGACCGGACGTCCGGGGGCCGACACGGCCCCCGGACGTTCCACTTGACTAGAGTTGATGCCGGTATGCCGTAAATGTTCGAGCACGCTGGAGGCAGACATGGGCAGGATCGTCGTGGGCGTCGACGGATCGGACGCATCGATCAAGGCGCTGCGCTGGGCCGTACGCCAGGCCGAGCTGACCGGCGACACCGTCGAGGCGGTCAACAGCTGGGAGTACCCCGCGACCAGCTGGGGCTCACTGATGCCGGGCCTGCCGGAGGACTTCGACCCGCAGGCGGTGGCGACCGTGGCGCTCAACGAGGCGCTGGAGGAGGCACTCGGCGCCGAGGGCGCTGCGGCGGTGGACAAGATCGTCGTGATCGGCAACCCCGCACTGTCCCTGCTGGAACGTGCCAGGGGTGCGAACCTGCTGGTCGTCGGCGCCCGTGGGTACAGCGGCTTCAAGGCCACCCTGCTCGGTTCGGTCAGTCTCCACGTCACCCAGCACGCCACCTGCCCGGTCACCGTCGTACGCGACTGACCGGCCGGAACCTCCCGACCCGCGGCCGGGCCCTTCGCGGGGCCCGGCCGGTCGTGTGCCGGCCCCGCGAGGTGATGCGGCTGATCACCCGGTCGAAGTCCTCCGTGGGTGAGAGGCCCACGAACGCGCAGTCCTCCAGGACCTCGGGCACGTGCCCCCGGCGATGCCGGCCACGGCAGCTGCGGGTCAGTCCTCGCGCGTGTAGTAGGCGTAGAACATCGTGCAGGACATCCCGGCGGCCAGTACGAGTCCGAGCAGACCCGACGCCAGCACGCTGTTGCCGTGCAGGCTGTAGAGGAAGCCGACCGTGCCCCCGGTCAGCACGCCGTACGCCGCGGCACGCAGCTCGCGCGGCAGGGACCACCTGGCCCGCACGAGTGCGTAGCAGAGCACCGCGAAGGCCACCCCGGAGATGACACCGAGCCAGATCTGCCCGTCGGTGGTCGCGCCGCCGTCCCGCTTGATGAAGAAGGCCCAGAAGCCGACGATCACACCCAGGACGAGGGGCATCGCCCAGGAGAGCGGGCCGTGCCCGTGGTGCGCCGGGGTGCTGGGCCGCGTCCGTCGGCGCGCCGGCATCGTTGCGTGTGCGGCCATGGCGCCCACTCCTTCCGTCCGCCCCCGTCCCTGTGTTCCTCCCAGCGCACACCCGGCCGGGCCGCCCGGCAACTCGAATGGCGTACGGCTCCCGGCGGCCCGGCCCCGCACGGGATTGGCTGGTGCCTGTGCGGACCTCCCTCTCAGCGGCCCTCTCGGCGGTGCTGCTCGTCCTGATCGGCGTGCTGGTCCCGTTCGGCGCGCTCTCGGCATGGGTCGACCTGGAACTCGACGACACCGACCGGTATGTCGCCGCCGTCTCTCCACTGGCCTCCGACGCCGAGGTGCGGGACACCGTGGCCGGCCTGGTCGCGGACGAGGCGTTGAAGAACATCGACCTCGGGCCCCTCCAGGACACGGCCGAGGAGTTCCTCCACGACACCGCCCGGTCGTTCACCACGACCGAGGCGTTCCGGCGCGCCTGGGACAGCGCGAACCGGACGGCGCACCAGGCCGTGGCCGCCTCACTGCACGGGGACGACGGACAGGCGGTCGTCATCGACCTGGCGCCGGTGATCGCGGAGGTCAAGAAGGAGCTGGTCGACGAAGGGGTGCCGTTCGCCGATCAGATCCCGGTCGTGGAGACCTCGATCACCGTGCTCTCCGCCGACCGGGCCGACGAGCTGCGGTCCTCGTTCCGGTGGCTTCGCTACTGCGGTGTCTGGCCGGCCGTCGGCACGGTGGTGCTGCTCGTCATGGTGCCGGGTCTCGCCTTCGTGCGCGGGGGCCGACGGGCGGGCCTGACGGCCGTGGCCGTGGCGGGCGGCGGCCTGGTGCTCGGCGCGGCCCTGCTGCGGATCGCCGTCGCCGTGGGACGCGACCGGGTGCTGGACCAGGTACCGGGTACCGACCGGGGCGCGGCCGCCGCCGTGTACGACGCCCTGACCGCCTCCCTGCGGACGACGGTGTGGATCGTGCTCCTCGTGGGGGCGGTCCTGGCCGTCGGCGGCGTGGTGGGGCGGGTCCTGACCGGCCGGCGGGGGTAGCCGGGCCCTCCTCCCCGGATCCGAAGTGCGGGGGTGCGCGGGCCGGGCGACAGTGGGATGCGTGAGAGCAGGGGGCGACTGGGAGGTCTGCCGTATGCGAGCCATCGCCGTCAGCGCGTTCCGTGCGGAGCCCGGCCTCGTCGAACTGCCGAAGCCCGGCCCCGAAGCGGGCGAGGTGCGTGTGAAGGTCGAGTACGCGGCGCTCAACCCGCTCGACTGGCAGACCGCGGACGGCACTGCGGACGGTGCGCTGACGCACGTGTTCCCGTTCGTCCTGGGCACCGACTTCGCCGGCCGGGTGGACATGATCGGCAGCGGCCACAACACCTTCCGGGTGGGTGACGCGGTCTTCGGCCGGGTGACGGCGCCTCCGCTCGGGCGGTGCGGTGCGTACGCCGAATACCTGTGCGTCCCCCAGGACTCCCCGATCGCCCTGGTCCCGCGCGACATGCCGCTCCAGGCCGCCGCCGCGCTCCCGTCGGCCGGGACGACCGCCGCGCAGATCCTGTCGAGCACCGCCGTGCGCGGCGGACTGAGCCTGCTCGTCGTCGGGGCGACGGGCGGTGTCGGCAGCTTCCTGACCCAGCTCGCGGCAGCCCGCGGGACGGCGGTCGTCGCCGCCGTACGGGGTGATGAGGAACGGCGCATGAGGACGCTCGGAGCCACCGCCACCATCGACACGACCTGCGGTCCCGAAGCGTCGGCGACCGCGGTGCGCGCTCTGTATCCGGAGGGGGTCGACGCGCTGGTCGACCTCGTCTCCACGGACACCGCCTCCTTCGCCGCGTACGCCGCCCTGCTGCGTGACGGCGGCGTCGCGGTCACCACCCGGAGCGTGGCGGCTCCGCCGGGTGTCGCCTGGTCCGACTACCGGCTCGCCCCCACCGCGGCGCTGCTGGACGAACTGGCCTCGGCGGTGGCACGCGGGGAGCTGGCCGTGCCTCTCGACATGGAGCTCCCCCTGGAGAAGGCGCCACAGGCACTGGCCCAGAACCGCGCGGGCGGTGCCCGCGGCAAGACCGTCTTCGCCGTCTGAAGGACACCGGACCGGGAGAGAACCATGGCCGACCAGGACATCTTCGAGAACATCGACGAACTGATCACCGAGGAACGCGCCCTGCGCGCCCGCTCCACCGCTGAGCTGGGCCTCTCCGCCGAGGAGCGTTCACGGCTGGGCGAGGTCGAGGTCCGGCTGGACCAGTGCTGGGACCTGCTGCGTCAGCGGCGCGCACTCAGCGAGTACGGCGAGGACCCCTCGGAGGCGAGGGTACGGCCCGCCGGCGAGGTGGAGGGCTACCGGAGTTAGGGGGCATCCGGATCGTGCCGGGCCCGCGGAGCCTGGAGACCTTCCATCTCGCGGCGGTCCCGCTTGGTCGGGCGGCCCGTGCCCCGGTCGCGGACCGGGACCTGGATCGCCGTCTCGCGCGGCGGCGGGGGCGGGCTGTTGTCGACGAAGCACTCGGCCGCCACCGGGGGCCCCACCCGCTTCCTCACGATCCTGGAGACGACCACGATCCGGTCCCGGCCCGCGTGCCGCAGCCGCACCTCGTCGCCCGTACGCAGGGCCTGGGCGGGCTTGGCCCGCTCGCCGTTGACCCGCACATGTCCCGCACGGCAGGCGGCAGCCGCCTGCGACCGGGTCTTCGTCAGCCGGACCGCCCAGATCCAGGCGTCGACCCGGACGCTTCCCTCCGCCTGCGGCGCCTCACCGGAAACCATGCGTACGACTCTAATGCGGTGAGGCGCCCCGGACGGGTCAGGAACCGAAGTCGCCGATGACCTCGGACATGTTGTAGCTGTACATCTCCCGCTTGCACGCGGGGCACGCGGTGGTCGGCGCGTGCTCCCCGAGGGAGTAGAGCTGCGGGGCGAAGCCGTCACCGCGGCCGTGGGCGAGGTAGAAGTCCTCCGGCCCGACCGAGGACTGCAGCACCTTCGGGTTCCCGGCCAGCTGTGGCGTACCGCCCACCGTCTGCTCGGTGGCCTGGAGCAGCCGCCCGTTGCTGGACGCGTTGCTGCGGTGGAAGTACCACTTGCCGTCGTACCGCGTCGCGCCCTGCATCTTGTGCCACAGGTCCTCGCCGTTGAAGACGGTGCCCGCCGGCAGCCCGTAGGCGAGGTCGGCACCGGCGGTCGTCCCGGCCGCGCCCTCGACGGCGGCGGTCAGAGCCGTCATCGGATAGGTGCCGACACGGCCCGTGCTGTCGCCGCCGTTGTTGTGGTTGCAGTACTCACCGAGGATCAGGTGATCCGTGTCCGTCCGGTCCAGCGAGATGTACGAGGCCTTCGGGCGACCGGTGGCGTAGCACTGGTTGCCCTTGGTGGTCCCGCCGTTCTTCGCCGTGGTGAACTTCAGCGTGGCGACCTGGGGCATGACGTACCGGTAGCCGTAGCCGTACCAGACGTTGCTCTGACGGCCGACCCGCTTCTTGTCCAGCACATCACTGACCAGGCCGTCCGGGGTCGGGTCGTTGACGTCGGCGTCGTTGTCCGGGTTGAGGTCCATGATCTTGCGCAGGTCGAAGACGCGCATGCCGTTGGCGGTGTCGGCGACGTAGAGGTGGTTGCCGTACCAGACCATGCCGCCCGCGTGGATGCCCTGCTGCGCCTTGCAGGAGTCCGTCACGGTGGACGTGCACGTGCCCTCACGGGCGTGCAGCGCGTCGAAGGAGATGTGGTCCTTGGAGTTGACGTAGGGCCAGACCAGCAGCACATGGCGGTACATCTGGGTGGCCTGGTTGAAGAAGCTGACCCTGATGCCCTTCTCGTTGCAGGCGTCGGAGGCGGATTCCTGGACGCAGTTGTCCCGGCCCGAGGTGAGGTCGCTGCGGCCCGGGTTGGAGTCGTCGTAACCGGCCACGGCGATCGGCTCGGCGTTCGACGAGCCCCAGTCCTCGTCCTCCTGCGCGTCCGAGACGCCGGTGATCGCCTGCGGGATCCACTCCGTGGACGTGGCGTCGTCGCTCTTCCAGCAGATGCGGTGGTTCACGGCGAGATCAGGGCCGTAGATGCCGGTGCTCCCGCATGCGCCCTCCCAGCCCGCGGGGCGGTTGGCCTGCTCCATGAGCTCGGTGAGGCCCTGCTTGGGCAGCGCGGCGTCCAGTTCGTTCACCAGGCCGGTGAGAGAGGAACCCGCGGCAAGCTTGAAGTCCCCGGCGCGGCCGGGGACCGGAGCCGGCAGCACCTCTGCGGGTGCCAGGCGGGAGGCGGACCCGTCGGGGCCGGCCAGGTCGTCCTGCTCGCCCTCGGGAGCGTCCTCGAATCCGTCGTCCGGCATTCCCTCGTGACCGGGCACGGGGTCGTCGGCGGCGATGGTGCCAGGGGCTCCGGCGGGCGTGGCGGCGGCACCCGCCGCCGGCACGAATGCCGAAAGCAGCGCGCCTGCCGCCACGGCACAGGCCGCGAGGCGTGTCCTGCGGGATGGTCGTCCCATGTGGGGGGCCCTTCGTGAGTGCGTACGGATCCGCCGGCGCACCTGATCCGTGATCAGGTGCGCCGGCCGGTCACGCTAGCAACGCGACTCGATCCCCCGTCCGCACATTTGGACGACACCCATCAGGCATGCACCTGACGGACACAGGCCGTAGGACCGCTTCCGCTTCAGACGCCGATGTCGCCGCCGTCCTTGCGCCAGACGGCGACGACCGACGGGCGGACGATCCTGCCCGGCCCGTCCGGCCAGGTGCTCGCCGGCTTCTCGACGGAGGCACCGTCGACCTCCCCCGGGTGCTGGACGGCGACGAGGACACGCCGGTCCTGGATCACCGGCCCGCAGGTCTCGGCGCCGGTGGGGACGGTCAGGAACTGCTTCAGCTCACCGCGCCGTTCGCCCAGCGTCGCGACGCCGAACAGGCCGTCGTGCGAACCGAGCTGGTTCCCGTCCGTCGAGATCCACAGGTTGCCGTGGTCGTCGAAGGCCACGTTGTCCGGGCAGGAGATGGGGCTGACCTTCTCCTTGGGGAAGCCGGAGAAGTACGTCGCCGGGTCCTCCGGGTCGCCCGCGACGAGGAAGAGCCGCCAGGCGAAGCCGTCACCCGCGGGGTCGTCCCAGTGCTCCGCGAGTTCCAGGATCTGGCCGTGCTTGTTGGCGTTGCGCGGGTTGGCCTCGTCCGCGCCCGCCTTGCCCGCCTTGCCGCGGTCGGTGTTGTTGGTCAGGGCGACGTAGACCCGGCCGGTGCGCGGTGAGGGCTCGACGTCCTCGGGGCGGTCCATCTTCGTCGCGCCGACCTTGTCACCGGCCAGGCGGGTGAAGACGTACACCTCCTCGGCCGTCATGCCCGGGACGTGCGAGGTCGTGCCCGTGGCGAGCGGTATCCACACACCGCTCCCGTCGAACTCGCCGTCGGACGGCAGCTTGCCCGTGCCGTCGAGCTCCGCGGCCGGGGAGTCCCCGGTCAGCTTGGCGACGTACAGCGTGCCCTCGTCCAGGAGCGTCAGGTTGTGCTCGCGGGCGGCTCGGGAGTCGCCCTTCTTCATCCGCTTGCTGGAGACGAACTTGTAGAAGTAGTCGAACCGTTCGTCGTCACCCATGTAGACCACGGGGCGGCCGTCCGCGGTCAGCCGGGGCTGCGCCGCCTCGTGCTTGAACCGGCCGAGCGCGGTCCGCTTGCGGGGGGTCGAGTCGGGGTCGTACGGATCGAGCTCGACGACCCAGCCGAAGCGGTGTGCCTCGTTGGGCTCCTGCGCCAGGTCGAAGCGCTTGTCGAACCGCTCCCACTTGCGCTCCGTCGCGGCCGTGCCGATGCCGTACCGCTTGTCGGTGTCGCTGGAACCGTTGGCGAAGTACTGGTTGAAGTTCTCCTCGCCGTGCAGCGTGGTGCCCCACGGAGTGGTGCCGCCCGCGCAGTTGTTGAGGGTGCCGAGCACCTTGCGGCCGGTGCGGTCGGCGGAGGTGCGGAGCAGCGGACTGCCCGCGGCCGGGCCGGTGACCCGGAATTCGCTGGTCGCGGTGAGACGGCGGTTCAACGGGTGGCGGCTGACCGGCGCGAGCTTGCCGGTGCGGTTCTCCTCCTGGACGACTACCACGGAGAGTCCGTGTGCCGCCCACGCGATCTCGACCTGCTCGCGGGTGGGGTCGGCCGGATCGTATCCACGGAACATCAGGATCTCGTCCGTGTACTCGTGGTTGGCGACCAGCACCTGCCGGCCGCGCTCCCCCCGGAGCGGGAGCAGCGAGAGGAAGTCGTTGTTGTAACCGAACTGGCCCGCCTGCGCCTTCGCGGACTGCTTGTCCGGATCGAAGGCGGGAGCGCCGCGCAGGATCGGCTCGCCCCAGCGGATCACGACGTTCTGGCCGTAGCCGTCGGGGACCGTGACCCGGTCGTCCTTGTTGGGCGCCACGGCGGCGAAGCGCAGGCCCCGGGCGCCCGGGGCGGTGGGCTTCGGCCTGCCGCCCGAACGGCCCGCGAGCGGTGCGGCCTCGGCGTCCGGAACGGCCGGACCTGCGAGAGCGGCGGTCCCGGCGGCGGTGGCCACGGTGACCACGGCCGCCGCCCGCATCATCGAACGGCGTGACAGGGCACCGGCGATGATGTCGCCGGCGTACTCGTTGTCGCTGGTGTTCGGGATCTCCTGGAAGCAGGCGTCACCGCAGCGGTAGCGGCAGGTCAGCGCAGAGCGCCCGCCCGGGTGCGAGCCAATGAGCGGCAGCAGGTTGCGCACGTTTTCGTCCCTCCGTCTGTGTGTCACGCGTGACGGTAGGTGCGGATCCACGCCATACGTGGGACTGCCGGTGAACAGAGGGTGAAGTCCGGGACACCGCTGCCCTTCCGGCCGTTGGGCGCCCGGTCGAGAACTCGGTGACGACTCGGTTGGAGCTCGGTTGACGCAGGGGCGGGCCGCGCCACCGAACGGCCGGATCCGGCCGCTAACCTTACGTATCCGCCCTGGCCAGGGATCAATTCCCGCAGTACGGACATTTATCGCACCCAACTCATGCGAAAGGCCTCGCCCATGGGCATTCGGAGCTTGCTGCGCAAGGTGTTCGGCCGGACGGAGCAGGACGAGCCGACCACGGCCACCGTCCCGCCCCAGGCCGAGCGCACCCAGCCCTCGGAGACGGAGCCGGACACCGCCGACACGGCGGCCGAGCCCGCGAAGGCCTCGGTACCGGCCCCGGCCTCCCCCTCGGACCGTTCAGCCGGTGCCGAGCACGACAGCGGCCAGGCATCGGACCTGGTGGCGGCGGCCTTCGACAAGGCGTCCGCGACGTCGGCGCCCACGACGACCTCCACACCGGCACCGAAGGTCCCGGCCCAGGGGTCGGACCCGGAGGCGAAGCCGGCCGCGGAGTCCGTGGACGCCGGAACGGAGGTCGGTACGGACGCCGGTAAGGACGTCACGGCGGAGACCGTCGTCGAGACCGAGCCGGCCGCCGCGGCGCCGATCACGATCGACATGGACCCGGAGCCGGAGACGGAACCCGAGCCGAAGGTGGAGGAACCGAAGCCGGAGCCGGAGGCGGCGCCCGTCGCGGCATCGCCTGCGGCGGACGAGCCGTCCGCTGCCGAGGCGGCGCCCGCCGCCGACGCGCCCGCCGCAGCGGAGAAGGCCGTGGCCGCTCCCGCACCGGCCGCCGTCGAGACTCCCGCCGCCGAGCCGGTGACCGAGCCGGAGCCGGTGGCCTCGCCCGAGGCACCGAAGGCCGACGTCGTGGAGCCGGTCGTGAAGCCGGTCGTGGAGCCGGTTGCCGAGGCCGTCGTCGCCACCCCGCCCGCCGCCGAAGCCGTACCCGAGGTGGCACCCGCCGCCGAGCCCGAGCCGGCGGCCGCCGCTCCCGTCGCTGCCGCCGAACCGGTCGCCGAACCGGAGCCCGTCGCCGCCGAACCGGTCGCCGAGCCGGTCACCGACGTCGCGCCCGCCGCCGCCGAACCGGTCACCCCCGTCGCTCCCGTCGCCGCCGCCGAGCCGGTCGCCGAGCCGGTCGCCGCGCCCGACGCCGTCGTCCCCACCGGGAAGCCCGCCGTCCCCCTCGCCCGGGTCAAGGCCGCGGCGCCCGGGCTCGTCGCCCCGTACAAGGCGGCACAGGCCGCGCTCAAGGCACACGGGCTGACCGGGCTGCGGGCCACCGTGTACCTGGTCCTCGACCGCTCCGGCTCCATGCGGCCGTTCTACAAGGACGGCAGCGCCCAGCACCTGGGCGACCGCACGCTGGCGCTCGCCGCGCACCTCGACGCCGACGCCACCGTGCCCGTCGTCTTCTTCTCGACCGACATCGACGGCACCGGTGCGGTCGACCTCACCGCCCACGAGGGCCGGATCGACGAGCTGCACGCGGGCCTCGGCCGACTGGGCCGCACGAACTACCACCGGGCCGTCGAGGAGATCGTCACGCACTACGAGAAGTCCGGGGCCACCGGCCCCGCTCTCGTGATCTTCCAGACGGACGGGGCCCCGGACGCCAAGGTGGCGGCCAAGCAGGCGCTGGCGGACGCGGCGCGGCTGCCGCTGTTCTTCCAGTTCGTCGCGTTCGGCGAGGAGGACTCGAAGGGCTTCGACTTCCTGCGCAGGCTGGACGTCGGGAACGCCGGGTTCTTCCACGCGGGCCCCGCCCCGCGCGAGGTGCCCGACGCCGCCTTCTACCGGGAGGTCCTCGCCGGGCTCCCCGCCTGGGCCGCCGCCCGCGGAGTGGTCGCGGAAGACTGATCCACCGGCAGCCGTACGGTCACGGCGAGCCCGCCCTCCGGGCCGGGCACCGCCGTGGCCGTACCGCCGTGGGCCAGCGCGATGGAACGCACGATCGACAGCCCGAGCCCCGAGCCCTGGCCCATCCGGTCCCGCCCCTCCCCGCGCCGGAACGGCTGGAAGAACCCGGCGATGTCCCCCTCCGCCACCGCGGGGCCCGTGTTGCGGACCACCAGGGCGCCGTCCGCCGACAGTGACACCTCCACCCGGCCCCCGGGCACGTTGTAGCGGACCGCGTTGGACAGCAGGTTCGCCACCAGTTGCGCGAGGAGCTGCCGGTTCCCGCGTACGACGCAGGGCTCCGCCGTGACCGTGACCTCCGGCCGGGACGCCGCTGTCCGCTCCGTCGCCGCCAGGGGCCGGGCGGCCTCCTCATCCACCACCCGCGCCAGGTCCACCGGCGTGCGCTCGCTCCTCGCGAGACCCCGTTCGCTGCGTGCCAGCACCAGCAGCCCCTCGATGAGCCGCTCACTGCGCCGGTTGTTGTCCAGCAGCGTCCGCCGGGTGCGTACGAGGTCCTCCGGTGACGGATCGTCGAGGCCGACCTGGATCGCCGCCCGCTGGGTGGCCAGCGGGGTCCGCAGTTCGTGCGAGGCGTTGGCGATGAACCGGCGCTGGCTGTCGAAGGCCTTCTCCAGCCGGGCCAGCAGCGCGTCGAGCGTCTCCCCCAGCTCCTTCAGCTCGTCGTCCGGACCACTGGACGCGATCCGCTCGTGCAGCGTGTGCTCGGAGAGCCGTCGCGCCTTCGCGGTCATCGCGTGGACGGGCCGCAGCACCCGCCCCGCGGTCCACCAGCCCACCCCGACGGCGCACCCCGTCATGACGAGCAGCGCGGCGGCCGACCAGTACAGGAGCTCCCTGCTCGCGGCGTCGCTGACGTCGTCGGTGAGGTCGTAGACCGTGGGCGGTCCGAGGCGGCCCCGCGCGTGCAGGGGGCCGTTGACCGCGAAGCCGGGCTGGGCGACCGCGGCGGACGTGGCGATGGCGCGCGCCTGCGAGTCCGTGCCGGCGCGCGAGGCCAGGTTGACCGTGGCGAGCAGCGCCGTACCGAGCACCAGGAAGACCCCGCCGTAGACGAGGGCGATACGCATCCGGATCGTCGAGTGCCGCACCTGGGAGGCCCCGGTCGCTCTCACCAGGCTCAGCAGCCGGCTCACAGGGCGTACCCGACGCCCTGCACGGTACGGATCAGCGCCGGCTCCCCCAGCTTGGCGCGCAGCTTGCTCATACAGACGCGCACGGCGCCCGTGAAGGGGTCCGCGTTGGCGTCCCAGGCCCGCTCCAGCAGTTCCTCCGCGCTGACGGTGGCCCCGTCGGCCTCCAGCAGCAGCTGCAGCACGGTGAACTCCTTCGGCGACAGATCCAGGTCCCGCCCGTCCCGGGTGGCGGCACGGCGCACGCTGTCGAGTCTGATGCCGTGTCTCTCCAGCTGCGGCGGGACGGGCCGGGCGCTGCGGCGCCGCAGGGCACGCACCCGTGACACCAGTTCGGGGAACTCGAAGGGCTTGCTCACGTAGTCGTCGGCGCCGAGGTCGAGCCCTTCCACCCGGTCCTCCATGGTCCCGGAGGCGGTGAGCATCAGGATCCTGGTGCGGGACCCGGCCGACACGAGCCTGCGGGCCACGTCGTCGCCGTGCACCCGGGGGAGATCACGGTCGAGGACGACCACGTCGTAGTCGTGGAGCCCCAGATAGGCGAGCGCGGCGTCCCCGCTGTACACGGTGTCCACCGCGAACCCGGCGCGCCGCAGCCCGGTCGCCACCAGTTCCGCCAGGATCTCCTCGTCCTCGGCGACCAGTACCCGCATCGTGTTGTCCCCTGCCTCGTGCACGCGTGCAAACTCCTCCCAGGATGCGTCTTTGGTACGGGAAAGGATGTTTCGCAAAGCTCTCCGCGGCCGGGGCCGCCGCAATCGATGTGAGTGGATCTCCCACGGGCCGTTAGGATTTCGACCATGGCGGCCACTGGATCCGAGAAGCAGGGGGCGAAGGCGTTTTACGTCTCGACCCCCATTTACTACGTCAACGACGCTCCTCACCTGGGCCACGCCTACACGACCGTCGCAGGCGACGTGCTCACCCGCTGGCACCGCCAGCGCGGCGAGAAGGTGTGGTACCTCACCGGCACGGACGAGCACGGTCAGAAGATCATGCGCACGGCCGAGGCGAACAACGTCACCCCTCAGGCTTGGTGCGACAAGCTCGTCGAGGAGGCCTGGAAGCCCCTCTGGGAGCACTTGAACATCGCGAACGACGACTTCATCCGTACGACGGAGAAGCGGCACACGGACCGTGTGCAGGAATTCGTGCAGGACCTGTTCGACAAGGACCAGATCTACAAGGGCGGGTACGAAGGCCCGTACTGCGTGGGCTGCGAGGAGTACAAGCTCCCCGGCGACCTGATCGAGGCCGAGGACGGCACGAAGCTGTGCCCGATCCACAAGAAGCCGGTGGAACTCCTCAAGGAGGAGAACTACTTCTTCAAGCTGAGCGAGTACGGCCCGAAGCTCATGGAGTTCTACGCGGCCAACCCGGACTTCATCCAGCCCGAGTCCGCCCGCAACGAGATCGTGAACTTCGTCAAGCAGGGTCTCCAGGACCTGTCGATCTCGCGTTCCACCTTCGACTGGGGCGTCCCGGTGCCGTGGGACCCGAAGCACGTCATCTACGTGTGGATCGACGCCCTGCTCAACTACGCCACGGCGGTCGGCTACGGCGCCAACCAGGAGAAGTTCGACGGCACCTTCCCGGCGGACGTCCACCTGATCGGCAAGGACATCCTGCGCTTCCACTCGGTCATCTGGCCGGCCATGCTGATGGCGCAGGGGCTGCCGCTGCCCGGCAAGGTCGTCGCCAACGGCTGGCTGATGGTCGGCGGCGAGAAGATGTCGAAGTCGAACCTGACGGGCATCAAGCCGCAGGACCTGACCTCGCACTTCGGCGTCGACGCGTACCGCTGGTACTTCCTGCGGGCCATCGCGTACGGCAGCGACGGTTCGTTCTCGTGGGAGGACTTCAGCGCCCGCTACACCTCGGAGCTCGCCAACGACTACGGCAACCTCGCCTCGCGCGTCGCGGCCATGGTCGGCAAGTACTTCGGCGGTGCGCTCCCGGAGGACCCCGCGGCCGGTGACGCGGAGCGGGCGGTCCAGGAGGGCCTGGCCCAGGCGGTCGCCACGGCGGACTCCAGGATCGGCGAGGAGCTGGACTTCCAGGGCGGCATCCTGGCGGTCTTCGACTTCGTGAAGCAGGTCAACGGCTACATCACCGAGCAGGAGCCCTGGAAGGTGGCCAAGGACACGTCGCCGGAGGGCCAGGCCCGGCTCGCGACCATCCTGTACACGGCGGCGGAGTCACTGCGCGGTGTCGCGGTCCTGCTGAACGCCGTCATGCCGGACACCTCGCAGAGGCTGTGGGACTCCCTGGGCGCCGAGGCGTCCCTGGGTGCCCTGGCCGACCAGCGGGTCCAGGACGCGGGCCGCTGGGGACAGCTGCCCGCGGGCGCGACGGTGACGAAGGGCGCGGTGCTGTTCCCGCGCCTGGAGGAGAAGCCCGCGTAAGCGGCGTACACGACGCGGGAGCCCGGGTCCCGATGTGTTCGGGGCCCGGGCTCCCGCGTGTGATGGGTCAGGGCGTCCGCCCGCGTCACCTGGCCAGCGACGCGGCGTCCCCCATCACGATCACGGGGTACTTGGCGGGGTCCAGGGCGAGCAGGAGTTCCCGCATCCTGTCCTCGGTCAGCGAGACGCAGCCCTGGGTGGGGCCGCCGTGGTCCACGTGGACCCAGATGCCGCCGCCCCGCTCCTCACCGAGGGGCCTCTCGCGGTCCAGCGGGGACGTGCCCGGGGTGCGGTTGTAGTTGATGGCGACGACGTAGTCGAACGAACCCTCCAGGGGCTCCCCGAGGAAACCTTCACCGCTGACCGCGAAGCGGGCCTCCTCGTCGTACGGGAGCAGGGCACCCGGGTCGGGCAGCCGGCCGCCCGCGTCGGTGAGGCCGAAGACCCCGGCGGGGGATCTGAGGTCGTCGGCGAGGTGGCGGTCGGTCCAGCCCTCCATGCCGTTGTGGGCGGGCCAGGGGCCCGCCTCGGGTCTCCAGCCGAGGGCCGGGTCGTCGAGGCTGTGGAGCACGACCGCGGAACGGTTGGAATCCGGGCCCTGCCCCGTCACCACCAGGGCCTGCCGGGCGGTGGCGGGAATCCGCGCCCGGGTCTGCGGACCCAGCCCCGGAATCTCCGACGGGCCGCGGGACGGCTCCACGGCAAGGATCCGCCCGTTCTCGGCGGCCCCGGAACCGGCGGCACCGTGGGGCGCGACCGGGTCGGAGGTCGGCACCGCCCCGGCGGAACAGCCGATGACCAGCAGGAACAGGACGACGAGCAGAAGAAAGGGGCGGCGCGGGACGGACACGGTGCGGAACTCCTCGGTTGAGGGGCGGACCAGCACTTCCCGTGCCGGTCCTTGCCCGCCCGGCGGCACCGAATCGGAACCGGGGCCATCGGGATGTACCCGGTTCCGGTACCCGAGGTCCGTGAAGTTCCGCATGGTCCACCCGTACGCAGGAAAGGAGCCCGGAGCCGTCGCGGCTCCGGGCCCTTCACCGGGGGGCCCTCGATGCCTCCGCCGGTCTCCGAGGCCTCAGAGACCGGTGCCGTCGTGGGTCTCGTCGGGGTCGACGCCCATCGTGATCGACCCGGTCACGCCGCGCGCCATCCCGCCCTTGCGGTAGGAGAGTTTCAGCAGGCCGCCCGTCACCCCGCTCTGGTCGTAGATGGTGTCCTCGGTCAGGGTCGTCCGAGTGGTGGTGCTCGTCGCGTACGGTTCCTCCTTCGCGGAGTCGAGGACCGCGGACTCGGCGAAGAAGAACTGGCCGGTGTGGCAGGTGTGGCCGCCCTCGTACCCGGCGTCGGTCATCTTCCCGCCGACGTGCACCTTGGTGTGGATGTGCACGGCACGGCCCTGGTACCAGCCCGGGAAGATCGTCGTGAACTCCACGAACCCGTGCCGATCGGTGAGCTGGGTGCCGCGCAGGTAGCGCTCGTCGTCGGTGGGTTCGCTGTGCCCGCCACCACCGCCCGGGCCACCGGAAGGGGGCGTCCCGGTGGGGGTCCCGGTCGGTGCGTCGGTGGGGGCGCCGCTCGGCGGGGTGCCGCCGCCGGGGCCGCCCTGGCTCATGCTCTCGTAGCCGGAGTAGATCCCCAGCGCGTCGCAGTGCCAGATGTCGACGGCCGCCTTCTTCAGCGGTTTGCAGGTGTCGGAGTCGATCACCTTGAGCCGGAGGGTCAGCGGGATGCCCTCCTTGTCCTCGGTGATGTCCTTCCTGATCTTGTCGGCGTCGATGTAGTACGGGCCCTCGGTGGTCTCCGAGGTCAGCCGGTAGCAGACCTCGGCCTGCCCGGCCTTCGTGCCGGAGGCGGCGCTCCCCTCCTCGCCGGCCGAGGCGGTCGCGACGACACCTGCCCCGACTCCGGCCGCTACGACGGCCGCTCCGCCGGCCAGGATCACCCTGCGCCGGGTCATGTCCCTCTTGTGTGCGGGTCCCTGATTCTCTGTCATGGACGGGGAGACTAGGCAGCCCGGCTGGGAGGGACATGGGTGCCGGCTGTGGGTTCCTGTGCGTGTGCCGTGACCCTCGCCGTGACCCTCGCCGTCGCCGTCGTCGTCGCCGGCGCCGCGACGAATGAACAGCCCGCATCGAAAAAACAGTCCCCGGCCGCGTGGCCGGGGACTGTTTCACGTGGAACCGGAGCGGAAGCGGTGACGCCTACTTCGCGCCGGTGTCCCTCGCCACGGAGTCCTTGGCATCGGCCTTCTCCTTGGCCGCCGCCGCGGGCTTGCGGAGCTGGATGTTCAGCTCGCGCAGCCGCGTCTCGTCCAGCACGGTCGGGGCACCCATCATCAGGTCCTGGGCGTTGCCGTTGAGCGGGAAGGCGATCGTCTCGCGGATGTTCGGCTCGTCGGCGAGCAGCATCACGATGCGGTCGACACCCGGAGCGATGCCACCGTGCGGCGGGGCGCCGAGGCGGAAGGCACGGAGCATGCCCGCGAACTCGTGCTCGACGGTCTCGCGGTCGTAGCCGGCGATCTCGAAGGCCTTGATCATCAGCTCGGGCTCGTGGTTCCGGATGGCACCGGAGGACAGCTCGATGCCGTTGCAGACGATGTCGTACTGCCAGGCGAGGATGTCCAGCGGGTCCTTCGTCTCCAGGTCCTCCAAGCCGCCCTGCGGCATCGAGAAGGGGTTGTGCGAGAAGTCGATCCGGCCCGTCTCCTCGTCCTTCTCGTACATCGGGAAGTCGACGACCCAGCAGAACCGGAAGACGCCCTCCTCGAAGTGCCCGGCGCGCTTGGCGGCCTCGACGCGGACGGCGGACATGATCTTGGAGACCTCGTCGAACTCGCCCGCGCCGAAGAAGACGGCGTGGCCGGGAACGAGGGAGAGTCGCTCGGTGAGCGTCTTGACGTCCGTCTCGGTGAGGAACTTGGCGATCGGTCCCGCCAGCGTGCCGTCCTCGCCCACGCGGACCCAGGCGAGGCCCTTGGCGCCGTGCTCGACGGCGTACTCACCGAGGCCGTCGAAGAACTTCCGGGACTGACCCGCGGTGTCCGGCACCGGCAGGGCACGGACGTGCTTGCCGGCGAACGCCTTGAACCCGGAGTCGGCGAACACGTCGGAGATGTCGACGAGCTCCAGCTTGGCCCGGAGGTCCGGCTTGTCGTTGCCGTACTTCAGCATCGACTCGCGGAACGGGATGCGCGGGAACGGCGAGGTGACGTGGCGGCCGTTGCCGAACTCCTCGAAGAGCTCGGTCATGAGCTTCTCGATCGGCTGGAAGACGTCCTCCTGCTCGACGAACGACATCTCGACGTCGAGCTGGTAGAACTCGCCCGGCGAACGGTCGGCGCGGGCGTCCTCGTCGCGGAAGCAGGGCGCGATCTGGAAGTACCGGTCGAAGCCGGAGATCATCAGCAGCTGCTTGAACTGCTGCGGCGCCTGCGGGAGGGCGTAGAACTTGCCGGGGTTCAGCCGGGACGGGACCACGAAGTCACGGGCGCCCTCGGGGGAGGTCGCGGTGAGGATCGGCGTCGCCATCTCGTTGAAGCCGAGGGCGACCATCTTGGAGCGGATGGACGCGATCACGGCCGAGCGCAGCATGATGTTGCGGTGCATGCGCTCACGGCGCAGGTCGAGGAAGCGGTACTCCAGGCGCCGCTCCTCGTTGACCCCGTCCTCGGTGTTGATCGTGAAGGGCAGCGGGCCGGCCTCGCCCAGCACCTCGACCTCGGTGACCTCGATCTCGATCTCACCGGTCGGGAGCTCCGGGTTGACGTTGTCGGTGCCGCGCGCGGAGACCTTGCCGTCGATCCGGACGACGGTCTCCTTGGTCAGCTTCGCCAAGGCGTCGTTGCCGGGGGTGCCGGGGCGGGCGACGAGCTGCACCAGACCGTAGTGGTCGCGCAGATCGATGAAGAGGATGCCGCCCAGGTCTCGGCGATTGTGCAGCCAGCCGCTCAGCCGGACGTCGGTGCCGACGTCAGAGGCGCGGAGCTCGCCGCAGGTGTGGGACCTGTACCGATGCATCGTCGTTCATCCAGTCTTCGCGGTCGGGGTGGATTGACACCCCAGGCTACCGCCCGTGGACGCACCGCTTCATTGGCATTGTGGCCGCACGGCTGTGCGGGACGTGATCGGCGGCCTCCGCGCTCGCTGCGCCGCCGCCGTCCCTCGGTGGCGTCGACATCGACAATCTTCCTAAAGTGGGGCAATGCGCACCGAGGAAGTCCTGGCTGCGATCGGGACCGGTCTGTGGAGCTGGGACAGCTCATCAGGCATGGTCACGTTCGACGCGGAGGCGGCACGGCTGGTGGGACTGCCCGCCGAGGCCACCGTCCGTCCCGGCGAGGAGGTGCGTCCCCGCTTCCACCCGGCGGACTGGAACGAGATCGACGGCATCGTGAACTTCGCGATCGCCGAGGGCACCCTCGCCGAGGCCCGGATGCGCATCGTGGACGAGGACGGGGAGGTCGTGCGCACGGTCCGCACCCGTTCCAAGCCGGTTCCGCTGAACACCCCGGGCCTCCACACCTACGTGCTGATGGGGATCCTCCAGGAGGTCGCCCCGCCCCCGGAGGCAGCCGCGGCGCAGACCCCGCTCACGGGCGACTGGCGGCGGTCACGCGAGGCGTTCCTGCTGGACGCCGGTCGGGCACTGGCCGAGGCAGTGTCCACCGAGGAGGTCCTCCGGGTCGCGGGATCGCTGTCCATGCCCGGGTTCTCGCCGGACGGCCTGGCCGTCTTCGGCGTCTCGGGCGAACGGCTGACGGTCATCGGCCACCACGGGCACCACGTCGGCGACGAGAAACCGTTCACGGACATGCTCCTGGAGACCGACTACCCCGCCGCCGAGGTCGTCCGGACCGGTCAGGCGATCTACCTCGCGTCGCCCGAGGAGTACCGGCAGCGCTTCCCCGCCACCTGGCCCCTCGCCAGCGGCTTCGGACGCCGGTCCTGGGCCTTCCTGCCGCTCATCTCGTCGGGACACACCATGGGCGCGTGGATGGCCGGGTTCCGCCACAACGTGGCCTTCTCGCCCGACGAGCGGTCCGTGCTGAACACGGTGGCGCGGATGCTGGCCCAGGCACTGACGCGCGCCGGCACCGCGGAGACGGAGCGAGAGCTGTCGCTGGGTCTCCAGAAGGCGATGAGGCCCTCCCTCGGCCCCGGCGTCCCCGGCCTGTCGGTGGCGGCGCGCTACATCCCGACGGGAGGGGGGCTCCAGGTCGGCGGCGACTGGTACGACATGATTCCCCTCCCCAACGGCCGTATCGCCCTCGTCATCGGGGACGTCCAGGGGCACGACGTGCGGGCGGCGGGTCTGATGGGCCAGCTGCGGATCGCCCTGCGCGCGTACGCGTCCGAGGGGCACCGCCCCGACGCGGTGCTCTCCCGGGCCTCGCGCTTCCTCTCCGGGCTGACGGAGTCGTACGACCTCACCGACGGCGAGGACCGGTCCGACGCGACACGTTTCGCGACCTGCCTGTACGCGGAGGCCGACCCCGAGGCCGGCACCCTCGACGTCGCCCGGGCGGGGCACCCCGACCCGGTGGTGATCAGCATCGACGGCACCGCGGTGATCCGGCAGACCGCCGGGGGACTGCCCCTGGGCGTCGAGGAGGACGCCGACTATCCGACCACCCGCGTCGTCCTGGGGCCCGGCGAGACGATCATGCTCTGCACGGACGGGCTCATCGAGACCGGAGGCCACGACATGGCCACCGGGTGGACCAGGCTCAGGCCGGTCCTGGAGAAGCCCGTCGGGGACCTGGAGGAGCTCGCGGACGCCCTCGTCCGGGCCGTCCACGGCCCGGACTCGCACTACACGACCGGCCCGCTGGTGGACCGCCGTGAGGACGACATCGCGGTCCTGGTGCTGCGTCGCGAGGGAGCGCGAGCACGCAGGGTCCCCGGACGGCGCTCGGCGATGACCGTCGCCCAGGCGGAGCCCGAGCGGATCGCGGTCGCCCGGCAGCAGCTGCGGGAGCTCCTGCACGACTGGACGGACGCGGAACAGGTCGACTCCGCCGAGCTGATGGTCTCCGAGATGGCCACGAACGTGCTCGTCCACACGGACGGGGACGCGCTGCTCGTGGCGGAGGTCACGGGTGAGCTGGGCGAGCGGCGGCTGCGCGTCGAGGTGGCCGACGCCAGCGACGAGCTGCCGCACAAGCGGCGGCCGGGGGAGATGGCGTCCAGCGGCCGGGGGCTGGTGCTGATGGAGATGCTCGCCGACGCATGGGGGGTGGACCCGAGGGGGGAGGGGAAGTCGATCTGGTTCGAGCTGTACGAGTCGGCGGAGCCGGCGGAACTCGGCGCCGTCGCCGGATCATGAGCGGTCGGTGACCGCGGGCCCCTCGCCACCGGCCGCGTACCCCTTGCGCAGCTCGCCGACCACCCCGACCGCCGCGGCGCACAGGGGCACCGCCAGCAGCATGCCCAGCAGCCCCGCGACACTCGCCCCCGCGGTCAGCGCGATCATGATCATGGCGGGGTGCATCTGGACGGTCCGGCTCTGGATGACGGGCTGGAGCACGTGCCCCTCCAGCACCTGCACCGCCACCACCACCCCCAGCGCCCAGAGCGCGATCACGATGCCCCGGTCCGCGAGCGCGACGAGCACGGCGACGGCACCGGAGATGAAGGCCCCCAGATAGGGGATGTAGGCGCCGACGAACACCAGCGCACCGAGCCCCGCCGCGCCCGGCACCCGCAGGATCAGCAGGCCCACCGTGATGCACAGGGCGTCGATCAGGGCGATGAAGGTGGTGCCGCGCATGAACCCCTCGACGGCCTCGAAGGCCCTGCGGCCCATGGCCTCCACGAGGTCACCCGTGCCGCGCGGGGCGATGCTGTGGGCGAACTTCGCGGCACGGTCGGAGTCGCGGAGGAAGAAGAAGGTGAGCAGCAGCGCCAGGATGCTGGTCGTCAGGAGCGACCCGATCAGGCTGATCCCGCTGAGAAGTCCGCCCGCCGCGCTCGCACCGAACTTCTCGACGAGCCCCTTGGCGTTGTCCGCGAGGTCGTTGACGTCGGCCACGCCCTCGATGTCGAAGTGGTCGACGACCCACTGCGCGGCGTCCTTCAGCGAGTCCACGATCTGCCCGCCGCTGTCGACGAGCGCGGTGACGACGATGTATCCGGCGCCCCCGACGACCGCGACGAGCGCGGCACAGGTGAGGCCGGCGGCCACCGACCGGTTCACCCTGTGCGCGGTGAGCCAGCGCTGGACGGGCCCGAGCAGCGCGGTGCCGAGCAGCGCCAGCAGGACCGGGGTGACCGCGGTCTTGAGCACCACGCTGAGCCAGACGGCCACCGCCGCGACGCCGGCGACCAGGAGCAGGACGCCGCACCAGGCGGCCGTCCGCCGCGCGGCGTCGGGCAGGAGGGGCTTCCGGGTGGACACCCTCCCACCCGATCACGGGCCGGCAGCGGTGTCCCTTCCGCGCGGGCGTACGGGTGACGGTCCGTCACCCGTACACCGGGCTGGACCGGTCACATGCCGTGGACGGCCGGGACCTTTCCGAGGCGTCCGGCCTGGAAGTCCTCGAAGGCCTGCTTGAGCTCGTCCTGGGTGTTCATCACGAACGGCCCGTAGTGCGCCATCGGCTCACGGATCGGGCGCCCGCCGAGCAGCACGACCTCCAGGTCGGGGGTGTTGCCGTCCTGCGACTCGTCGGCGCGGACGGTCAGCGAGGACCCCTTGCCGAAGACGGCCGTCTGCCCGAGGTGGACGGGGCGGCGCTCCGTGCCGACGCTGCCGCGCCCGGCCAGGACGTACGCGAGGCCGTTGAAGTCCTCGCGCCAGGGCAGCGTCACCTCGGCACCCGGACGGACCGTGGCGTGGACCATGGTGATCGGGGTGTGGGTGATGCCCGGGCCCTCGTGACCGTCCAGGTCACCGGCGATGACGCGGAGCAGCGCGCCGCCGTCCGGGGAGGCGAGGAGCTGGACCTGGCCGCCGCGGATGTCCTGGTAGCGGGGCGCCATCATCTTGTCGGCCTTGGGCAGGTTCACCCACAGCTGGAGGCCGTGGAAGAGACCGCCGGACATGACCAGCGCCTCGGGCGGCGTCTCGATGTGGAGAAGACCGGAGCCGGCCGTCATCCACTGGGTGTCGCCGTTCTCGATGGCACCGCCACCGCCGTGGCTGTCCTTGTGGATGAAGCTCCCGTCGATGATGTACGTGACGGTCTCGAAGCCGCGGTGCGGGTGCCAGGGGGTTCCCTTCGGCTCACCGGCGGCGTAGTCCACCTCGCCCATCTGGTCCATCATGATGAACGGGTCGAGGTGCCGGTAGTTGATCCCGGCGAAGGCGCGACGCACCGGGAAGCCCTCCCCCTCGAAACCGCTGGGCGCGGTCGTGACGGTCAGCACGGGGCGGGCCACGGCGTCGGCCGGGGCGGCGACCTTGGGCAGGGTCAGCGGGTTTTCGACGGTCACTGCGGGCATGGGAGCCACCTCCGGGAGTCTTCTGATCCCAATTTAGTTGAACGGTGAACATCTTGCAAGGCGGCATTCATTCCCGCCCGCCGCACAGCAACGAGGGCCCGCACCGAAACGGTGCGGGCCCTCGGGCGAGCTACGTCCCTCAGCCGTACATACGACGCATCGCGAAGTCCACCATCTGCTCGACGGCCTTGGCGTCGAAGACCATGCGGTGGTCACCCTCCATGTCCAGGACGAAGCCGTAGCCGGTCGGCAGCAGGTCGATCACCTCGGCCCCGGTGATCACGAAGTACTTGGACTCCTTGCCCGCGTACCTCCGGAGCTCCTTGAGCGTGGTGAACATGGGGATCACCGGCTGCTGGGTGTTGTGGAGCGCGAGGAAGCCGGGATTGTCGCCGCGCGGGCAGTACACCTTCGCCGTGGCGAAGATCTGCTGGAAGTCCTCCGCGGACAGCGATCCGGTCGTGAAGGCCCGTACCGCGTCGGCCAGGGACGGCGGCGAGGGCTCGGGGTACAACGGCTGCTCGCCGTAGCCGCCCATCTGCTGCTGTGCGCCCGGGTTCTGGTCGTAGCCATACATGCCGCAAAGAGTAATCGGACACATCTCCGGCTCGAGGGGTTGCGCCTTATTACTGACGGGTAGCATCATCGTGGGGGTCAGGTGACACACCCACGCCAGGCCGTCCGCCGTCCGACCTCCACTCCTCCCCGGGGCGCTGCGCGCCACTGCTATTGATTACGGAGCCTTCCCATGGGGCACTACAAGTCGAATCTCCGCGACATCGAGTTCAACCTCTTCGAGGTGCTCGGGCGCGACAAGCTGTACGGCACCGGTCCGTTCGCGGAGATGGACGTCGACACCGCGAAGAGCATCCTGGACGAGGTCACCCGCCTCGCCGAGAACGAGCTCGCCGACTCGTACGCCGACGCCGACCGCAACCCGCCGGTCTTCGACCCCGAGACCAACACCGCTCCGGTCCCGGCTTCCTTCAAGAAGTCGTACCAGGCGTTCATGGACTCCGAGTACTGGCGCCTGGGCCTCCCCGAGGAGATCGGCGGCACGACCTCCCCGCGCTCCCTGATCTGGGGCTACGCGGAGCTGCTGCTCGGCGCCAACCCGGCCGTCTGGATGTACTCCTCCGGCCCCGCCTTCGCCGGCATCCTCTTCGACGAGGGCAACGAGGCGCAGAAGAAGATCGCCGAGATCGCCGTCGAGAAGCAGTGGGGCTCGACCATGGTGCTGACCGAGCCGGACGCCGGTTCGGACGTCGGCGCCGGCCGCACCAAGGCGGTCGAGCAGGAGGACGGCTCCTGGCACATCGAGGGTGTGAAGCGCTTCATCACCTCGGGCGAGCACGACATGTCCGAGAACATCATCCACTACGTGCTGGCCCGCCCCGAGGGCGCCGGACCGGGCACGAAGGGCCTCTCGCTCTTCATGGTCCCGAAGTTCCACTTCGACTGGACCACGGGTGAGCTCGCCGAGCGCAACGGCGTGTACGCGACGAACGTCGAGCACAAGATGGGCCTCAAGGCCTCGAACACCTGCGAGATGACCTTCGGCGACCAGCACCCCGCCAAGGGCTGGCTGATCGGCGACAAGCACGACGGCATCCGCCAGATGTTCCGCATCATCGAGTTCGCCCGGATGATGGTCGGCACGAAGGCCATCGCGGCGCTCTCCACGGGCTACCTCAACGCGCTGGAGTACGCCAAGGAGCGCGTCCAGGGCACCGACCTGTCGCAGTTCATGGACAAGACGGCCCCCAAGGTCACCATCACGCACCACCCCGACGTGCGCCGCTCCCTCATGACGCAGAAGGCGTACGCCGAGGGCATGCGCTCGCTCGTGCTCTACACCGCCTCCGTCCAGGACGCGATCCAGGTGAAGGAGGCGGCGGGCGAGGACGCCAAGGCGCTCAACGGCCTGAACGACCTGCTGCTCCCGATCGTGAAGGGCTACGGCTCCGAGAAGTCCTACGAGCAGCTCGCGCAGTCGCTCCAGACCTTCGGCGGCTCCGGCTACCTCCAGGAGTACCCGGTCGAGCAGTACATCCGCGACGCCAAGATCGACACCCTGTACGAGGGCACCACGGCGATCCAGGGCCAGGACTTCTTCTTCCGGAAGATCGTCCGCGACCAGGGCGCCTCGCTGAACACCCTCTCCGAGGAGATCAAGAAGTTCCTCGCGGGTGCCCAGGGCCACGAGGAGCTGTCCGGCTCGCTGGACAACCTCGCCAAGGCCGCGGTGGACCTGGAGGCGATCGTCGGCACGATGATCACCGACCTCACCGCGACCGGTGAGGACGTCAAGAACATCTACAAGGTCGGCCTCAACACCACCCGCCTGCTGATGGCCTCCGGCGATGTCGTCGTCGGATACCTGCTGCTCAAGGGCGCCGTCGTCGCCTCCGAGAAGCTGCGCAACGCCTCCGCCAAGGACGCCGCCTTCTACCGGGGCAAGATCGCCGCGGCGAAGTTCTTCGCCACCGACATCCTGCCGGGCGTCTCCGCCGAGCGCGCGCTGGCCGAGACCGTCGACAACTCCCTGATGGAGCTGGACGAGGCCGCGTTCTAGTCCGCGCCGCGCTCCCCGCGCGGGAGACACGTCCGGCCCGCCCCCTCGCAGGGGCGGGCCGGAGCTGTGATGCAGGGGTCGGGGCGTCGCTTTCCGGACGACGGCCGTCGGCGGTCGCCGGACGGCGTGAAGCGTGCCCGTCGGGCGTCGTTACAGTGAAGAACATGAGCTCTCCCCTCCGCTTCGACCGCGGGCACACCGACGATCTGATGGCCTTCCTGATGGCCAGCCCCTCCCCGTACCACGCCGTGGCCACCGCCGCCGCGCGACTGGAGAAGGCCGGTTTCCGGCAGGTCGAGGAGACGGACGCGTGGGACGGCTCCACGGGCGGGAAGTACGTCCTGCGGGGCGGCGCGATCGTCGCCTGGTACGTGCCGGAGGGCGCGGGTGCCCACACCCCCTTCCGGATCGTGGGGGCCCACACCGACTCCCCCAACCTGCGGGTCAAGCCCCTGCCCGACACCGGAGCGCACGGCTGGCGCCAGGTGGCCGTCGAGATCTACGGCGGGACCCTCCTGAACACCTGGCTCGACCGGGACCTGGGCCTGGCCGGCCGGATCTCCCTCCGTGACGGCACGCACCGGCTGGTGAACGTCGACCGGCCGCTGCTGCGGGTGCCCCAGCTCGCCGTGCACCTGGACCGGTCCGCCAACCCCGACGGCCTCAAGCTCGACCGGCAGAAGCACATGCAGCCGATCTGGGGGCTCGGCGAGGTCGCGGAGGGCGACCTCATCCGTTTCGTCGCCGAGGAGGCGGGCGTCGGCCCCGAGGAGATCACCGGCTGGGACCTCATGCCGCACCCCGTCGAGCAGCCGGCCTACCTGGGCAGGGACCGTGAACTGCTCGCCGGCCCGCGCATGGACAACCTGCTCTCGGTGCACGCCGCCACGGCCGCGCTGGCGGCCGTGGCCGGGCTGCCGGACGACGAGATCCCGTACATCCCCGTGATGGCCGCCTTCGACCACGAGGAGAACGGCTCCCAGTCCGACACCGGTGCGGACGGCCCGCTGCTCGGCACGGTCCTGGAGCGTTCCGTGTTCGCCCGCGGAGGTTCCTACGAGGACCGTGCCCGGGCCTTCGCCGGGACCGTCTGCCTCTCCTCGGACACCGGTCACGCCGTCCATCCGAACTACGCCGAGCGGCACGACCCGACGCACCACCCGGTGGCCAACGGCGGGCCGATCCTCAAGGTCAACGTCAACATGCGCTACGCGACCGACGGCGGTGGCCGCGCGGTCTTCGCCGCGGCGTGCGAGAAGGCGGGCGTGCCCTGGCAGACGTTCGTCTCGAACAACTCGATGCCGTGCGGCACGACCATCGGCCCGATCACCGCGGCACGGCACGGCATCCGGACCGTCGACATCGGTGTGGCGATCCTGTCCATGCACAGCGCACGCGAACTCTGCGGCGCCGACGACCCGTACCTCCTGGCCAACGCGCTCACCGCGTTCCTCGCGGGCTGATCCCCCCGCCGTCCCAACCGCCGTCACGGACATGCTTGTTGCCGGGCCGGGTACGCGACCCGTACACCGGCCCGGACTCACCGGGCCGTCGAGGAGGCGGAAATCATGGGACTCGGAGGATGCATTCTCCTGATCGGTGCCGGGGCGATTCTGGCGTTCGCGACGGACTGGGAGATGGACACCGTCAACGTCGACCTGGTCGGCTGGATCATGATGCTCGTCGGCCTCGTCGGGGTCTTCGTCTACGTGAGCATCGCGCGTCGCCGCCGCATGGTGGTGCCGCCCACGACCACGGTCGTCACGGAGGACGAGCGCCGCTACCAGTGACCTGACGGCGGGTCGGGCACCCGCCCGCGGGGCGTCGGTGACTGCGCGTCGGCTCGGCGTGGGCCCGATATTCTGGGGACCTCTCCGTGCCCCCACCCCGGGTGCGTCCTGCCCGGAAGGAATGCCGCTCGTGGAGTTCCGGCTGCTCGGCACGGTCTCCGTCGACACCCGCCCCGGGCCACTGCCGCTCGGGCCCGCCAAGAGGCGCGGCCTGCTCGCCGCCCTGCTGCTGTCGGCCAATACCCCTGTGCCGGTCGCCCGGCTGACGGACTCACTGTGGGGCGAGGCTCCCCCCCTTCGCGCCCGCGGCGTCATCCAGGGCCACATCTCACGCCTCCGCGCCCTCCTGACCGGTGCGGAGGCGGAGGCGTACGGAGTGGAACTGCTCACACTCGACGACGCCTACGTGCTCCGCGTCCCGGAGACCCTGCTGGACTACCAGCGGTTCGAGGAACTGCTGATGCTGGCACGGCAGCAGCGCGGAGCCGCCGACACCGTACGCATGCTCGACGAAGCCCTGTCCCTGTGGCAGGGCCCGGCACTCGGCGGAGCCTTCACCGAAGGGCCGCTCCAGGCCGCGGCGCACACGCTGGAGGAGTCGCGGCTGGCGACCGTCGAGGAGCTGGCCCGGGCCTACGGGAATCTCGGCGAGCACCACCGGGCCGCGTCCGTGCTGCGGTCGGAAGCGGTCGCTCATCCGATGCGGGAATCGCTGGCGGCGGCCCTGATACTGGCGCTGTACCGGGCGGGACGCCAGTCGGAGGCCCTGGACTGGTTCCACCGTACGAGGCGGCTGCTCGCCGACGAGCTGGGCATCGACCCCGGACACGAGCTCGCCGACGCGTACGCGCTGATCCTGCGCGGCGGTCCCCGGCCCGGCGCGTCCCCCGGCGGCGGCCCGGGTGCGGCCGCACGTGAACCGGAACGGCCCGGGGGCGGTCCGGGGGTTCCCGGCACCGCTGCGGCCTCCGGCCCACCGCGTACCGCCGCCGCGCACGGGACCTCGCTGGTTCCGCACCCCACCGATCTGCTGCCCCGCGCCCCTCGTGGCTTCCACGGCCGCAACGCCGAGCTGGCGGCGCTCACCCGGGCGGCAGCCGGTGAGGCACCCGTCTGCCTGGTCACCGGCCCGGCGGGGGTGGGCAAGACGTCACTGGCCCTCCAGTGGGCGCACCACAACCCCGCCGCCTTTCCGGACGGACGGCTGTTCGCCGATCTGCGCGGCTTCAGCGAGACGGGCGAACCCGCTCTCATCGACGTCCTGCGCGAGTTCCTGCTGGCCCTCGGCGTCGCACCGCGCCGCGTCCCGGAGTCCGTGACCGCGGCGGCCGCGCTCTTCCGGGCCCTGACCGACCGTCGCCGGCTGCTCGTGGTCCTCGACAACGCCCGGGACTCCGCCACCGTCCGGCCTCTGCTCCCGGGCGGGACCGACTGCGTCACCCTCGTCACCAGCCGACACCGGCTGGAAGGCCTCATCGCCTCGGACGCCGCCCGGCCCGTCCCTCTCGACACCCTCGAACCCCGGGACGGCACGGCGCTGCTCGCCGGCGTGCTCGGTGAGGAGAGGATCCTCGCCGAGCCCGTGGCGGCCCGCCGGCTCGCCGAACTCTGCGGAGGGCTTCCGCTCGCCCTGCGTGTCACGGCGGCCCGGCTGGCCGGACGTCCGCAGTGGACGCTCGCCGGTCTGGCCGACGAGCTGGCCGACGAGCGCAGCCGGCTGACGTTCCTCGACGTGGACGACACCGGTGTCTCGGCCGCTCTTCGGCTGACCGTCCAACAACTCCCGGCGGACGCCGCACGGCAGTTGGCCCGGCTCGGCCACCATCCCGGCAGCCACTTCGACCCGTACACCTGCGCCGCTCTCGCGGGGACCGATCCCGTCTCCGCCACGGCGGCCCTGGAGCGTCTCGGCTCCGCGCACCTCGTCACCGAGACGGCGCCGGGACGCTGGGTGCTGCACGACCTGGTCCGCCTGTACGCCCGGGGCCTCGACCCGTCGTCCGGGCCCGAGGCGCTGATCAGCGTCCTCGACCACTACATCGCCACCGCACTCGCCGCCGCCGACACGGCCGAGCCCGGCGGTGAACCCTGCTTCGTCCTGCCGGAGGACCATCACCGGCCCGCCGCCGTGAGGGACTTCGCCGACCGGACCGCGGCGATGCGCTGGCTGGCCGCCGAACGCGACGACCTGGCGCGGGCGGCTGTGGCGGCCCGGAGCGCCCGCCTCCACGACCGGGCCTGGCGGATCATCCTGCTCCAGTGGCCGCAGGTGGTGTGGCGGGTGCGGGACAGCTGGGCCCCCCTGCTCGAGCTGGCGCTCGACTCCGCCCGGGCTGAGAAGGACCCGTACGCCGAGTCGCGGGTGCTGAATCTGCTGGGCTGGGTGCTGACCGAAGAGGGAAGGACCACTGAGGCCCTCACCCTCCTGGAGCTCTCACCGGGTCTTGCCCGGCGGGCCGGCGACCGGCTGGGCGAGGCGACGGCCCTGATCAACCTGGCCGTCGTCCAGGCCGGCCAGGGTGAGCTCGACAGGGCTCTGGAGGGCTGCGGCCGGGCCGTCACCCTGGCCCGGGAGGAGAAGGACCGGCACACGGAGATGCTCGCCCTCCAGCACCTGGCCCGGATGCAGCTCTCCGACCGCCGTCCGGAGGACGCACTCGAATCCGCGCACACCGCACTGGCCCTGGGGCCCGAGCAGGAGGAGGCGGCCCGCCGGTCCCTGCTGCTGGCCGTCACCGGTGAGGCACGTCTGGCGCTCGGCGAGCAGGAAGAGGGGATCCAGCTGCTGGACCGGGCGGCCGAGGAGGCGGAACGCGCCGGTTACGACGAGGGCGCCGTGCGGGCGCTGGAGGCCCTGCTGCGGGTGTCGGCGCGTGCGGAGTACCGGACACGGCACGCCCAGGCGCTCGGGCGGCTCACCGACGAGGGCTGACCCGGCGCGGCACCGGCGCGTTCCGGTCGCCCTGCCCCGGAGGCGGGACGGGGAGCACCTCGCGGGGGCCCGGGAAACGGACGTCAGCGGGACGGCAGCGGGACAGCAGCGGAACGTGAGCGGCGCACTCCAGACTCAGGGATGTCAGCAGCTCACCGGCGCTCCGGTCCCGACCGGCCGGCCGCCTCATCTTCACTCCGGGGGAGTCTCCATGCGTACCTTCCGCACCCGCACCACCGTTCTCGCCACCACGGCCACCGCCGTACTCGCCCTCTCCCTCACCGCCTGCGGTGACAACGGCACCGGCACGAAGTCCGCCGGCCCGGCGGGGAGCGGATCCACGGCGGCGGCCGCCGCCGTGAAGCCCGCGCAGAACGCGGGCTCCTCGGACGACGCGGGCTCCGCGGTGAACGACGGTGCGACGCAGGACTCCGGCGACGCGGGCACCGCGAAGACCACCAACAGCACGAAGACCACGGGCGGCACGAAGACCGGGAGCGGCGGCGACGTGGCGGCCTGCACCACCAAGGGCCTGGCGATCAGCGCCGAGGTCCAGGACGGCCCGCCCTACACCCACATCGTCCTGACCGCGAAGAACACCTCGGGCCACAGCTGCCTGATGCAGGGCTTCCCCGAGATCCGGTTCCTGGAGAACGCCCGTGGCGCCGTCCCGGCGGTCGCCAAGAGCAAGCCCGCCGGTCCGGTCGTGCTCGCCGCCGGCGCTCCCGCGTACGCGGCCGTGAGGCTGTCGGACGGCGGTATGGACGAGGACGTCGAGGCCGTGAAGGACTTCTCCGTGACGCTCCAGGGCAACGCCGGCATGGCCATCGTGAAGGCCCCCGGCGCCGAGGGCATCACCGTGGACCCCGCGAAGTGGGCGACCGGCTACTGGACGCCCGAGCTGCGCAACGGCGCCGACGAGTTCTGAGCCGTCAGCCCTGCTCGTCCATCCCCGCCAGCACCAGCGGGAGCCTGGACGTCCCCGTGGCGGTGACGCTCACGGGAACGCCCCAGTCCTGCTGGTGCACATGGCAGGCCGGGTACTCGTTCGCCGGGTCGTCGTCGCAGGACGCCGCCATCGCGGACACGTGCAGGACGCCCTCGGTGACACCGTCCGCAAGGACCAGGTCACGGCTCAGGTCCGTACCCGGGCCCGCCCCGTCGGCCAGCAGCTCCGGCGGGGTCGAGGAGACCAGCAGCCGGGTGGACGGACCGTACCGGGTGTCCAGCTTCTGCCCGGCGGGGGCCTGGAAGACGACGTCCAGCCGCAGCGTGCCGGCCGCCACCTCCGTGGCCGCTCGCTGGGTCCGGTGCGCCCGGCCCGCGACCCGCACGGCCTCCTCGGGTAGGCGGAGCCGGGTCAGCCTGTGCCGCGCGGACTCCACGACGACCAGGTCTCCGTCCACCAGGACGGCGTCGCTCGGCTCGCGCAGATCCGTGGCCAGCGTGGTGACCTCACCGCTCTCCGGGTCGTACCGCCGCAGCGCGTGGTTGTAGGTGTCGCTCACCGCGACGGAGCCGTCCGGGAGGGCCGTGACACCCAGCGGGTGCTGGAGAAGCGCCTGACCGGCGGCGCCGTCGCGGTGGCCGAAGTCGAAGAGACCCGTGCCGACGGCCGTGTGCACGGCGCCCTCCAGGTCCACGTAGCGCAGCGCGGAGTTCTCGGAGTCGGCGACCCAGAGACGGTCGCCGGCCGAGGCCAGGCCGGACGGCTGCGCGAACCACGCCTCGTCACCGGGCCCGTCGACCAAGCCCTCGTTGGTCGTCCCCGCGGCGACACCGACCGTCCCCTGCTCGGGGTCGTACGTCCACAGCTGGTGCACGCCCGCCATCGCGATCCACAGCCGGTCGCCGAACCAGGCGATGTCCCACGGAGACGACAGGTCCACCTCGGTGGCGGGGCCACGGGTCGCGGAGCCCTGCCACCACTGGCGGCCGGTCCCGGCGAGCGTGGTCGTCACGCCGGTCGCGAGGTCGAGCGCCCTGATCGCGTGGTTGACCGTGTCCGCGACGGCGATCCGGCCGTCGGGCAGCACGGCGAGGCCCTGCGGCTCGCTGAACCGGGCTTCCTCGCGGCCCCCGTCCGCGAATCCCCGCTCACCGGCGCCGAAGTGGCCGCGGACGGTCTCGCCGTCGGCCTCCAGCTCGACCAGGCGGTGACGGGTGCTGTCCGAGACCAGGAAGCCGCCGTCGGGAAGGGCGAGTGCCTTGCCGGGGAAGCGCAGGTGCGTCGCCACCGGCTCGGGAGCGACGTACGGTCCGTCGCCGCGGCGCAGGGTGCCCTTCGCGGCGTGCTCGGCCTCCAGCTCCTCGACCAGCTTCTCGATGGCGTGCGCGTGTCCCTCACCCGCGTGCTGGGCCACGACGTAGCCCTCGGGGTCCACGACGACGAGCGTGGGCCAGGCCCGGACGGCGTACTGCTTCCAGGTGGCCAGCTCGGGGTCGTCGAGAACGGGGTGGTGCACCTCGTACCGCTCGACCGCGTCGACCACGGCCTGGTGTTCGGCCTCGTGCACGAACTTCGGCGAGTGGACACCGATGATCACCACGGTGTCGCGGTGCTTCTCCTCCAGCTCGCGCAGCTCGTCGAGCACATGCAGGCAGTTCACACAGCAGAAGGTCCAGAAATCCAGGATGACGATGCGTCCCCGCAGGTCAGCCAGGGTGTACTGCCGGTCGCCTGTATTGAGCCAGCCGCCCTTGCCGATCAGTTCGGGGGCGCGGACACGTGCACGTGCTGTCATGTCACCAGTCAACAGCACCGTGGCCTGCGCGCATTCCGGCATGGCGTCGGGGAACCTGTGATCCATGAGACTTCTCGTACGTGAGCGCGTGTTCGGCATCGGTGACGACTACTGGATCGAGGACGCGGACGGGCGGAAGCTCTTCCTCGTCGACGGCAAGGCCATGCGGCTCCGGGACACCTTCGAGCTGAAGGACACCGACGGCCGGGTGCTGGTGGAGATCCGCCAGAAGCTGGTCAGCATCCGCGACACCATGCTCATCGAGCGTGACGGTGACGAGCTCGCCAAGGTCAAGCGGAAGCGGCTCTCCCTGCTGCGCAACCACTACCGGGTCCGCCTGGTGGACGGCACGGAGCTGGACGTCAGCGGCAAGATCCTGGACCGCGAGTTCGCCATCGACTACGACGGTGAGCTGCTCGCCCAGATCTCCCGACGCTGGCTGACGATCCGCGACACGTACGGGATCGACATCGTGCGGGAGGACGCGGACGTGCCCCTCCTCCTCGCAGTGGCGGTGTGCGTGATCGTCCTCGCGGACAAGGAGCACGACAAGGACCACGGCGAGGACTGAGGGACGCGTCGCCCCCCGAGCCCGGCGGCCCCTGGGGCATCCGGGCGACGGACGGCGCGGTTTCACGTGAAACCGCGCCGTCGGTGAGCGTGCGTTCCTCTCAGGCGAGACGCCGCGGGGCGAGCCCCAGCCGGCGGTCCTTGAGCGCGGGGAACTGTTCCCGGGTGGCGATGGCCTTGGCCGGGTCGAACTCCACGGTCAGCACCTCCTCGGCCGCCCCGGCCTCGGCGAGCACCTCGCCCCAGGGGTCGACGACGATGCTGTGACCCGCCTGCTCGACCCCCGCGTGGGTGCCCGCCGACCCGACCGCAAGGACGTACGCCTGGTTCTCGACTGCGCGGGCCTGCGCCAGCAGGGTCCAGTGCGAACGCCGGCGCTCCGGCCAGCCCGCCGCGACGACCAGCGTTTCGGCACCCGCGTCGACGAGCCCCCGGAACTGCTCGGGGAAGCGCAGGTCGTAGCAGGTGGCGAGGCCGAGGATGGTCTCCGGCAGAGCGACGGTGACGAGCTCCTCGCCCGCCCCCATCAGTACGGCCTCACCCTTGTCGAAACCGAAGCGATGGATCTTGCGGTACGCCGCGGCCCGCTCCCCTTCGGGCGAGAAGACCAGTGAGGTGTTGAAGAGGGTGCCGTCCTCGGCGCGCTCCACGAAGGACCCGGCGTGCAGCCAGACCCCCGCCTCGGCGGCCGCCTTCGCCATGATCCGATGCGTGGGCCCCTGGAGCGGTTCGGCCTCTTCGGCGAACGCGGTGTAGTCGAAAGCGCCGACCGGCCAGAGCTCGGGGAGGACGACCAAGTCCGCTCCCCGCTGGGCCACGACCAGTGAAGCCGCGCGCTCTCTACGGGAATTGACCGATTCATCCGGGTTTACTGCCATCTGGATGAGGGAGGCGTGCACACTACCACCGTCCTGGCATGGAAGCCGTCAACGCGGGCCTACGATCGTCACACGAAAGCACTGCCGGGGTGCCTGCTCGCAGCGTAACTTAGCGAGCGAACCTCCCACGCAGCCCGCAGACAGCACCGTCGGTGCCGGCCCTCCCGTCGGCACTCCCTGCTCTCCAGCCCATGCACCGCAGAACCGCACGAGGGGTCCCGTGACCGTCCATCCCAGCCTCCAGACCTATGCCGATGCCTGGACCCACTCCGTGGAGTCGATAGCCGAGCTGGTCAAGCCACTCGTCGAGGGGGAGTGGAACCGCCGGACGCCCTGCCCGGGCTGGTCGGTGCGCGACATCGTCTCGCACGTCATCGGCATGGAGTGCGAACAGCTCGGCGACCCCCGCCCCATCCACACGCTGCCGCGCGACCTGTACCACGTACAGAACGACCACCAGCGCTACATGGAGATGCAGGTCGACGTAAGGCGCCACCACACCGCGCCGGAGATGACGTCGGAGCTGGAGTACACGCTCATCCGGCGCATGCGCCAGCTGCGCAACGAGTCGCGTGCGCCCGAGACCATGGTCCGGGCCCCCCTCGGCGCCGAACAGACGCTGGAACTGGCGCTGCGCATGCGGGCCTTCGACGTATGGGTGCACGAGCAGGATCTGCGTACGACGCTGGGACAGCCCGGCAACCTGGATTCACCGGGCGCCCTCATCGTCCGGGACACGCTGCTGGTCGGACTGGCGAAGGTGGTCGCCAAGGACGCGGGGGCGCCGCCCAATTCGGCCGTGGTCTTCGATGTGCACGGCCCTCTGGAGTTCCTGCGCACGGTCAGGGTCGACGGCGAGGGCCGCGGCTCGGTCGACGGAGCGCCGTCACTGGGCCCCGTGGCCACCCTGGCGATGGACTGGGAGACGTACTACCGGCTGGCCTGCGGACGGGTCCGGGCCAAGGCCGTCGAGGACCGGATCAAGATCGACGGCGACCAGGAAGTCGCGGCCGAGATCCTGCGGCACTTCGCCGTGACCCCGTAGCAGCACACCCGCCGGCGCCCGTCCGGCGGCGGACCGGGACGGACGCCGCCGGACGGGCGGGGCCTCCGCAGCCGCCGTCAGGCGGGCACGTGCACGGCTTCGACCCGGCTGACCACGTGATGGTCGCGTTCCCGGTGCGTGGCGCGGGCGTGCAGCCGCAGGATCTGCACGACGCCGAGGGCCTCCAGGACGAAGACCGAGGCGAAGGCGACACGATAGTTGTCCCCGGTCGCGTCCAGCAGGACGCCCACCGCGAACAGCGTCGTCATCGAGGCGACGAAGCCGCCCATGTTGACGATGCCCGAAGCGGTGCCCTGACGCTCCGGCGGGTTGGCCGGCCGCCCGAAGTCGAAGCCGATCATCGAGGCCGGGCCGCAGGAGCCGAGCACCACGCACAGGGTGACCAGCAGCCACATCGGCGCGTGGTCGCCTGGGTAGAAGATCGTGGACGCCCAGAGCAGCGCGGTCAGCGCGACCGTGCCCAGGGCCAGCGGGGCGCGTGCCGCGTGGTGGCGGGCGATGACCTGCCCGTAGACCAGCCCCACCACCATGTTCGAGAGCACCACCAGGGTGAGCAGTTCACCCGCGGTACCCCGGCTGAGCCCCTGCGCCTCGACCAGGAACGGCATGCCCCACAGCAGCAGGAAGACCATGGCGGGGAACTGCGTGGTGAAGTGCACCCACATGCCGAGACGGGTGCCCGGCTCCCGCCAGGCGGCGGCGATCTGCTTCCGCACGTACGCCGCTCCGGCGTGCTCGACGGGCGGCGGCTCGTGGCCCTCGGGATGGTCCTTGAGGAAGAGCAGCAGCAGGACCAGCACCACCACGCCCGCCAGCGAGCTGCCGACGAAGGTCGTGGTCCAGCCGAGCCCGTGCAGCGCGCGGGCGATGACCAGGGTGGACACCAGGTTGCCCGCCATCCCGAAGAGCGCGGCCACCTGCCCGATCAGCGGACCGCGCCGGGCCGGGAACCACCGGGTACCGAGCCGTAGCACGCTGATGAACGTCATGGCGTCGCCGCAGCCGAGCAGTGCGCGGGAGGCGAGTGCCGTGCCGTACGAGGGCGAGAGCGCGAAACCCAGCTGCCCCACCGTGAACAGCACCACACCGATGGTGAGGACCTTCTTGGTGCCGAGCCGGTCGACCATGAGGCCGACGGGTATCTGCATACCGGCGTAGACGAGCAGCTGGAGTATGGAGAACGTCGACAGGGCCGAGGCGTTGACGTCGAACCGGTCGGCGGCGTCCAGCCCGGCGACACCCAGGCTCGTACGGAAGATGATCGCGACGAAGTAGACGGCGACGCCGATGCCCCAGACCCATGCGGCACGCCGGCCGCCGGGCGGGTCTCCGGGCAGGGAAAGGGTGGGGGAGGCGGAACTCACCGGTCATCCCCCCGGACCAGCACCTTGACCCGGCTGACGTGGCGCCGGACGACCTGCGCGGCGCCCTCGGCGTCCCCGGCCCTGATGGCGTCCAGCAGCTCACCGTGCTCCGTGATGTTGGCGGCGATCCTGCCGGGGTGTGCCTCCATCACCGCGACTCCCATCCGCAGCTGCCGGTCACGGAGCTGGTCGTAGAGGCGCGACAGGATCTCGTTGCCCGCGTTCTTCACGATCTCGGCGTGGAAGCAACGGTCCTTGACGGACACCGCGGCCAGGTCGCCCACCTCGGCGAGCTCCCGCTGCTCCTCCAGGAGCTGTTCGAGCCGGGCGATCAGCTGCGCCGACGCGGGCACGGCCTTGCGTGCGGCGAACTCCTCGACCAGCAGCCGGGTCTCCACGACGTCGGAGATCTCCTGCGCGGAGACCGCGAGCACCAGTGCGCCCTTCTTCGGGTAGAGCTTGATCAGCCCTTCGACCTCGAGGCGGAGCAACGCTTCGCGCACCGGGGTCCGGGACACGCCGACCGCCTCGGCCAGGTCGCCTTCGGTGAGGAGCGTGCCGCCCTCGTAACGGCGGTCCAGGACCGCCTTCTTGATGTGGGTGTACACACGCTCGGCTGCTGGCGGCGGCTTGGGGTCCGTCTTGCGGACGGTGGGCGAGGCTGGGGGCGCGACAGGCATGCACACAGCATAGATACAAGATGCGTGCGTCCGCTCCTCCGTCCGTGATCCGGACCCGATGTGACGCGAACCCGCCTGGAAAAATGACGCGACTCACTCGTTCGGGCGTACAGCCATTCGGCGCCCTCGCGAGTCTCTTGTCAGGGCGGCACTCCCGTGCGATCGCCCTTTCAGGACATTTGGGAGCGTCTCCTTTGACATACGGTATTTCGGGCACACGCCGCGTCTCCGTCGCGTCCGTCGTGGCCTTGACAGCGGGAGCCGTCCTCGCGACCGGAGCGTTCGCCTCCACGGCGCAGGCAGCGGCACCGCCCACGCCCACGATCACCGCCAAGGGCGGCTTCGTGATGAACAACGGCACCGCGAAGACGCTCTACGGCAAGAGCGCGGACACCCGTCGCTCCACCGGCTCGACGACGAAGATCATGACCGCCAAGGTCGTGCTGGCGCAGAAGAACCTGAACCTCGACGCCAAGGTCACCGTCCAGAAGGCGTACAGCGACTACATCGTCTCCAAGAACGCCTCGTCGGCCCGGCTGATCGTCGGCGACAAGGTCACGGTCCGTCAGCTCCTGTACGGCCTGATGCTGCCGTCCGGCTGCGACGCCGCCTACGCCCTGGCCGACAAGTTCGGCACCGGCTCCACGCGGGCCGCGCGGGTGAAGTCCTTCATCGGCAAAATGAACGCCTCCGCGAAGAGCCTCGGTCTGAAGAACACCCACTTCGACTCGTTCGACGGCATCGGCGGCGGCTCGAACTACTCCACCCCGCGCGATCTGACGAAGATCGCCAGCAGCGCGATGAAGAACTCCACGTTCCGCGCGATCGTGAAGACCAAGTCGACGAAGCAGAAGGTCACCACCAAGACCGGTGGCTACCGCTACATGTCGTGGGCCAACACCAACGCCATGCTGGGCAGCTACACCGGCATGATCGGTGTGAAGACCGGCTCCGGACCGACGGCCAAGTACTGCCTGGTCTTCGCCGCGACCCGGAACGGCAAGACGGTCATCGGGACCGTCCTCACCTCGACGTCCGCCACGACCCGGACGGCCGACGCGAAGAAGCTCCTGGACTACGGCTTCAAGAAGTGACCCGTACGCGCGAGAGGTGACCCGCGCACGCGGGAAGGGGGCCCGCCGCGTCATGCGGCGGGCCCCCTTCTTCCGTACGGCCTGTCAGGCCCAGGTGATCAGCCGCTTGGGCTGCTCCAGGACCGCCGCGACATCGGCGAGGACCTTGGAGCCCAGCTCGCCGTCGACCAGCCTGTGGTCGAAGGAGAGCGCCAGCGTGGTGACCTGACGTGGCTTCACCTTGCCCTTGTGGACCCAGGGCTGCAGCTTGATCGCCCCGACCGCGAGGATCGCGGACTCACCCGGGTTCAGGATCGGCGTCCCCGTGTCGACGCCGAAGACTCCGACGTTGGTGATGGTCACCGTGCCGCCGGCCATGGCCGCCGGGGACGTCCTGCCCTCGCGTGCCGTGGACACGAGCTCCCCCAGTGCCTCACCCAGCTGGGGCAGGGTCTTGTCGTGCGCGTCCTTGATGTTCGGCACGATCAGGCCACGCGGAGTCGCGGCGGCGATACCCAGGTTGACGTAGTGCTTCTGCACGATCTCCTGGTTGGCCTCGTCCCAGGCGGCGTTGACCGCCGGGTTGCGCCGGATCGCGACCAGGAGCGCCTTGGCGATGATCAGGAGCGGGTTGACCCGGACCCCCGCCATGTCCTTGTCCTCCTTGAGCTCCGCCACGAGCCTCATCGTGCGCGTGACATCGACGGTCACGAACTCGGTGACGTGCGGAGCCGTGAAGGCGCTGCCGACCATGGCCTGGGCGATGGCCTTGCGCACTCCCTTGACCGGGATGCGGGTCTCCCGGCCCGCCGGATCCGCGATCGTGGCGACCGGCGCGGGAACCGCGACGGCCTCCTCGGCCCGCACGGGAGCCTCGGCGGGAGCCGGTGCGGCGGCCGCGTGGACGTCGTCCCGGGTGATGACGCCGCCCTCACCGGTCGGGGTGACCGTGGCGAGGTCGATACCCAGGTCCTTCGCCAGCTTGCGCACCGGCGGCTTGGCGAGCGGGCGGCTCTCCGGGAGCTTCGTCCCGCGGCCGTTGAGCTCGGCCTGGACCGCGGCGGCCGCCGGCCCCGGTACCTGCGCGCCCTTGCGGGCGCGGCGCTTGGTGGAGGTCTCGGCGACGCCGTACCCCACGAGCACCGGCTGACGGCCCTTGGGCGCCTCCGGCTCCGCTTCGGGCGCGGCCTCCGCGACGGGCTGCTGCACGGTCTCGGCGGCGGGCACGTCACCGCTGCCCGGTGCCACGTCCACTGCGATGATCACCTCGCCGACGTCGACGGTCGTGCCCTCGGGGAAGCGCAGCTCGTGCACCACCCCGTCGAACGGGATCGGCAGCTCCACGGCCGCCTTGGCGGTCTCGACCTCGCACACGACCTGGCCGTCGGTGACGGTGTCGCCGGGCTGGACGAACCACTTGAGGATTTCCGCCTCGGTCAGTCCCTCGCCCACGTCGGGCATCTTGAACTCACGGAAACGAGCGGACGTTTCGGTCATCGTCGTCACGACCCTCTCCTCAGTACGCCAGCGAGCGGTCGACGGCGTCGAGCACCCGGTCGAGACCCGGCAGGTATTCGTCCTCGAGCCGGGCCGGCGGGTAGGGGGCGTGGTAGCCGCCGACCCTCAGCACCGGCGCTTCGAGGTGGTAGAAGCAGCGCTCGGTGATCCGGGCCGCGATCTCGGCCCCGGAGCCGTAGAACACCGGCGCCTCGTGAACCACCACGAGCCGGCCGGTCTTCTCGACCGAGGTCTGTACCGCGTCGAAGTCGATCGGGGACATCGACCGCAGGTCCAGGACCTCGACCGACTTGCCCTCCTCCTGCGCCGCGGCGGCGGCCTCCAGGCAGACCTTCACCATCGGGCCGTACGCGACGAGCGTGAGGTCGGATCCCGCACGGGCCACGGCGGCCTTGTGGAGCGGGCCGGGGATGGACTCGGTGTCGAGCTCCCCCTTGTCCCAGTAGCGCCGCTTGGGCTCGAAGAAGATGATCGGGTCGTCGCTCTGGACGGCCTGCTGCATCATCCAGTAGGCATCACTCGCGTTCGAGGGCGAGACGACCTTGAGGCCCGCCACATGCGCGAACAGGGCCTCGGGCGACTCGCTGTGGTGCTCGACGGCTCCGATGCCGCCGCCGTACGGGATGCGGACGACGACCGGCAGCTTGATCTTGCCGAGCGAGCGGGCGTGCATCTTGGCGAGCTGCGTGACGATCTGGTCGTACGCGGGGAAGACGAAGCCGTCGAACTGGATCTCGACGACCGGACGGTAACCGCGCAGGGCCAGGCCGATCGCCGTCCCGACGATGCCGGACTCCGCGAGCGGGGTGTCGATGACCCGGTCCTCGCCGAAGTCCTTCTGGAGTCCGTCCGTGATGCGGAAGACCCCGCCGAGCTTGCCGACGTCCTCCCCCATGATCAGGACCTTGGGGTCGGTCTCGAGCGCCTTGCGCAGCGACTCGTTGAGCGCCTTCGCGATGGACATCTTCTCAACGGCCATGGCTAGTTGCCCTCCTCGGCGAACGATGCCTGGTAGGCGGCGAACTGGGCGCGCTCCTCGTCGACGAGGGGGTTGCCGTCGGCGTAGGCGTGGTCGAAGATCGCCAGCCGGTCCGGCTCGGGCATGGCCCGCACCGCTTCACGCACCCGCTTGCCGAGGGCCTCGCTCTCCTCCTCCAGCGCGGTGAAGAACGCCGCGTCGGCGAGTTCCTGCTTCTCCAGGTACGTGCGCAGCCGCAGGATCGGGTCCTTCGCCTCCCAGGCCGCCCGCTCCTCGTCCGCCCGGTACTTGGTCGGGTCGTCGGAGGTGGTGTGGGCGCCCATCCGGTAGGTGAACGCCTCGACGAGGGTGGGGCCCTCGCCGCGACGGGCGCGCTCCAGCGCCGACCTGGTGACGGCCAGGCACGCGAGGACGTCGTTGCCGTCGACCCGGATCCCGGGGAAGCCGAAGCCCTGCGCGCGCTGGTAGAGCGGCACACGCGTCTGCTTCTCGGTCGGCTCGGAGATCGCCCACTGGTTGTTCTGGCAGAAGAACACGACGGGGGCGTTGTAGACGGCGGAGAAGGTGAAGGCCTCCGCGACGTCGCCCTGGCTGGAGGCGCCGTCACCGAAGTACGCGATCACGGCCGAGTCCGCGCCGTCCTTGGCGACGCCCATGGCGTAGCCGGTGGCGTGCAGGGTCTGCGAGCCGATGACGATCGTGTACAGGTGGAAGTTGTTGGTGTTCGGGTCCCAGCCGCCGTGGTTCACACCGCGGAACATGCCGAGCAGATTGGTCGGGTCGACGCCCCGGCACCAGGCCACACCGTGCTCGCGGTAGGTCGGGAAGACGTAGTCGTCGTCGCGCAGTGCCCGGCCCGAGCCGATCTGCGCGGCCTCCTGGCCCAGCAGCGAGGCCCACAGGCCCAGCTCGCCCTGGCGCTGCAGCGCGGTGGCCTCGGCGTCGAAACGACGGGTCAGGACCATGTCCCGGTAGAGCCCCCGGAGCTCCTCCGCGCTGAGGTCGATCTCGAAGTCCGGGTGCTCGACGCGCTCACCCTCGGGCGTCAGCAGCTGTACCAGCTGGGGGCCGGACCCCTCCGGCGTCTTCGCGGGCGTCTTCGCGCTGGTCCGCTTGCTGCTGCGTCGCGGTTTGCGCGCGGCAGTGCTCTCCACGGTCACGTGCGTGCTCCTCCGTCGGTCCGGCCCCCGGGATGGCCGGGAAGCCAGTGCGGCTCGCCTGTGTCCGGACCCGTGCACGGGGTGGGTGCCGCTCGGCCGGGAACAGGCGTGACAGGTGCCCCGGCGAGCGTCCTGTCATAAGCACGTTACCCAGTGCGTCGCATAACTGCGAAACACCTTGTGACCTGCGTTTTTGCTTGGATTTCCAAGTAAATCGCCAAAACGGCGAACTCTCGCTGGTCACAGCACTGGCAACGGCCTGGCAGGCGGCCGGAACAACGGCACGTTATCCCGGCCGGAAGGCGCAGGGAAGGGCATGGGACAAGGGAGTGTGTGAGACTGCGAATGTGCGCGAAGAAGGAAAAATCACTGTATTCCTGCTCGATGATCACGAGGTCGTCCGACGCGGAGTCCATGAGCTGCTGACCGCCGAGGCCGACATCGAGGTCGTCGGCGAGGCCGGCACGGCCGCGGACGCCCTCGCACGGATTCCCGCCACCCAGCCGGACGTCGCCGTCCTGGACGTACGCCTGCCGGACGGCAGCGGGGTGGAGGTCTGCCGCGAGGTCCGCTCACGGGACGAGGACATCAAGTGCCTGATGCTCACCTCGTACGCCGACGACGAGGCCCTTTTCGACGCGATCATGGCGGGCGCCTCCGGATACGTGCTGAAGGCCATCCGCGGCAACGAACTGCTGAGCGCCGTCCGCGACGTCGCTGCCGGCAAGTCCCTGCTGGACCCGGCGGCCACCGCCCGCGTGCTGGAACGACTGCGCGAGGGCAAGGAGGGCAAGGGCGACGACCGGCTGGCGGGGCTGACCGACCAGGAGCGCAAGATCCTCGACCTGATCGGCGAGGGACTGACGAACCGGGTGATCGGCGAGCGGCTGCACCTCGCCGAGAAGACCATCAAGAACTACGTCTCCAGCCTGCTGTCCAAGCTGGGCATGGAGCGTCGTTCGCAGGCGGCGGCATACGTGGCGAGGCTTCAGGCCGAGAAGCGCTGAGCGCGGCGGGACGGGCGCCCAGGGGCCCGGTCCCGCACGTCGGACCGCGGGACTTTGGTCCCGGGCCGTCGGGGGCCGCCGACCCTTACACGGCTCCTACCCGTGCCGGAGAGTGGGAGCCATGCTTTCATCCCGCCCCTCCTGCACCGGGACCGCTGAGGATCCCGGCGTCTCCGGGGCCTCGGATGCCTCCGGCCCTTCCGGCGTCTCCGGAGCCCCGGGCGCCTCCGGCCCTTCCGGCGTCTCCGGAGCCCCGGGCACCGCGGCCTCCTCCAGCTCCGACGGCGCGGACAAGCTCCGCGCCATCGAGCTGCTCGGCAGCGTCCGCTACGGGCGGCTGGCGATGAGCATGCGGGCCCTGCCCTTCCTCGCCGTGGCCCGGCACCTGGTGATCGAGGGCCGCGTCGTCCTGCGGATGCACAGGGGGCTCGGCTTTCACGAGTCCTGCGACGGAAGCGTCGTCGCCTACGGGGCGGACAACTTCAACTCCCCGGCCCCCTCCGGCACGGAGGGCCTCTGGTCCGTGCAGTTCACCGGCCCCGTCGAGATCATGGACCCGGGCCCGGGCCATCGTGCCCGCTTCGGGACCGGGCCGGCCGAGGTGAACGGCGAGCACTTCGATCCGGTGTATCTCCGGCTCGATCCCCGCCTGGCACACATGCACACTCTGGCCTTCGGCGCAAGTCCGTAAGGCCGGACACTTAGCGTCACCTAACATGTGTCGAGTGCTGCGCTCATCTGTGACCCTTCCGCCTGTTCCTCCGGTCGGCGAGGTCCTGCGCCGCTACCCGGACGCCGGTGAACCCCTTGCCTGCGAACCTCTCAGCAAGGGCCTGCTCAACCACGGTTACCGCGTCTCCACCACCCGGGGCTCGTACTTCCTCAAGCACCATCTCGACAAGCACCACCTCGACGACGCCAGTGGCGATCACGCCACGATCGTCCGGCAGCACCGGGCGACCCAGCAGCTGCACTCCCTCGGCGTGCCGGTGGTTCCGCCCCTCGCGGACACACAGGGTGACACGGTCACGGTGATCGACGGGGAGCGCTACGCCCTCCACCGCTGGGTGGACGGCCTCCACCGGGACGGCACCCAGCTGACGACCGCCCAGTCGCGTCGGCTCGGGGCACTCCTCGGAGCCGTGCACATGGGGTTGGAGAAGGTCATGGAGGCGGACCCGCCACCCCCGGTGCGGGGCCAGAGCCCCGACCCCGCCGACACGTTCACACTGATCGACGAGCTGCTGACGGCCGCACGGCACCTCGGCCCGCGGGACGCGTTCGACGAGCTGGCCGTGCACCGTCTCGTGGAGCGCCGTGCCCTGCTGGAGCAGCACGCGCACCGCCGCCCGCCGACGCCCGAGGGCTCCGCACGGGGATGGGTGCACGGGGACTTCCACCCGCTGAACCTGCTCTACCGGGGAGCCGATCCCGTCGCGATCGTCGACTGGGACCGGCTCGGGGTCCAGCCACGCGCCGAGGAGGCCGTACGGGCGGCGGCGATCTTCTTCGTCCGGCCGGACGGGAAGCTGGCACTGGAGAAGGTGAGGGCGTACGCCCGCGCCTACCGGCGGCAGGCAGGTGCGGGGGCGGCCGAGCTGGCGGCCGCGGTGCACCGGGTGTGGTGGGAGCGCCTCAACGACTTCTGGATACTGAGCTGGCGCTACAGCCTGCACGACCGCAGGGCCGACCCGCAGTTCCCTGCGGTGTCGGCCCTGGCGGTGTGGTGGACGCGGGAGTACGAAGCGGTCGGCGACGCCTTCACGGCGTGAAGTGCGGGGCGGTCTGCACGGCCTGAGTCTCCGGGTGGCCTTCCGGCGTGAGCTTCCGGGTGGCCTTCGCTCCCCGAGAGGGGCGGGGCGATCGGCGGAGGCCTCCACTGCGTGGAGGCCTCCGTCACCGCCCGGTGACGCCCGTCCTCATCCCGCGGTGGTTCCGGCCGCTCCGGCGGCGGTGCCCGCCGCGGCTCCGGCCGAGGTGCCGGCGGTGGTCCCCTCCGTCGTCGTCCCTCCCGTGTCGTCGCCGGTTCCGCCGTCCGTCGTCGCACCGCCGTCGGTGGTCCCGCCGTCGTCGCCGGTGCCTCCGTCCGTCGTCGCACCGCCGTCGCTCGTGCCCGGGTCGGGCGACGTGGGGGTCTCCGTCGGCTCGTCGGTCGGCTCGGTGGGCTTATGCGTCGGGGTCCACGTCGGATCGCTGGTGGGCCACGTCTGCCCGCCCGTGGAGGAGTCCGGGTCCTTGGTCTCCTCGGTCTCCTCGTCCGTCGGCTCCGGTGAGGTCGGGGTCGGCGAGGGGGAGACCGACGTGGTCGGCGACGTCGGGGTCTCCTTCTTGCCCTCGTCGCCGTTCGCCGCCTGGAGGGCGAACGCGACGCCCGCACCGATCGCGATCAGCGCGAGGAGGACGAACAGCCACATCTTGCCGCGGCCGCCACCGTTGCTGTGGTGGCCGCCGGTGTAACCGCCGTCGTCGGGGTTCATGGGGGGCAGGATGGGGCCCTGCGAGGTGTCCCCGTGCGCGGGGTATCCCATGGCCGCCGTGCCGCCGCCGACGTTCATCGCCGTCGTGTGACCGCCGTCGTGGGCGTTGACCGGGCCGGTGTTCCACGTACCCGTGTGCCCGCCCTGCACCTGCAGCATCTGCAGGCTGTACTGGACGAGGCCGCGCATCTCCTCGGCGCTCTGGAACCGGTCGTCAGGCTCCTTCGCGAGGGAACGCATGACGAGCCCGTCCAGCTCCGGCGGGACCTCGCCCGCGACCTGGGAGGGCGGAACCGGAATGTCCTGGACGTGCTGGTACACGACGGAGAGCGGGGTCTCGCCCGTGAACGGGGGTCTCAGCGCCAGCAGTTCGTAGAGCAGACAGCCGGTCGCGTACAGGTCGGAACGGTGGTCGACCGCCTTGCCGAGCGCCTGCTCCGGCGAGAGGTACTGGGGCGTGCCCATGACCATGCCGGTCTGGGTCATCGTCGACTGGGCGCCGTGCAGTGCGCGGGCGATGCCGAAGTCCATCACCTTGACGGCGCCGGAGTGCGTGATGATCACGTTCGCCGGCTTGATGTCACGGTGCACGATGCCGTGCTGATGGGAGTACGCCAGGGCTTCCAGAACGCCCGAGACGATGATCAGCGCCTGCTCGGGCGGCGGTGCCTCGGCCTCGAGCAGCAGATCGCGGATGGTGTTGCCCTCGACGAGCTCCATCACGATGTAGGGAACGGTCGAGCCGCCGACGACGTCCTCGCCGGAGTCGTACACGGCGACGATCGCGTGGTGGTTGAGCCCCGCGACCGACTGCGCCTCACGCGTGAAGCGGGCCTTGGAGACCGGGTCCTCGGCAAGATCGGAACGGAGCAGTTTCACTGCCACCGTGCGTCCCAGACGGACGTCCTCCGCGGCGTAGACCTCGGCCATGCCGCCGCGGCCGAGCCGGTGGGTCATGCGGTAACGGCCGTCTCCGACCACACCGCCGACACCCCAGGAGTCGGTGCCATCCGAGACTCCGCCGCCGTTTGCTTCGGAATCGGGTGCCATCAGTCCTCGCCGTCGTATCTGTCCGCGCGTCCGCGGGTTCTCACGGTGCTTTGCTGCATTGCCACGTCACGCTACAGCCTCTGCCCGGCACACCGGTTCCCAGAGTGACGGGCCATCCAATCGGCTCGCGCGCCTTACACGCAAATTCCATGCGTTTCCTGTAACGCTTCCGAGACGCTTCTTGTGCGTAGGGTCACGGAACGGGCACCTGGCTTGACGTGTCGTACCCCTCGGGCAGACTTGGCCCGTAATAGGGATGATCGCGTCCGTCGGGCGCCGAGGGGGATGCAAGTCATGAGCCACGACGGCGCACAGGGCAGGTACGCGGGCGGTTCTGTGGCCGGCGGCCGCTACCAGCTGCGCGACCTGCTCGGCGAGGGCGGCATGGCGTCCGTCTACCTCGCGTACGACTCGGCCCTGGACCGGCAGGTCGCGATCAAGACACTGCACACGGAGCTGGGGCGCGAGCAGTCCTTCCGCGAGCGGTTCCGGCGCGAGGCGCAGGCCGTCGCCAAGCTGCAGCACACCAACATCGTCTCGGTCTTCGACACGGGCGAGGACGAGCTCGGCGGCGCGCTGATGCCGTACATCGTCATGGAGTACGTCGAGGGGCAGCCGCTCGGCTCCGTGCTCCAGGCCGACATCCAGCAGCACGGCGCCATGCCGGCCGACAAGGCCCTCAAGGTGACGGCGGATGTACTCGCCGCCCTGGAGACCAGTCACGAGATGGGTCTGGTCCACCGCGACATCAAGCCCGGCAACGTGATGATGACCAAGCGCGGCGTCGTCAAGGTGATGGACTTCGGCATCGCCCGGGCCATGCAGTCGGGCGTCACCTCGATGACGCAGACCGGGATGGTCGTCGGCACCCCTCAGTACCTCTCCCCCGAGCAGGCGCTCGGCCGCGGCGTCGACGCGCGCTCCGACCTGTACTCGGTCGGCATCATGCTCTTCCAGCTGCTCACGGGACGCATCCCGTTCGACGCGGACTCCCCGCTCGCCATCGCGTACGCGCACGTGCAGGAGGAGCCGGTCGCCCCGTCGAGCATCAACCGTGCGGTCACACCCGCGATGGACGCGCTCGTCGCCCGCGCACTGAAGAAGAACCCGAACGAGCGCTTCCCGAGCGCAGCGGCGATGCAGGACGAGATCACGCGCGTGCTGAGCGCCGTCGGCCCCGCAAGCGCTCCGGTGATCGTCGGCGGCGGCGGTCCGGCGAACAGCGGCTCGGGCGTCGGCTCGGCGGTCTTCCCGCCCGTCGACCAGGCCACACCGGCTCCGCAGGGCGTGCAGACGCCGTACCAGCCGCAGCAGCACCAGCCGGGCCCCTACGGCCCGCCGACCCCTGCTCCCACGCCGGGCTACGGCTATCCGCAGGCGGCCCAGCCGTACGGGACTGCCGCGCACATGGGGCAGCAGACGCCTGCTCCGTACACGATGTCCCCGCAGACGGCGACGGGCTCCGGTGGAGGCGGCGCGTCCAAGAGCAACATGCCGGTCGTCGTGGGGTCGATCGTGGTCGCCCTGCTCGCGATCGGCGGTCTGATCGCCTTCCTGAACATGGGCGGCGAATCGGAGAACGGCAAGGGCGACGACCCGGGTTCGAGCGAGTCCGCCGTGGCCGGCGAACACAAGGCGCCGGAGCGCAACCGGACGATGGACACGGAGAAGTGCACCGACGCCGCGGAGGACACGAACGACCCGTCGAAGGTCCAGGCCCCGAACTTCGTCTACAAGGACATCCGGTCGGCCAAGGACTGCGCCGACGCGGCCGGCTGGACCATCAAGGTGGTCGAGGTGGAGGGCAACACCTACGCCGAGGACCAGGTGATCGACCAGTTCCCCTCGTCGGGCACCGCGGTCCCCGAGCAGGGCGCCGACTTCGAGTTGCGCGTGTCCACGGGTGACCCGGCCTGATCACGGCTGGTCCTCCCGTCGGTCTTCTCTTCCTTCCCGGTCCCTCCTGCCTCGTCTCGTTCCCGCCCTGCGCGACGTCCGCAGGGTCCGCGACGTTCGCAGGTTGTCCGGGTGGTCCCCGCGACATGGTGCGGGGAGGCTGCGGGGCCCTTCCGGGATGCCGGACGCATCCGGGCGTGTGACGCTGATCTCATGCCTCCAGGACTCCCGGCTTCACGGTCGTCACGGTGCGTCGTCTGTCTGGTGACGGCGATCGGGTTGGCACTCGGGCCCGCCGCCTGGGCCCACGAGGACGGCGGATCCCCATCTCCGGCACTCCTGGCACCCGCCAAGCCCTCGGGTTCCTCCGCCACCGAGGCTTCCCGCTCTCCCTCCGCCGGCTCCTCCGCGGAGGAGCCGCCCCTGGCCGGACGGTCGGCCGGGGAGGGCCGAGCGCGTCCGGGGAGGTCCCTCTCCCCTCTGGAAGTGGCGGACTCCGACGCCGCGGCGGACGAGATGCCGCCGGACCCCGATCCCGTCGAGGTACCCACCTTCGCTCCGCCCCCCGAGGCGTTCCCGGAAACCGGCAGGACACCTCGGCAACGGCAGGCCCTGAACGAGGCCTCCGCCCGGCAGGTGCGGGACGTGTCGCTGGGCAGCGGCATCACCCTGGTCGGGCTGGGGCTCGCATTTCTTGCCCTCCGGATGCGCCGCGCGGACTGATCCCGTCCTCGGCCGGGGCACGAGGCTGACAGCACGGTCGCCCGGGACGGGGAGAACGGCACTGGAAAGACGGGACCGGGAGAACGGGACCGGGAGGACGGGACCGGGAGGACGGGACCGGGAGGACGGGGCTGGAAGAACGGGGCTGGAAGAACGACGCCGATCACATGTCGCACTCGATCATGGAGGACAGGCGCACCGGGTGGAGGAGCTGGTCGGCATACAGCTTCTGAACCCCCCGGGATCCGCCCTCGGGAGCTGCTGCGATCTGGCGATCGCCCTGGTCGGGTCGGTCTCTGCCCGACCGGTGCGCCGTACCGGCGCGGTCTGGCCGACAGGCCACGATCGCAGGCGTCGGCGCTTCAAGGACCCGCCGTCCGGTCCTGGCGGGTGGTGTGGCGGTAGTTGTCACCGGCGGCACCACGGAGGGACACGATGCCGGCGGTCCGCGTGCTGCTCGGCACGGTGGCGGGCGGCACGATGCCGGCGGTCCGCGCCCTGATCGGCACGGTGGCGAGCGCCGTGCCGGCGGTGTCGCTGCGTCTGATCGATCTGCGCGAGGCGATGGAACCTGGCGCGACGCGCCGGGCGATCGGCCACGGACGAGGGGACGCCCCGGTGCCTGGCCGGTGCCTGGTGGTGGCCCCGGGGAAGGGTGATCATCCCTTTCCGGGGGCACCACCATGTGGTGAAGGCCGTGTGCGAGAGAATGGCGTCATGGAGATGCCGAGGAATGAACGGTCGCAGGAGCACCCCCAGGTCCTCGTAGTGGGGCAGGACGGAATGGCTATCGGCGGCGGCGGTGACGACGAGTCGCGCGAGGTCCCGGTGACGGAGATGGTCGAACAGCCCGCGAAGGTCATGCGCATCGGCAGCATGATCAAGCAGCTTCTGGAGGAGGTCAGGGCGGCTCCTCTCGACGAGGCGAGCCGGGTCCGGCTGAAGGAGATCCACGCGAGCTCGGTGAAGGAGCTCGAGGACGGTCTTGCCCCGGAACTCGTGGAGGAGCTGGAGCGGCTCTCACTGCCGTTCACCGAGGAGTCCGTACCGTCGGAAGCCGAGCTGCGGATCGCGCAGGCCCAGCTGGTCGGCTGGCTCGAGGGCCTCTTCCACGGCATCCAGACGGCACTGTTCGCCCAGCAGATGGCGGCCCGTGCACAGCTGGAGCAGATGCGCCGTGCCCTTCCTCCGGGCGTCGGCCATGAAGACGAGGAAGGCGTTGTCGACCCTCACGGTCCTGCGCGTTCCGGTCCCTACCTGTAACCCTCAGCGCTCACCGACTGTCCTACGCAACCGGGGCCCGGCACACGCGACGTGTGCCGGGCCCCGCCGTTTGCCGGTCCGCTTCTCCGCCCGGTCCGCCCGGTCCGCCCGGTGACGAGGAGCCGGGCAGCCGGGGAGCCGAGCAGCCGGCCTGGTAGATGCCACGTGCTTGGTTGGCCGTGCCGGGCTGCCCTTTGGGCCTCGGGCCTTCAGCTTCAGACCTTCGCGTCAGGCCTTCGGCGCAGCCAGGAGGATCTTCCCGATGTGGCTGCTGGACTCCATCAGCCGGTGGGCTTCGGCTGCCTCCGTCATCGGCATCGTGCGGTCCACGATCGGCTTGACGACACCGTCGGCGAGCAGGGGCCACACGTGCTCGCGAACTGCGGCGATGATCGCGGCCTTCTCCGCGAGAGGCCGCGCGCGAAGCGACGTCGCCGTGACAGCGGCCCGCTTGCTCAGAAGGGCACTCAGGTTGAGCTCGCCCTTGGCACCGCCCTGAAGGCCGATGATGGCGAGGCGACCGTTCACAGCCAGGGCCCGTACGTTCCGGTCGAGATACTTCGCCCCGACGATGTCGAGGATGACGTCCGCCCCCACGCCGTCCGTGGCCTGACGCAGCTCCTCGACGAAATCCTGCTCGCGGTAGTCGATGAGGATGTCGGCTCCGAGCTCCTGACAGCGCGCCAGCTTCTCGGGGCCTCCCGCCGTCACGGCGACGCGCGCGCCGACGGCCTTGGCGAGCTGGATCGCCATCGTGCCGATTCCGCTGGATCCGCCGTGGACCAGAAGGGTCTCGCCGGGGCGGAGGTGAGCCACCATGAAGACGTTGGACCAGACCGTCGCCGCCACCTCGGGCAATGCCGCGGCCTCGGTGAGGTCTACGCCGTCGGGCACCGGCAGCAACTGGCCGACGGGCACAGCCACCTTCTCTGCGTACCCGCCGCCCGCGAGCAGTCCGCACACCTCGTCGCCCACGGCCCATCCCGTGACTCCGGGGCCCAGCTCCGTGATGCGGCCCGCACATTCGAGGCCGGGGTAGGGAGAGGCGCCGGGCGGAGGGTTGTAGAAGCCCTGCCGCTGCAGGACATCGGCCCGGTTGACCGCACTGGACACGACCTCGACGAGGACTTCGCCCTCGCCTGGTACGGGATCGGGGACCTCGGCCCATACGAGCGCTTCGGGGCCGCCGGGTTCGGGGATCGTGATCGCATACATGGGCGCGAGGCTACTCCGTACACGGTCCCGGGCGGGGCAGACCTGCCTGCATGCGGGGCGGACCCGCTTGAGTTCGGGGGCCCTGTGCGCGGGCGATCTGCCTGTGTGCTGGGCGGACCCGCCGATGTACGGGGCGGACCCGCTGGTGTGTACGGAGAAGGACCCGCCGGTGTGTACAGAGGCGGACGTGCCGGTGTGTACAGAGGCGGACCCGCCGGTGTGCCGGGGCCCGACCGCTCCTGCTACGACCGCTGGCCGGGCGACTGAGGATGCTGCGTCGCAGACGTATGCAGCGGTGATGCACGCACGATGGTGATCACCCGGTCCGTCAGCTGCAGAGGGCTGGCCGCCGGATCGTCGTAACCCAGCAGCCTGTGGCCGCGCAGCACGCTCACCACCAGGTCGTCGGTCTCACGGACGCTCTTGCCCACCTCGGCCTTTATCACCGGTCGTTCGACGAGATCGAGCCCGCTGCCCTGCTGGATGAGATCCTCCATCACCGTGCCCGCGCTGGGGCTGAGGACGGAGAGACCGAGCAGACGTCCCGCCGCGCTCGCGCTGGTGATCACGGCGTCGGCACCGGACTGCCGCAGCAGTGGCGCGTTCTCCTCCTCACGGACGGCGGCCACGATCTTCGCACCGCGGTTGAGCTGACGCGCGGTCAAGGCAACCAGTACGGCGGTGTCGTCGCGCTGGGTGGCGATGATGATCTGGCGGGCCTTCTGGACCTCGGCCCGCAACAGCACATCACTTCGGGTCGCATCGCCCAGCACGCCCACGAAGCCTTCGGCGTTGGCTGCTTCGATCACCTTGCCGGCCGGATCGACGATGACGATCTGGTCCTTCTTCAGCCCGGTCGTACACAGCGTCTGGATCGCTGAACGGCCTTTCGTGCCGAAGCCGACGACCACGGTGTGTTCACGCAAGTTGCTTCTCCAACGGTTCAGCCGGAAATCCTCCCGGGTCCGTTCCGTCAGGACCTCGAGGGTGGTGCCGACCAGGATGATCAGGAAGAGCACACGCAACGGCGTCACCAGCACCACATTGACCAAGCGGGCCGGGTCGCTGTACGGGACGATGTCGCCGTAGCCGGTCGTCGACAATGTCACTGTCGCGTAGTAGACGGCGTCGAGGAAATCGACCTTGTTGTCGGCGTTGTCGTGGTAGCCGCCCCGGTCCGCCCAGACGATGAAGACCGTGGTGGCCAGCACCGTGAGAGCCATAGCCAGACGCTTGGCCACCTGCCGCAGCGGTCTGTCGACCACCCGCCGGGGCAGAAGCACCCGGGTGGGGACGACATGTTCGTCTGCGCGCCTGGCCATCGCATCGTGGCCGGGAAGTTTCACGTGAAACACCCTTCCGTCCACGGCGACGCCGAGGCCCACGGTAGATCGAGGATCTCCACCTCGGTGCCGGACCGTACCCCGCCGGGAGGTACCACGGCCAGCCCGTCCGCGGCAGCGATCCCCCGGAGCATGGCGGGGCCGTTGTAATGAAGAGGCACGACGCTGTCGTCGCGATGAACCACAGGGATGAGCCGCGTGTCGTGCGGGTGCCCCTGCACCTCGTCGTGGACAGGCGCACGGTACGGGTCCTGGGCAGTGCGACCAGCGATTCCCCGGAGCAGGGGCTCGGCCAGTGTCAGCAGTCCGGACACCGCGGCAAGAGGGTTGCCGGGCAATCCCACCAGGCAGGGGCCGCCCTCGGTGAGGCGTGCCAGGAGCATGGGATGACCGGGGCGTACGGCCACCCCATCGACGAGGAGATCGGCACCGATCTCGGCCAGCACCGGGTGCACATGGTCCACGGGGCCGGCGGCTGTCCCGCCCGTGGTGAGGATCAGGTCGGCATCGGAGGAGATGAGTGCCTGCCGGAGCGCCTCGGCATCGTCCCCGAGCCGTCGGGGCTCGGCCACCTCCGCTCCCAAAGCCCGGAGCCAGGGGACCAGCATGGGGCCGAGCGCATCCCGGATCAGTCCGTCGTGGGGAAGCCCCGCTGTGAGGAGTTCGTCGCCGAGGACGAAGACATCGACACGGGGCCGGGGTACGGCGACGAGCGCGTCGTACCCGGCGGCGGCCGCCAGCCCGAGTACGGGAGGAGTCACCACCGTCCCCACAGGCAGAAGCTCGTCGCCGGACCGGCACTCCTGGCCCCTGGGCCGGATGTCTTGGCCCGGAACCACCTCGCGGTCGGCGTGCAGAAGCCCCTTGGCCTCGTCGAAGTGCGCGTGCTCGGTGCGGATCACGGCCGTGGCATCCGCGGGAAGACGCGCACCTGTGGCGATCCTCAGCGCCTGCCCGTCGGGGAGCGGTTCCGTGGAACCGCGTCCGGCAAGCAGCCCTTCCCCCTCCCGGACGGCCCAGGGGCCCGGCCCCGCGACGGCCCAGCCGTCCATGGCCGAGGTGTCGAACGACGGCAGATCCGTGAGCGCTACGACCGCCTCGGCCAGGACGTGTCCGAGAGCACGGTCCAGTGGAAGCCGGTGGGCAGTCGGGGGAGTGGCGCGGCCGAGGCGTTCGGCCAGGGCACGCGCCGCGGCCCAGGCGGTGGCTTCGGCCCGGTGGGCGTGCGGGGAGGACACGGATCGGCCGGCCGATGAGCCCTCGTGGGGCCGGGAGGAACCCGAGGGAGGGACGCCTGGGATCGAGGCGCCCGGCCTCGGTGAAGTCGAGGCCGGTGAGTACGACGTCGGTGAGCTCGGGTTCGGTGAGCTCGGGTTCGGTGAGCTCGGGTTCGGTGAGCTCGGGTTCGGTGAGCTCGGGTTCCGTGAGCTCGGGTTCCGTGAGCTCGGGTTCCGTGAGCTCAGGTTCCGTGAGCTCAGGTTCGGGCCGGCGCTCGCGTTCGGCCTCGTCGGCGCCGACGAGGGCGTCGCCGGTGATGTCGATGTCGCCGCTGGCGGGGAATTCGGCTTGGGGGACGTCTCGCCGGGCCCCACCGGTGGGCGGTGCCCGGCCTGCGGCTGACGGCCGACGAGAGCCAGAGCCTGCTCGACGGCCCGCTCCTCCTCGGCGCGCTCTTCGTCGGCGCGCTCCTCCTCGGCCGACCGGCCTCCGTCAGCCGGCCGTTCCTCGCGTCCGTGCGCGGTCACGGCGTGCCGGGTCCGCTACCCGCCTCCGTTTCCTCGGCCCATCGGAGCGCGAGGGCAGTGGCCTTGCGGGAGAAATCTGCAACCGCGTCAGTCGCATCCTCCGGGCTTCTGCCGCTGCTCGCCATCGCAGCCGCGTACCCCACCAGGAAGGTGGTCAGTGGCGCGGCCGGCCGGGCGACGCCATGCGCCGCGTCGCGGGCGAGGTCGAGCAGGACGCCGGTATCGACGTCGAGTTCGATGCCCAGTTCGTTCTTGACTGTGGTGATCCATTCGTCCAGCACGGTCCCATGCTCCCTGATCCGCGCCCTGGCGGCAGCAATGTCTTCCCAGGTGTCGCAGTCGAAGGAAGCCAAAGGGCCGGCGGGGACCCGGGCCAGGTCCAGTTCGGCGGTCAGGTGGCGCAGAGGGAGTCCGGCCAGGCTGCCGTGCTCGGTGGCGAGAAGTGCGAGTTCACGGCGCAGCGGCTCGGCCCGGTACACCGCGACCAACGGCTGGTCCCGCCCGTCCCGGTCGGTGCACAGGGCGCCTTCGCGGGATCCCGGATCCGTCGCGGCCAGCAACGCGCGGATGGTCGCCTCCCCCAGGAACGGCAGGTCCGCGGAGAGCACCAGGACATTTTCCGCTTCCGTGTGCCGTACACCAGCATCGAGTGCGGCCAAAGGCCCGCCGCCTTCCGGCACTTCGCGAGTCCAGGTGACCGGACGCACGGTCGCCCTGCGCCCACCCACCACCACGGTGGACCCGGCGTCGGCACATACGGCCAGCACCCGGTCGAGCAGCGACCGGCCACCCACGTGGAGCCCTGGCTTGTCAGCTCCTCCGAGGCGCTTCGCGGCCCCTCCGGCAAGAACGATGGCGTCATACGCGGTCATGCCCCCGAGTATGCGGGCCCTCCGTCCCCGGCGGGCCCCCGGGGACCGAACTCACGAGAAGCCCGGGCCGGGGGCGCCATGCTCCCGTGCTCCGTCACAGAGTGCGCAACAACACCGCCGGCTGTTCCACACAGTCGGCCACGTACCTCAGGAAGCCGCCTGCCGTTCCGCCGTCGCAGACCCGGTGGTCGAAGGTGAGCGAGAGCTGCACGACCTGGCGAACAGCCAGCTCGCCCTCGTGCACCCAGGGTTTGGGCATGATCCGGCCGACGCCGAGCATGGCCGCTTCGGGGTGGTTGATGATGGGAGTCGAACCGTCGACTCCGAACACCCCGTAGTTGTTCAGCGTGAACGTCCCGCCGGTGAGCTGCGCCGGGGTCAGCTTCCCGTCCCGCGCCGCGCCGGTCAGGCGGGCGATCTCCGCGCCGATGGACTCCGCGTTCCTGGTATGCGCGTCACGGACGACCGGAACGACGAGGCCCCGCTCCGTCTGCGCGGCAAATCCCAGGTGCACCCCGGACAGCCGCACGATCTCCCGTGCGTCCGCGTCGACCGTCGAGTTGAGTTCGGGGAACCGCGCCAGAGCCGCCGTGCAGATGCGGGCCAACAGGGCGAGCACCGACACCTTGGGCCCGGCCGCGGAACCACCGGCCGCGTTCATGGCGGCCCGTGCCGCCATCAGCTCGGTGGCGTCTGCGTCGACCCAGCACGTGGCTTCGGGAATCTCACGCCGGCTGCGTGACAGCTTGTCGGCGACGGCGCCCCGGACCCCGCGCAGCGGGATCCGCTCGACGGACGGCTCCGCATCCGGCACGGTTACCGGCTGTCCCCCGGCAGCGGGTGCTTCCGCCGCCTTGATGGCGGACTCCACGTCGGTACGCAGAATCAGCCCGTCGCGTCCCGTACCGACGATCTGCCGGAGATCGAGGCCGTGCTGCCGTGCCAGCTTCCGAACCAGCGGGGAGATGACCGCAACGGGGCCCTGAGGCCGTACCACACCGAGTACCGGGGCCGAATCCATCGCCACAGCGGTGGTCGTCCCTGGCGCCGTGGATGTCTCCGCGGCCGACGCACCGATCCTGGTCGCGGGCGCCACGATCCCGGCCGCGGTCGCCGGTGCCGGGGACACGGCCGAGACGGGCGCGGGCCTCACCCGTCGCCTCCGAGCGGCAGGTGCACCCGTGCCGTAGCCGACCAGCACATTGCCCGACGCCCCGCTCTCGGCAGCACCGCCACCTGAGGACGTGACGGAACCCGCGCGCTCCGTGGTCCGCTCCACCGATCCGACCGCCACGGTCAGGAGCGGTGCGCCGACCGGGAGCTCCGCGCCCTCCTCGCCGTATCGTGCCGTCACCACGCCCCCGTAGGGGCAGGGCACCTCCACCATGGCCTTGGCCGTCTCGACCTCGACGACCGGCTGATCGACGGCGACCACGTCGCCGACCTCCACCAGCCAGCGCACGATCTCCGCCTCGGTCAGTCCTTCGCCCAGGTCGGGCAGCCTGAATTCCAGCACCTGCGCCATCAGCTCTCCGCCTCCCACTGAAGACGGGCGACCGCGTCGAGCACCCGGTCCACGCCCGGCAGATGGTGCCGCTCCTGCATCGGCGGCGGATAGGGGATGTCGAATCCCGCGACGCGCAGCACCGGCGCCTCCAGATGGTGGAAGCACCGCTCGGTGACCCGCGCCGCGATCTCTCCGCCCGGACCTCCGAACCCGGACGACTCGTGGACGACCACCGCACGACCGGTGCGGCGGACCGACGCGGCGACGGTCTCGTCGTCGAACGGCACCAGCGAGCGCAGGTCTACCACTTCGAGATCCCACCCCTCGGCCGTGGCCGCCTCGGCAGCTTCCAGACACACGGGGAGGGACGGCCCATAGGTGATCAGGGTCGCGCTGCGGCCGGGGCGCCGGACCACCGCCCGCCCTATCGGCTCGACCGACGCCGGCGCATCCGGTGACCAGTCGGCCTTGGACCAGTAGAGCCGCTTCGGTTCCAGGAAGACCACCGGGTCGTCGGAGGCGATCGACTCCCTCAGCAGGCCGTAGGCGTCGTCGACGGTGGCCGGCATGACGACGTGCAGGCCGGGTGTCGCCATGTAGTACGCCTCGGAGGAGTCGCTGTGATGCTCCACCCCGCCGATCCCGCCGCCGTACGGCACCCGCACCGTGATCGGCATAGGCATCGCCCCGCCCGTCCGGTTCCGCATCTTGGCGACATGGCTGACCAACTGCTCGAACGCCGGATAGGCGAAGGCGTCGAACTGCATCTCCACCACGGGCCGAAGCCCGTACATCGCCATTCCCACGGCCGCGCCGAGGATGCCCGCCTCGGCCAGTGGAGTGTCCGTGCAGCGCTCGTCGCCGAACTCCTTCGCCAGGCCGTCGGTGACGCGGAAGACGCCACCGAGTGTTCCGACGTCCTCCCCCAGGACGTGCACCGTCGGATCCTCAGCCATCGAGTCACGCAGTGCCCGCCCGAGGGCCTGCGCCATCGTGGCCGGTTTGGCCCTGCCGGTGCGTTCACCGGCGGTCGCGGCAGCGGTGCTCATCGGCCATCCCCCACGCCGTTCTCGTCGTTCTCGTCGTTCGGACCGTGCTCGGCGTCCAGCTCGACCCGCAACCGGTCCGCCTGCTCCCGTAGCTGCCCGGTCTGTTGCTCGTAGACATGGGCGAACAGGTCCATCGGGTCGAGCACCGGATCGGCGTTCATCTGCTCCCGCAGGCCCTCCGCCATCCGCTCGGCCCCCTCCCGCACCGTGCTCATGCCGTCCTCGTCCAGCAGTCCGCGCCCGGTCAGCTCCCGCTCGAGGAGCTTGATGGGATCATGCGCGCGCCACGTCTCCACCTCGCTGTCACCGCGGTAACGGGTGGCGTCGTCGGCGTTCGTGTGGGCGTCCATGCGGTACGTGACCGCCTCGACCAGAGTCGGTCCCTCCCCACGCCTGGCCCGTGCCACCGCTTCGCTCAGCACCTGGTGCATCGCGGCCGCGTCGTTGCCGTCGACCAGACGTCCCGGCATGCCGTATCCCACGGCCTTGTGGGCGAGGGACGGCGCCGCGGTCTGCTTCGCCAGCGGCACGGAGATCGCGAAACCGTTGTTCTGCACGAGGAACACGACCGGCGCACGCCAGACGGCCGCGAAATTCAGTGCCTCGTGGAAATCGCCCTCACTCGTCCCGCCGTCACCGACCATCGCGAGCGCCACCACATCGTCGCCCTTGAGGCGCGCCGCATGCGCCAGCCCCACGGCATGCGGCAACTGGGTGGCCAGTGGGGTGCACAGGGGGGCGATGCGGTGCTCACGCGGGTCGTACCCGGTGTGCCGGTCGCCCCGCAGCAGCGTCAGCGCCTCGACCGGATCCAGGCCTCGCGCCACCGCGGCCAGGGTGTCGCGGTAGCTGGGGAAGAGCCAGTCCCTGTCCTCCAGGACGAGAGCCGCCGCGATCTCACAGGCCTCCTGGCCGGTGCTCGACGGGTACACCGCGAGCCTGCCCTGCTTGGTGAGCGCCGTGGCCTGGGCGTTGTACCGCCGGCCGCGGACCAGCTCGGCGTAGAGCCTCAGCAGCAGCTCGGGGTCGGCACCCGCTGCGGCATCGGTACCGAGCACGCGGAACGGCTCGGGGTCCGGAAGCAGCGGCGCGGGATCGGTGAGCGGCTTCCAGGCCGGGGGCGGCGTGGGCCGGTAGACGGCTGCGCCGGGCAGCTCCTGGACCGTCATGACAAGCACCTCCTGGCATCGGGATACATCGGGGGTGTCGAAATCTGCAGAATGTCGGGGCGTGATCAGGCACTGGTGTGGCGTGCCTCACCTACCGATTGTTCGGTCGCGGGCGCAATTTGGCTACAGGCACCTTCAGCCTGTGGACAAACGGTTCTCCACAGCCTGGGATAGGGGCAGGTCGTCCACAACAGGGAGGCGCGGGCAGATGGCAGCTGAACAAATGGCCGACGGGGTCGTGGATCCGGGCCCCATTCCGCCCGCACGGCCGCTGGACTCCACCGATCGCGCCATCCTGGGCATCCTCCGGTCGGACGGCCGCGCCTCGATACGGTCGGTCGCCGAACGTGTCCACGTCTCGCGGGCCAATGCCTACGCCCGCATCAACAGGCTCGTCGAGGACGGGGTGATACGCGGCTTCAGCGCCCGCGTGAATCACGAACGGGCGGGGCAGGCCGCCTCCGCCTACATCACGCTCAAGATCGTCCAGAACTCCTGGCGCACCGTGCGCGAACAGCTCCAGGCGCTGCCCGGAGCCACCCACATCGCGCTGGTCAGCGGTGACTTCGACGTCCTGCTCCTCGTGCACACCCCTGACAACCAGGCGCTCCGTGAGCTGGTCCTGACGAGGATCCAGGCCATACCGGAAGTCCTGTCGACCCGCACCCTGCTGGTGTTCGAGGAGACCGACCTGGGCCCCCGGCCGGACCGCCCGGCGGAACTCAACGGGTGACCCGGCCGGGCGCCGCCCACGAAGGCGCGTCCGTGCGTGCCGGTCAGGCGGCCCGCATACCCTCGAAAGCGAGCCGGACGACGGTGTCGGCGAGCTGCTCCGCCTCCGGGGAGCCGTCCGGATGCGGGCGGTACCACTCGACCAGTGAATTCACCATGCCGAAGAGCAGCCGCGTCGCCAGGCGTATGTCCACGTCGGCGCGGAGGTCCCCCTCCGCCACCGCGGCCTTGAGCAGCTCGGACACCCGCTGGTCGAACTCACGCCGGCGCTCCAGGGCCCAGCGCTCCGTCCTGGTGTTACCGCGCACGCGCAGCAGCAGGGTGACGTACGGCAGCTCCGCCGTGAGCACCTCGACCGTGCGGCGCGTGACGTACTCGACCCGGGCGATCGCCCGCCCTTGTACCGCACCCGTCTCGTCGAGGATGCCGAAGAGCCCGTCGAGCGCCCGGCTCACCGCCCGCCTCAGGAGCTCTTCCTTGCCCGCCACGTGGTGGTAGATGGACGATTTGGAGATGCCCGCCGCCTTGGAGAGGTGCTCCATGGACGTGCCGTCGTAGCCGCGCTCGTTGAACACGCGGACGGCAACGGTCAGGAGTGTCTCCGGGGTGTACGTGTCCCGCTTGGCCGTGGTCATGACCGCGATCCTCCCCCATGAGTTGTCCACAGGTTCTTTGGGGCCCCTTGTCCCGACCGATCGTTCGGTTACTCTAACTCCGTCAGCACATCCCTGCCCGGCTCGACGAGGAGTTGGTCCGTCATGGCCGCCGAGCTTTCCCCCGAGAAGCTGTCCGAGATCCACCGCCCGACGCTCGACCAGGCTCTCGACGCCATCCGCACGCGCGCCTACTGGTCCCCGCACCCGGAGCACCCGAAGGCCTACGGCACGGAGGGCCTCCCCGGCAGCCTCGGCGCGGCCGAGGGCAAGGCCGCGTTCGACGCCGTGCTCAACACCCGGCTGGATCTCGGCCAGCCCGGCACCGACGGCTGGACCGGCGGCGAGGTCTCGCCGTACGGGCCGGAGCTCGGCGTCGAGTATCCGCATGCCGACCCCGACGTCCTGCTCCCCGCCATGAGTGCCGCCATGGGTTCCTGGCGTGCGGCAGGGCCGGAGACGAGGGCCCTGGTCTGCCTCGAGATCCTCGCCCGGATCAGCGCGCGTACGCACGAGCTGGCGCACGCCGTGATGCACACCAGCGGTCAGGCGTTCGTGATGGCCTTCCAGGCCGGCGGCCCGCACGCCCAGGACCGCGGACTGGAGGCCGTGGCGTACGCCTTCGAGGAACAGACCCGGACCCCGCGCAGCGCCGACTGGTCGAAGCCCCAGGGAAAGCGCGACCCGCTGCAGCTGCACAAGTCGTACACAGCGGCCGGGCGCGGCATCTCTCTGCTGATCGGCTGCAACACCTTCCCCACGTGGAACGGCTACCCCGGACTCTTCGCCTCACTGGCCACCGGCAATCCCGTTCTGGTCAAGCCTCACCCACGGGCGGTCCTGCCGCTGGCACTCACCGTCCAGCTGGCGCGCGAGGTGCTGAGCCAGGCGGGCTTCGACCCGAATCTCGTCGCCCTGGCGGCGGAGCGGCCCGGCGAGGGCATCGCCAAGACCCTCGCGGTGCGGCCCGAAGTGAAGATCATCGACTACACCGGCTCCTCCGCCTTCGGCGACTGGCTGGAGACCAACGCCCGGCAGGCCCAGGTCTACACGGAGAAGGCGGGCGTCAACACGATCGTCCTCGACTCCACCGACAACTACCGGGGCATGCTCTCCAATCTGGCCTTCTCGCTCTCCCTCTACAGCGGCCAGATGTGCACGACTCCGCAGAACCTGCTCATCCCGCGTGACGGCATCACCACCGACGTGGGCGCCAAGACCTACGAGGACGTGGTGGCGGACATCGCCGAGGCGGTGAACGGGCTCCTCGGCGACGACGCCCGGGCCAACGGCCTGCTCGGCGCTCTGGTGAACCCGGATGTGAAGGCCCGGCTGGAAGGCGCCTCCGCCCTGGGGGACGTCGCGCTCGCCTCGCGACCGGTCACCAACCCCGAATTCCCCGACGCCGTCGTCCGTACGCCGGTTCTCGTGAAGCTCGACGGCACCGAGCCCGACGACGGGGCTGCCTACCTCTCGGAGTGCTTCGGCCCGGTCTCGTTCGCGGTCGCCGTCGGCTCGACCGGCGAGGCACTGGACCTGCTGCGCCGCACGATCCGCGAGAAGGGCGCGATGACCGTCGGCGCCTACACGACGTCCCCCGAGGTGGAACAGGCGGTGGAGGAGGTCTGCTTCGACGAATCGGCTCAGCTCTCGCTGAACCTCACCGGCGGCGTGTACGTCAACCAGACAGCGGCCTTCTCCGACTTCCACGGTTCAGGGGGCAACCCGGCTGCCAACGCCGCACTCTGCGACGGGGCCTTCGTGTCCAACCGATTCCGGGTGGTGGAGGTCCGCCGCCAGGCCTGAGCAAGGACCTGCCGACGGCCGGGTGACCGGTGGAGCGGTCGGCCGCTCCACCGGTCACCCGGCCTGTGGGTCCGAAATGTCTGCGTACCGTTGCACCCAGGCGTGCATCGCGATCGCGGCCGCCGCGCCCGCGTTGATCGACCGCGTCGAGCCGAACTGCGCGATCGAGCAAACCATCGAGGCGTGTTCGCGCGCCTCCTCCGTCAGACCGGGCCCCTCCTGTCCGAACAGCAGCACGCAGCGGCGCGGCAGCTCCGTGCGCTCCAGCGGCACGGCCCCGGGAAGATTGTCGATACCGATGATCGGGAGCCCCTCGGCCGCCGCCCATGCGGTCAGATCCGCCGTGTCCGGGTGGTGGCGCACATGCTGGTAGCGGTCGGTGACCATGGCCCCACGCCGGTTCCAGCGCCTCCGGCCCACGATGTGGATCTCCTTCGCGAGGAAGGCGTTGGCAGTGCGCACGACGGAGCCGATGTTGAAGTCATGACCCCAGTTCTCCACCGCCACGTGGAAGTCGTGCCGCCGGGTGTCGAGATCGGCGACGATCGCTTCCCGCGTCCAGTAGCGGTAGGCGTCGCCCACGTTGCGCCGGTCCCCGTTCGCGAGGAGTTCGGGGTCGTAACGCTCCCCCTCGGGCCAGGGCAGCGGGTGCGGCCCGACGCCGATCACGGCGCCGTACCCGTCGTCGTACTGGATCGGCTCCGCGGACGGATCGGGCGCCACTGCCACCTGGGGCTCTTCTGTACTACCGGTCTCGCTGGTCACCCGATGAGCGTATGGCCACTGCCGTCGCCGCTGCGCGTGGCCTCCTCGTCGCCAGGCCCCTCCCTGCGCTGCCCCGGTAGCCGGAACCTGACCGCCGTCCTGGAGAACAGGCGCTGCCGGGCGAGCGACACCCTGTGTCCCAGCCAGAGCAGGAACACCGTCGGCAGGAAGACCGCGTCCGCGGCGATCATCGCCATGGAGAAGAAGGGCAGCCCCAGCAGGACCGCGATACCGGCGTGCTCGCCGATCATGAGGACCAGCAGGACGTTCTTGACCCGCCGGTTGAACAGTGTGAAGGGGAACGCGACCTGCACGATGACCGTGGCGTAGGTCAGCACCATGATCGCCAGAGCGCTGGATGCGACCAGCCCGGACAGCCCGGGCCACGGGGTGAAGTAGTCCAGCTTGAGCGGGTAGAAGATCGCGGTGCCGTCCTGCCAGCGGGAGCCCTGGATCTTGTACCAGCCGGCGGTCGCGTAGATCAGACACACCTCGGCCATGATCACGAAAAGCGCGGCGTTGTGGGCCAGGTTGGCCAGGACGTCGAACAGGGTGCGCAGTTCATGGCCCGGCGCATACCGGTCGAGGGCCCACCAGGCACCGTTCCCCAGCCACAGTAGCCACAGCACGGACTGCAGCCACCAGGTGCCGCCGAGCCCTCCCAGGAGCGTGGCGGGCACGAGGACACAGCCGAGGACCACCCACAGGACGATGCCCGTGATGTCACGAGCCGGGTTCCCGCTCCCGGTGGGGCGAGCTGCGTCCCCGGCTGCTCGGCGCGCGTCCAGGGACCAGACCCGGGCGCAGCGGGTGAACACCAGATAGAGCGCCATCAGGTGGATGACGTTGTCGCCGCCGTCGCCCATGAAGATGCTGCGGTTCTGCAGGGAGAGCACCCCGGCCATGAACAGGACGGACGTCGCCCGGGTCCGCCAGCCGACCGCCAGCAGCGCGGCCGACACCAGCGTGAGCACGTAGACGGTCTCGAACCAGAACGTGCTGTCCGACCACATCAAGGCGGTGAAGGCGTCGTTGTTGCCGATGAGCCGACGGGCCATGCCCCAGCTCCACGGCCCGTCGGGACCGTACAGCTCACGGCGGTGGGGCCACTCGCGCAGCAGGAACAGCAGACAGGTGACGGAGACGCCGATCCGGACGACGGCACTCTGATAGGTGCCGAGGGGTGAAGCCGTGGCGCGCTGGACGGCGCGGCCGAGCGACCGGCCGGCGGTCCCTGCACGGTCACGGACCGAGGCGGGAGAGCTCATTTCCCTGCCCTCCCGGTCTTCGGGGAGGTCCCGGCCTTCGGGGATCCGTCCGTCGCGTCGGCCTGCGGGAGGTCGGACGGAGTGATGTTCCACCACGGCAGTTCCCTGTACTCCGTCTTGGTACTGATCTTCTCGTCGCTCCACGTCGGGGCTCCGACGGAGCGTACGGCGGACCGCACCTGGACGCGTTCGACCGTGCCGCCGTAGCCGTGCTCGGCGAGGCGGAGCATCACGATGCGGCGGATGTAGCGCTCGGACAGTTCGCCGCGCAGACCGGCGGCCCGGTTCTCGCTGTCGTGCGACCCGGTGTAGAAGTCCCAGGCTCGGCGCAGTCCGTTCTGGTCGACATGGCTCGGGAGGAGGTTTCCCCGTATCGCCTCGCCGTCGTCATGCGAGAGATTGATCCAGTGGGTGACGCTGCTGCCGTCGGCACCGGTGCCGGTCAGCTCGGCCCGTACGTGCACGGAGATGTTCTGCTGGAGCGGATTGGGAGCGAACAGCTTCCAGTTCTGCTCGAACTCGGGATAGACCCAGTCGTCGACCACCTCGCCGTGCTGCTTCGTCAGCGTGTTGGACGGTGCGACGTGCAGAAAGATCATGGCTATGTGTGTGCAGGCCACCAGGCCTATGAGGGACAGCGCGAGCGCCGCGACGACCTGGTATCTCAGGGAGAGCGCGGCCATACCTGCACCCGGGCGGCTGCCGACGGCCCCGGGGGCGGCAGCCGTGGCCGGCGGTGCCGCGGCACCCGAGTCGGGGGGTGGGGCCGCCCTGTCCTCCGGTATTCCCGAAGGTGTGGACTCCGCGGCCTCGTCCGGCTCCGGGCGGTTCGTCACGCCGGGCATGGCGAGCTTGTTCTCGTCTCCGGTGCGCCCACCGTGGTCCCCGTCCATCCCGCCCCGATCGCCGTCGATCACCACTCAGTTATCCACAGGGTTGACACCCTACGGGCCTGCGACCCACCATTGAAGCCAAGGAACCGAACGATCGGTCGGTAGGGAGCCCGGGATGGCGGCAGTGACTGCGGACCAGAAGACGCAGGGGACGGCAGACACGGCGGAGGCGGAGCATCTGGCCGCATTCGACGCCGCGGTCGCAGCCGAGGACCGGATCGAGCCGCGGGACTGGATGCCTGAGGCGTACCGGGCCTCCCTGGTCCGCCAGATGGCGCAGCACGCCCACTCCGAGATCATCGGCATGCAACCCGAAGCCAACTGGATCTCGCGGGCACCCTCGCTCCGCCGCAAGGCCATTCTGATGGCGAAGGTGCAGGACGAGGCGGGGCACGGCCTCTATCTGTACAGCGCGGCCGAGACGCTGGGGACCAGTCGCGAGGAGCTCCTCGACAAGCTGCACGCCGGCCGGCAGCGCTACTCCTCGATCTTCAACTACCCCACGCTGACCTGGGCGGACGTCGGTGCCATCGGATGGCTGGTGGACGGCGCCGCGATCACCAACCAGGTCCCGCTCTGCCGCTGCTCCTACGGCCCGTACGCACGCGCGATGGTCCGGATCTGCAAGGAGGAGTCCTTCCACCAGCGCCAGGGATACGAACTGCTGCTCGCCCTCAGCCAGGGGACCCCCGCCCAGCACGAGATGGCGCAGGACGCGGTGAACCGCTGGTGGTGGCCCTCGCTGATGATGTTCGGTCCTCCCGACGACTCCTCGGCACACTCGGCACAGTCGATGGCCTGGAAGATCAAACGGCACTCCAACGACGAGCTCCGCCGGCGCTTCGTCGACATCTGCGTCCCGCAGGCGCAGGCGCTGGGACTCACCCTCCCCGACCCCGACATCCGCTGGAACGAGGACCTCGGCCGCCACGACTACGGAGCGGTCGACTGGACGGAGTTCCAGGAGGTCCTCAAGGGCAACGGCCCCTGCAACGAACAACGGCTCAACCAGCGGCGCACGGCCCACGAAGAGGGCGCCTGGGTCCGCGACGCGGCGGCGGCCTACGCAGACAAGCACGCGGCACGGACCGGTACAGCCGGAGCGGCCGCCCAGCCCGTGGAGGCGACCGCATGAGCAGCTCGACCGACTGGCCGCTGTGGGAGGTGTTCGTGCGCTCCCGGCGCGGGCTGTCCCACACCCACGCGGGCAGCCTGCACGCACCGGACGCCGAGATGGCGCTGCGTAACGCCCGAGACCTGTACACACGCCGATCGGAGGGAGTCTCCCTCTGGGTGGTCCCCTCGACGGCGATCACCGCCTCCTCGCCGGACGAGAAGGACTCGTTCTTCGAACCCGCTGGGGACAAGCCCTACCGTCACCCCACGTTCTACGAGATCCCCGAAGGGGTGAAGCACCTGTGACCGCGGCTCTCGCCCTCGGCGACGACGCGTTGGTGCTCTCGCACCGGCTGGGGGAGTGGGCCGGGCACGCCCCCGTCCTCGAGGAGGAAGTGGCCCTGGCCAACATCGCGCTGGACCTGTTGGGGCAGGCCAGGATGCTGCTCTCGTTCGTCGGTGACGAGGACCAGCTGGCCTACCTCCGCGAGGAGCGGGCTTTCCGCAACGTCCAGCTGGTGGAGCAGCCGAACGGCGACTTCGCCCACACCATCGCCCGTCAGCTCTACTTCTCCGTCTACCAGCACCTGCTGTACGAGCAGCTGGCAGCCGGCGAGGGTGAGTTCGCGGATCTCGCGGCCAAGGCCGTCAAGGAGGTCGCCTACCACCGGGACCACGCGGAGCAGTGGGTTCTGCGACTGGGTGACGGCACCGCGGAAAGCCATGAGCGCATGCAGCTCGCGCTCGACGCCCTGTGGCGGTTCACCGGGGAGCTGTTCGAGCCGGTCGAAGGAGTCGACGTGGACCGGGGCGCCCTGCGCGACGCATGGCTGTCCGCCGTCACGTCCGTGGTGAAGCAGGCCACCCTGGCCCTCCCGTCGGGGCCGCAGTCCGGGGCCTGGGCGGCCGGAGCGGGCCGGCAGGGCCTGCACACCGAGCCGTTCGGGCGAATGCTCGCCGAGATGCAGCATCTGCATCGCAGCCATCCGGGGGCGTCATGGTGACCACGGAGACCCCGCTGGAAGCGGAGCTCCACAGGCTGGCGGGCTCCGTGCCGGATCCCGAGTTGCCGGTCCTCACTCTGGACGAGCTAGGTGTGCTCCGCGGGGTGCGGATGGACCGGACGGACAAGGTCACCGTGCAGCTCACCCCGACATATACCGGCTGCCCGGCCATAGAGGCCATGTCCGCCGACATCGAGCGTGTGCTGCACGACCACGGCATCGCGGAGGTCTCCGTGGTCACGGTCCTCGCACCGGCCTGGTCGACGGACGACATCAGCGACGAAGGCCGCCGCAAACTCGCGGAGTTCGGCATAGCCCCGCCGCGTCCAGGCAGCGGGCCGGGCGGGCCTGTGCCGCTGACGCTCTCGGTGCGCTGCCCGCACTGCGGTTCCACGGACACGGAGCTGCTGAGCCGGTTCTCCTCCACGGCCTGCAAGGCCCTGCGCCGCTGCGTGGCCTGCCGCGAACCGTTCGACCACTTCAAGGAGTTGTAGATGTTCCATCCGCTCCGGGTCAGCGCGATCGAACGGATCACCGACGACGCGGTGACCGTCACCTTGTCGGTACCGCCCGAACTGCGCGAGACCTTCCGACACACCCCGGGCCAGCACCTGAATGTGCGCTACCGCGTCGACGGCACAGAAATCCGGCGCTCGTACTCGATCTGCGCACCCGCCACCGAACAGCCGCACGACCCCGTGGTCCGCGTGGGCATCCGCATGGTCGACGGCGGGACGTTTTCGACGTACGCCCTCAAGGAGCTGGCTGTAGGCGATCCGGTGGAGGCGATGCCGCCGACGGGCCGTTTCGTCCTCGATCCACGCCCAGGCCATTACGCCGCGATCGTCGGCGGCAGTGGCATCACACCCGTGCTGTCGATGGCGGCGACGCTGCTGGCACGCGAACCCCTGGCACGCTTCTGTCTGATCCGCAGCGACCGGACGGCCGCCTCGACGATGTTCCTCGACGAGGTGGCTGACCTCAAGGACCGCTATCCGGACCGCTTCCAGTTGGTGACCGGGCTCTCCCGGGAGGAACAGGCAGCAGGCCTTCCCTCGGGCCGGCTGGACCGCGAGCGGCTCACCGGGCTGCTGCCCGCGTTGCTGTCGGTGCCCGATGTGGACGGCTGGTTCCTGTGCGGGCCGCTCGGCCTGGTCCGGGAGGCTGAGAGCGCGCTGCGCGCGCTCGGCGCCGACCGGTCGCGCATCCACCAGGAGATCTTCCACGTCGCGGACGAGGGATCCGGTCCGTCTGCGGCCTCCAGGGTGTCCACATCGTCGGAGAGCAGGCTGACGGCGACGCTCGACGGCCGTTCGGGAAGCTGGCCGGTGGAGGACGGTGAATCGCTGCTGGACACGATGCTGCGAAGCCGGTCGGACGCCCCGTACGCCTGTAAGGGGGGTGTGTGTGGGACCTGCAGGGCCTTCCTGGTCTCCGGCGAAGTACAGATGGACCGCAACTTCGCCCTGGAGCCCGAGGAAACCGGTGCCGGGTTCGTGCTGGCCTGCCAGTCACACCCCGTCACGCCGGAGGTCGAGCTCGACTTCGACCGGTGACGGCCCGAGTGGGTTCCCCACTCGTGTCCCCTGCTGCCCTGGGCGTACGGGCACAGCCCGATGCCCGCACGTGCCGGCCGTTCCGACGCTTCGTGCCTCGTGGGCGCGGGCCCACGCAGGGTCCCGTCCGTGCTGGCCCACCGCAAAGAGCGACGTCGGCGTAAGCCGCGTCATCGAACTGCGCGGGCAGCACGGCGGTCACGGGGACATGCAGGTACGGAAAGACACAGGAACACGGCGGTGGGCAGAACGGCAGCCGCAGGGGCTTGTGCGGGCTCCCGGGGCTCCCGGGGCTCCCGGGGCTCCCGGGGCTCCTGCGGCAACCGGAAGGACGGGTTCGCCACGGCGGGCTCCCGGTACGGCGGCTGAGGTGGGCCGCGGCTCTGACCGACCGCCCGGAGCAATGTCAGGCGTCGGCGAGGGAACCCTCCTCGGGCATCCTCGGGCGACGGCGGAGGTCTGTAGCTGCAGCCTCAGAGGACGAAAGCCGAATTCCCGGTATCCGCGGTCATCGGACGCCCCGCGCCGTCCCAGGCCAACATGCCGCCGTTGATGTTCACCGCGTCGATGCCCTGCTGCACGAGGTACTGGGTGACCTGGGCGGACCGTCCTCCGACGCGGCACATCACATGCACGCGCCGACCGTCGTCGGCCGCCTCGGTCAGTTCGCCGAAACGGCCCACGAAGTCGCTCATGGGAATGTGCAGCGCATTATCGACGTGCCCGGCTGCCCACTCGTCGTCCTCACGGACGTCCAGCACGAAGCCGTCCGACGGAACCGCCGCGACGTCCACCGATGGCACCGGAGCGAAATTCATGGGTAAGCCTTCTCTCGTACGTACGCGCCAGAGTCATCCGGAACGCTACTGCACCAGCCCCGCCAGCTCGTCTTCCCGCTGGGCGACCTCTGCCAGAAGCTTCTCCCCGATGTCGTCCAGCAACGTGTCGGGGTCGTCCGGAGCCATCCTCAGCATCGAGCCGATCGCGCTCTCCTCCAGCTCCTGGGCCAGAACCGTGAGCAGTTCCTTACGGCGGCTCAGCCACTCCAGCCGCGCGTAGAGCTCCTCGCTCTCGCTCAAGCGCAGCTCGGACGCCACAGGGCCCGCCGCCCATTCGGCAGCCAGCTCCTTGAGCAACGCCACGTCGCCACGTCCGTAGGCCGCGTTCACACGAGCGATGAACTCATCCCGCCGTGTGCGCTCCTTCTCGTCCGGTGCCAGGTCCGGGTGGGCCTGACGGGCCAGCTCGCGGTAGAGCTTGCGAGCCTCCTCGCCCGGCCTGACCCGCTTCGGCGGTCGGACGGGCTGCTCGGTGAGCATGGCCGAAGCCTCGGGCGAGAGCCCGTCCGAGTCCATCCAGTCGTGGAAGAGCTCATCGACACCAGGCATCGGCATGACGATGGCCCGCGCCTCCTGCGCCTTGCGCAGATCCTCGGGATCGCCGGACTTCGCGGCCCGTGCCTCCGCGATCTGCGCGTCCAACTCGTCGAGGCGCGCATACATCGGACCGAGCTTCTGGTGATGCAACCGGGAGAAGTTCTCCACCTCGACCCGGAAGGTCTCCACCGCGATCTCGAACTCGATCAGCGCCTGCTCCGCGACCCGGACTGCCTTGGCGAGGCGCTCCTCGGGCCGAGGAGCACCGTTCTCACCAGTCGCCGCGTCACCGCTCACCCCGTCGCCCGCGCCGGCAGTGGGATCACCGGCGGCATCACCGGAGGCAGAAGCCGCCTGCTCCGCGCCGTGCGGATCCACGTGCAGGTCGTCTTCCCGCGCCGCGCCCTGCGCGTGCTGCGGGTCGTCCTGCCGGTCCTGGTTCTGCCGGTCTTCGTCGTTCCGGGAGGTGGGCACCCCGGCGGCTTCGTGGGTCACCCGTCCAGCGTATGGCCACGGAAGGCACCACGAACACACACGGTGGTGTCGGAACCCGCTCAGACGCCGAGCTCGGCCCTTATTCGCCCGGCTCGCACGGCCCGGACGAGCTCGGCGTGGTCCGCTTCCGTCCGGTCCGCGTACGCCACGGCGAAGTCCGCCACCGCCGTGTCCAGCTCGGTGTTCTTGCCGCAGTACCCGGCGAGCAGCCGGGGGTCGGCGCTGTGCGCGTGGGCCCGGGCCAGAAGCGCTCCAGTCATCCGCCCGTAGTCGTCCACCTGGTCCGCCGCGAGCGCGGCCGGATCCACACTGCCTTTGCGATTCCTGAACTGGCGCACCTGATAGGGCCTGCCGTCGACCTCGGCCCAGCCGAGCAGTATGTCGCTGACGACCTGCATCCGCTTCTGTCCGAGCACCACCCGACGCCCCTCGTGCGCCACCTCCGGCACCTCGAAACCGACCTGCGGAAGATAAGGGGAGAGCGCAGAGGGACGGGCTTCCTTCACCTGCAGCACCAGCGGCTCCCCGCGGTGGTCGAGCAACAGCACCACATACGACCGGGTCCCCACGCTCCCCGTGCCCACCACCCTGAACGCGACGTCATGGATCGCGTAGCGGGCGAGAAGCGGCGCCCTGTCCTCCGAAACGGTCCCGAGGTATCCCTCGAGCCCCGTCGCGACAGCGGCCGCTTCGGCGTCGGGCACACGGCGCAGCACAGGCGGTGCGTCGACGAACCGACGACCACCGTCCTCGCATTCCTCCGTGGACCGCGCCGCGAAGCGGGCGCTCGTGTTGTTGCGCGCCTTGGCGGACACCCGCTCCAGCGTCCCCAGCAGGTCTCGCGCGTCGGTGTGGGAGACGAGTTCCTCGTCAGCGATGGCGTTCCAGGCGTCGAGTGCGGAAAGCCTGGCCAGCAGACGCATCGTGCGTCTGTACGCGCCCACCGTGTCGTAGGCGCCCTGCCGGCAGGTGTCCTCGTCCGCCCCCGCTTCCCGGCCCGCGAGCACCAGAGAGGTGGCGAGCCGCTTGAGGTCCCACTCCCACGGGCCGAAGACGGTTTCGTCGAAGTCGTTGAGATCGATGACCAGATTGCCGCGCGCGTCCCCGTACAGGCCGAAGTTGGCAGCGTGCGCGTCACCACAGAGCTGGGCACCCACACCCGTGACCGGCGTGCCCATCAGGTCATGTGCCATCAAGCCTGCCGAACCACGCAGGAAGGCGAAGGGTGTTGCCGCCATGCGCCCCACCCGTATCGGCGTCAGACCGGGCACCCTGCCCTGATTCGACTCCTCGACCGCCTGTACCGCGTCCGGCCTTCCGGCGGGCAGGACCAGGGCACTGTGATCGGACCGGGACACCTTGAGCCTCAGTGCCTTGCCCGCCGCCTTCGGAGACCCCTCTGTCGGGGGCGTCGACCCGAGTCCGGACGACTTCACTCCGCCGGCCACGCGCCGTGCGAAGCCCCGGACAACCGGGATGCGCTCGTCCGACGCCGCCCGCTGTGCCGGCACCGTCGCTTCGACCTCGGCCATGGTGCGCCGCCTCCCCCGCCTTCGTCCGGCAGTTCTGTCCGACCGACATCAACTGCGGACGACGGTACAGCCGTGGCGCGACAACCGTCCTCCCCTGTGGACAGGTTGAGATCCTGACTGTGGACAACATCGCCGACGGGCCGCGAGTCCCCCGCGTGGTCCACACCGCCCAGCCTCTACCGCACTGCCCACACCGCACCGCCCGCCGCCCACACAGTCCGGCGGTCGGCAGGCCCCGGGACGGCGGTCACACCGCGACCGCCTCCTCCATCTCCTCCTCGGCTCCGGCGGCGGCGCGCAGGACGGCCGCGTCGTGTGCCCTCTCAGCAGCCTCGCGGCGTCGCCGCGCCTCGGCCAGGCCCGCCACCACCACGACTCCAAGCCCCGCCACGAACCACAGGAACAGCACCAGCAGATGCCCGCCAAGGGCATGCCCACCGAAGTACACGTGGCTGCGTACCCCTTCGACGAAACCCGCACCGTTCCAGAAGGAGTGCAGGGCTCCGAAGAACCCCGGCTGGAGTTCGGGCCGGAAGATGCCGCCCGAGCTCGTGAAGTTGAGCATGACGAAGAGCAGCATGACGCCGAGCGTGGTCCACCGCTTGAGGAAGGTGTGCAGTCCGACCCCGATCAGGAGGATGCCCGCCGAGTAGAGCCACGCCATCGCCCACAGGCCACCGAGCCCCTGGTCCACGAGGTTGAACACAGGCCCCGCGAACGCGGCGCCGATCGCGCTCACGACGAGCGAGGTGGCGATCGCCAGTCCGGCCCTGATCCGCAGCGCCAGCACCGCGCCCGCGCCGCCTATCACCGCGACCGACGCATAGGAGCCGATACTGACCGCCACCAGCAGGAAGAAGATTCCCTGCCCGGTCGGATCGCCGTCAGCCGTGGGCTCGACGTCCGTGACCTGGAGAGGCGCACCCTGAGCTGCGGCAACTTGGGTGAAGACCTTCTGGACGACCGTCGCGCTGGTGTCGGACGAGGCGGTGGCCACCATGAGTTCGGGCTCGCCGCCCGGCACGTAGGCGCCGTAGCTCTGCTGGGTCCTCAGGTGGTTCACCGCGATGTCGCGGTCCGCTACGGTACGCACACTCAACGCGCCGTGCCCCTTGTCCTGCAAGGTCTGCGCGAGCACCTGCGCGCTTGCTCCGGAGCCGACGACGTCCACCCGCAGGTCGTGCGGCGCCGGGGCGTGGAAGGCACCCAGATAGGCAAGCCCCATACCGACGCACATCAGCAGTGGCGTGACGAGATGACTGAGCACATGACGCAGCGCACCGGCGGTTGAGCCGGAGGCGGAGCTCGGACCTGCGGACATTCGACGACTCCTCCGATAGTTGGCTTTTACAACTCCCACATTCGTTGTAGCATACAACTACATTTTCGAGAAGGTGATCCATGTGACGGAGACTCCCCGGGACCGCGAGGAGGCGCTGGAAGTCATCCAGCGCGAGCTGACCGCTTTCGCACGCCGCGCACGGTCGACCGCAGCCCGGCTCCACCCGGATCTGCCACTGGTCCCGTACACGTTGCTCGCGCACATCGACTACCGGCACGGCTGCCGCGCGACCGATCTGGCCGCGCATTACATGCTGGACAAGTCGACGGTCAGCCGGCAGGTCGCGACGCTCGAGAAGCTCGGCCTGGTCGAGCGTCGCCCCGACCCGGACGACCAGCGGATCCAGGTGCTGCACCCCACCGCCGCCGGCACCGAGGCACTCGCATCCACCCAGGCCAGTCGGCGGGCCGCCTACAGGGAACGCCTCGGAGAGTGGACGTCGGGCGATCTCGAGCAGTTCGCGCAGTACCTGCTGCGCTACAACTCGACGGGGGAATCTCCTTCACCCTGATAGCCCCAGCCGGGGCTCCAGCGGCCGTTCAGCAACCCCCGGGCTCACCCAGATAGGCATCCGCCCACCGGCCGAGCTCCTTGAGCGCGGGCTCCATGGCGGCACCGGCCTCCGTCAGCCGGTAAGAGACCCTCAACGGGGGCCCTTCGTCGACCTCGCGCACCACGAGACCGGCAGCCCCCAGCTCGGACAACCGGTCCGAAAGCATCCGCTCACTGATGCCCGGAATCGCCCGGCGCAGATCCGCGAAGTGCACCGGCTGCCGCATCAGCACCGAGACGATCGGGCCCGTCCAGCGCTTCCCGAACAGCTCGAAGACGCGAGTGATGCTCGCATCCACCCGCCGACAGGCCTGCTCGCTGTGATCCGCCATGACCCCAGGGTACTGCGTCGACGTTGGGAGCTAATTAAAAGTAAGCAGCTATGTTATACATAGCTACGCACTTAAAAACGGACTCGCGCTCACGGTCGTGAAGACCGCCTTCCGGGAGCCTGCGCAGTCACTTTTCCGACTCCCACGGAGATCCCCATGGCCACGCTCCTGCACCTCGACTCCGCCGTCTTCCCTCAGGGCTCCACATCGCGCGAGGTCACCGCCGCCTTCGTCGCGGCATGGCGCGAGCAGCACCCCGACGGGAAGGTCGTGTACCGCGACCTCGCAGCCGACCCGCTGCCCCACCTGGACGCATCGGCAGTGGCTGCCGGCGCCGAGGACGCGCTGCGCGGGGAACTCTCCGCCGAACTGGCCGCAGCGGACGCCGTACTCATCGGCGCACCGATGTACAACTTCTCCATCCCGTCCACCTTGAAGGCGTGGCTGGACCAAGTGATCATCGTCGGCCACAACGCGGGCCCGGAGGGCCCTGTCGCCGGCACACCGATCACTGTCGTGGCCAGCCGCGGCGGTTCTTACGCCCCGGGCACCCCGCGCGAGGACTTCGAGTTCGTCCAGAACTACCTGGAGAAGGTACTGACCGGCATGCTCGGGGCCGAAGTGGACTTCATCGTGCCGGAGTTGACCCTGGCCCACTCGAAGCCCGAGATGGCCGAGCTCATCCCGCTCGCCGAGGCGTCCCGCACTCAGGCGTTCACCGACGCCGCGGAGAAGGCCAAGGCCCTCGCGGCACGCCTCGTCGCATGAAGCGGCATGAAGTCGCCTGAAGCCGCCTGAAGCCACGCCCGGAGTCGCCCGAACTCGCCTGCACGACGCCCCGGCAGCCGATCCGCGCCAAACACCCCTTTGGTGCGGATCCGGCGTGTTTCACGTGAAACAGCGGTCGACATCGCCCATGCTTCCGCACCAGGTGCGTGCTTCATCACAGCACCCGTGACGCACGCCCAGTCCGCCCGGCACCGTCAGGGAGCCGCCACGCATCACGGGCGTTTCCGATACAGCGAGCGGAGTCATCTCACAAGGCGCCCGAAGTGCACGCCGACCCGAACTCGCCGGCATCAGCCACATCGAAGAGTCTGCGGAAAATTCGCCTGCGCGGCCTGCGTACCGACACACGGCACGGTCCACCGCACAACGAAGAACCCCCGCACCGGATCTCTCCGGTGCGGGGGTTCTGTCGAACCAACCTGGTGGCCGCAAGCGACTACCCGTTGTGCGCGAGGGGGGATTTGAACCCCCACGTCCCTAAGGACACTGGCACCTGAAGCCAGCGCGTCTGCCGTTCCGCCACTCGCGCAAGAGTGGTGTTTTCAGACTCTCTCACCGTGTGGTGCGAGCGCCTGGCGACAACGGAAGATTAGCACGCTGGACTGGGTGGATTCACATCCGTTGTTTCGCCGGACTCGCGAGGGGAACCGGGAACGCGGAAAGCCCGGCCCCACTCCTCCTGAGTGCACCCGGAGTGCGGGACACTGTCAGGAGGCCACCTCTACGATCCGTGTGAGAGGTGACACTCATCCACTGTGCAGACAAGGGGAACCAGCCGATTTCCCGACGCGTGGATACGATCAGTAAGCAGTACAGGGACGACGACATCGGAGGAGGTGCCCCATGGGAGTCATGAAGCGTTTCGAGCAGCGTCTCGAGGGTCTGGTCAATGGCACCTTCGCCAAGGTCTTCAAGTCCGAGGTGCAGCCGGTCGAGATCGCAGGAGCCCTCCAGCGCGAGTGCGACAACAACGCCTCGATCTGGAACCGCGAGCGGACCGTCGTGCCCAACGACTTCATCGTCGAGCTCAGCACCCCGGACTTCGAGCGGCTCAGCCCGTACTCCGGCCAGCTCGGCGACGAGCTGTCCGGCCTCGTACGTGACTACGCCAAGCAGCAGCGGTACACCTTCATGGGACCGATCAAGGTCCACCTGGAGAAGGCGGACGACCTCGACACGGGTCTCTACCGCGTACGCAGCCGGACCTTGGCGTCGAGTTCGTCACAGGGTCAGCACGGCGGCCCCGCTCCCCAGGGCCAGCCGAGCCGGCCCGCACCGCAAGGACAGGGCGGTTACGGCTACCCGCCGGCTTCCGCCCCGCCCATGCCCCCGGCCCCGCCGCAGGGCGCCGGGCGTCCGAACGGCCCTTCCAGCGACCGGCGCCCGCCGGCCGCTTCCGGCCCCATGCCGGATGCCCAGGTGCGGCGCTGGATCGAGATCAACGGCACCCGCCATCAGATCTCCCGCCCGACGTTGGTGATGGGACGAAGCACCGACGCCGACGTGCGGATCGACGACCCCGGCGTATCGCGCCGGCACTGTGAGATCCGGACCGGAACGCCCTCGACGATCCAGGATCTCGGGTCTACCAACGGCATCGTGGTAGACGGGCAGCACACAACCCGCGCTACGCTCCGCGACGGCTCGCGGATCGTCGTGGGCAGCACCACCATCGTTTACCGGCAAGCCGAAGGGTGAAGCGGGGGCAATGTCAGAGCTGACCCTGACGGTCATGCGGCTAGGTTTCCTGGCTGTTCTGTGGCTATTCGTAATCGTGGCCGTCCAGGTCATTCGCAGCGACCTGTTCGGCACACGTGTCACGCAGCGCGGCTCACGCCGTACTGCCGCTGACACCCGCCCGCAGCAAGGGCGCCAACAACAAGCAGCGCCGCCTCAGCAGCGCCAGCAGTCCGGGCGCCAGCGCCGCGGGGCACCCACCAAGCTGGTCGTCTCCGAAGGCACGCTCACCGGAACCACCGTGGCGCTCCAGGGCCAGACCATCACCCTGGGCCGCGCACACGACTCAACGATCGTGCTGGACGACGACTACGCGTCCAGCAGGCATGCCAGGATCTACCCGGACCGTGACGGCCAGTGGATCGTCGAGGATCTCGGGTCCACCAACGGCACCTATCTCGACCGGACCCGGCTCACCACCCCGACACCTGTTCCGCTGGGCGCGCCGATCCGCATCGGCAAGACCGTCATCGAGCTGCGGAAGTAGTACGACAATGAGCGAGCGGAGCGAGCGAGCCGTGGCGGTCCTGACGACGGACCCGGCCCGGCTCCCGACCGGAGGGTGGGCAGTGTGGCTCGAGACCGGCTGTACCCCGAACCGACGGGCGAGGTGCGCATGAGCTTGTCCCTGCGCTTCGCCGCCGGATCGCACAAGGGCATGATCCGGGAAGGCAACGAGGACTCCGGCTACGCCGGCCCCCGCCTTCTCGCCATCGCCGACGGCATGGGCGGCCAGGCGGCCGGCGAGGTCGCCAGCTCCGAGGTGATCTCCACCCTCGTCCAGCTCGACGACGACGTGCCCGGCTCCGACATCCTCACGTCGCTCGGCACGGCGGTACAGCGGGCCAACGACCAGCTGCGCGTCATGGTCGAGGAGGACCCCCAGCTGGAGGGCATGGGCACGACGCTCACGGCCCTGCTCTGGACCGGTCAGCGCCTCGGCCTCGTGCACGTCGGCGACTCCCGTGCCTACCTTCTGCGTGACGGCGTCCTGACCCAGATCACCCAGGACCACACCTGGGTACAGCGTCTCGTCGACGAGGGCAGGATCACCGAGGAAGAGGCCACCACCCACCCTCAGCGCTCCCTGCTGATGCGGGCCCTGGGCAGCGGTGACCATGTGGAGCCCGATCTCTCGGTCCGCGAGGTACGCGCCGGTGACCGCTATCTGATCTGCTCGGACGGGCTCTCCGGCGTCGTCTCCCACCAGACGATGGAGGAGACCCTGGCCAGCTACCAGGGACCGCAGGAGACCATCCAGGACCTCATCCAGCTCGCCCTGCGCGGCGGTGGTCCCGACAACATCACCTGCATCGTCGCCGACGTCCTGGACGTCGACAGCAACGACACCCTGGCCGGGCAGCTCAGCGACACCCCGGTCGTCGTCGGCGCGGTCGCGGAGAACCAGGCCGCCCAGGCGAACGACGGCCGGGCCATGGAGACACCGGCGGGGCGTGCGGCGGGCCTCGGCCGTCCCGTACCACCGCCGGCCGGAGGCTTCGGCCCGCCCGGCAGCGGTGACGACATGGGCTACGGCTCCGGTCCGGACGACGCCTTCAACTCGTACACCGACGAAGACTTCGTGAAGCCCCGCGGCCGTCGCAGGTGGCTGAAGCGGTCGTTCTTCATCGTGCTCGCGCTGGCTGTGGTCGGCGGAGGTGTCTACGGCGGATACCGCTGGACCCAGACGCAGTTCTACGTGGGCACGAAGGACGACAACGTCGCGTTGTACCGCGGAATCAGCCAGGACCTCGCCTGGGTGTCCCTCTCGAAGGTCGAGGAGAACACCGAGATCGAGCTGAAGTATCTGCCGCCCTACTGGCGCAAGAAGGTCGAGGCGACCATCTCCCAGGGCAACCTCGCCGACGCGCGCAAGAAGATCAGCGAGCTCGACGCGCAGGCCTCCGCCTGCAAGAAGGACGCACAGCGCCGCGCGGCCGAGGCGGACGCCAACGCCGCCAAGGACCCGGACAAGGCCGGCGACGCCGCCGACAGCACTTCCGCCACGTCTCCCGCCAAGGGGACCAAGACCGCGACTCCCACTCCCGGCCCCAGCCTCTCGGAGGAAGAGAAGAAGCTGGCCCTGCAGTGCGGTAAGCAGTAAGCCGTAGGGGGCCTTCAGCACATGAGCGTTGTCACCAACACCACGACCATCGGCGCGATCGACGCGCCGAGCCGCCGTAACACCGAGCTGGCACTGGTCGCCTTCGCCGTCCTGATCTCGGTGTTCGCGTACGCCAACGTGGGCCTCGCCCTCCACGGCGAACTGCCCGCGGGCATGCTCGGCTACGGCCTGGGCCTCGCGCTGCTCGGCGGTGTGGCACACATCGCCGTACGGAGATTCGCCCCGTACGCCGACCCGCTGCTGCTTCCGCTGGCCACCCTGCTGAACGGACTGGGTCTGGCCCTCATCTGGCGACTGGACCAGTCGGAACGGTTCCAGTCGATCAAGACGTTCGCCCCTGCCGCCTCGAAGCAGCTGATGTTCTCGGCGGTCGGCGTCGCCCTGATGGTCGTCGTCCTGATCGCCCTCAAGGACCACCGCATCCTGCAGCGGTACACCTACATCTCCATGCTGGTGGCGCTGGTCCTGCTGATCCTCCCCATGTTCTTCCCCTCCGTGAACGGCGCCAAGATCTGGATCAAGATCCCTGGCGTCGGAACGATCCAGCCCGGTGAGTTCGCGAAGATCATCATCGCGGTGTTCTTCGCCGGCTACCTCATGGTCAAACGCGATGCGCTGGCCCTCGCCAGCCGCCGGTTCATGGGCCTCTACCTGCCCCGCGGCCGTGACCTGGGCCCGATCCTGATGGTCTGGGCGTTCTCGATCCTCATCCTGGTCTTCGAGACCGACCTGGGATCCTCGCTGCTGTTCTTCGGCATGTTCGTCGTCATGCTGTACGTCGCCACCGAGCGCACCAGCTGGATCGTCTTCGGTCTGTTGATGTCCGGTGCCGGCGCTGTGGGCGTCGCGACGTTCGAGCCGCACGTGCAGGACCGCGTCACCGCGTGGCTCGACCCCTTCGCGGGCTGGGGCAAGGAGGCGGCCAGCGAGCAGATGGCGAAGTCGCTCATGGCCTTCGGCTCCGGAGGCACCCTCGGAACCGGCCTCGGACAGGGCAACTCCGACCTGATCGGCTTCGCGGCCAACTCCGACTTCATCCTCGCCACCGTCGGCGAGGAGCTCGGGCTGGCCGGGATGATGGCGATCCTGCTCGTCTACGGTCTGATCGTCGAGCGCGGCGTCCGCACGGCGCTCGCCGCCCGGGACCCCTTCGGCAAGCTCCTCGCGATCGGCCTCTCCGGCTCCTTCGCCATCCAGGTCTTCGTCGTGGCCGGCGGTGTCATGGGACTCATCCCGCTGACGGGTATGACCATGCCGTTCATGGCGGCCGGTGGTTCGTCCGTCATCGCCAACTGGGCGCTCATCGGCATCCTGATCAGAATCAGTGACACGGCCCGACGTCCCGCCCCGGCCCCCGCACCGTCCCCGGACGCCGAGATGACCCAGGTGGTCCGACCGTGAACAAGCCGCTGCGCAGGATCGCGCTCTTCTGCGGGATCCTCGTCCTGGCCCTGCTCGTCCGCACCAACTACATCCAGTACGTGCGTGCCGACGAGCTCAACGCGAACGAGCACAACCGCCGCGTCCAGATCGAGCGCTACGCCCACGAACGCGGAAACATCATCGTCGACGGCGAGCCCGTCACGGGCTCCGTCGAGACGACGGACAGCGACTTCACGTACAAGCGTGTCTGGAAGAACGGCCCCATGTGGGCTCCCGTCACCGGCTACTCCTCGCAGGCCTTCGACTCCTCGCAGCTGGAGAGCATCGAGGACGGCATCCTCACGGGCAACAGTGACCAGCTGTTCTTCGACCGCACCCTGTCGATGTTCACCGGTGAGCAGAAGACCGGCGGGAACATCGTCACCACCCTCAACGGCGCCGCGCAGAAGGCCGCCTTCAAGGGGCTGGGCGACAAGAAGGGCGCCGTCGCCGCGCTCGACCCGCAGACCGGCGCCGTCCTCGCACTGGCCAGCACCCCGTCGTACGACCCCTCGGTCTTCGCGGGCAACTCCATGAAGGACTCCGACGCCCGGCAGAAGCTCCTGCAGGACAAGGACAAGCCGATGCTGAACCGGGCGCTGCGGGAGACCTACCCGCCCGGCTCGACGTTCAAGGTCGTCACGGCCGCGGCGGCACTGGAGAACGGCCTCTACACCGACATCGACGAGGAGACGGACTCCCCGCTCCCCTGGCGACTGCCCCTGTCGACCAACCTGCTGCAGAACGAGGGGAACATCCCCTGCGAGAACGCCTCGCTCCGGGAGGCCCTGCGCTGGTCCTGCAACACCGTCTTCGGCAAGATGAGCAACGACCTCGGCAACGCGAAGATGATCGAGCAGGCCGACAAGTTCGGTTTCAACAAAGAGGTCTTCACCCCGGTCCGCGCCGACGCGAGCGTCTATCCGAAGGACAACCAGCCGCAGAACGCCATGGCGGGCATCGGCCAGGCGTCCAACCGCGCCACGCCTCTCCAGATGGCCATGGTCGCGTCCGCGATCGCCAACGACGGCAAGCTCATGCAGCCGTACATGGTCGCCCAGCGCCAGGCACCCAACCTCGACGTGATCTACACGCACGAGAAGGAGCAGCTCAGCCGGCCGCTCTCGGCGGAGAACGCCCAGAAGGTGCAGCAGATGATGGAGACCGTGGTCGCGGACGGCACGGGAACCAACGCGCAGATCGCCGGCGTCACTGTCGGTGGCAAGACCGGTACCGCGCAGCACGGCCTCAACAACAGCGAGAAGCCGTACGCCTGGTTCATCTCGTACGCCAAGACCGACAGCGGCTCCCCGGTCGCCGTTGCCGTGGTGGTCGAGGACGGCAACGCCAACCGGGACGACATCTCAGGCGGCGGTCTGGCCGCACCGATCGCCAAGAACGTGATGAAGGCGGTACTCGACGGAAAGTAGTGACTCCCGTCACAACTTCTGTCCACACCAGCACATTGGGATACCGGTCGGATATCAGCTGACGGGTGCGGGCCGATCAAGCAGTGCGTGCCCGGTAGCGTATGCCGCGAACAGCGCACCGCCGGACCACACACGGGTGCGGTCGGGACTGACGGAGAGGGCTGGATCAGTTATGGAAGAGCCGCGTCGCCTCGGCGGCCGGTACGAGCTGGGCTCGGTGCTCGGCCGTGGTGGCATGGCCGAGGTCTACCTCGCACACGACACCCGGCTCGGCCGCACCGTCGCTGTGAAGACGCTGCGGGCCGACCTCGCCCGCGACCCGTCCTTCCAGGCACGGTTCCGCCGTGAGGCCCAGTCGGCCGCCTCGCTCAACCACCCCGCGATCGTCGCCGTCTACGACACCGGCGAGGACTACGTCGACGGTGTCTCCATCCCGTACATCGTGATGGAGTACGTCGACGGGTCGACGCTCAGAGAGCTCCTGCACTCCGGCCGCAAGCTGCTGCCGGAGCGTACTCTCGAGATGACGGTCGGGATCCTCCAGGCACTGGAGTACTCGCACCGCGCCCAGATCGTGCACCGCGACATCAAGCCGGCGAACGTCATGCTGACGCGCACCGGCCAGGTCAAGGTCATGGACTTCGGTATCGCCCGCGCCATGGGCGACTCCGGGATGACCATGACCCAGACCGCCGCGGTCATCGGGACCGCCCAGTACCTCTCCCCGGAACAGGCCAAGGGCGAACAGGTCGACGCACGCTCCGACCTGTACTCCACCGGCTGCCTGCTCTACGAGCTGCTCGCGGTCCGGCCCCCGTTCGTCGGTGACTCTCCGGTCGCGGTCGCGTACCAGCACGTACGTGAGGAACCGCAGCCCCCGAGCAACTTCGACTCCGAGATCACGCCTGAGATGGACGCCATCGTCCTGAAGGCACTGACCAAGGACCCCGACTACCGCTACCAGTCGGCCGACGAGATGCGCGCCGACATCGAGGCCTGCCTCGACGGCCAGCCGGTCGCGGCGACCGCGGCCATGGGAGCGGCGGGCTACGGCGGGTACGACGGCTACGGCAACGACCAGCCCACCCAGGCGCTGCGTTCGACGGACCAGGGCGGCGCCCAGACGTCGATGCTCCCGCCGGTCAACCCGGACGACGGCGGCTACGGCTACGACGACCGCCCGGACCGCCGACGTCAGAAGAAGAGCAGCACCTCGACGATCCTGCTGGTCGTCGCGGGCGTTCTGGTGCTCATCGGCGCGATCCTCATCGGCATGACGGTCTTCAGCGACAACGGCGACAGCGGCGGCGGGAAGATCGACGTGCCGAACATGGTCGGCTCGACGGTCGACCAGGCGCAGAAACTCGCGGACAACGCCGAGATCGTCCTGAAGGTCGGTTCGAAGGAACCCTGCGAGGCCCAGGAGAAGGACAAGATCTGCAGTCAGTCCCCCGGCTCGCAGGAGCAGATGGAGGCGGGCGAGACCGTGACGGTCGTCGTCTCCACCGGCGCCCCCAAGGTCGAGGTGCCGGACGTCCTGGAGAAGTCCGAGGACAGCGCACGCAAGGCCCTGGAGGACAAGGGCTTCACGGTGAACGTCGAGACCGCCGAGTCCGAGAAGACACCCGACTCGGTCATCTCGCAGGACCCCGAGGGTGGTTCGAAGGTCGAGAAGGACACCGAGGTCACGATCACGGTGGCCAAGGAGGCGACCGAGCCGATGCCCGACGTGCGCACCCGGCCCTACGACGCGGCCGTGCAACAGCTGAACGGCCTCGGGTTCACGAACGTGTCGCGGCAGGACGTCGACTCGGAGGAAGCCGCGGGGACGGTCGTCGACCAGACCCCGGGCGGCCCGAGCAAGCAGTCCAAGGACGTCCAGATCGTCCTCAAGGTGTCCAAGGGCCCGGCCCAGCCCGAGCAGGTCACCATCCCGGGCGACATCGTCGGCAAACGGTTCCAGGACGCGAAGTCCACGCTCGAAGGCCTCGGGCTCGTGGTCGCGCTCGCGCCCAACTCGTCGGACAAGCCCAACGCGCTGGTGATGCAGGCCGACCCGGGGGCCAACTCCCAGGTGCCCAAGGGGCAGACCGTCACCCTCACCACCTTTGGCGGCGGGGACGGCGGGGGCGGCGGCGGCTTCCTCGGCGGGGCGTCGGGGGACTGACCCGCGCGGCACCGCCACAACGAGCACGGGGCCCCGGTCACCTCAGCGGTGACCGGGGCCCCGTGCTTCGTCCGTGGTGCTAGCGCAGCTCCGCCGGCTTCGTGCGGTCCCGGTCCACCTTCTCGGTCCGCACCAGCTCACCCCACACGATGTAGCGGTACTTCGACGTGTAGACGGGGGTGCAGGTGGTCAGCGTGATGTAGCGGCCGGCCTTCGTCGCACCCGAGTCCTTGGGCACCGGGGCGATCGTGTCGACGTTGAACTTCGACGTCTCCGGAAGCTCCGCGAAGACCTTGTAGACGTACCAGGTGTCCTTGGTCTCGAAGACGACCGCGTCGCCCTTCTTCACCTTGTCGATGTTGTGGAACTTGGCACCGTGCCCGTCGCGGTGCGCGGCCAGCGCGAAGTTGCCCTGCGCGTCCGCGGGGAGGGCCGACTTCACGGGGTCCGTGTAGTACCCGGCGATGCCGTTGTTGAGGGTCTCGGTGTCGGTGCCCTTCTTGACCAGCACCTCGCCGTTCTTCATGGCGGGGACATGGAGGAAGCCGATGCCGTCCCTGGTGTCCAGCGCCCCGGGCCCACCCGCCCAGCGGTCGCGGACGGTGTTGCCCTGCTTGTCCGCCTCACGGTCGGCCAGCACGTTGGTCCACCACAGCGAGTAGACGACGAACAGGCCCAGCACCAGCCCTGCGGTGATCAGCAGTTCCCCGAAGAGGCTCACCGTCGTCGCGACGGGATGGCGGCTCCTGCGTCGCACCGGGGCCGCCGGCTCGTCGGTGCGCTCTTCGTGCTCGGTCCTCGCTGCCACCGCACCCGTCCCTGTCGTGATGATGTTCAGCCGACGAGCGCGTCGGGCTTCCCCTTGCTGCGCGGCCGTTCGTCGACCATTTTGCCCCACACGATCATTCGGTACGTACTCGTGAATTCCGGCGTGCACGTCGTCAGCGTGATGTACCTGCCCGGGCCGGTGAAGCCGGAGCCCGGGGGCACCTCGTCGATCACGGCCACGTTGGACGGCGACGTCTGCGGAAGGATGCTGGTCATCTCGTACGTGTAGTAGGCGTCCTGCGTCTCGACAACGATCGGATCGCCCGGCTGCAGCTTGTTGATGTAACGGAACGGCTCACCATGGGTGTTGCGGTGGCCCGCCACCGCGAAGTTCCCCTGCTCCGCCGAAGGCATCGCGGTCTTCAGCTTGCCCTCGCCGTAGTGACCGATCATGCCGCGGTCGAGGACCTTCTCCTTGTCGATGCCCTCGGCGATGGGTGCGACCACGTCCAGTTTGGGGATGTGCATGATGGCGAATCCCTTGCCGGGCTCGAAGACGCCCGGACTGCGCTCGCCGCTCGCCCAGTCGTCCTGGATCTTGTTGGTCTCGCGGCCGGCGATCTGGTCGGCGCGGACGTTGGTCCACCACAGCTGGTAGGTGACGAACAGGAGCATGAGCACACCGAAGGTGATGAACACCTCGCCGACGACCCGGCTGGCGACGACGGCGGGACTGTCCTTGGCGGCACGGGCCGCACGCCGGGCCTCCAGCCGGGACATCGGGACCGCGGGCTCCGCCGTCCCTGCCTCTGCTTCCGGAGTGCGCCGGGGCTCGGCACGCCGTCGTCCGCGCCCCTTGGCCGCACGCCTTCGCTCGGCCCGGCCTCCCGTCGGCAGCGGCTCGGGGTCCGGGTCCGGCCCGTCGGAGCCGGCGGGCCGCGACGCGCGCCGCGTATCGGCGGTCCGCAGCGCGACGGTCTCGTCATGGACCGGACCGGCCTCGCCGTGGGGCGGCACGAGGCCCGGGCCGGGTGCAGTCCGCGTGGAGGCGGGTCCGGGCGCCGCCGGGGCCGGGACCGGCGGCGCCGCCGGGGGACCGGATATCACCGCGGTTCCCTGGATCGTGGCGGCCACGGGAGCGGCCACCGGCCCCTGCTGCCCGTACCAGTCCCTCTGGTACCCCTCCGGGTCGTACCACTCACCCGTGGGCTCCATAGGCCCCTGAGCCGCCGTCTGGGGCATCTGCGGTGCCTCTTCTTCGGCACGGCCCGCCTCCCCCCTGCCCCAGGGCGAGGTGCGCTGTCCCGGCAGAGGATCGTTCAGCGGGTCCGCGAGTTGCTCCACCGCCGCCTCGAACGTGCCGTCGGGCTCGTACGCTCCCTGCGCGTACGGGCCCTCCTGGCCGGAGTCGGGGCGGAGTGAGGTCACGCGGCGGCCTTGCCCACCACCGGGGCGAGCCCCGCCGATCTCGCGACGGCACCCTCGTCGCCGCACTGTTCGAGCCAGTTGGCGAGCATGAGGTGGCCGTGCTCGGTGAGCACCGACTCGGGGTGGAACTGCACGCCCTCCACCGCCTTTTCACGGTGACGCAGCCCCATGATGATGCCGTCGGCGGTGCGCGCGGTGACTTCGAGCACGGGCGGAACCGTCGCGGGCTCCGCGGCGAGCGAGTGGTAACGCGTCGCGGTGAAAGGCGACGGAAGGCCGGCGAACACGCCCTTGCCCTCGTGCAGTACGGGCGAGGTCTTGCCGTGCAGCAGCTCGGGAGCCCGGTCCACCACACCGCCGTACGCGACGGCCATCGACTGCATCCCCAGGCAGACGCCGAAGACCGGCACGCCGCTCCGAGCGCAGTGGTGCACCATCTCGATACAGACACCCGCCTGCTCGGGTGTGCCCGGGCCGGGTGACAACAGGACCCCGTCGAAGCCGTCGTCGGCGTGCGCGGTGGTGACCTCGTCGTTCCTCACCACCTCGCACTCGGCGCCGAGTTGGTAGAGGTACTGGACGATGTTGAACACGAAGCTGTCGTAGTTGTCCACGACGAGAACGCGTGCGCTCACTGACCGGCTCCCGCTCCGCCGGCGCCTTCGCCGTCCAGCGTCGCGTCACCGAACGGGAGCAGCGGCTCCGCCCAGGGGAAGACGTACTGGAAGAGCGCGTAGACAGCGGCCAGGGCCAGCACGAGCGAGATGACGCCCCGCACCCATGCGTTGCCCGGCAGATGCCGCCAGATCCAGCCGTACATGCTGTTGCCTCCATTCGGTACGGCACCAGACTAAACGGCCGGGGCACAGACGTGGGTCAGCTGTGGAAAGCCGTCTTCCGGGGCGTGGCCCCACAAGGGCGCGCGCACCTCGGGGGAACCGAAGGGCCGGGCCCCCGGCCCGCTACCGCACAGGCTGTGCGTAATGGAGATCGACGGTGCCCGCGTAGCCGGGGAGCGTCAGCTTGTCGTCCTCCTCGACCTTCCACCCCAGCCCGTACGCCTTGACGTACAGCTGGTAGTTCTGGATCGCCGTGGAGTCGTTGAGCGCCTGCTTGAGCTCTCCCCGGTCACCGACTGCCGTGACCTTGTACGGAGGCGAGTAGACCCGGCCCTGCAGGATCAGCGTGTTCCCGACGCAGCGCACCGCACTGGTGGAGATCAGCCGCTGGTCCATCACCCGGATCCCGCGGGCACCACCCGCCCACAGGGCGTTGACGACGGCCTGCAGGTCCTGCTGGTGGATGACCAGGTCGTTGGGCTGCGGATCGGGGTATCCGGGATTGGCGGTGGCGTTCGGCGGGGCGTCGTTCAGCGTGACGGAGAGCGCCTCACCGGTGACCTCAGTGGTGCCGGCGGCCTTTTCCAGCGCGTCGAGTTTCGCGTCCTCGGCACGGGTGCTCCCGTCGTCACGACGAGCGAGGGTGTCGATGTCCGCGCGCACGGAAGCGGTCGATTCGTCCAGTTCCGCGTTCTTCTCGCTGCGCTGCTGGATGAGGTCGGAGAGCTTCAGCAAGGAGGAGTCCGTGCGGATATCGGTCCCCTTGGCCGTATTGGCGCTGGTCACGAAGATCAGTCCGGCCAGCGCGAAAACGGCAGCGGTGAGGGCCTGGACCGGTCGGCGGGACATACGCCGGACCGGGCCTCGAGGGGAGTCGGCAGAATTGCTCAACGTACCCTTATCTCCTTAGGCGCCACGGAAGCACTACGCTAACGGACGCCCCGGGGAGGCAGCATTCCCCCTCGCGCCCCGGCGCCAGCCACAGATCCCTGCGCGGTCACGCAGCGCATCGACAGGAGAGTCCCTCGTGCCGAAGTCACGTATCCGCAAGAAGGCAGACTTCACGCCTCCGCCGGCGAAGCAGTCGACGAGCATAAAGCTGACCAACCGCAGTTGGGTGGCGCCGGTGATGCTGGCGCTCTTCCTCATCGGTCTGGCCTGGATCGTGGTCTTCTACGTCACCGAGGGCGACCTGCCGATCGACGCCCTCGGCAACTGGAACATCGTCGTGGGCTTCGGCTTCATCGCAGGCGGCTTCGGCGTCTCCACCCAGTGGAAGTAGCTCTGCCCTGAAGTTACCCACAGAGTTATCCACAGGCGGGGGAAAAGGTCAGACGATCTGTGGATAACCTCCCTCGATGTTGACGCCGGTGTGACTACACACTTACGCATCACGGGCTGGTAGGCCCCTTGTCCGGACTGGAAAAACCCAGTTCAGCGACAAGGGGCACACTTGTTCCCCACGTCATGCACAAGATCCGGCACGCTCTGTGGACAACCGCATCCCAGGGGCAACGATGTTCGCTCAGGTGAGCACTGCCGTCCTGACGAGGACGACCGCCAGGACCGCGACGAGCACCAGGGCGCAGACGCCGTACTGCACAAGATTCCGGCGCTCGCGTGGTGCGTGGACCATGGCGACGGCGATCAGCGCTCCGGCGACCAGCCCGCCGACGTGAGCCTGCCAGGCGATCCCTCCCCACGGGTTGAAGGTGAAGATCAGATTCACCACGAGGAGCGCGATCACCGGACGCATGTCGTAGTGCATCCGGCGCATCAGTACGGCCGTGGCACCCAGCAGACCGAAGACGGAGCCCGACGCTCCGAGCGTGCCCTGTCCGGGGGCCGCGATCAGGTAGGTGAGCGCACTGCCCGCGAGCCCCGAGAGCAGGTAGAGCGCGAGGTAGCGTGCGCGTCCCAGGGCGGCTTCCAGAGGCCCTCCGAGCCACCACAGCCCCAGCATGTTGAAGGCGATGTGCCAGACCTCCTGGTGCAGGAACGTCGATGTCACCAGGCGGTACCACTGCCCCTCGGCGACGCCCTGGTAGCCGGCCGAACGGTTGTCGACATAGGCGCGGCCGAAGAGCAGGAGGTCGTCGCGAAGGGTGGGATGGGCCAGGACGCCCACGAAGACGGCGAGATTGATACCGATGAGGATCTTGGTGATCAGTCTGGGGTCGGCCACGACGCTGCCGCCCGCCAGGGTCCGCGGCCGGCTCGCCGCGGGGCGATGGCCCGTACCGGTCCCTTCGCGGACACAGTCCGGACACTGGAAGCCCACCGACGCCGGGATCATGCAGTCCGTACAGATCGGCCGCTCGCACCGCGTGCAGCGGATTCCCGTCTGCCTGCCCGGATGCCGGTAACACGTGGGTGACGTGGGTGGACCGCCCGCGGCCGCAGGCCCGTCCTGGTCTTCCGGCGGCTGCTGAACCATCCGTCACGGCCCCTTCGGTCCTCATCCGTGGAGGGGGCACACATGCGATCGCCCCACTCGCCCGTTATGTAGCAGTACGGACAAGCAGGGCGGTTGGTTCCCCACAGGGGCGGCGGCCGTCAGGTCAGCGGCCCCGAGGCCGGCCGCTCATCCGGTCAGCGGGTCTCGATGACGACCGACTCGATCACCACGTCCTGAAGCGGACGGTCGGTGCGGGGGTTGGTCGGAGCCGCGGCAATGGCGTCCACGACCTTCCTGCCCGCCTCGTCGGCGACCTCACCGAAGATCGTGTGCTTGCCGGTCAGCCAGGCGGTGGGCGACACGGTCACGAAGAACTGCGAACCGTTGGTACCCGGCCCGGCGTTGGCCATGGCCAGGAGATACGGCTTGGTGAACGCGAGGTCGGGGTGGAACTCGTCGCGGAACTCGTACCCGGGACCACCCGTGCCGTTGCCCAGCGGGTCGCCCCCCTGGATCATGAAACCGCTGATGACCCGGTGGAAGACAGTGCCGTCATACAGCTTGTCGGTGGACTTCCTACCGGTCTCCGGGTTGGTCCACTCACGCTCACCCCGGGCGAGCTCGACGAAGTTCTTGACCGTCTTGGGGGCATGGTTCGGCAGAAGCCGGATGGCGATGTCGCCCTGACTGGTCTTCAAGGTGGCGTAAAGCTGCTCGGCCACGATCTGCCTTCCGTAAGTCTTCGCTGGTGACCACAGATCCTCGCACGGGGCCCACTCTCCGCAGGGCGGCAACGGCCCGGAACGGTCGGCACTCACCTTGTTGCCCGGTTTCCTGCACCTTTCCCACACTTCCCCCGGGATGGATGCGACCAAGTGCCCGAGGGCGCGGCGCGCCCCGACACGAACCGTGACATCGTCGGCGACACCACCCCTCTTGCACCATTTTGACCGAGAATGACACCCATGACCCGGATGCCCGTCCCGCATGGCGCCCAAGGCACCAGCGGGCATGATTTCGAAATGGGTGGATAGGCGGAGTACCTACCCGCCACCAAGGAGGAGGATCCCGTGACCCGCATCGACAGCGTGCGCGCCGCAACCTACTCGGCGAAGGACAGCGCGCAGCACGCCGCGGAAGTGGTGGCGCCCTACGCCGACACGGCCAAGGAACAGGCCGCGCACTACGCGCAAGAGGCTCGTGCACGACTCGCGCCCAAGGTCTCGAAGGCAGCCGCGCAGGCCCGCGTCCAGTACGGCGCACATCTCGCACCACGTATCGAACAGGCATTGACGCATGTGCCCCCCAAGGTCGACGAGGCGGCGCACAAGGCCGCTGTGCGGACGCGCAGTGCCGCACGCACTGCCGCGGACTACACCGTGCCGCGCGTCGAGTACGCCGTGGCCGCGAGCCGGCCTGTCGCCGAGGAGGCCACAGCCCGCAGCACGGCGGCGTTGGCTGCCCTCCGCGGCCAGGTGACCGCCAAGGAGATCCAGAAGCTCGTCAGGAAGCATGAGCGTCGAGCCAAGGCAGGCCGGGCGGCCAAGGGCCTCCTCGTGCTGGGTGTCCTGGCCGGCGGGGCCCTCGCCGCCTGGAAGTGGTGGGACAAGCAGGCCAACCCGGACTGGCTGGTCGAGCCGCCCGCCCCGACCGAGGTGGACGACAGCCGCGCTCCTCTGACCTCGGTCGACGGCAGCGGGCAGACTGTGCTGGACCCGGAAGTCCGCGCCAAGCAGGACGAGACCGAGTCCGGTTCCGACCCGACGGACGGGACCGACCAACGCTGACCCGGACCCGCCGCCCGGTGGTGACGCCTGCGAGGGGCACCGGAAGACCTCACGGTCTCCGGCGCCCCTCGCTTTTTCACACGGGCTGTCTCGCCGGAGCACCGCTCCGGGGCGCCTCCTCTTGAGGTGCTGCTCTGCCCTTCGGCGCCTCGGTTTCACGTGAAACCGAGGCGCCGAAGGACAGCTCACGAAGCGCCTCCCCCCAGAGCCGATCCTGCCGGTCTGACGGACCAGCGGCTCGCGGTGGTGCCGCACCGTCCCGCCGCGGGCGACAAAAAAACCCTCCGCCTCTGCGATTCGCAGGTCGGAGGGTTTGTTCTGTGGAGCCTAGGAGATTCGAACTCCTGACATCTGCCTTGCAAAGGCAGCGCTCTACCAACTGAGCTAAGGCCCCGAAAACCGGACATCATCGGACACATTCGTGTCGCGACGTCCGACCCAGAACAGAGTACCGGGTGACCCCCCGAATCCTGCAAAAGGATTGGGGCTCCCGGCCCGCAACGGCTCTCCGTAAGATGCACGACGAGGTTCGCAGCAGCGAAGCCGCAGCGAAGGGGAGACGCAATGGACGCAGCGCAGCAAGAGGCCTCGGCTAGAGCCAGGGAGCTCCAGCGCAGCTGGTACGGAGAGCCACTGGGGGCGCTCTTCCGCAGGCTGATCGACGACCTCGGCCTCAATCAGGCACGCCTCGCGGCCGTACTCGGGCTGTCCGCTCCCATGCTCTCCCAGCTGATGAGCGGACAGCGGGCCAAGATCGGCAATCCCGCGGTCGTCCAGCGGGTCCAGGCGCTTCAGGAGCTCGCCGGTCAGGTGGCGGACGGCAGCATCAGCGCGGGAGAGGCCACGGACCGGATGGAAGAGATCAAGAAGTCGCAGGGTGGATCGGTCCTGACCAACACCGGTCAGACCTCCACCACCGGTGGGGCACCCACCGTGCGGCGTGTGGTCCGCGAGATCCAGTCGCTGCTGCGCTCGGTGGCGGCGGCCGGCGACATCATCGATGCGGCTGACTCCCTCGCCCCGGACCACCCGGAGCTGGCAGAGTTCCTCAGGGTGTACGGAGCGGGGCGCACCGCGGAGGCGGTCGCGCACTACGAGGGACACCAGAGCTAGGTCGGACCTCAAGGTCCGGGGGACGCCCCGGGCCGGCGGATCCGTGGCAGTATCCCGGCAGCCGGGGCACGAACCTCAACGGGAACGGGAGCGGGCGCAGCGCAATGGGTGAGGTCTTCGCTGGTCGGTACGAGCTGGTCGATCCGATCGGACGTGGTGGGGTCGGCGCGGTCTGGCGCGCTTGGGACCACCGGCGCCGCCGGTACGTGGCGGCCAAGGTCCTGCAGCAGAGCGACGCACACACGCTGCTGCGTTTCGTCCGTGAGCAGGCGCTGCGGATCGAGCACCCGCACGTTCTCGCTCCGGCCAGCTGGGCCGCGGACGACGACAAGGTGCTGTTCACCATGGATCTGGTCAGCGGCGGTTCGCTGGCCCACGTCATCGGCGACTACGGCCCGCTGCCCCCACGCTTCGTCTGCCTTTTGCTCGATCAGCTGTTGTCCGGGCTGTCCACGGTGCACGCCGAGGGGGTCGTGCACCGCGACATCAAACCGGCCAACATCCTGATGGAGGCCACCGGTACGGGCCGTCCGCATCTACGGCTCTCGGACTTCGGCATCTCGATGCGCAAGGGCGAGCCGCGGCTGACGGAGACCAACTACGTGGTGGGGACGCCCGGTTACTTCGCACCCGAGCAGATGATGGGCGCGGAACCCGACTTCCCGGCGGATCTGTTCGCCGTGGGGCTCGTCGCGCTCTACCTGCTCCAGGGCAGCAAACCGGACGCCAAGGCCTTGATCGAGTACTTCGCCGCACACGGCACCCCTGGCGCCCCCCAGGGGGTACCGGAGCCCTTGTGGCAGGTACTCGCCGGCCTGCTGCAGCCGGACCCGCACGCCCGCTTCCGTACAGCCACAGGCGCGCGCAAGGCGCTGACCGCGGCGGTCGAGATGCTGCCGGACGCAGGTCCGGACGACGAGCAGGTGGAGGTGTTCGACCAGATCGGGCCCCTGCCCGCGGGTTTCGGCCCCGACGGCCCCGAGACGCCCGCCAACGGGCCGCAGACGCCCGCGCAGGACGTCGGCGGCACGCCGCCCCCGCCTCAGCCGTCACAGCAGCTGTACGCGCCACAGGGGCCCGGGCAGCAGCCGGACGCACCGCAGGGGGCGCCGGGTCAACAGCCTTACGCAGCAACCCCGTCGATGTCGGAGACGGGCAGCTTCCATCTCGCGCCGCCCCCACAGCAGCCCTCTCCCCTTCCGCACCCGGCGCAGCCCCAGGCGCCCGGACCGGTTCCGGCGCACGCGGCGTCCCCCTATGCCGCCGACGCCTCCCAGGATCCCGCCCGTGCCGCCACGGCCGCCGTGCCGTACGGAGCACCGCCCACCCGCGCCTACACCGCCGAACACCTGCAGGACCCCCGGAACACGACACCGCGACAGCCGTTGCCCGTGAAGCGGCCGGGGCCGTCCCCGAAGGTGGCGGTCCCGGTGCTCGTGGTGGCGCTGATCTGCTTCGCGGTGGGCATCTGGGCGCTCACTCAGCCCTGAGGAGCCCTACCGGGCCTGCGGAGGCCCCCCGAGAGGCGGTTGGCCGCCCGCACCGGGCGGCGCGGCGACCGGTGCGGCTCGGCGCCTGGCCAGCAGCGTCCACGCCCCGAGCCCCAGTACCAGGACGGAGCCCGCACCGATACCGGCCGCGGCCACAACCTTCATCGTGCCGCTCTCCCCGGCTTCGGGCGCGCTCTGCCCGCTCTTGGCCATGTCCCTGTCGTCGTCCGAGACGCCGAAGATCCCGGCGTCCCCTTGGTAGGGCGACGGCTTGCGTTCGTTGACGACCTTGACCCTGAGCGTCAGCCCGATGGGATCGTCCCCGTAGTGCTCGGCCACCTCGGGCGAGAGCGTCACCGAGAGGTAGTACCAGCCGGCGAACCGCATGGCGCTGACGTCCGCCCCAGCGTCGTGACGGTTCTCGTAAGCCACCGGCGGAAGCGGGTCCAGGGCCACGGAACTCGGCGCGCCGGAGTACGACAGAGTCGCGTCGTCCACGTGGCCGTGCGCCGGGTTGTCCAGTGCCATGGCCAAGGCGTTGCCCAGATACTCCGTCGACTTACCGCTGTTGCTCAGCGCGGCCGTGGCGAAGATCTGCTGGCCCCAGTCCACGGGCACCCGGTAGAAGCGGGTCTGCCCGGGGGCGACGGAGTCCACCCATTCACCGGACTCCAGGCTGGTGGCGTCGTAGAAGCCGGTGCCACCGGTCCGCTCCTGCTTGCCCGTCGGCGGCACGGGCGAGGCGGAGGGCCAGTTCTCCGGAGCCTCGGTGGGCGGCGAGAGGCCCTCCTTCAGAGCCGGCTCACGCTCGTAGCGCAGCTCCAGATCCCAGGACCCGGGGGACGAGGTGGCCTTGCTCTCCCGCTCGATCAGAACGTTGTACGTGCCGCCCGCCGCACAGATGGTGCTGTCCTCGTCCACCGCCCGGTGGGCGTAGGCCGCGATCGGACGTGGGAACTCCGCCGACTCGAAGGCCGCGTCCCCGGAGCCGCACCGGGTGTCGTCGAGATCCCTGATGCTGATCGTGATGCCGTCCCCGTAGGCGACCTTCCCACCGGTCTTCGGGACGGCCACCGCGGAGACGTACGCGTCGGTCGTGTCGTCGAGTTGCACACGGTAGTAGAGCTTCTGCCCCTGCCCGATGGAACTCCTGTAGACCGAACCGGCCTTCAGCTCCTCCGCGTCGGCGTTCGTCTCCGCGCCCCGGACCGCCACCGCCGCAGGGTCGAAGGTGTACGGCGCGGGCTCGTCGGCCGCGCGTGCCTGACCCGGCACCGCCGCCACCGCGCACACCGCTGCGATCGTCGCGAGTATCGCCCGGCCCCTGTTGCGCTGCCTGTTCACGCGCTTCCCCTCGTCGTATGCGTGCCTGCCCCGCGCCACCCGCGTACCAGCAGGGCCCGGACATCAGGGCGATCACGGCGCCCGCTCGGGCAGCGGCCGTGATGCCGGTCCATCCTGCCCCGCCCGCACCGCCGCTGTCTGCGGCCCCCGCTCCGTCACCGGCACAGCCGCCCGGTGGCGCGTGCGGGGCGTCCGCCGGTGCCGCACAGGCGTCGAGCGGACCCAGGGCGGCTGTGCACCGGGAAGCGCGCCAGGATGAACAGCCGCGTCGCTCCGTACGGGTGCGCCGTGGAGCCCTCGACGGGCGGCTCGTCGCAGAACTCCGCACTTCACGCCGCCCGGTGAGTCCAGGGACCACGCACGCCCGTCGCTTTCTCGATCACCCATCCATCATTTCTTCACGAGTGCAATCAAGTGATTTACTTAGGCGAACCAAGGGCGGGCGGCCCCGGCCTGGCACCAGCGGATCCCGGACAGCAGAAAGCCCCGGCCGCTCGGCGGCCGGGGCTTTAGCAGACTGTTCCGTCTCACACACCTGAACCTGCGGGCACGGAGTCGGTCGCCTCCGTCCACAGATCCTGCTCGGCGCGATCCGCCTGGATCTGGCGGTACACGAGGAGCCCGCCGATGGCGGCCAGTGCGACCAGGAGAAGCTTCTTCACCGCGCGACCTCGTCTTTCCTTGACGTAAGGGACTTCTGCCGCCCGACTATACACACCGGCCGATACCGATCGGTGACCTCCCCGGAACCCGGCCGCCACCCGCTCCGGACCCCTTCCGGAGCCTCTGACCGCCCCTCTGAGCAGCTTTTCGAACCGGTTGAACCATACGAGTGGTGTTCATCAGAAGATCGGCGAACCGGGGGCGTCGGTCCCGGTTTCCACGGGCCGGATCCACATCATCAGAAAGGTAAGCAAACCGGACCACCTGAAAGCGAGGGGCCATGAGCACCTTCAGGGTCAAGAGCATCTGGACCGCCTTCGTCACCGCCTTCTTCGCGGTTCTCGCGTCGCTGGGGCTCGCCACCGCCCAGGCCACGGCCGCGGAGCCGACGGTCACGAGCCACGAGCACACGGCCGCCAAGCCGGCAACCGCGACCACGCCGTCGGTGCGATGGACCCTTCCGCGTGACAGGGCGCTGCCACCCACGATGAAGCAGCGCATCCGCGCCGAGGCGCACGGCTCCTCGCCCGCCACCCGCCAGCTGTCGTCCGACTCCACGGACGCCGTGCACGCGACGGACAGCACCCGCTCCGCCCACAGCGCCTCACCTGCCGGTGACTCGGCTCCCCTGCCACCCTGAGGGCGCTGAGAACGCCCTCCCGGCCCCTGGCCCGGTTCACACCGGCGGGGGCCTTTTCCATGTCGTCGGCAGGGAGGTGCGTCCCAAGGTTCGCTCAGGCCATCCTGCGGCACAGCCAGATCAGCATGATGGACGTCTGCACCCACGTCGCGGGCGACGGTGAGCGGGAAGCCGTGACGATGCTCGCGGAGCGACCGGAAGATCCACTGATCGGCTTGTCCTTCCGGCGAATGGTCAGCGGCTACGCCTGCCCCGCACCCAGATCACGCCGAGAGCCACTGCGGCGGCCACGGACAGGAAGATCGCCCCGAGGGCCGCGGTCACCCCGGCCGAGATCACCAGGATTCCCCACCACGGCGGATCGCCTTCCACAGTCCCCCTCACGAATCCGTGCGCACCAAGCACGACGGCTGAGGCACCGGGAACGGTTCCGTGACCGTCATCGACGTCAGCCATAAAACGTCGAAGACCCCCAGTCGTTGTCGACTGGGGGTCTTCTCGCTGGTGGGGCTAACAGGATTTGAACCTGTGGCCTCATCCTTATCAGGGATGCGCTCTAACCAACTGAGCTATAGCCCCGCCGCGCTGCTGCGCTGACTTCTGAAGATTAGCGCACGTCGGGGCCAGTCCCAAAATCGATACCCGGCGTCCTACTCGTCCTCGGCGAGAGTGAGCTCCACGCCACCCACGAAGCCGGCCGACAAGTTGTAGATGAAGGCGCCCAGCGTGGCCAGCGCGGTGGCCAGCACCACATCGATCACCGCGATGACCGAGGTGAAGATGAGGACGCGCGGCAGCGACAGGAACGACTGCAGATCGAAGCCGTTGCTCTCGTTCGACCCCGTGGCCTCGCTGATCGTGCCGCCCACGGTGGAGAAGACGCCCATCGCGTCCATCACCATCCACAGGACCGCTGCCGCGACCACCGTGCAGATTCCGAGAGCGATGGAGAGCAGGAAGCTGACCTTCATCACCGACCACGGATCCGCCTTCGCGACCCGCAGACGCGCCTTACGGGTACGCGGAGTGGTCCGCGCCCCCGTACGGGGCAGCCGGGTCGCCTTCCCGCCACCGCCGCCCTGTGTGCCGCCGCCCTGCGTACCGCCCGCAGGGGACGGATACGCCTGGGGCGGGTGGTAGGGCCCCGCCTGGCCCGTTGCGGGCTCCCGCTCACCGGGCAGAGGCCCGGTCGCGTACCCCTCGTACTGAGGTCCCCGAGTGTCCGTCACAGTTCCCCCTTGGGAGTCCGTGGCAGGGCCACGGGCGCCGTTCGCGCCTGCTCCGGAAGCGGCCGAACCTGCGCCCGTGGCTCCACTCACGCTCTACTCCTCGTGCTCCCCGGCCGAAGGCGCCGTGCCCTCGACTGTGCCCTCGACCACGGTCTCGGCATGAGCCTCGCCCGTGGCGCCTTCGGCCTCATCGGTCCCGTCGACCTCTTCGGCCTCACGACCGGCCTCGGCGTTGCGCGCGATGCCGACGACGGCATCCCGCTTGCCCAGATTGATCAGTTGGACGCCCATGGTGTCACGGCCCGTCTCCCTGACTTCATTGACTCGCGTACGAATCACGCCGCCGCCGAGCGTGATGGCGAGGATCTCGTCCGCTTCCTCCACCACCAGCGCACCGACGAGAGAACCGCGGTCCTCGACGATCTTGGCAGCCTTGATGCCCAGACCGCCACGACCCTGGACGCGGTACTCGTCGACAGCGGTCCGCTTCGCGTAACCGCCGTCGGTGGCAGTGAACACGAACGTACCGGGCCGGACAACATTCATCGAGAGCAGTTCGTCTCCCTCGCGGAAACTCATGCCCTTCACGCCCGAGGTGGCGCGGCCCATCGGGCGCAGCGCGTCGTCGGTCGCGGTGAACCTGATCGACTGGGCCTTCCTGCTGATGAGCAGCAGATCGTCCTCGGCCGACACCAGTTCAGCGCCGATCAGCTCGTCGTCGGCGCCGCTCTCCGTCTCCCGGAGGTTGATCGCGATGACGCCGCCGGAGCGAGGTGAGTCGTAGTCCTTGAGCGAGGTCTTCTTCACCAGGCCGCCCTTGGTCGCCAGGACCAGGTAGGGCGCGGCCTCGTAGTCGCGGATCGCCAGGATCTGCGCGATCTGCTCGTCCGGCTGGAACGCCAGGAGGTTCGCGACGTGCTGACCGCGCGCGTCCCGGCCGGCGTCCGGCAGCTCGTAGGCCTTGGCCCGGTAGACCCGGCCCTTGTTGGTGAAGAACAGCAGCCAGTGGTGCGTCGTCGACACGAAGAAGTGGTCGACGATGTCGTCTTCCCTGAGCTTCGTGCCGCGCACGCCCTTGCCGCCGCGCTTCTGCGAACGGTAGTCGTCCGTCTTGGTGCGCTTGACGTAACCACCGCGGGAGATCGTGACGACGATGTCCTCCTCGGCGATGAGGTCCTCGATGGACATGTCACCGTCGAACGGCACCAGCTTGGAGCGCCGGTCGTCGCCGAACTTGTCGACGATCGCGGCCAGTTCCTCGCTGACGATCTGACGCTGCTTCGCGGGGGAGGCCAGGATCCCGTTGTACTCGTTGATCTTCGCCTGGAGTTCGTCGTGCTCGGCGGTGATCTTCTGGTGCTCCAGCGCGGCCAGGCGGCGCAGCTGCATCTCCAGGATCGCGTTCGCCTGGATCTCGTCGATCTCCAGCAGGCCCATCAGGCCCTCACGCGCGATCTCCACGGTGTTGCTGCGGCGGATGAGCGCGATGACCTCCTCGATCGCGTTCAGAGCCTTGAGCAGGCCTCGCAGGATGTGCGCCCGCTCCTCGGCCTTGCGCAGGCGGAACTTCGTGCGCCGGACGATGACCTCGATCTGGTGCGTCACCCAGTGACGGATGAACGCGTCGATGGACAGCGTGCGCGGCACTCCGTCGACGAGCGCCAGCATGTTCGCGCCGAAGTTCGACTGCAGATCGGTGTGCTTGTAGAGGTTGTTCAGCACGACCTTGGCGACCGCGTCGCGCTTCAGCACGACGACCAGGCGCTGGCCCGTACGCGAGGACGTCTCGTCCCGGACGTCCGCGATCCCGCCGACCTTGCCGTCCTTGACCAGGTCGGCGATCTTCTGCGCGAGGTTGTCGGGGTTGGTCTGGAACGGCAGCTCGGTGACGACCAGGCACTGGCGGCCCTGGATCTCCTCGACCGCCACGACCGCGCGCATCGTGATGGAACCACGCCCGGTGCGGTACGCCTCCTCGATGCCCTTGCGGCCCACGACCAGCGCGCCGGTGGGGAAGTCGGGGCCCTTGATGCGCTCGATCAGCGCGTCCAGCAGCTCCTCGTGCGAGGCCTCGGGGTTCTCCAGGTACCACTGGGCACCGGCGGCGACCTCACGCAAATTGTGCGGCGGGATGTTCGTCGCCATACCGACGGCGATGCCGGCGGAGCCGTTGACCAGGAGGTTCGGGAAACGCGCCGGCAGAACCGTCGGCTCCTGGTTGCGGCCGTCGTAGTTGTCCTGGAAGTCGACGGTCTCCTCGTCGATGTCCCGGACCATCTCCATGGACAGCGGCATCATCTTGCACTCGGTGTACCGCATGGCGGCGGCCGGGTCGTTGCCCGGGGAACCGAAGTTGCCGTTGGAGTCCACCAGCGGCATCCGCAGCGACCACGGCTGCGCGAGGCGCACCAGGGCGTCGTAGATGGAGGAGTCGCCGTGCGGGTGGTACGTACCCATGACGTCACCGACGACGCGGGCGCACTTGTAGAACCCCTTCTCGGGGCGGTAGCCGCCGTCATACATCGCGTACAGCACCCGGCGGTGGACGGGCTTGAGGCCGTCCCGTACGTCGGGCAGCGCACGCGACACGATGACGGACATCGCGTAGTCGAGGTAGGAGCGCTGCATCTCCGTCTCGAGCCCCACGGGCTCGACACGCATGCCCACGCCCGGGACGGTGGGCTCCTCTTCGGGCATCACAGGGGTGTTCTCGTCGGCCATTGCTGGTCAAAGTCCTTTCGCACTGCGGCTTGCTTGTACGGCCGACTCAGATGTCGAGGAAGCGGACGTCCTTGGCGTTGCGCTGGATGAACGAGCGGCGCGCCTCGACGTCCTCGCCCATCAGCACCGAGAACAGGTCGTCGGCCTGCGCAGCGTCGTCCAGCGTGACCTGGCCCAGCACACGGTGGTCGATGTCCATCGTGGTGACGCGCAGCTCCTCGGCGTTCATCTCGCCGAGACCCTTGAAGCGCTGGATCGAGTCTTCCTTGATCCGCTTGCCGTTCTGCTTGCCGAGGGCCACGAGCGCGTCGCGCTCCCGGTCCGAGTACGCGTACTCGAAGTCGTCCCGGCCCCACTTGATCTTGTAGAGCGGCGGGCGCGAGAGGTAGACGTTGCCCTGCTCCACCAGCGGCCGCATGAAGCGGAAGAGGAAGGTGAGCAACAGAGTGTTGATGTGCTGACCGTCGACGTCGGCGTCCGCCATCAGAATGATCTTGTGATAGCGGAGCTTCTCGATGTCGAAGTCCTCGTGGACTCCGGTACCGAAGGCGGAGATGAGGGCCTGGACCTCGGTGTTCTGCAGGATCTTGTCGATCCGGGCCTTCTCGACGTTCAGGATCTTGCCTCGGATCGGCAGGATGGCCTGGTACATCGGGTTACGGCCCGACTTCGCCGAACCACCGGCGGAGTCACCCTCGACGATGAAGATCTCGCACTTCGTCGGGTCGTTGGACTGGCAGTCACTCAGCTTGCCCGGCAGCGAGGCACTCTCCAGGAGCCCCTTGCGACGGGTGAGGTCACGCGCCTTGCGGGCCGCGACACGGGCCGTGGAGGCCGCGATGCCCTTGCGGATGATGTCGGCGGCCTCGTTGGGGTTCCGGTCGAACCAGTCCGTCAGCTGCTCGTGGACGACCTTCTGGACGAAGGTCTTCGCCTCGGTGTTGCCCAGCTTCGTCTTCGTCTGGCCCTCGAACTGCGGCTCGCCCAGCTTCACCGAGATGATCGCCGTCAGACCCTCGCGGACGTCCTCGCCGGTGAGGTTGTCGTCCTTGTCGCGCAGCAGCTTCTTGTCGCGCGCGTAGCGGTTGACCAGCGAGGTCAGCGCCGCACGGAAGCCTTCCTCGTGCGTGCCGCCCTCGTGCGTGTGGATCGCGTTGGCGAAGGAGTAGACACCCTCGGTGTACTGCGTGTTCCACTGCATGGCGATCTCGGCCGAGAGGAGTCGGTCCTTGTCCTCGGCCTCGATGTCGATCACCGACTGGTGAATCAGCTCTCCCTTGCGGGAGTTGAGGTACTTGACGAAGTCGACGATGCCGTTCTCGTAGTGGTACGTGACCGTGCGGGTCGACTCCTCGTCGGGTACGTCGACCACCTCGGCGCTGTCCGCGCCCGCCGTGGCCTTCGCCTCCTCGCGCTCGTCGGTGAGCTTGAGGGTGAGTCCCTTGTTGAGGAACGCCATCTCCTGGAAGCGCCGAGAGAGCGTCTCGAAGGAGTAATCAGTGGTCTCGAAGACGTCGCCGTCCGCCCAGAAGGTGACGCTGGTCCCCGTCTCCTCCGTGGCCTCGTGACGGGCCAGCGGGGCGGTGGGGACACCGAGCTTGTAGTCCTGCGTCCAGCGGTAGCCGTCCGTCCTGACCTCGACGGAGACCCGCGTGGACAGGGCGTTGACGACGGACACACCGACGCCGTGCAGACCGCCGGAGACGGCGTAACCGCCGCCGCCGAACTTGCCGCCGGCGTGCAGGACGGTGAGCACGACCTCGACAGCCGGCTTGCCTTCGGACGGCACGATGCCGACCGGGATACCGCGACCGTTGTCGACCACACGCACCCCGCCGTCGGCGAAGATCGTGACGTCGATGGTGTCCGCGTGCCCGGCCATCGCCTCGTCGACCGAGTTGTCGACAACCTCTTGCACGAGGTGGTGGAGACCGCGCTCACCGGTCGACCCGATGTACATACCGGGTCGCTTGCGGACCGCGTCCAGGCCCTCGAGCACGGTGATCGCGCTGGCGTCGTACGAGGCGGTGACCTCTCCGGGCTCACCGGCTGTGGACGGGATGTTCTCGTTGGGGTTGCCGGAATCGGCCACGAAGCGCCCTTTCTGGCACAGCACAGGCCGTTCTCCGGCAGGCGGGAGCGGCTGCGTCGTTCGGCTTGTATCGACGACTCCCGCAAGGAAACGGGATTGTCCACCAGTCTACCGGTAGCGCTGACATGAATGGGGGTTTGCCGGTGCCTGAGTACGCATGTGCCGCCCTGAATGAGCGGCTGACGACTCCCCATATTCAGACAGGGGCCCCGGGGGGCTCACGAGGGCTTTGCGCGCTTCGGGCTGTCAACCTCCCGCTACGGTGAGGGACGCTTCACCATTCACGCACAACGCAAAGCGGGACACAGTCGTACAGATCGGAAGCACCGGGTGGTCGGCAAATCCTTACAGAAGTGGGTGATCCACCTTCCGGCCCTTCCCCGCCCGCGCCGACCCACGGAGACCGCAGCAGCAAGAAAGGCCCTGCTCAGCCGTAGGTGTCGCCCGGCCCTCTGCTCCCCGGAGTGCGGAGAGGGCCGAACCTGCGCTGCGGACCGCCCGGACCGAGAACCTTGATCATCCGTACGGTGCCGTGCCCCAGATCCGTGTTCAGCCGGGCCACCAGCTGAGGCGCCAGCAGCCGGAGCTGCGTCGCCCACGCCGTCGAATCGCACTGCACGGTCAGAACCCGCTCGGCCGGATCCTCGTCGTACCGCACGGGCACGCAGTGGTTGGCCAGGTCGTCACCGACGATCTGCGGCCAGCGGCCCATCACACCGCCGACAGCCGCAGGCGTCTCCCAGCCCCGCTCCGTGATCAGCCGGCTGATGGCCGAGCCCAGGGCCAGCGGATCGCGGCCGTCGGACCGGGCGCCCGACCGCAGACCACCCCCACGCCTGGCCTGGCTCTTCTGCTGCGCGGCCGCGCCCCGGGCGCGGGCCTGCTCCTTGGCGGCACGCAGCGCCACACGCGCCAGGTCCACACCCGAGACCTCCGGCTGCTGCGCCGGGCCCTGCGGGGCACCACCCTGATCGTCCTTGCCGCTCACAGCCGCTCCACCGCCCCGGCGGAGACCGCGTACCGCGCTCCGGCGAGCACACCCGGGACGTCGTCGTCCACAGCCGCCGTCACCAGCACCTGCTCACCGGGGGCCACCAGCTCCGCCAGCCGCTCGCGCCGGCGCGCGTCCAGCTCTGCGAACACGTCGTCGAGCACCAGCACCGGCTCATTGCCCTCGGTGCGGAGCAGATCGTACGAGGCCAGCCGCAGCGCCAAGGCGTACGACCAGGACTCGCCGTGGCTCGCGTATCCCTTCGCCGGCATTCCGCGCAGGCCCAGCACCAGGTCGTCACGATGCGGGCCGACCAGGGTCACTCCTCGCTCGATCTCCTGCTTGCGTGCCTGGGCCAGGGCCGCCATCACCTGCTCGTACAGCTCCTCGCGTGTACGCGCGGGCTCCACGTCGGCGCCGACCGAGCTGCGGTACTCCAGTGTCACGGGGCCGCCGCCCGGAGCGACGTCCGCGTAGGCCTTGTCCGCCAGCGGCTGCAGGGTCGCGATGAGATCCAGTCGCTGCGCCAGGAGTTCCGCCCCTACGCGGCCCAGATGCTGGTCCCACACGTCGAGCGTGGACAGGTCCATCGACCGGCCGCCGTGCCGACGGGCCATGGCGGCGGACTTCAGCAGGGTGTTCCGCTGCTTCAGCACCCGCTCGTAGTCGGAGCGGACTCCGGCCATGCGGGGGGAACGCGCCGTGATCAGCTCGTCGAGGAAACGCCGGCGCTCGCCCGGATCCCCCTTCACCAGGGCGAGGTCCTCCGGGGCGAAGAGCACCGTCCGCACTATCCCCAGGACATCACGAGGCCTGACCTGCGACGACCTGTTGATACGGGCCCGGTTGGCGCGGCCCGGATTGAGCTCGAGCTCGATCAGCTGCGACCGCTCGCCCTGAGTGACCGCGGCTCGTACGACGGCGCGCTCGGCGCCCATCCGCACCAGGGGGGCGTCGGACGACACCCGGTGGCTGCCGAGCGTGGCGAGATAGCCGACCGCCTCCACGAGGTTGGTCTTGCCCTGGCCGTTGGCCCCCACGAACGCGGTGACGCCCGGGTCGAGGGGTACCTCGACCCGGGCGTACGAGCGGAAGTCGGCCAGCGAGAGATGCGTGACGTGCATGGTCGCCGACCCTTCCGACTGCTTGCTCTGCTGTGTTCAGCTGTGCCGCGGGCCGGCTGCTGCCCGCGGCCCGCTCTCCTGCGGTCCTACTTCTTGTTCTCGACCGCGTGGCCGCCGAACTGGTTGCGCAGCGCGGCGATCATCTTCATCTGCGGCGAGTCGTCCTGCCTCGACGCGAAGCGCGCGAACAGGGAAGCGGTGATCGCGGGCAGCGGCACGGCGTTGTCGATGGCGGCCTCGACCGTCCACCGGCCCTCGCCGGAGTCCGCGGCGAAGCCACGGAGCTGGTCGAGGTGCTCGTCGTCGTCCAGCGCGTTGACCGCCAGGTCCAGCAGCCAGGAACGGATGACCGTGCCCTCCTGCCAGGAACGGAAGACCTCGCGCACGTCGGTGACGGAGTCGACCTTCTCCAGGAGCTCCCAGCCCTCGGCGTAGGCCTGCATCATGGCGTACTCGATGCCGTTGTGGACCATCTTGGCGAAGTGGCCGGCGCCGACCTTGCCCGCGTGGACGGAACCGAAGTCGCCCTCGGGCTTGAGTGCGTCGAAGACCGGCTGGACCTTGGCGACGTTCTCCTCGGTGCCGCCGTACATCAGGGCGTAGCCGTTCTCGAGGCCCCAGACACCGCCGGAGACACCGCAGTCGACGAAGCCGATGTCCTTGATGCCCAGCTCGACGGCGTGCTTCTCGTCGTCCGTCCAGCGGGAGTTGCCGCCGTCAACGACGACGTCGCCCGGGGACAGCAGATCGGCCAGCTCGTCGATGGTCGACTGAGTCGCGGCACCCGCCGGGACCATCACCCACACGACACGCGGGCCCTTGAGCTTGCCCACAAGCTCTTCGAGGCTGTGGACATCGGCGACGTCCGGGTTGCGGTCGTAACCGATGACCGTGTGCCCTGCGCGGCGGATGCGCTCGCGCATGTTGCCGCCCATCTTGCCGAGGCCGACGAGACCGAGCTCCATCAGAGATTCCTTAAGCGTTGTGCCGATTCGTACCCAGGACCGAGCCTACGCCCGGGCCGGGCAGCCCGGCGGGGTGCAGCACGGTGAGCCCGCTCGGCACTGAGCCTGCCCGCCGGAAACTGCCATGACAGGAACCACGCCGGATCAGCCGGAGAGGCGGACCGGCATGATCAGGTACTTGTACGCGTCGTCCGCCTCGGCGTCGACGGCCGGCCGGCCGCTGAGCAGCGCGGGCTTGGTCGACGTCGTGAAGGAGAGCTGGGCGACCGGGGAGTCGATCGCGCTGAGCCCGTCCAGCAGGAAGGTCGGGTTGAAGGCGATCGAGATGTCGTCGCCGTCGAGCACCGCGTCGACACGCTCCACAGCCTGTGCGTCGTCGCTGGAGCCGGCCTCGAGGATCAGCACGCCCTGCTCGAAGCTGAGCCGCACCGGGGTGTTGCGCTCGGCGACGAGGGCCACGCGCTTGACCGCCTCGACGAACGGGGCGGTCTCGATGACCGCGACCGAGTTGAATTCGGTCGGGAAGAGCGTCCGGTACTTCGGGAGGTCGCCCTCGAGCAGCCGCGTGGTCGTCCGGCGGCCGGCGCCCTCGAAACCGATGAGCCCCTCGCCCGCGCCCGAGCCGGACAGCGCCAGCGTCACCGTGTCGCCGCTCGTCAGCGCCTTGGCCGTGTCCAGGAGGGTCTTGGCGGGCACCAGAGCGACGGCCGAGGCCTCGGGGTTCTCCGGCTTCCACAGGAACTCACGGACGGCGAAGCGGTAGCGGTCGGTCGACGCGAGGGTGACGGTGTCGCCCTCGATCTCGATCCGGACACCGGTCAGGACGGGCAGGGTGTCGTCGCGCCCGGCCGCGATGGCGACCTGCGCCGCCGCGGAGGCGAAGACCTCACCGGGAACGGTGCCCGTGGCCGTCGGCATCTGCGGCAGTGCCGGGTACTCCTCCACAGGAAGGGTGTGGAGTGTGAACCGCGAGGAGCCGCAGACCACCGTGGCCCGTACACCGTCTGTGGAGATCTCCACCGGACGGTTCGGCAGGGCGCGGCAGATGTCGGCGAGCAGCCGACCGGAGACGAGGACGGTCCCGTCCTCCTCGATCTCGGCGTCCACCGAGACCTTGGCCGAGACCTCGTAGTCGAAACTCGAGAAGCTGAGGGCGCCGTCCTCAGCCTTCAGGAGAAGGCCCGCAAGAACGGGCGCCGGCGGACGGGCCGGGAGGCTACGGGCCACCCAGGCCACCGCCTCCGCGAGTACATCGCGCTCCACCCGGATCTTCACCGGAACCGCCTCCTGCTGTTGCTCGCTCGCCCTGCTGGCCATCGTCGTCTGAACGGGGCTCCCTGCCGAGAGGCTGGGGGAGACCGCCGGGGTCCAGTCTGACGTACGGCACCGACACTCGTTGCTGCTCGGGGTCAAGTCGCGCCAAGAGGCGTGCCGAGGTCGCCGCTCGAGTTGTGCACAGGCCCTGCTTCGAAGCTGATTCCTGGCTAACTCTGAGTGGTAGTAGTAGTAGGCCCTGTGGAAACCGTGGATAACGTCGTTTGCACAGGTCAGAAGCCATTTTTTGTCCACCGTCCCTGTGGGTGGCACCGGTGGACAACCATGCGTTTCTGTGGACACGCGAAAGTTCTGCACACCCGATGCACAGGGCGGGGGGACTTCTCCCCAGGCCTGTCCCCAGCTTTACCCCCGTTCCCCACAGCTCAATCCGGGGTCCTGGTGTGACGCCTTTCACTCGCGGCAGTGAAAGGCGGTGTCGGGTTGCCGAACAGTGGACAGGGGTGTGGAGAAGCTGGGGACAACGGCGACGTGCCTGTGGGCCGCCGGTGGACAACATCATCGAGTGCCTGTGGACGCAGATTCTGTCCACAGGCTGTGGATCATCGTTGACCACAAATCCCCAGGCATGTGACCTGGCCTGATGGAGTATCGACAGCAGACCCTGTGGACGCAATCTGGACAACTTCGCAGTCCCCAGGCTGTGGACGCCGGATTCCGGCCTCCACTGTGGAGAAGGGCTCATCAGGGGCCTGTATTCGAACACTCCACCTGGATTCAGCGGACTCGCGGATCTCCGAACCGAGTGGGAGACGGCTGCGTCGAGGGCCCCGGAGGGCGTCGAGGACTGCTGTGGGACCGCGCCCGGGCGGCTCAGGAACGGCTCAGGAACGGTTCAGGACAAGACTCCGGCGACGCCACAGGGCGTTCACCGCTCCCGGGCGCCGCCTTCTCGTCGGCTCAGGGCCGTGTCCGCTCAGGCCCACTGTCATGGGCTCCCGAACGAAGAAGGGCGCCTCACGAGGACGTCGTACGGTCCTCGTGAGGCGCCCTCGGGGCGTGGAGCTGCGGCCCTGAGCCGCCGTCGCGGCGCGTCAGCCGTTCTTGATGCGGTTGGTGAGCTCGGTGACCTGGTTGTAGATGGAGCGCCGCTCCGCCATCAGCGCGCGGATCTTCCGGTCGGCGTGCATCACCGTGGTGTGGTCGCGCCCGCCGAACTGGGCACCGATCTTGGGCAGGGAAAGATCCGTCAGCTCGCGGCAGAGGTACATGGCGATCTGGCGGGCGGTCACCAGGACGCGGCTGCGGGAGGATCCGCAGAGATCTTCCACCGTCAGCCCGAAGTAGTCCGCGGTCGCCGCCATGATGGCCGGCGCCGTGATCTCGGGGGCCGAGTCCTCGCCGCCCGGGATCAGGTCCTTGAGCACGATCTCGGTCAGACCGAGATCCACGGGCTGCCTGTTCAGGCTCGCGAAGGCGGTCACACGGATGAGGGCGCCCTCCAGCTCGCGGATGTTGCGCGAGATGCGCGAGGCGATGAACTCGAGAACCTCCGGCGGGGCGTTGAGCTGCTCCTGCACCGCCTTCTTGCGGAGGATCGCGATACGCGTCTCCAGCTCGGGAGGCTGCACATCAGTGGTGAGACCCCACTCGAACCGGTTGCGCAGCCGGTCCTCCAGCGTCACCAACTGCTTGGGCGGACGGTCCGAGGACAGCACGATCTGCTTGTTGGCGTTGTGGAGCGTGTTGAAGGTGTGGAAGAACTCCTCCTGCGTCGACTCCTTGCTCGCCAGGAACTGGATGTCGTCGACCAGGAGGATGTCCACGTCGCGGTACCGCTTGCGGAAGGTGTCGCCCTTTCCGTCGCGGATCGAGTTGATGAACTCGTTGGTGAACTCCTCGGAGCTCACGTACCGCACCCGGGTACCTGGGTAGAGGCTCCGTGCGTAGTGCCCGATGGCGTGCAGGAGGTGGGTCTTGCCCAGTCCCGACTCCCCATAGATGAAAAGGGGGTTGTACGCCTTCGCGGGGGCCTCGGCGACGGCGACGGCCGCCGCGTGCGCGAAGCGGTTGGACGCGCCGATCACAAAGGTGTCGAAGAGGTACTTCGGGTTCAGCCGGGCGTGCGGTTCGCCGGTTCCGGGCGGGGGCGCGGACTGGGTGCCCATGGGCCCGCCGCCGGCCCTCCCGGTGCCGGGACCGCTCTGGCGGTGCTGGTCCTGCAGATCGCGGCGGTCGCGGCTGTCCCGCTGCTGCTCGTAGCCCTGGTGCTCGGACGGCTGCGGACGGTAGTCGTGCTGCGGCTGCTGGGAGCGCGGGCTGGCGTAAGGGTCGCGGTCCTGGTACCCGCCGTGCCGGGGCTGCCAGGCGAGGTCCTCCTGGGCACGGGGCCAGGCGCCGGGCCCCGGGCGGTGCTGCTGGTAGTCCGGGTAGGCGGGGCGGGCCGTCGGCATGCCGTCGTCGGAGGGCCGGTGGCCGTAGCCGTCGTACCCGTCGTCGCGCGCGGGCTCGTCGTGCTGGGGCCCCTGATAGCGGTGCGACTGCTGCCCCTGGTGGGGCTGGTGCCTCGGGGGCGCGGGCGGGGCGGGAGGCTCGCCCGCCGAGTCGTCGACGGTGATCGCGATCCTGATCGGGCGTCCGCACTCACGTGTGAGGGTCTCGCTGATCAGCGGTGTGAGCCGCTCCTCGATGACACGCTTGCCCCACTCGTTGGGTACGGCCAGCAGGGCGGTGTCGGCGACGAGTGCCAGCGGCTGGCAGCGCTCGATCCACTGCTTGTCCTTCGGCTGGATGCCCTGCTGGCCCTCCCCGAGGAGGTGTTCCAGCACTCGCGGCCACACTGCGGCAAGATCGGCAGGTACATCAGCCACAAGGCACGCTCTCTCGCATGTCCCACGAATGTGTGCTTCTCGGGACGGGATGGGTCGGGTCGGGTGAGGCCCGGCAGGGAGGAAGGAAAAGAACCGGAGTTCAGCCACGGTAGTCAGCCCGACCCGCGTGGTTCAAGTTGTTGTCCACAGGCTGTGTACAGCAGGGGGTGGCGCGGACCCGGTTTGACCGGATGGCGTAGCCGCGCGTACCGTGACCAGGTCGAGTTGTCGATGGCTGCTGCCGCCTGCCTCCGATGGGCAAACATCACGATCTGTGATTGTGAAGCGGTGCACTAAGGCGTTTACGCGAGTTCCTCGTGGGCGCACGGTGACAGCCAGGCGATGTCCCGCCAACACACGAATCATTTCTGGAGCCCCCGAGTGAGCAAGCGCACCTTCCAGCCGAACAATCGTCGTCGCGCCAAGACCCATGGCTTCCGACTGCGTATGCGTACCCGTGCCGGCCGCGCGATTCTCGCGAACCGCCGTGGCAAGGGTCGCGCAAACCTGTCCGCCTGATCGCGGTCAGGTCATGACGTGCTGCCTACCGAAAATCGGCTGAGGCGGCGCGAGGACTTCGCAGTCGCTGTACGCCGGGGACGTCGGGCCGGACGCCCGCTTCTCGTCGTGCATCTACGCAGCGGTGCCACGGACCCGCACGTGACAGGGGAGAGTGCTCCCCCGCCACGTGCGGGTTTCGTTGTCAGCAAGCAGGTGGGTGGAGCAGTCGTACGCACGGCGGTGAAGCGCAGGCTTCGTCACCTGGTCCGCGATCGGCTTGCTCAGCTGCCCCCCGGTAGCCTTGTTGTCGTACGAGCGCTACCCGGATCGGGTGACGCCGACCATGCACAGCTGGCCCAAGACCTGGACGCCGCCTTCCAGCGGCTGCTGGGAGGGGGCGCGCGATGAAGTACCCGCTGCTGGCTCTCATCAAGCTGTATCAGTGGACGATCAGCCCGCTTCTCGGGCCTGTCTGCCGTTACTACCCGTCGTGTTCCCACTATGGATATACGGCGATCGACCGGCACGGTGCGATCAAGGGAACAGCGCTGACCGCATGGCGCATCCTGCGTTGCAATCCGTGGTCACCCGGCGGCGTGGACTATGTACCGCCACGCAAACGTCCGCGTTGGCACGAACTGCTGCGCACCTGGGTGCGTGGCGGCAAGGGCGGGGACTCCGCCGCCGATGTGCCTTCCGGGGGGTCGGTCTCCGAACCCCTGAGCCCGGCCACAGAGACCTCGTCCAAAGCTCAAGGAGCCTGATTAGTGGACACGATTGCCAGTCTGTTCAGCTTTATCACCACGCCTGTTTCATGGGTCATCGTCCAGTTCCACAAGCTGTACGGAGCGCTCTTCGGCGATGACACGGGGTGGGCCTGGGGCCTGTCCATCGTGTCCCTGGTGGTCCTGATCCGCATCTGTCTGATCCCGCTGTTCGTCAAGCAGATCAAGTCGACGCGGAACATGCAGGTGCTCCAGCCGAAGATGAAGGCGATCCAGGAGCGCTACAAGAACGACAAGCAGCGTCAGTCCGAAGAGATGATGAAGCTGTACAAGGAGACGGGCACCAACCCACTCTCCTCGTGCCTTCCCATCCTGGCGCAGTCACCGTTCTTCTTCGCCCTGTATCACGTGCTCTCGGCCATCGCCTCAGGCAAGACGATCGGCGTGATCGACCAGCCGCTGCTGGACAGCGCCCGCCAGGCACACATCTTCGGCGCGCCGCTGGCCGCGAAGTTCATGGACAGCGAAGAGAAGGTCTCGGCCCTCGGAGCCTCGCTGACCGATGTCCGTGTCGTCACCGCGATCATGATCGTGATGATGTCCGCGTCGCAGTTCTTCACGCAGCGCCAGCTGATGACGAAGAACGTCGACCTCACGGTGAAGACCCCGTACATGCAGCAGCAGAAGATGCTGATGTACATCTTCCCGGTGATCTTCGCGGTCATGGGTATCAACTTCCCCGTCGGTGTCCTCGTCTACTGGCTGACCACCAACGTCTGGACCATGGGTCAGCAGATGTACGTGATCAACCAGAACCCGACTCCTGGAAGCAAGGCGCAGGACCAGTACCTGAACCGCGTGCTGAAGAGTGTGACCTCGCACGGTGAGGTACGTGGCCGGACGCGACGCAACACAGTCAAGCGAATCGTCGCCAAGGGGTCCGATCGCAACGACATCGAGCGGAAGTTCATCACCGGTCTGAGCAAGCTCGGCCTCGCCGCTCAGGAGGACGGCACGGTGACGAAGAGCGACGCAGCTGTTCTGGAAGCCGAGGGCGGTGCTGCGCCCAAGCGTCAGCAGCCGAAGCGCCAGACCAAGGCGAAGCGCCACACCGCTGCCACGCCTCCCGGCACGGCGAAAAGCTCTGGTTCCACCGGCTCGGAAGCCAAGACGTCGCTGGAGAAGCAGGACGCCTCGCACGACGACAAGCCGAAGTCGGCGGACAAGCCCGCCGCGTCCGGCTCCTCACGCCAAGCCAAGTCCGGACAGCGCAAGGGCCCGCAGCGGCCCAAGCACCCGTCCAAGAAGTAAGAAGGAGTCCATCCGTGACGGAAGGCACCACCACCACGGCCGCTGAGGGCAGCGACACTCTGACCCGCCTCGAACAGGAGGGTGAGATTGCGGCTGACTACCTCGAAGGCCTGCTCGACATCGCCGACCTCGACGGCGACATCGACATGGACGTGGAGGCGGACCGGGCCGCGGTCTCGATCATCAGCGAATCGGCACGCGACCTGCAGAAGCTCGTGGGCCGTGACGGCGAGGTGCTGGAGGCGCTCCAGGAGCTGACGCGTCTGGCCGTTCACCGTGAGACCGGTGACCGGAGCCGCCTGATGCTGGACATCGCCGGCTTCCGTGCCAAGAAGCGTGAGGTTCTCGCCGCGCTGGGTGCCAAGGCCGTGGACGAGGTCAAGAGCTCGGGCGAGTCTGTGAAGCTGGAGCCGATGACGCCGTTCGAGCGCAAGGTCGTGCACGACGCGGTCGCGGCAGCGGGTCTGCGCAGTGAGTCCGAGGGCGAGGAGCCGCAGCGCTTCGTCGTCGTCCTCCCGGCCTGACCGGATCCTTGTACTGTCGGCCCCGTCTGTTCGCAGGCGGGGCCGATCTTTGTCAGCCTGATAGTCAGCGTGCTAGTGCGGTACGGAAGGACGGTCCCCGTGACGGAGGAAGCAGAGCTCCCTCAGGCGCCCAAGGAGGCGCAGGCGGTATTCGGTGAGTTCTTTCCAGAAGCTGTCAGGTATGCGGAGCTGCTCGCTGACGCGGGCGTCAAACGTGGGCTGATCGGACCTCGCGAGGTGCCACGCCTCTGGGAACGCCATCTGCTGAACTGTGCGGTGCTCTCCGAGGTGGTTCCCGAGGGTGTCACGGTGTGCGACGTGGGTTCGGGCGCCGGCCTTCCTGGAATTCCGCTGGCACTGGTGCGTCCCGACCTGAAGATCACGCTGCTCGAGCCGCTGCTGCGTCGTACGAACTTCCTCCAGGAGGTCGTCGAGCTGTTGGGGCTGGACCATGTGACGGTCGTCCGCGGCCGGGCCGAAGAGGTGCTTGGGACACTGCAGCCCGTTCATGTGGTGACGGCCCGGGCGGTTGCTCCCCTCGACCGGCTCGCCGGCTGGGGAGTCCCCCTGCTTCGCCCGTACGGCGAGATGCTGGCTCTCAAGGGCGGCACGGCCGAGGAGGAGATCCAGGGAGCTCGTGCTGCGCTGAGCAAGCTTGGGGTGGTGGACACCGAGGTACTGCACGTCGGTGAGGGCCTCGTTGATCCCACGTCCACGGTGGTTCGCGTGGTGGTCGGAGAGAGCCCCGGCGGTGTGAGGTTCGCCGCAAAGCGAGCCAAGGCCGCGAGGGCGGGTCGCGCCAGGCGGCGTCGCTGAGCGGAGCCGTTCCAGGGCCCGGCCAGGCAGACCATGTGTGCTCTTGGCACGCTTGATGCCTTTTTGCTTTGATGCTCCATGCATGCAGTGATATGTGCTGCATGCGGAGTGTCGGGAGCCCCCCGCTGGGCTGCGGAGGCATCGTGTTTCACGTGAAACGTCGCTCTCTGCTGCAGGGAATCATCGGTCGCGGTCGCGCGGCTGCCGCGCCGCGCGACCGCAAGCCCGTGCGGGCTACCGAGTTGTCCACAGAACCGGATTCATCCACAGAACAGTCGGCCTCGCTGGTTCACGACCCCGAAAGCATGGCAGGCTCTGTTCATTGCGAGCCTGAAGTCGAGGAGAGTGAATCCTTGCGGTCCGACGCCAACATCGCGGGACCGATGACCGATCCGGTCCCCGGTCCCCGTACCGAGTCCCTGGGAGACGGTGTTTCACGTGAAACACCGCCGCCCATGGACGACACACCCATTGGTCGTGCGGCCCAGCTGGCGGTCGAGGCCCTTGGCCGCGCCGGCGAAGGGCTGCCACGGCCAGACCGGACACGCGTCATGGTCGTCGCCAACCAGAAGGGCGGTGTGGGTAAGACGACCTCGACGGTCAACCTTGCCGCCTCGCTCGCGTTGCACGGCGCCCGCGTCCTGGTGGTGGACCTCGACCCGCAGGGCAACGCGTCCACGGCTCTGGGGATCGACCACCATGCGGAAGTCCCCTCCATCTATGACGTTCTGGTGGAGAGCATGCCGCTCTCCGAGGTGGTGCAGCCCGTCCCGGATGTCGAAGGTCTCTTCTGCGCGCCGGCAACCATCGATCTCGCCGGTGCGGAGATCGAGCTGGTGTCGCTGGTCGCAAGGGAAAGCCGACTGCAGCGGGCGATCCAGGCGTATGACCAGCCGCTGGATTACATCCTCATCGACTGCCCGCCTTCGCTCGGTCTGCTGACGGTCAATGCACTCGTGGCTGGAGCTGAGGTACTCATCCCGATCCAGTGCGAGTACTACGCGCTGGAAGGTCTCGGTCAGCTTCTTCGCAACGTCGACCTGGTTCGAGGCCATCTGAACCCTGACCTTCACGTATCGACGATCCTGCTCACCATGTACGACGGCCGGACCCGGCTTGCGTCACAGGTCGCGGAGGAGGTGCGCACCCACTTCGGCAAGGAAGTGCTGCGGACCAGCATTCCTCGTTCGGTACGGATCTCTGAGGCGCCGAGTTACGGGCAGACCGTCCTGACGTACGATCCGGGCTCCAGCGGGTCTCTGTCCTACCTTGAGGCGGCCCGTGAGATCGCGCTGAGAGGCGTCGGGATCCACTACGAGGCTCAGCACGCCCCGGCGGGCGAGCCTGCCCATACGGGCGTCCAGAACAGTCAGCAGAGTCATTCGGAGGGCATGCAGTGAGCGAGCGTCGTAGAGGGCTGGGGCGTGGACTCGGTGCGCTGATTCCCGCCGCTCCCCAGGAGAAGCAGATCGTCGGCCCCGCATCCGGCACGAACGCGGTGGCTGCATCCCCCACGATGACGGCAGAGCGTGGAGTGGCCGCCGCGAAACTGTCGGCGCTCCCGCCCGGCCCTCTGGTGCCGGAACCGACTTCACCTGTCGGGGAGAGGGAACTCGCAGCCGAACAGACCGATTCGGCTGGTGCGTACTTCGCTGAGGTCCCCCTCGACTCGATCACGCCGAACCCGAAGCAGCCGCGTGAGGTCTTCGACGAGGACGCACTGGCAGAGCTGGTCACCTCCATCAAGGAGGTCGGTCTTCTCCAACCCGTCGTCGTACGCAAGGTTGCTGAGGGCCGCTACGAACTCATCATGGGTGAGCGCCGTTGGAGGGCGTGCGGCGAAGCCGGCCTGGAGCGCATCCCGGCCATCGTCCGCGCGACGGATGACGAGAAGCTGCTCCTCGACGCCCTTCTCGAGAACCTGCACCGAGCGCAGCTCAATCCTCTGGAAGAGGCGGCAGCGTACGACCAGCTGCTGAAGGACTTCAAATGCACCCATGATCAGCTGGCGGACCGGATCGGAAGGTCCCGTCCCCAGGTGTCGAACACGCTGCGTCTGCTGAGGCTCTCACCGCCGGTGCAGCGCAGGGTCGCGGCAGGTGTCCTGTCGGCCGGTCATGCGAGGGCCTTGCTTTCGGTGGACGACTCCGACGAGCAAGATCGGCTGGCTCACCGCATCGTGGCCGAAGGACTGTCGGTGCGCGCGGTCGAGGAGATCGTGAACCTTCTCGGATCGGAGCCGACGAGTTCCGCGAAGCCGCGAGGGCCCAGAGCCGGTGGCAGGGTCTCGCCGGCTCTGACTGATCTTGCCTCGCGTCTCTCTGACCGGTTCGAGACACGGGTGAAGATCGATCTTGGGCAGAGGAAGGGAAAGATCGTCGTCGAGTTCGCCTCGATGGAGGATCTGGACCGCATTCTCGGAAGCCTTGCTCCGGGCGAAGGGCGCGTGCTGGAACGCAGTGTCGAGGAAGAGCAGGCTGACGCCGACGAGGCCTGATTCTGCTGAGCAGAGAAGGGCGGGCCGAGTTCCGGAAAGTTATCCGGAACTCGGCCCGCCCTTTGCCGTCTCTCGGTATCCCCATCACCTCTGGGTGGATACGATGCGTTCTGGTATGGCGTATCCACCACAGTGATCCACCTCAGAGGAGGCGGGGGCCGTGCGATCAGTGAATCGCAGCCACCTGGTGACAGTCGGGTTGGGACTTGGCGCTGTCGGGGGATTCGTCGGCAGCCTGTTCCGAGAACGGAGTGCGCTGGCCGCTGCACGCGATGTGGTGGCCGAGGGAAGTGAGGAACCGCCTACATGGGGCGTCGGCTCGTACCGCTCACACTGGACAACCTTCCGGATCTCCCAAGGCGCTGCCGCTCGTGTGTCTTCTGGGAACTTGATCCGGTCAGCGGGGAAGCCGCAGTAAAGTCCGGCAGACCTGAACTCGAGAAGGAAGCCTGGATCTCCGCAGTGTTGCTGGAGTGGGGCTCCTGTGGGCGGGTCGTCTACGTGGATGACGTCGCGGTCGGCTTCGTTCTCTACGCACCGCCTGCGTACGTTCCCCGTTCCACAGCGTTTCCCACCAGCCCTGTCTCTCCCGACGCCGTACAACTGATGACCGCGTTGATCGTGCCCGGATTCCAGGGGCAGGGGTTGGGCAGAGTGATGGTCCAGACAGTGGCCAAGGACCTGCTGCGACGTGGCTTCAAGGCGATTGAGGCATTCGGCGACGCCCGGTGGAAGGAGCCGGCGTGTGTGCTGCCCGCGGACCACTTGCTCGCGGTCGGCTTCAAGACGGTGCGCCCTCACCCCGTACATCCGCGTCTCAGGCTCGAGCTGCGTTCGACTCTTTCCTGGAAGGAAGACGTCGAGCTGGCGTTGGATCGTCTGCTGGGTGCCGTACAGAAAGAGCCGGCACTGCGGCCCCTCTGACCGTGGCTGCCGGTTGTTTAACATGCGAAACGGGCCCTCCCCGGGGGTAGGGCCCGTTTCACGTGAAACAGTCAGCTGTTACTTCTGGCCGATGAAGTTCTCGAGATCACGGAGAATCGCGGCCTTCGGCTTGGCGCCGACGATCGTCTTGGCGACCTCGCCGCCCTGGTACACGTTCAGCGTCGGGATGGACATCACGCCGTACTTTGCCGCGGTAGCCGGGTTCTCGTCGATGTTGAGCTTGACGATCTCGATCTCGTCACCGTGCTCAGCAGCGATGGCCTCCAGCGAAGGCGCGATCTGACGGCACGGACCGCACCAGGCGGCCCAGAAGTCCACCAGCACGGGCTTGTCGTTCTTCAGGACGTCCTCATCGAAGGAATCGTCGGTCACGTTCTTCAGGGCGCCGGCCACGGCGGCCTCCTTAACTTCGGGGGGTGGGGTTCGAGTGGAAGCGGTCAGACTGCCGGGGTCTTCTCCGGCTCGGCGGGCTGCTCGTCGGAGAGCGCTGCCAGGAAGCGCTCTGCGTCAAGAGCTGCCGAGCAACCGGTCCCGGCGGCTGTGATGGCCTGTCGGTAGGTGTGGTCGACGACGTCGCCGGCGCCGAAGACACCCTTCAGGTTGGTGCGCGTCGAGGGGGCTTCGACCTTGAGGTAGCCCTCGTCGTCGAGGTCGAGCTGGCCCTTGAAGAGCTCCGTGCGGGGGTCGTGGCCGACAGCGATGAACAGACCCGTCACCGGAAGTTCGGAGGTCTCACCGGTCTTGGTGTTGCGCAGGGTGAGGCTGGAGAGCTTCTGGTCCCCGTGAACCGTGGCCACCTCGCTGTCCCATGCGAACTTGATCTTCGGGTCGGCGAAGGCGCGGTCCTGCATGGCCTTGGAGGCTCGCAGGGAGTCCCGGCGGTGGACGATCGTGACGGACTTGGCGAACCGGGAGAGGAAGGTAGCCTCCTCCATCGCGGTGTCACCGCCGCCGATCACAGCGATGTCCTGGTCCTTGAAGAAGAAGCCGTCACACGTGGCACACCAGGAGACGCCCCGCCCGGAAAGTGCGTCCTCGTTGGGCAGGCCGAGCTTGCGGTGCTGGGATCCCGTGGTGACGATGACGGCCTTGGCGCGGTGCACCGTGCCCGCAGTGTCCGTGACGGTCTTGATCTCTCCGGTGAGGTCGACGGAGACCACGTCGTCGGGGATGAGCTCGGCGCCGAACCGCTCAGCCTGCGCGCGCATGTTGTCCATGAGCTCAGGGCCCATGATTCCGTCCTGGAAGCCCGGGAAGTTCTCCACGTCGGTGGTGTTCATCAGCGCGCCGCCGGCGGTGACAGCTCCCTCGAACACCAGCGGATTCAGCGACGCGCGAGCGGTGTACAGGGCGGCGGTGTAACCAGCCGGCCCGGAGCCGATGATGATCACATTACGGACGTCGCTCACGGGTTCTTCCTCGTCTCTGCAGACTGCCTACTGCCTACTGGGGTCGGTTCCACGACTCTCACCCCACCCAACGGATCCTACGGGGCATGCATTCCCGAAAGAGCGGCCCGGCTCCCGGCGTGGGCCTCAGGGGCGAGCGTAGGAGTGCGTAAGCAGCAGGTGGCCTTTTGTCACGGCCTTGGAATCCACACAGGTTGCATCGACGACGTAGGCCTGTACTCGGCTCGTGTCAGTCACATGAGGCAGCACGACCAGGAACGCGGCTGTTCCTTCGTAGCTGCCCTCCTCCACGGCCAGGGCGGGCGCGTTCCGGCCTGTGCCCTGTTGCACGCACGGTGGAACATCCACGATCGGTGCCAGCAGGCGGGTGCTGGGGGTCGCATCTCCCGGGGGCAGGTTTCCCGGGGACGATGTGGTGTCCAGTGGCGGTTCGGCCGGAGTGTGACCTGGACTCCCGGACGCCTTCGACTCGTTGAGGAGCGTGCGGACACGGCCCTCCAGCGTTCCTTCCGAATAGTCTCCGTGGCTCTTCTCGGCGGCGCTGACTCCGTGGTCGGCCATCGAGCCTGCCGAATCCTGGGACGACTGAAGGGACTGGAGTACGAAGACGCTCATTCCGATGGCCGCGGCCCCGAAGGCCGTACCAAGGACAATCGTGCGACGCCTACGGCGAGCCGGACTCCTGCCGGGGCCGGTGGCACCGCGAGGACGACCGGCCGGTCGGGGTGCGGTCATGCCATCCGTCGGCAGATCGTATGTTTCACGTGAAACAGAGGACGCTGCGGCCGGGCCCACGGTTACCTCTGTTTCACGGGCTGCCGCGTTCGGACCCGTGGCAGCAGACGCGGCTTCCTCTGCCAGCGCCGTGCCGATGCGGTGGGCGACGTCTTCCGGCATGGGCTCGGGAAGCGGTCCCACCGCCCCCAGCAGTGAGCGGATCTCCTCGAGCGACGCGTGGATGTCGCCACATTCAGCGCAGGATTCGATGTGGTGACGGACTTCTGCCGCGCGGGACGGCGGGAGGATGCCTTCCATGAGATCTGCGATCTCCGAGACGTCCGGGTGCTGAGCCGTGTCGGCTGTGGATGTCATGCGAGCCCACCTCCACCCTTGACGCCGGCAGGATCTCCGTCACCTGCTTTTCGTGGTCCTGACGCCGGTGGGACGGATGGCCCCTGCGTCCGGTTCCTTTCCATGCGGCTGTCCTTGCCGTCCCCTCTGTTGCTACGTAGATGGGTCAGCAGGGGAAGCAGTCTGGCCCGGCCTCGCGCACAGCGGCTCTTCACGGTGCCGGTCGGTACGTCGAGAATGCGGGCTGCCTCCGCTACGGGATAGGCCTGCATGTCCACGAGAACAAGGGCGGCGCGTTGTTCGGCCGGCAGCGTGGCGAGGGCGGCCACGAGTTCGCGGTGCAGATCCCGCCGCTCCGCGGGAGCTTCGGCGGATTCATGAGGTTCCATGAGTTGATCGAGCCGCTCGGTGTCGTCGACCGGCGCGGTTCTCCGGGAGGCCGTCTTGCGGGCACGGTCGAGACAGGCGTTCACGGTAATCCTGTGCAGCCACGTGGTGACCGCGGACTGGCCACGGAAGGTGTGGGCGGCGCGGAAGGCGGAGACGAGGGCGTCCTGCACCGCGTCAGCAGCCTCCTCTCGGTCCCCGAGCGTGCGCAGGGCCACTGCCCAGAGGCGGTCACGGTGCCGCCGCACGAGCTCACCGAAGGCGTCCGGTTCGCCTGCGACGTGCTGAGCCAGGAGATCCTGGTCGCTGGTGTCGGCGAATCTGGCGTCGTCCAACGGTGAGCCCCCTCCCCTGGTGCCGTCAGCTGGTGACCTTGATGTCCGAGATCTTGCCCCTGTAGTTCCCGTCGTCACTCAGAGGCAGTTCGGTCAGCCAGATCAGAAGGTACCGTGCCTGCACCGGCTTGTCGGGCTTGAGGGACACCTTTGTCCCGGAACCGCTCGCGGCTTTCGTGAAACCCCCCGGCAGCTGAGGGAAGGACGCGTCCTCGGTGCTCCTCAGCTCGACGGAAGTGTTTCCGCCGAGGAAGGACACATCGACGTTCCCCACCTGCTGAACCTTGCCGAGGTCGAGGACGATTCCGACGCCCTCCTTGAGCCGTCCGAAGTCGGCGCTGTAGTAGCCGTCCGTGTTCCAGTAGGAGCTTGTGTCACCGTCGTAGACGTTCTTCGTGGAGCCTGGCTTCTCGGAGCCGTCGCCGAGCGGGTCGTAGTCCTGGGTTCCCACGATGGTGACCGGCTTGCTGGGTTCGGCGGCATTGTTGTCGTCGCCCCCGTCGTCGGTGGTCTGGGTCGGGGTCGGCTCGCCTGAATCGTTCCCCCTGTTCAGGACGGTTTCCGCGAGCTGCCAGCTGCCCAGGCCAAGAGCTGCGATGAGCAGCGCGGACACTGCCCACTTGAGTGCTTTGCCGGTGCGACTCTGCAGAGGGGGCGGCGGGACGATGACAGGCTGCGTGGCCGAAGTGGGCCGTGCGGACGGGCGTCCGTAGGTGCCCTGCTGGTACGTCGTGCGCTGGTACTCCGGCGGCGCCGTGAATGTCGGCTCCGGGGGAAGGACCCGCGGCATGGCCGCGACCGCCTTCGCCAGCTCGTCCGGGGTGGTGCACGGCTGTTCCTGCCGTGACGCGGTAGCGCCGTCGTTGGCGAGCGCCCGCATGGCGAGCTCGGACAGACCCCGGTGGACGCCCGCCCGTACCTGGTCCGGGGGAATGAGTCCCAGGTCCTTGGGGAGCCCGGAAAGCCCGTACGCGTCGCTCTCGTAGGGCCAGCGCCGGGTCAGGGCGGCGTAGAGGAGCGCGCCGATCGATTCGGTGTCCGTGCGCAGAGGCTGATCGGCGGTGATTCCGCGCAGAGCGGCGTTCACGGCCAGACCACGGATTCTGTACTGGCCCGTCGAGCTACGCAGCACGGCACCCGGAGTGAGGCGCAGATGTGCGAGCCCTTCGCGGTGTGCGGCAGCCATGGCCTGGGAGATCTGGCTCACGAGCTGGTAGGCGTCGTGAGCTTCCAGGGGCCCGGCGGCCAGGAGCGCTGTGAGCTCGGTGGCGTCGGGGAGCCATTCGTGGACGACGTAGACGAGGTCGCCCTCCTCCACCGCGTCCAGGACCTGGACGAAGCGCGGGTCGCCGAGCAGCGCGGACGAGCGGGCCGCCGCCAGCACCGAACGGGCGCGAGGATGATCGGCGGGCAGCAGATGCACACCCACCGCGCGCCGCAACTTCTCGTCGACGGCACGCCAGCTGCTGAATCCGTCCAGCCGGGTGACGCACTCCTCGAGCCGGTAGCGTCTGGCCAACTTGTGGCCGCTGTGCAGGTCGGGGGACGCCGGCACCGCGTCGGAGCCGTCCTGCTCGCTCTCCGCGTCCTTCGAGCTTGCGCCCTTCACGTCCTTGCTTTGTGCCGTCCCGTCGGTCGTGGCCGCGTCCGCCTTGGCGGTCAGCGGCTCGTCGCCGCTGTTGTCGGCCACGTCGACAGCAGCCGTGCTACGTTCCGCCACCGTCGTTCCTGCCTCCCCATCCGTTGCGCGATGCCAGCCAGCTCTGCACAGTCACGCCAATTGTGCCCACACTCCGGCGCTATGCACGACACGCGGTGTCCAGCGATGGTTGTGCGGCACGGAGCGCGTATCAGCGTCCGAGACGTCCCCGGACCATGCCGACCATGCCGTTGAGCTCTTCGATACGCATCTTCTTCGCCGAGACGAAGAAGACACCCAGCAGGACGACGCTGCCACAGACCAGTGCCACAACAGAGCCGCCGGCTCCCTCACCGAGAGTCTTGAGGAGAGCGAAGCCCACCCCGCCGCCTACCACGGCTGCGGGGACCGCGGCCAGGCAGAGACGGGCGTAGGTGCGCACCACACGGGCGCCGTCGAGGTCGCCGCCCAGCCTGTGGCTCAGCCGTCGCCACGCGATGCCGACACCGACCGCGTACGCCAGCCCGTAGGCACCCGCCATACCCACGACTGCCCACTGGGCCGGAAGAATCACGTAGCAGAGGGCGGAGGCCGCCGCGTTGACAGCCGCGACGATGACCGTGTTGTAGAAGGGGGTACGGGTGTCCTCGTACGCGTAGAAGCCACGCAGCACGACGTACTGCACCGAGTACGGGATGAGGCCGAGGCCGAACGCCATCAGGATGAAGCCCATCGACCGCGCTGCCTCGGTGCCGCTGGAGGCGTAGAGCAGCGTGCACATCGGCAGTCCGAGCGCGAGGAAGGTGAAGGCGACCGGGACGATGGCCACCGCCGAATTGCGCAGACCTTGGGAGATGTCGTCCCGGACGGCCCCGGGGTCGTTGTCGTGGGCGGCGCGGGAGATGCGGGGAAGCAGGGCCGCCATGACCGAGACGGTGATGATGGCCTGCGGCATGCCCCAGATCAGCTGGGCGTTCGAGTAGGCGAGGAAGCCCGTGCCGTCCTTGCCCGACAGCTTGCCTGCCGAGGTCGCCAGCTGCGTGACGACGATGACCCCGGCCTGGTTGGCCAGGACGAAGAGCACCGTCCACTTGGCGAGCCTGACCGTCTTTCCGAGCCCGTGCCCCTTCCAGTCGAAGCGGGGACGGAAGCGGAACCCAGCCTCCCGGAGGTACGGGATCATGGCCAGGGCCTGGACGACGAGACCGAGCAGCGTACCGATGCCGAGCAGGCGGACGCCCTCGGCAGGGATCGTCTCCACGCCCATCCGGGATTCGGCGGAGGAGCCGTAGACCCAGATGAACAGGCCGAACGTCACGATCATGACGATGTTGTTGAGGACCGGGGTCCACATCATCGCGCCGAATTTCCCGCGCGCGTTGAGGATCTGCCCCATGACCACGTGCACGCCCATGAAGAAGATGGTGGGCAGGCAGTAGCGGGCGAAGGTGACGGACACGCTGTTCGCCGCGACGTCGTTCGCGATGGTCGGGGACATCATGTGGATGAGCCACGGAGCAGCGAGGACGGCGACCCCGACGATCAGGCCCAGGGCGACCATCACCAGCGTCAGCAGCCGGTTGGCGTACGCCTCGCCACCGTCCTCGTCGTCCTTCATGGAGCGGACGAGCTGCGGAACGAAGACGGAATTGAGTCCGCCACCCACCGTCAGGATGTAGATCATCGTCGGCAGGGTGTACGCGATGGTGAAGCTGTCCCCGAGCAGCGCCGCGCCCAGCGCCGCAGTGATCACGAGGCTGCGGACGAAGCCGGTCAGCCGCGACACCAAGGTGCCCGCCGCCATCAGCGCGCTGGACTTCAGTATCCCGGCGGCCCGTCCGCCGGACTTCGGCGGAGCCGGAGCCGCTTCAGGCTCGGCTGGAGGGCTCGCGGGGCGGCCTGACCCTTCCTGGTCGCGGAAGAGGTGCGCGAAGGCGTCCTGCTCCCCCCGGTCGTCGGAAGCCTGGGTGACCAGGTCGTCCACCCCTACGTACTGGGTGGTCGCGGCATTGTCGCCGTAGGGGAGGTGCCTGGAGGGGCCTGCGGGCTCCGGTGGCGGCGTCTGGGCCCAGATACGGGCGTCAGGGGCGTGCTGAGCCGCCGGGGGCTGCTGGTAGAGCGCCTGCGGTTCCTGGTAGGTACCCGGAGGCGGCGGGGGATGGGCGGCGCGGTCGTAGAGCGCCTCGGCCACCGGATCCTGAGCGGCGAGATCCTGGGCACGATACGGATCGTGGTCGTACGCGTGCTGCAGGTAGGGATCGGGTGTCTCGCCGTCCCGTCCTGGGCCAGGTGGCACCGGCGGACCGCTGGAAGACCCAGCTCCGCCCGCGCCCTGGCCGCGGTCACCGTCGTACGGCGCGTTCATCGAAACCCCACCTCATTGTCCCCGGCCGACAGGCCCCGACAGACATCGCTCAACGGTCCACTTTCTCACCCGGGCCCGATGGGTTACCGCTTTCCGGACCGGTGTCCGACTCCGGGTCACTCGGCTGCTCGGGTTCCCCGCCGCCCTCCGATGCGCCGCCCGCCACGGTGCGCTTGCGGTGGGTGTACATCCTGATGCCTGCCAGGACCAGCAGCAGCAGACCGCCGGCGATCACCAGGAGCACCGTCGGCGTGACCTCCGAGACCTTCACCGTGAAGGTCATCGCCTCGCCGTAGGGCGCACCGTCGGCCGTGAAGAGACGTGCAGTGACCTGCGCCTGTCCGTTGGCGTTGGCAGCGGCGTCGAATTTCACGGACTGGCTGTGCCCGCCCGCGATCTTGACCGGTCGCTCGGCGACCGCTCCGCCGTCGTTGAGGTTGAGCCGGGTGGCATTGCCCGACGTCAGACGGAGCACGAGGTGATCGACGCCCTGCACCAGTTTGTTCTGCACGGTCACCGGGATCGTGGCGCTCCGACCGGACAGCGTCACGTCCGACTTAGTGATCAGCTGGACCTCGTTGGTGAGCCCCTGCAGATAGGTGCGGACCGAGTCGCGGTAGCGCTGCGCTTCGAGCGGACTGCCGCGCCATGACGTCGACACTGAACGGTTGATCGCGTTCCCGAAGGGGGTCACCACCCGGTCGGGCTGCGTGAGGATGACCTGGAAGCTGTCGAGCGAGCCCTGCGTCGTCCGGATGTCCTGGAACGCCTGGGTCGGCAGTTCCTGGCTTCGAAGCTTCTTGGGGTACTGGGATGCCCTGGGTACCCGCGTCGTGGCCTGTGCGTCCGGCTTCCGTTCGGAAGCCTCCGTGAGGTCGAGAGGCTCCGTCCAGTGTTCGGCCGTAAGGGCCTGGAGAGCGCGCGCCATGGTCTGTGCCTGGGCGGCGGTGGGTGTCCGCTGCGGGGCGACAACGATGCTGCGCTGCTTGTCGGGGGCCTGCTCAGTCACTGCCAGCGTCTGCGCCAGGAACCTCTGGACCGCCAGCGTCGAGGCGCCGGCCTTGGTCATGTCGCCGGTGAACGCGGTGGAGAGCCGGTAGTCCGAGACCACAGCGGTGGTGCCCCCACCGATCGGCCGGGCCGAAGTCGGTGTGTAGAGCAGTCCGCCGGTCTCCTCGAGGCTGTCGCTTCGGGCGATCACCTTGTGTGCGCCCGCCGAGGTGGCGACATCGACGACCGAGGGATCGATCGCACCGTCCACCGGCCAGGCGAAGTCGGTGGACGGCTTCACATGAAGCACGGTCTCGACCGTCGTACCCGCGACCTCGGTCGCCGTCTGCAGGTGACTGAGGGCGCCGGAGACGTTCTTGCCACGGTGGGCGATGGAGGCCAGATCGGGGTCGGCGAAAGGCAGGGCGACCACCTTGCCGTCCTTCACGGCCGCCTGCAGATCCGTGAGCCACTTCTTGGCGATGGTCTGGTTCGTCCCGGCGACCGTGGTGTCACCGGCCTTGACCCGGTAGTTCTTCGTCATCGCGTCGACCGAGGCCAGTAGGTCAGGGTCGATCACCCATGTCACGGGGAGCTGGCGACCCAGCGAGACCAACTGTTCCAGGCGTCCGCCGGGGGCGAGCTCGAGGGCCAGATCATCATTGGCGAACACGGGCGTCTGCTGCTCGTCGGAGCCCGTCTCGGCGGTGACGTGCGCCGACGCGATGAGGGGCCAGAGGAAGGTGAGCTCGGTCTTGCTCTTGGTGTCTTCGGGCTGCCACGGAAGGAAGGTCCGCTGGATACCGAGGACCTGGTCGTAGGCGTAGTCGGCCGTCCGGCCTGTGAGGGACACCCCGAGCTGGTAGACGCCCTCGGTGCCCAGGTCCAGCTTGTCCACCGGGACGGCGAGGGTGAAGTCCTGGCTGACGCCGGACGCCAGCTTGGGGACCTTCAGTGTGTACGAACCGCCCAGCTTGGCCGGGTCACTACCGGGCAGGTAACCGGTGCGCTTGGCGGCCTGGTCGATGTCTCCTCGGCCGGACAGTCTCGGCCCGACGCGCAGGTCGACCTCGGCGTCCGTGACCGTCTTCTTCCCCTTGTTGGTCAGGGTGCCGGAGACGGTGAGGGTGTCGCCCTCGACAGGCGCGCTGGGGGCGAGCGTGTCCAGAGACACATCGACGGTGCGCGAGCCGGTCGGCGCCTTTGCCGGCCCCTCGGCATGTGCCGAGGGAGCCGCGGGGCCGGCCAGAAGGCCGGCGATCAGCGGCGCCCCGACGATCAAGGAGGCTGTGCGCCGGAGCCACCGGCGGGCAGGGGAGGTATTCATCCCCTGAAAGTCTGCCGCCTCGGCCACGCGCATCCGTCCCTCGTCGTCGTCAGCTGGTGCTGGTCCTGCCGGTCTCTGCGTCCACGCATGGTAACGATGTGCCCGATGTCTGAGTGCCGGGGACCGCGTCACATGATCGGGAGAGTCTCGCAGGGTCGCCGGAAACGATGACGCCCGGGCCGGTCCGGCCACGTACCCTTTTCTGTTGTGCCGAATGCCAACGAAGACAGCCCCCGTGCACTGAACCAGGTGCAGCACCGCGCAGTGAGCGAACTGCTGCGGGTGTCCCCCGTCGCCGACGACCTCGCCCTGCGATTCCACGAGGCCGGTTTCAGCCTCGCCCTGGTCGGCGGGTCGGTCCGCGACGCGTTGCTCGGCAGGCTCGGAAACGACCTGGACTTCACGACCGACGCCCTCCCGGAAGATGTCCTCAAGATCGTCCGCCCTTGGGCCGACTCGGTCTGGGAGGTCGGAATCGCGTTCGGCACCGTCGGCTCGCAGAAGGACGGCTACCAGATCGAGGTCACGACCTACCGGTCGGAGGCGTACGACAGGACCTCACGCAAGCCCGAGGTCTCGTACGGCGACTCGATCGAGGACGACCTCGTGCGTCGCGACTTCACGGTCAACGCCATGGCCGTCGCGCTGCCGCGGAAGGAGTTCATCGACCCGCACGGCGGCCTCGACGACCTGGCGCAGCGCGTTCTGCGCACGCCAGGCACGCCCGAGGCGTCCTTCTCCGACGATCCGTTGCGGATGCTGCGCGCAGCGCGGTTTGCCGCCCAACTGGGCTTCGAGGTTGCCCCTGACGTGGTCAAGGCCATGACGGACATGGCGGGACGTATCGAGATCGTCTCGGCCGAGAGGGTCCGTGAGGAACTGAACAAACTTCTGCTCTCCGGACACCCCCGCAAGGGGCTGGGGCTTCTCGTCGACACGGGCCTTGCCGACCACGTACTGCCTGAGCTTCCCGCCCTGCGCCTGGAAAGTGACGAGCATCACCGTCACAAGGACGTCTATGAGCACTCCTTGACGGTCCTGGAGCAGGCCATAGATCTCGAGGAGGACGGCCCCGATCTCGTTCTGCGTCTGGCCGCTCTACTCCATGACGTCGGTAAGCCGAGGACGCGGCGCTTTGAGAAGGACGGACGGGTCTCGTTCCATCACCACGAAGTGGTGGGGGCCAAGATGGCCAAGAAGCGGATGACCGAGCTGAAGTACTCCAACGACATGATCAAGGACGTGTCGAAGCTGGTGGAACTTCATCTGCGCTTCCATGGTTACGGCGACGGGGAGTGGACCGACTCCGCCGTGCGCAGGTATGTGCGGGACGCGGGACCACTGCTGGACCGGCTGCACAAGTTGACGCGCTCGGACTGCACGACGCGCAACAAGCGCAAGGCGAATGCCCTGTCGCGTACGTATGACGGGCTCGAGGAGCGCATTGCGCAACTGCAGGAGCAGGAGGAGCTGGAAGCTATCCGGCCCGACCTGGACGGCAACGAGATCATGCAGATTCTCGGCGTGGGGCCGGGCCCTGTGATCGGCGAGGCTTACGCGTTCCTGCTGGAGCTCCGTCTGGAGAACGGCCCGATAGAACGCGACGCCGCGGTCGCCGCGCTCAAGGAATGGTGGGCCGCACAGGAGGCCTGACGCCTGCTGTGGTGGGGCGAGTGGGAGATCTGAGGGAGCCACCGTGTTTCACGTGAAACACGACCGGTTCCCCGCGAGGGACCTGGAACAGTGAATGAGGGGCGTTGTTTCACGTGAAACAACTCCCCTCATTCCTTGATGCGGGCGCGTCGGACTGCTGTGTGCGTGTGCCGTCGGCGCAGCATGGACACCGAAACGATGGCGTAGAGCACGGCCACGGTGAGCACCACGACGACGGACCGCCCGTCTGGGGGCAGGACGAGGGCTGACATCGCTGCGGCGGCGACGAAGGCGGCATTGAACAGCACGTCGTAGAGCGAGAAGATCCGGCCCCGGTAGGCATCGTCCACAGAGGTCTGCACCTCGGTATCCGTGGCGATCTTCGTTCCCTGGGTCACGAGTCCGAGGATGAAAGCTGCCGCCAGCATCGGAGCGGGGGCGAACGGGAGCCCCAGCGCCGGCTCGAGGAGGGCGGCGGCTCCGGCGCAGCCGGCCAGCCAGCGGTATCGCCCGAAGCGTCCGACCGCCCACGGCGAGAGCAGGGCAGCCACGAAGTAGCCGGCGGCGGACGCTCCGAGCGCGAGGCCGAGGAAGGCGAGGCCGTCGGACTCGCCGTCGGACCAGGCGTAGCGGCACAGCATCAACACCATCACGGTCAGCGCTCCGTAACAGAAGCGGACCACCGTTATGGCGGCCAGAGCGTGCGCGGCGTCCCTCCGCTCAGCCAGATGGCGCAGCCCTTCGATGAGCCCTTGTGCTGTGGTGGTGAGGGCCTTCCGCACTGGCACATGGTGGAGGTTCCGGTCCGGCCCCAGGAGTGTGCGGGGCAGAGACGTGGCGGCCAATCCCGAGACAAGGTAGAGGACCGCGCCCAGCAGGACTACAGCGGCGTCCGACCCGTCCGTCAGTAGCCGGATGGCCAGGGCGAGACCCCCGCCGGCAGTGGCGGCCAGCGTGCCGGCCGTCGGGGAGAGGGAGTTGGCGAGGACGAGCCGTTCGGTGTCGACCACGCGCGGGAGTGCTGCCGACAGCCCTGCGAGCACGAAACGGTTGACAGCAGTGACGCACAGGGCGGAGGCGTAGAACAGCCAGTCCGGGACGGAGCTCAGGAGCAGCAAGGCAGTGCAGCAGGCCAGCGCGGCGCGCAGCAGATTTCCGTACAGGAAGACCTGCCGTCGGGGCCAGCGGTCGAGCAGGACTCCCGCGAACGGTCCGACGAGCGAATACGGGAGCAACAGCACCGCCATGGCTGAGGCGATGGCGCCGGGTGTCGTCTCGTTCTCCGGTGAGAAGACCACGTAGGTGGCGAGCGCGACCTGGTAGACGCCGTCAGCCGATTGGGAGAGGAGTCGTACGGCGAGTAGGCGACGGAAGTTCCGAAGGCGCAGGAGTACGCCCAGATCACGCACGACAGGCATGTGTGCAAGCGTCACACATGTGGGGGGCCTCCGGGCGGATTGCCCGGGGACCCCCCATATGGAGAAACAGCGTCACCGAAGCGGTGACGAGTTGGCTCAGCGCTCGACGTCGCCGTTGATGAACTTCTCGACGTTCTCGCGGGCCTCGTCGTCGAAGTACTGGACCGGCGGCGACTTCATGAAGTACGAGGAGGCGGAGAGGATCGGACCGCCGATACCGCGGTCCTTGGCGATCTTCGCGGCGCGCACGGCGTCGATGATGACACCGGCGGAGTTCGGGGAGTCCCAGACCTCGAGCTTGTACTCCAGGTTCAGCGGAACGTCACCGAAGGCACGGCCTTCGAGGCGTACGTAAGCCCACTTGCGGTCGTCAAGCCACGCCACGTAGTCCGAGGGGCCGATGTGGACGTTGTCCGCACCGAGCTCGCGGTCACGGATCTGCGAAGTGACGGCCTGCGTCTTCGAGATCTTCTTCGACTCCAGGCGCTCACGCTCGAGCATGTTCTTGAAGTCCATGTTGCCGCCGACGTTCAGCTGCATCGTGCGGTCCAGGACGACGCCCCGGTCCTCGAACAGCTTCGCCATCACACGGTGCGTGATGGTGGCGCCGACCTGGGACTTGATGTCGTCGCCGACGATCGGGACACCGGCCTCGGTGAACTTGTCCGCCCACTCCTTGGTGCCGGCGATGAAGACCGGGAGAGCGTTGACGAACGCGACCTTGGCGTCGATGGCGCACTGCGCGTAGAACTTCGCAGCCACCTCGGAGCCGACAGGCAGGTAGCAGACAAGAACGTCGACCTGCTTGTCCCTGAGGACCTGGACGACGTCGACGGGAGCCTCGGCGGACTCCTCGATCGTCTCCCGGTAGTACTTGCCGAGACCGTCGTGGGTGTGGCCGCGCAGAACGGTCACGCCGGTGTTCGGTACATCGGCGATCTTGATGGTGTTGTTCTCGCTGGCGCCGATGGCGTCCGCCAGGTCGAGGCCGACCTTCTTCGCATCGACGTCGAAGGCGGCGACGAACTCGACGTCGCTCACGTGGTAGTCGCCGAACTGGACGTGCATCAGACCGGGCACCTTGCCGGCCGGATCGGCGTCCTTGTAGTACTCGACGCCCTGCACCAGCGACGCGGCGCAGTTGCCCACGCCGACGATGGCTACGCGAACCGAACCCATGCCGATTGCTCCCTGTGTGTTCTCGGTGTTCCCCGATGACGCCTTGCGGCTCCGCGGGGTGTCACTTGGTGTCGTCGGGCGGATCCGGCCGGGTGTCGTCCCGGTGCCGGGGCAGGCCGCCCGTCTCTCCTGATGAGTCGTGCTGAGTGGAGCTCTCGGGCGAGGATCGTCGCCGATCCCGTCCCGACCGCTCGCTCTCGATGAGCTCGTTCAGCCAGCGCACTTCGCGCTCCACGGACTCCATGCCGTGTCGCTGCAGCTCAAGCGTGTAGTCGTCGAGTCGTTCGCGGGTGCGGGCGAGAGAGGCACGCATCTTCTCGAGGCGCTCCTCCAGCCTGCTGCGGCGGCCTTCGAGCACGCGCATCCGCACCTCGCGCTCCGTCTGTCCGAAGAAGGCGAAGCGAGCCGCGAAGTGCTCGTCCTCCCAGGAATCCGGACCGGTGTGCGAGAGCAGCTCCTCGAAGTGCTCCTTACCTTCTGCCGTCAACCGATAGACGATCTTGGCGCGGCGCCCGGCCAGCGAGGACGCCGGGGCGGTCCCACGGCCGGCTGTGGGCGGCAGGGCCGGGACACTTCCCGGTTCCTCGATCAACCAGCCGTTCGCGACCAGCGTCTTGAGGCAGGGGTAGAGCGTGCCGTAGCTGAAGGCGCGGAAGATGCCCAGCGAGGTGTTGAGTCGCTTGCGCAGCTCGTACCCGTGCATGGGGGACTCGCGGAGCAGGCCGAGTACGGCGAATTCGAGGATGCCGGAGCGTCTGCTCATCTTCGCCTCCTCCTCCGTGTGGCTGCCGGGGCTGCCGACTCCATCTTATGCCGCGCTGATGTATCGACTCGATACATCAGCACGATAGATCGGCTCGTGATGTTCGACAAGGGGATGGTTCGTGAGCGGCGTCACATCCCCGATTCATAGGGAGCGACTTGCGTAATTTGGGGTGAAGTTCGGTCCACGGAGGTTTTTGACCGTGCGTAGTCTGTGCGGCATGCAGACCACCGGGAACCGCGAGACGCCATCGTGCGTCCGTTATCGCGGACTGCCGGATGTACTGCGGGTGAGCCTTCCGCAGGGCTTGGCCGTAATTCGGGGGGACCGGAACTCAACTGCCGCTTCCAGGCGCTCTCGCCTGCCCGAGGAGTAGTCGTTCGATGAGCGAGCACCGTCGCAAAACGCCGCAACCGCAAGGTGGCGGGCGCGCAGCGGCCAGACGAGCCGCCCAACAGCCTGCTGGTCGCCGCGCCGACCCGTCACGCAGAGCAACGCATGAGTCACCTTCAGTGGAGCACGGTGAGGAGCCGTCGTCGTACGGCGGCCGCGCCGAGGCCCGTCGCGCCGCCCAGCGTGGCGGGGGCCGGCGGCGGGGAGGTGGCGACACAACCGGTCACGAAGGCCGCGGCCGGGGTCCGGAGGACTCCGGCAAGAAGCGCATGATCGACTACCCGCGTGCGGGGAAGTACGGCTTCCGGCGCTGGGTCCCGTCGTGGAAGCTCGTCTCCGGCCTGTGCCTGGGCTTCCTCGGGATCATGATGGGCGCGGCAGGCATCGCCTACGCACTGGTGGTGCCCCCCGAGCCCAAGGACCTCGCCACCGCCCAGAACAACGTCTACTACTGGGCCAACGACACCCAGATGGTCGCCACGGGTGGTTCCGTCAACCGGCAGTCGCTCGAGTACGCGCAGATTCCCGCAGCGATGCGGAACGCCGTCATCTCGGCCGAGAACAAGACGTTCGACGACGACAGGGGCATCGACCCCATGGGCATCGCCCGTGCCTTCTGGAACATGGCGCGGGGAGGTGACACCCAGGGCGGCTCGACGATCACCCAGCAGTACGTGAAGAACTCCATGCTCAGCCAGGACCAGACCGTGAGCCGGAAGGTCAAGGAGCTCTTCATCACGCTCAAGGTCGGTGGAACGGTCCCGAAGAACAAGGTCATGGAGGGCTACCTCAACGTCTCCTACTACGGCCGGGGCGCATCAGGTCTCCAGGCCGCCGCACGCGCGTACTACGGCAAGGACGCCACGGCCCTGAACCCGAGCGAGTGCGCCTTCCTGGCGACGCTGCTCAAGGGCGCGAGCTACTTCGACCCCGCGGGTGCCCCCGAGGTCGACCCGGTGAAGGCCTCCGCCAAGGAGAACACCCGGCGTGCCAAGGCGCGCTGGAGCTGGATCCTCGACGAAGAGGTCAAGGACGGCCGGATGAGCGCGGCCGAGCGGGCGAAGTACAAGACGTTCCCCATGCCCAAACCGCCGAAGAAGGACGCCAAGCTGGGCGGCCAGATCGGATACCTCGTCGACCTCGCCACGAAGTACTTCCTCGCGCACAACACGGAGGGCGTCACCGAGAAGGAACTGGCCCGGGGCGGCTACGAGATCCACACGACCTTCGTCGAGGAGAACGTCGAACAGCTCGAGAAGTCGATCAATACGGTGTACGACGCCAAGATCAACGCGAAGAAGCGCCCCGACAAGGACACACACGTCCAGTTCGGTGGCGCGTCGGTCGACACCAAGACGGGTGCCATCGTCGCCACGTACGGCGGCCGGAACGCGACGGAGCACTACACCAACAACGCGGACGCGACCGGAGCGCAGGTCGGCTCGACGTGGAAGCCGTTCGTGCTGGCGGCTGCCATGGAGTACGGCAAGCGGGACCCCAAGCTCGGTCCCGACCAGGGCGAGTCGGACCGCACGCCCGTCTCGCCGAAGAGCGTCTACGACGGCGACAACGCACTGACGATCAACCAGTACAACGGTGACGTGTGGCTGGACAAGGACGACAAGGAATGGCACCAGACCAACGACGGTGACAAGTCCTACGGCGACATCACGCTCAAATACGCCATGCAGGAGTCAGCCAACTCCCCGTACGTCCAGCTCGGCATGGATGTCGGCACCGACAAGGTGAAGCAGGCCGCCATGAGCGCGGGGCTCCGTGACGACGACTACATGGCGGACTCCAGCGTTCCCTCGTTCTCCATCGGTACCTCCTCGCCGAGTGCGATCAGGATGGCCGGCTCGTACGCCACCTTCGCCACCAGCGGCAAGCAGCGGGAGCCCTTCTCGGTCACCGAGGTCAAGCACAAGGGCGAGATCATCTATCAGCACAAGACGGAGACGAAGCAGGCGTTCCGGAACGTCATCGCGGACAACGTCACCGACGTGCTGAAGAACGTCGTCGAGAACGGGACGGGCACGCCCGCCCAGCTCCCGGGTCGGGACGTGGCAGGCAAGACGGGTACCACGGACGGCAACAAGTCGGCCTGGTTCGTCGGCTACACCCCGCAGGTCTCGACCGCCGTCAGCATGTTCCGGATGGACGACGACGAGACGCAGAAGAACCGTGAGTTCCTGGAGATGTACGGAACGGGCGGCGAGAAGTCGATCCACGGAGCCTCGTTCCCCGCGCAGATCTGGCACGACTACATGGCCGAAGCGATGAAGGGCAGGAAGGTCGTCAAGTTCCCGACGCCGGAGCCGTTCGGCGAGGTCGTCGGCGAGAAGCCCACCCCCAGCCCGACGCCCAGCCCGACGCCTTCGCCCTCGCAGACCACTGAGGAGCCCGCTTCCCCGTCACCCACCCCGACGACGCCGTCCCCCTCACCGAGCGAGACGTGCCAGCCGCTCGACTGGGAGTGCAAGAACAACCAGACCGGCGGGAACAGCAACGGCAGCAACAACGGGGGGACCACGGACGGGTCCACCGACGGTGGGACGGACGCCGGGACCACGGACGGCGGGACGGACACCGGAACGACCACAGGAACGACCGACGGCACGACGACGGGCGAGGAGAACGGCCGCGGCGGGATCTTCGGCGGCGGCGGATAGCACCCGCCCAGGGCGGCACCGATGAAGCGCCGCCCTCCGGGAAGCCCGTCGGAGAACGCCCGGACACGCGTATGAGGGCCGTCGACACCATCCAGGTGTCGACGGCCCTTCGTGTGTCCCGGACGCGGGCCACGCCCGCACACAGCGCCGTACGGCAGGATGTGCGGCATGCCAAGCGCAGAAGACACGAGCGTGCACCAGGAGCCGTCCGTCGTACCGCCCACGCGACAGGACGAGATCGCCGCGGCGGGCAGCGAGCTGATCGGCGGGCCCGCGGGCCGCTGGGCACGGTTCGGGTCCGGACCCCTCACACCTCTGCGCGTCATCGCGCTCGTGGCGATCGGGATGTTCGCACTCGGCATGGTGCAGAAGATCCCTTGCTACGACTGGGCATGGTTCCGCGGCACCAGTTCGCAGTACACGCACGCGTGCTACTCGGACATCCCGCACCTCTTCGTCGGACGTGGCTTCGCCGACGGCCTCGTGCCCTATTTCGATCGCCTCGACGGCGACATGGCCTACCTCGAGTACCCGGTCCTGACCGGTCTCTTCATGCAGATCGCGTCCTGGCTGACACTGACCCCGTCCTCGGACCCCGTCCAGCAGCGGGAGCAGATGTACTGGATGGTCAACGCCGGCATGCTGATGATCTGCGCGGTGGTGGTCGCGCTGTGTGTAGCCCGAACGCACCGGCGCCGGCCCTGGGACGGTCTCCTGGTCGCGCTCGCACCTGCGCTCGCTCTCACCGCGACGATCAACTGGGATCTGCTGGCCGTCGCGCTGACGGCCGTTGCGATGCTCATGTGGTCCCGCGGCAGGAATCTCGCCTTCGGTGTCTTCATCGGCCTTGCCACCGCCGCCAAGCTCTATCCCGTGCTGCTCCTCGGGCCTCTGCTGGTGCTGTGCTGGCGGGCCGGGAAGTGGCGCGCCTACGGGGTGGCGCTCTTCGGCGCGGCGGCGGCCTGGCTGCTGGTGAACGTCCCGGTGATGGCGTACGCCCCGGAGGGGTGGAAGAAGTTCTACACGTTCAGCCAGGAGCGGCAGATCGACTACGGCTCGTTCTGGCTGATCATCACCCAGCGCACCGGCCGGCCCATCGACGTGAGCACGGTGAACACGGCGTCGGTGCTGATGATGATCGTGCTGTGTGCCGGTATCGCCGGACTGGCTCTGACCGCCCGGCACCGGCCGCGCTTCGCCCAACTGGCGTTTCTCGTGGTGGCGGCCTTCATCCTGACGAACAAGGTCTACTCACCGCAGTACGTGCTCTGGCTGATCCCTCTGGCCGCGCTGGCCAGGCCCCGCTGGCGGGACTTCCTGATCTGGCAGGCCTGCGAGGTCATGTACTTCCTGGGGATCTGGTTCTACCTCGCGTACACGACGAGCGGGGACAAGCACCAGGGACTGCCGCAGGAGGGCTACCAGGTCGCGATCGTCCTGCATCTGCTGGGAACGCTCTACCTGTGCGGCGTGATCGTCAGGGACATCCTGCGGCCGGAGCGGGACCCCGTCCGTCGCGGCGGGTCCGACGATCCGTCGGGCGGAGTGCTCGACGGGGCGCCGGACCGTAGCGAACTCCCGAAGGCGCGCGCGCATTCCTCCCGGAACACGTCACCCGCGGTCGAAGGACCGCAGGTGACGTGGGGAACCACCCGCAGAGCGGGCTGAGAGAAGCCGGCTCCGTCTATCGGTCCACGAGCCTGTCGAACTGGGTGGTGGTGTGGCGCAGGTGGGCCACCAGTTCGTCGCCCACCTTGGGCTCCTGGGCGTCCGAGGGCACGAAGAGGATCGACACCTGCATGTGCGGCGGCTCGGCGAACCAGCGCTGCTTGCCCGCCCAGACGAACGGCGACAGGTTGCGGTTGACCGTGGCCAGCCCGGCGCGTGCCACGCCCTTGGCGCGCGGCATCACGCCGTGGAGGGCCTTCGGGGCCTCCAGACCGACACCGTGGGAGGTCCCCCCGGCGACGACCACCAGCCAGCCGTCGGACGCCGCCTTCTGCTGGCGGTAGCCGAAACGGTCCCCCTTGACGACGCGGGTGACGTCGAGGACCGCGCCGCGGTACTCGGTCGCCTCGTGGTCGCCGAGCCAGAGCCGCGTGCCGATGCGCGCGCGGAAGCGGGTCTGCGGGAACTGCTGCTGCAGCCGTGCCAGTTCCTCGGCCCGCAGGTGGCTGACGAACATCGTGTGCAGGGGCAGCCGGGCGGCACGCAGCCGGTCCATCCAGGCGATGACCTCCTCGACCGCGTCCGAGCCGTCCGTGCGGTCGAGCGGCAGGTGCAGCGCGAACCCTTCGAGGCGTACGTCCTCGATGGCTGCGTGCAGCCGGCCGAGCTCCTCCTCCTTCACCCCGTGGCGCTTCATCGAGCTCATGCACTCGATGACCACTCGCGCGCCCACCAGGGCGTGCACACCGTCGACCGACGAGACGGACCGGATGACGCGGTCGGGCAGAGGTACCGGCTCCTCGCCCCGGCGGAAGGGCGTGAGCACCAGCAGGTCGCCGCTGAACCAGTCCTTGACGCGGGCGGCCTCGTACGTGGTCCCGACGGCCAGCGTGTCGGATCCGAAACGGATCGCCTCGTCGGCCAGCCGCTCGTGTCCGAAGCCGTATCCGTTGCCCTTGCAGACGGGAACGAGCCCGGGGAACTGGTCCAGCACGGACTTCTGGTGCGCCCGCCAGCGCGCGGTGTCGACGTAGAGGGAGAGCGCCATGGCCGGCCCGGAACCTTTCTGGTGGCTGCGGTGTAAGTGAGAGAGAAGAGGAACTGATGGACGGGGGTTCGCGGTGCGGTCAACGACGGGACATGTACATATCCAGTGCCTTGTGCAGCAGCTTGTTGAGGGGGAAGTCCCATTCACCGACGTACTCGACGGCTTCGCCGCCGGTGCCGACCTTGAACTGGATCAGCCCGAAGAGGTGGTCGGTCTCGTCCAGCGAGTCGCTGATGCCACGCAGGTCGTAGACGGTCGCGCCCATCGCGTACGAGTCGCGGAGCATCCGCCACTGCATGGCGTTGGAGGGACGGACCTCGCGCCCGATGTTGTCCGAGGCGCCGTAGGAGTACCAGACGTGCCCGCCGACGACGAGCATCGTGGCGGCCGACAGGTTCACGCCGTTGTGCCGCGCGAAGTACAGCCGCATCCGGTTGGGGTCCTCGGAGTTGAGTACCGACCACATGCGCTGGAAGTACGAGAGCGGGCGCGGCCGGAAGTGGTCGCGCACGGCGGTGATCTCGTACAGCCGCTGCCATTCGGCGAGGTCCTCGTAGCCGCCCTGGACCACCTCGACGCCGGCCTTGTCGGCCTTCTTGATGTTGCGCCGCCAGAGCTGGTTGAAGCCCTTGAGCACGTCCTCGAGGGAGCGGTTGGCCAGAGGCACCTGGAACACGTAACGGGGCTGCACGTCGCCGAAGCCGGCACCGCCGTCCTCGCCCTGCTGCCAGCCCATCTTCCTCAGCCGGTCCGAGACCTCGAAGGCGCGCGGCTCGATGTGACTGGCTTCGACGTCACGCAACCGCTTCACATCGGGATCCTGGATTCCCGACTTGATGGCGGCCGAATCCCAGCGGCGGATGACCACAGGGGGGCCCATCTTCACCGAGAAGGCACCCTGCTGCTTCAGATGGGCGAGCATCGGCTGGAGCCACTCGTCCAGGTTGGGGGCGTACCAGTTGATGACCGGCCCCTCCGGGAGGTACGCGAGATAGCGCTTGATCTTGGGCAACTGGCGGTACAGCACCAGCCCGGCGCCCACCATCTCGCCGTTCTTGTCGAACCATCCCAGGTTCTCCGAGCGCCATTCGGTCTTCACGTCAGCCCACGCCGGGACCTGGCAGTGACTGGCCGAGGGCAGACTCTGGATGTACGCCAGATGCTGTTCTCGGCTGATGGTCCTCAGGGTCAGGCTCATGCGGGGCGCTCCTCGGCAGGTGTGTCCCCATCGGTCAGGGGCTCCGGCTCTCGCGCCGAAGCCTACTGTGACCGAAGGGCGCCCGGTCTGGCCCGTAGGGGCCGGACCGGACACCACCTGCTCGGGACCGCCCGGCTGTGCACTGCGTGGGACGGTCGACCTCGTCTGTTGCGGCTGTGCCGGTCAGGTGACGACGCCACCGAAGAGGCCGCCGTGCGCCATGCCCAGATAGAAGCCGACGGCGGACGAGCCGAGCCCCAGGATCAGAGCGAACCGCTCCCAGGTGGTCCTGGAGATGTACTGCCCGTATGCGCCGGTCAGGATGCCGATCAGACCGGCCCACGAGCTGATCAGGTGCAGGCTGTGGAACATCGCCGTGACGAACGCGAGGACGCCCAGGACGCCGGTCACGACCATCAGCGTTTCCTGCAGCGGATGCGGCTTGCCGTCCGTTGCGAAGAGAGATCCCGTGGCCGGACGGGCCCTGGACGAGCGGGCAGCGGTTCGGCTTCCGGCGGGACGGACTGTCTGTGCCATGGAGCACCTCCGGGCGGGAAGGGCGGTGCAATGTAGCGCCTCTCACACCGCATCTGTCTTGATTGTGCGCCCTGAACACCGGATTTCAACCGGAAGCCGGTCTGCGGGTACTCTGTACGGTCTGCACCGGTGTCTGCCTAGAGCCAGCGCTGCGGCCCCCTCGAATCTCAGAGACGGGCGTTGTCAGTGGTGGCTGTTTTACTCGGAGACACTGTTGCTTCACGCATCACGACCCTCCTGCCACGGAACGACCGTGGCCGCTGAGTCCAAAGGAGGTGGGTTCCACATGCGTCACTACGAGGTGATGGTCATCCTCGACCCCGATCTCGAGGAGCGCGCAGTCTCCCCGCTGATCGAGAACTTCCTCTCCGTCGTCCGTGAGGGCAACGGAAAGGTTGAGAAGGTCGACACCTGGGGCCGTCGTCGTCTCTCTTACGAGATCAAGAAGAAGCCTGAGGGCATCTACTCGGTCATCGACCTGCAGGCCGAGCCTGCGGTCGTCAAGGAGCTCGACCGACAGATGAACCTGAACGAGTCGGTCCTCCGGACCAAGGTCCTCCGTCCCGAGACCCACTGAGCATCTAGCTCAGCGGTCATCGGGTTCGAGTAGCAAGCAGCCAGAAGCAATCCCCGCCGAGAGGTTCACCCATGGCAGGCGAGACCGTCATCACGGTCGTCGGCAATCTCGTCGACGACCCCGAGCTGCGCTTCACCCCGTCCGGTGCGGCGGTCGCGAAGTTCCGTGTCGCGTCCACTCCCCGCATCTTCGACCGGCAGACCAATGAGTGGAAGGACGGCGAAGGCCTGTTCCTCACCTGCTCGGTCTGGCGTCAGGCGGCGGAGAACGTCGCGGAGTCGCTCCAGCGAGGCATGCGCGTCGTCGTGCAGGGCCGGCTGAAGCAGCGGTCCTACGAGGACCGTGAGGGCGTCAAGCGCACGGTCTACGAGCTGGACGTCGAGGAAGTCGGCCCCAGCCTGAAGAACGCCACGGCCAAGGTCACCAAGACCACGGGTCGAGGTGGCCAGGGCGGCGGCCAGGGTGGATACGGCGGCGGCCAGCAGGGCGGCGGCAACTGGGGCGGCGGTCCCGGTGGCGGTGGCCAGCAGGGCGGCGGCGGTGCTCCCGCCGACGACCCGTGGGCCACCAATGCTCCGTCCGGCGGCCAGCAGGGCGGGGGCCAGCAGGGCGGCGGGGGCGGCTGGGGCGGAAGCTCCGGCGGCTCCGGTGGGTCCGGCGGCGGCTACTCGGACGAGCCTCCCTTCTAGGGCTGCTCGTACCCCCACTTCTTGATCACACAGGAGAAACACAATGGCGAAGCCGCCTGTGCGCAAGCCTAAGAAGAAGGTCTGCGCGTTCTGCAAGGACAAGACCCAGTACGTGGACTACAAGGACACGAACATGCTGCGGAAGTTCATTTCCGACCGTGGCAAGATCCGTGCCCGCCGCGTCACCGGCAACTGCACGCAGCACCAGCGTGACGTCGCCACGGCAGTCAAGAACAGCCGTGAGATGGCGCTGCTGCCCTACACGTCCACCGCGCGATAAGGGAAGGGTGACCGAATCATGAAGATCATCCTCACCCACGAGGTCACTGGCCTCGGTGCCGCCGGCGACGTCGTGGACGTCAAGGACGGGTACGCCCGTAACTACCTGGTTCCGCGTGGCTTCGCCATTCGCTGGACCAAGGGTGGCGAGAAGGACGTGGCGCAGATCCGCCGCGCCCGCAAGATCCACGAGATCGCGACGATCGAGCAGGCCAATGAGATCAAGGCCAAGCTCGAGGCCGTGAAGGTCCGTCTGGCTGTTCGCTCCGGCGACGCCGGCCGCCTCTTCGGCTCCGTCACCCCGGCTGACATCGCCTCGGCGATCAAGTCTGCCGGTGGTCCGGACGTCGACAAGCGTCGCGTCGAGCTCGGCTCGCCGATCAAGACGCTGGGCGGACACCAGGTGTCCGTCCGTCTGCACCCCGAGGTTGCCGCGAAGCTCGGTATCGAGGTCGTTGCTGCCTAAGGGCACAGCACAGCAGAGTTAGGTGAAGGGCCGCACCCACGGGTGCGGCCCTTCGTCGTTTCACGTGAAACGACGAAGGTCCGGTCGCGGCTCCGCCAAGGAATTCACCGTGTGGCTCCGGTGACGACCCAACGTCCGGATCGGGTGCGCATCCACAAGGTCAGCAATCGGACGGTCATCATGAGCGTCATCGCCCCCCAGAGCGCGGTGAGACCTCCACCAAGGCTGGGGACGATGAGAGCGACCGGGGCAAAGACGGCCAGAGTCAGCACCATGGCCCAGGCGAGATAGCGGCCGTCTCCGGCTCCCATCAGCACTCCATCGAGCACGAAGACCACGCCGGAGATCGGCTGTGAAAGCGCTACGACCAGGAGCGCGGGCAGGAGAGTGTCCTGTACCGATGCGTCACTGGTGAACAGTGGGACGACGAGCGGCCTGGCGAGCAAAATCACTGCCCCCAGGACGGCCCCTGAGGCGAGCCCCCACTGAACCATTCGGCGGCATGCCTCTCGGGCTCCCTTGGGGTCGTTCGCACCCAGATAGCGACCGATGATGGCCTGCCCCGCGATGGCAATCGCGTCGAGCGCAAAGGCCATGAGGCTCCAGAGCGACAGGATGATCTGATGGGCGGCGATATCGGTGTCGCCGAGGCGGGCGGCGACGGCGGTGGCGATCATCAGAACTGCTCTCAGAGAGAGCGTGCGGATCAGCAGAGGTACGCCGGCTTGGGCGCAGGCCCGGATCCCCGCAGCGTCCGGGCGCAGTGAAGCCCCGTGCCGCCGGGCCCCACGAACCACGACGATCAGGTAAGCGAGCGCCATGCCCACCTGGGCGATGACGGTGCCCCACGCGGAGCCTGCGATGCCCAGCCCGGCGCCATAGACGAGTCCGGCATTAAGGGCTCCGTTGGCCGCGAATCCACCGATCGCGACGTAGAGCGGCGTCCGGGTGTCCTGAAGTCCGCGGAGCACTCCCGTTGCTGCGAGCACCACGAGCATCGCTGGAATACCGAGGCTGGAGATGCGCAGATATGTGGTCGCGTAAGGGGTCGCGGTGTCGGACGCCCCAAAGATGTCGACCAGCCACGGCGCCAGAGGCAGTGCGATGGCGACGACAGCGGCGCCGATCAGTAGAGCCAGCCAGATCCCGTCCATTCCCTGACGAATGGCGGAGACCAGATCTCCTGCTCCAACCTGGCGAGCGACCGCGGCTGTGGTGGCGTAGGCCAGGAAGACGAAAATGCTGACCGCGGTTGTCAGCAGGGCCGCCGCTACTGCCAGGCCGGCCAGTTGGGGCGTGCCGAGGTGACCGACGATGGCGCTGTCGACCATGACGAAGAGAGGCTCGGCGACCAGCGCGCCGAAGGCCGGCACGGCGAGAGCGATGATCTCGCGGTCGTGTCGGCGACGAGAGGGTGGCTGATCCGTTGGGACCTGGGTCATGGGGGCCAATCTAATCTTCCACAGGTAAGAGACGCAATCGGCCTGGGAGTCTTACTCTGGCGGCGTTTGCGGGTTCGGCGGCAGAGTGATTCCGATGATCTTGGCCGTAGGGTAAAAGTTTTTCTCCCCCACAGTCGGTGGATTGAGAAAGTGCAGGTCAGGTGCATCTTTCGTCGAGCCCTATGAGTTTGTCCACAGTGCTGTCCCCCGGTCCGTGCACAGGATCCGAGGGGTTCTCCACAGCATCTGGTCCGTCGTCCACATGCCCTGTGGATAACCAGATTGGCTGACGGTGCGGACCGGCCTACCGTGGAGCGGCGCCCGCACTCCGTTCCGGCTCGGAAGACCGCAGAACTTGACGCGCCGGAACCGGAGTCGGGCGTCTTGTTTGTCGGTGCCGTGCCGTAAGAAAGAGTGGCACGGCTAGGTCCGCGAAGCGGACGGGAGGAGGTGGCCCGGTGAGCATTCCCGAGCCTTTGGACGACCCCTGGGCCGATGTCGGTCCCAGCGACCGTCTGCCCGTTTCCCGTCAGCGCCGCGGAGAGGGCAAGGGACGCGAAGAGCAGCACGAGCGTGGCCGGGAAAGCGGCTGGGACGGTGGCTCGTCCGGCTTCGAGCGGGTGCCTCCGCAGGATCTCGACGCGGAGCAATCGGTGCTCGGCGGCATGCTGCTCTCCAAGGACGCCATCGCCGACGTCGTGGAGATCATCAAGGGCCACGACTTCTATCGTCCCGCCCACGAGACCGTGTTCACGGCGATCCTCGACCTCTACGCCAAGGGGGAGCCGGCCGACCCGATCACGGTGGCGGCCGAGCTGGTCAAGCGTGGCGAGATCACCAAGGTGGGTGGAGCGCCGTATCTGCACACCCTGGTCCAGTCGGTGCCGACCGCGGCCAACGCGTCGTACTACGCGGAGATCGTCCACGAGCGGGCGGTGCTCCGGCGCCTCGTCGAGGCCGGTACGAAGATCACGCAGATGGGATACGCGGCCGACGGCGATGTCGACGAGATCGTCAACTCGGCGCAGGCCGAGATCTACGCCGTCACGGAGCAGCGCACCAGCGAGGATTACCTGCCGCTCGGCGACATCATGGAGGGGGCTCTCGACGAGATCGAGGCCATCGGCTCCCGCAGCGGCGAGATGACCGGTGTACCGACCGGGTTCACCGACCTCGACGCCCTGACGAACGGCCTGCATCCGGGCCAGATGATCGTCATCGCGGCCCGCCCTGCCATGGGTAAGTCCACGCTGGCCCTGGACTTCGCCCGCGCCTGCTCCATCAAGGGCAATCTGCCCAGCGTGATCTTCTCCCTGGAAATGGGGCGGAACGAGATCGCGATGCGCCTCCTGTCGGCCGAGGCCCGTGTAGCCCTCCACCACATGCGTTCCGGCACCATGACCGATGAGGACTGGACGAGACTGGCCAGGCGGATGCCGGATGTGTCAGCTGCTCCGCTCTACATCGATGACTCGCCGAACCTGTCCATGATGGAGATCCGGGCGAAGTGCCGCCGCCTCAAGCAGCGCAACGAGCTCAAGCTCGTGGTCATCGACTACCTGCAGCTGATGCAGTCCGGCGGAGCCAAGCGGGCCGAGAGCCGTCAGCAGGAGGTATCGGACATGTCACGAAACCTCAAGCTCCTCGCCAAGGAGCTGGAGCTGCCGGTCATCGCGCTCTCCCAGCTGAACCGTGGGCCCGAACAGCGCACGGACAAGAAGCCGATGGTCTCCGACCTGCGTGAATCCGGCTCCATCGAGCAGGACGCCGACATGGTCATCCTGCTGCACCGCGAGGACGCGTACGAGAAGGAGTCACCTCGTGCGGGTGAGGCGGACCTGATCGTGGCCAAGCACCGCAACGGCCCGACGGCGACGATCACTGTGGCGTTCCAAGGCCACTACTCCCGCTTCGTCGACATGGCTCAGACCTGAGGGACCGTCCTGTAGGATCTCAGATTTCGCTGCACAGTCTCACGCTCCGCTTCATATCGGCTGTACTTATGAAGCGGTCGTGAGACGAGCAGGCCGCCGCGAGCATCCGCGAGGCACGGGCGCAGGGCTGGAATCCGACGAGCCCGGGTGTCCCCTTCATGCTCGACCAATCAGCGGCATTCATTCCCATGCCGTGAGGCTGCAACAAGAGGTAGAGCGGAATGAATGAGCTGCCGCAGATGCTCCATACCTGGTTTGCCGAGAACGAGGAGCAGCTGCGATCACGTGGGGTCTCGGGTGACATCCAACGATCACCTGATGACGGTCGCCCCAAGACCAGCGCATGGATGACGGTGGAGACTGACGGCCATGTCGCCATGCTCATCGTCTGGGACAGCGGCGAAGCCGAGCTGGAGTGCGGTGACTTGGCCAGTAGCCAGATCCGGCAAGAACATCGCGATCTCCGCACCCCGGACCAACTCCTCGACGCCATCGAGGCCCTTCTCGAATGGGCCCAGGCGAAGAGCGGATGACGGGCATCCCGCAGCCTGTTCCCTCTGACCGCCAAAGCCAGTCGCGAGGAAATGCCACGCGACTTGAGACACAAGCGCGTGGACATGGCCTGAGACGGTCATGGACCCGCTGGGCAGCGGGGTGCCATATGGTACGGGCGGCGAGATCCTACACGTCCCCGTACACACTGCGCACGGTGAAGGGTGCAGGTCACGCCGCGGGCCACCGGAGGGGAATACGGTCGTCAGACGATGGTCGCGCAGGTCATCCTTGGGCATGACCTCTTCCGAAGTCCTGCTCCCCAGCACACGGCGTGCCCTGCTCCATCGTGTCGCCACCGCGCAGTCCGAGGGCCGGGCCCCCTCCCTTGTCGCCGCGGTGCGACGGGACGGGCAGATCGCCTGGAGTGGGGCGCGCAGTTGCGTGGACGGCCATGAACCCGATGGCGAGACGCAGTTCAGGATCGGCTCCATCACCAAGACCTTCACCGCCGTACTGGTGATGCGCCTGCGCGACGAAGGTCTGCTGGATCTGGACGATCCCGTCGAGAAGTACCTGCCGGGCACGGACGCAGGGCAGGTGACCGTCTTTCAGCTGCTCGGTCACAGCGGGGGCTTGGGGGCGGAGACACCCGCCCCCTGGTGGGAGAGGACGCCGGGCACCACGCGGCCGCAACTGGCGGATGTGCTCGGCGAAAAACCTCTGATCCATCCGTCCGGTCACGGACATCACTACTCGAACCCGGGTTACACGCTGCTCGGCTCGCTGGTCGAAGCCCTGCGTGGCGACTCCTGGGCCGACGTGCTGCGTCGCGAGATCCTGGAACCCCTGGGGATGGACCGTACGACCCCGCACGCCCAGGCCCCGCACGCCGGGGGCTGGGCGGTTCATCCTTGGGCCGACGTCATGTTGCCCGAGCCGGCTGAGGACCTCGGACTGATGGCGCCGGCCGGTCAACTCTGGTCGACCACCAACGATCTTCTGCGCTTCGCGGCCTTTCTCGCGCAGGGGGATGAACGGGTGTTGTGCGCGTCCTCAGTCGCGGAGATGCGCGTCCCCGCCGCCCCGTCCGAGGCGGGTGACTGGGCCGGTACGTACGGCCTCGGCCTGCAGGCTCTGCTGCGTGCGAACCGTACGCTTCACGGGCACTCCGGATCGCTCCCCGGCTTTCTGGCGACGCTGTTGTTCAGTGTCGAGGACGATGTAGCGGCCGTCGTGCTTTCGAATGCCACCTCCGGCCCGCTGACCGGCACGGTCGCCGCAGACCTCATCCAGATCGTCGCCGACGCGGAGCCGAGGATGCCGGAACCCTGGCGACCGCTGCCCGAGGTCGACGGAGAGCTGCTGGCGTTGACCGGGCCCTGGTACTGGGGAACGCAGGTTCACGCCCTGAAGCTGCTCGCGGACGGGGGTCTCGAGTTCCAGCCGTTGCGAGGCATCGGTCGCGCGGCACGGTTCCGAGCACGCCCCGATGGCACGTGGGTGGGCCTCAACGGCTACTACGCGGGGGAGACGCTCCGAGTCGTGCGCGAAGACGACGGCACGATCGACCATCTCGATCTGGGATCCTTCGTCTTCACCCGGGAGCCGTACGACCGGAGCGCGGCCATCCCCGGTGGTGTGGATGCGGACGGCTGGAGGGGGCTCGCACCCTGAAGGGCGCGACGACCAGCGCGGTGAAGGGTTCGGACCGGCGTTTCACGTGAAACCTGAGTCGCCGCCCCGGCCCCGGAGTCGCCGCCCCGGCCCCGAATCCCGCGAAGCGACAGGCTGGCCAGCCCGCGAGGGCGTGAAGAATCACGCACTCAATTCACGTTCCAGCGGTGTGCGGAACCGGGGAGTGATCCGGGCGTCGCCGATCCATGCCGACATCCGTGCCGCCTCTGTCGCGATGAGTTGTGAAGCTTCCCTGCCTACGTCGGACAATAGGCGCCACACCGGCTCGCCGCCGGCGCCCTGGGCCCAGCCGCCCACGATCTGGCCGTTGAACCAGACCGTGGGGCCGACGTTGCCTGCGCGGTCGAAGAGGGCGGAACGGTGATCCGGGGGCAGCTGGAAACCGCGGTCGGCCCAGCCCATCGCGCTGGGGTCGAGACCGGGCAGCAGAGCCGCCCAGGGCTCCAGGGAAGGCTCGTCGGCGAGATCATCCGGGAGGACCCAGCCGACAGCGCCACTGTCGAGCAGTGCTTTCTCGGGGGCGAGCGCCGCCAAGGCGTTGCGTGTCTCACGGATGCCCCAGCCGGTCCACCATTTCAGATCACCTTCGGTCGCGGGACCGTAGGCGTGGAGCCAGCGGCGGGCCACTTCCACCCGGGCCTGGACAGGGTCCGAGGCGGGCCAGGGTTCGGAGACCGTCCAGCGGAACTGGCTGGAGGTCCATGAGCCACGTGGACGGTCTCTCCGGATCCGTCCATCGGCGGCCAGTACGCGGATCACCCGGGAGGCAACGCCTTGCACGGTCTCCTGCTTCTTCCCCGGGAACACCGTGATTTTGGTACGCAGCGCCGGCACGGCGGCCGAAAGCTCGCTTCCCGTCGCGCGGCCGCGTGAGGCCAGAACGGCGAGTGTCTGTCGCTCAACCTCGGCGAGCCACCGTTCGTCCAGTCCGTTCCCGTCCTCCCGTAGATGCGTGAGGAGTCTCTGGCGCTCCTTCGCCGCCACGAGCCGTGCGTTCGAGGCGTCGACGACAGGTGCGACCGCCCTGGACATCGTGAACAACGTGTTCCGCATGGAGAGGAGTCGCACCAGTGAGACGTCCTCATAGAGCGCCTGTTCCACCGCGCCGACGCCGGGGGCGGTGAGCCGTGCGCAGGCGGAGAGGTAGACCGTGGCGGCATCGGTCGCGTGCAGCGCGACGACTGCGTCAGCCACCGCGACGACGGAGGAGGCCCTGGCGGAGGGGGCGAGCAGATGCCGTCGGCCGATCCTGATCCTGCGCTGCTCGTCATCGATGCGGTACATGTGATACCTCCCGGGGCGCGGACCTGCTCGGAACTCTCCGGCTCAGAGGGCGAGTTTGAACCCCACATGGCTGGCGGTGAAGCCGAGTCGCTCGTAGAAGCGGTGGGCGTCGACACGGGTGGTGTCCGACGTCAGCTGCACCAACTGGCAACCCTGACGCCGGGATTCGTCGACCGCCCACTGGATCAGCTGGGTGCCGAGCCCACTGCCCCGCTCCTCAGCATGGACGCGGACACCTTCGATGACGGAGCGCGTCGCACCGCGTCGGGACAGTCCCGGAATGACGGTGAGCTGAAGGGTCCCCACGACATGACCCTCGCGTACAGCCACGACCAGATGCTGATTCGGGTCGTCGCACATCCGGCGGAACGCGGATCGATAGGGGGTCAGATCGTTCGGTGACTCGCGCTGCGCGCCCAGCGGGTCGTCGGCCAGCATGGCCACGACAGCGGAGATGTCGGCGAGTGCTGCGGGACGTATGTCGAGATCGCTCATGATCGGCAGACTACGCACACCCGCTGGTTCAAGCGGGGATCTTCAGCGCCTCGACGGTCCGGACCAGGGGGGCGAGCTCGGGGTTCTCGGCAGCTTCGTCGAGAGCGGCGCGGAGTGCGATGTCGTTGGTCGGCCTGGCCTCGTTCAGCAGCGTGAGGCCCGCTTCCGTGACGTCCGTGTAGATGCCCCGCCGGTCGGTGTCGCACAGGTACCGGGTGAGCAGCCCGCGGTCCTCGAGCCGGGTGACCAGTCGGGTGGTGGCGCTCTGGCTGAGCACCACGGCATCCGCCACCTGCTTCATCTGCAGGTGCCCGCCCGTGCCGCTGTGCTGGCGGCTCAGGACGTCGAGCAGGGAGAACTCCCGCGCGCTGAGGCTGTGGCGGGACTGGAGGGCCCGCTCGATGCGGGCTTCGATCTTCCCGTGGAGCAGGGAGAGGGCGCACCAGCTCTGCGCGAGGGATGTCAGTGCGGGATCTGTCGCTGTCACGGTCTCTCCTCCGTACGGGAGCTGCTTGCCTCCAGGATAGGGCACGGGCGCAATAGCCCGCGCTTGCAATTAGCAAGCGGCTGCAATTATTGTGGACGCCTGTAAGGGGCAGACACAATCTTTAGGAAGGTGGCATCCATGCCGCTCGCGCTCCTCGCCCTCGCCATAGGGGCATTCGGTATCGGCACCACCGAGTTCGTGATCATGGGGTTGCTCCCCGACGTCGCGGCTGACTTCCAGGTCTCGATCCCGACCGCAGGCTTCCTCGTCACCGGCTATGCCCTGGGCGTGGTCCTCGGCGCTCCCCTGATGACCGTCCTGGGTACCCGCGTGACCAGGAAGCGCATGCTGATGCTGCTGATGGGGCTCTTCATCGTGGGGAACGTGGTGTCCGCACTCGCCCCCGTCTTCGGCGTGATGCTCGCCGGCCGGGTCGTCGCCTCACTCGCCCACGGAGCCTTCTTCGGTATCGGATCGGTCGTCGCCGCGGACCTGGTCGCTCCGGAGAAGAAGGCCGGTGCCATCGCCATGATGTTCACCGGGCTGACCGTCGCCAACGTCGTCGGGGTCCCCCTGGGGACCTTCATCGGTCAGAATCTCGGCTGGCGCGTGACGTTCTTCGTCGTGGCGGGACTCGGAGTCCTGGGGCTTCTCGGTGTGGCGAAGCTCGTGCCGGAACAGCCGAAGCCCCAGGGCGTGCGGCTCAGCCACGAGCTGGCCGCATTCCGCAACGTCCAGGTGCTGCTCGCCATGGCGATGACGGTGCTGGGCTTCGGTGGCGTCTTCGCGGCGATCACCTACATCACGCCGATGATGACGGACACCGCGGGCTTCGCCTCGTCATCCGTCACCTGGCTGCTGGTCCTCTTCGGCCTGGGCATGGTCGGCGGGAATCTGCTCGGCGGCAAGTTCGCCGACCGCCATCTGATGCCGATGCTGTACGTGTCGCTCGGTGCGCTCGCCACGGTGCTGGCCCTGTTCACCCTGACCGCGCACAACAAGATCGCCGCGGCCGTGACCATCGTGCTCATCGGGGCGCTCGGCTTCGCGACCGTGCCACCGCTGCAGAAGCGTGTCCTCGACCAGGCGGCCGGCGCGCCCACCCTGGCCTCGGCCGTCAACATCGGGGCCTTCAACCTCGGGAACGCGCTGTCGGCGTGGCTCGGCGGCATCGTGATCGCGGCCGGGTTCGGATACACCGCGCCCAACTGGGTCGGTGCCGCACTCGCGGCGTCAGCGCTGCTCCTGGCGGTGCTTTCAGGTTCGATCGAGCGCCGGACGGTCGCTGGTGGCCTGGTCGCGGCACCCGCCCCCGGGCCTGCCGCAGATGCCGGCCCCGGCGAGTCGGTGCCCACGTCTCCAGTGCCGATATCGCGGTGATGACGGGGGCACGTGGCCGTGGCCACCGAGGTGCGCGACCAGATGGATGTCCGTCGCGCACCCCGCGCCGCGGCCTCGTCGCCGGCTCACAGACATCGCTGCACGGGCCACGAGGACGCTTAGGCGCACAGGCCGCTGAGCGGTTTCACGTGAAACACGCTGCCAAGCGTGCATCGGGCAGTCAGCCGTCAGGAGTACCCACGACCAATGGCCTGGGCGTACCGGGACAGCCAGGCCTATCCGCCTAACACGTCGTCCAGGAACCCGTCCTCAGCCCAGATCGGGCGCATGCATCGCCCGTACGCCCTCGATGTTGCCGTCCAGGTAGTGCCGCAACGACAGGGGTACGAGGTGTACGGCGGCGATTCCGACGCGGCTGAAGGGCACACGGACGATCTCGTACTCGCCGCAGGGCTCGTCGATCTCAGGCCCGTGCCGACGCGACAGATCCATCGATGCCAGTCGGCAGACGAAGAAGTGCTGCACCTTCACGCCTTTGACGCCGCCGCCGGCGATGTGCTCGACGGTGTCGACGAAGCAGGGCACCACATCGACCACCTTGGCGCCGAGTTCCTCGTCGACCTCCCGGTGCAGCGCCTCGACGACGGTGGCGTCCTCCGGCTCCACACCACCACCTGGCGTCAGCCAGTACGGGTCGACACCGGGCTTGGTGCGCTTGATCAGGATGAGGTCATCGCCGTCGAGCAGTACGGCGCGAGCGGTGCGCTTGACCACGGGTCGTTCGGTCATGGCAAGAGAGTGGCCCAGGAAACCCGATCTGAAACTCCTGTCGGCCCACCGGTCACCAGTCCACGGCAGCACGCACCAGCCACTCGTGCGCCCGCGCGATGTGAGGGAGACCGAGTGTGCCGGTCCTCGCTATGAGGAAATACGTGCGCAGTGGCGGCACCGGAGGTTCGAGCAGCGCCACGACATCACCCCTCTCCAGCGCGTCCTCGCAGAGATAGCGGGGCAGCACCGCGAGGCCTGCACCCGCTGCCGCGCACTCCAGAACCGCACGGAGGTCCGGTGCGATCACCGCGGCGGCAGCGGCCGGACGGCTGTCGAAGACGGTCGCCCAGTAGCGAGAGACAAGGGGGAGGCTCTCGTGCACCTCGACCACCGGTAGCTGTTCCAGGCGCACGGACCCCGTGTGCCGCAGCGCTCCAGGCCCCAGGTGTCCTGCCCAGCGCGGCGCTGCGACCAGAACGTGCTCCTCGTCGCAGAGAGTGGTCGATGTCATCAGACCACCCCGCGGACGGGCGGTGGTGATGGCCAGATCATGGTGTCCGGCTGCCAGCCCTTCCAGTGTGTCCCCCGCGTTCGCGACATAGGTGCTGCGCAGCGCGAGCCCCTGGGAGATCAGTGGCGTGAGGGCCGGGAGCGCTCGGACGGAGGTGAACTCCGGTGGACCGGCCAGGTGCAGTGTTCTCGTTCCCGACTCCTCGTCGAGTCCGGCCTCGACGATGTCGACCAGCGCGTCCAGGTGAGGGGCGGCCCGGTGGGCGAGTTCGTCGCCGACGGTGGTCGGGGTGACCCCGCGTGCCCTGCGCAGGAAGAGCGGGCGGCCCAGCTGCCGTTCCAGGGCGCGTATCTGCGAGGTGACGGCGGGCTGTGACAAGCCGAGCAGGGCGGCGGCCCGGGTGAATGATCCGGCCCTGTGCACCGTCACGAACGTCCGTAGCAGGGACAGGTCCACGGCTCGCCCTCTTCGGCTCGGCTGACGCTGCGTCGGCCCGCACCGTCCCTCTTGACCGACTCAACTATAAATATGTCGATAGGTTGCTGTCGTTACTGTGATTGGACACTGACGCACAGTCAATTAGCCTTGCCCAGACGGTTCTCGGCGCAGGAACCGGGGCGGTCCGAGCCACGAGGGGGGAGGCTCGGACCGCTCGTCCCGAGCGGGGCCGGTCCGGTGGAGAGGGACGCCTGTCCCGGACCGGCCCTGCCAGGACCACACGCGGACGCTTCAGCGCACCGACGTGTCCAGCGCCCGCTCCACGTCCGCCAGCAGGTCCTCGGGGTCCTCGGCGCCTACCGAGAACCGGACGAAGCCGGCCGGTACCGCGTCACCGCCCCAGCGTGCCCGCCGCTCGGCGGTGGAGCGTACGCCGCCGAAGCTCGTCGCGTCGTCGACCAGCCGCAGTGCGGCCAGGAAGCGTTCGGCGGTCTGCTCGTCCGCCAGCTCGAAGGAGACCACCGAGCCGAAGCGCCGCATCTGTCGTACAGCGATCGGGTACGAGGGGTCGGTGGGCAGCCCCGGGTAGCGGAGCCCCGTCACGTCGGCACGCCGGGCCAGGGCCTCGGCGAGCGCCAGAGCCGTGGTGCACTGGCGGTCGATCCGCAGTTGCAGGGTGGCCAGGGAGCGGTGTGCGAGCCAGGCCTCCATAGGACCGGGAATGGCGCCGACCACCTTGCGCCAGCGGCGTACCCCTGCCGAGAGCCGCGGGTCCCGGCAGCTCACATGACCGAGCAGGAGGTCACCGTGCCCGGTCAGGCCCTTGGTGTCGCTGGCCACCGAGAAGTCGGCGCCCAGCTCGAGGGGGCGCTGGCCGAGCGAGGTGGCCAGGGTGTTGTCGACCGCGACCAGGACGCCCACGGCGTGCGCGGCCTCGACGAGCCTGCGGACATCACAGACGTCGAGCCCGGGGTTGGAAGGAGTCTCGATCCACAGCAGCTTGGCGCCCTCCAGGAGCGACAGCTGGGCGTCGCCACCGGTCGGCGCCGTGCGTACCTCGACGCCGTACGCCTCCAGCTGCTCGCGCACGAGGGGGAGCGCCTGGTACCCGTCGTCCGGCAGGACGACGACGTCGCCGGTGCGCGCCTGGGACAGCAGCACGGCTGAGACGGCCGCCATGCCTGAGGCGAAGACCGTCGTCTCCACATCCTCCCCCGGTGCCTCCAGCTCGCCGATGGCCCGTTCCAGGTGGGTCCAGGTCGGATTCGTCTCCCGGCCGTAGGTGTAAGGGCCGACGGGCTCGCCGGACAGGTGGAAGTGCGCGGCGAAGACCGGACCGGGGAGAGTGGGCTCGTACTGTTCCGGTTCGGGCAGGCCCGCCCGTACAGCCCGTGTTCCGTCACCCATGGTGCTCATTTCCTACCTCGTCTCTCCCCGGTGTTCACCGGTCCGCTCCGCACTGTGTCATCAGGGGGTGGTTCAGTCCTCGTCGGGGAGCATCACGTTGAGCGCCCAGGAAGCGACCGAGATGATCAGGCCGCCCAGGACCGCGGTCCAGAAGCCGTCGACGTGGAAGTCCAGACTGACGACGCCGGCGAGCCAGGAGGTCAGCATCAGCATCAGGGCGTTGACCACGAGCGTGATCAGTCCGAGTGTCAGGATGAACAAGGGCAGGGTGAGCAGCTTCACGACCGGCTTGACGAGGAAGTTCACCAAGCCGAAGAGCAGCGCCACCAGTATCAGCGTGAGGATCTTGCGCCCGGTGTTGTCCCCGGTCAGCGTGATGTCCTGGAGCAGCCAGATGGCCACGGCCAGCGCACCCGCGTTGGCGATCGTCTTGACTACGAAATTCTTCATGTGTCTGATCGTGGCAGACATGATCGGTGGCGGGCACCGGCCGGGTGTACGAGCACAGGCGCGAGGGGCGGACGGACGATGAAGGCATTCAGACTGGACGAGCTGGAGGCGGAACGCGCCGCCAACGACGGGGCCTATCTGCAGTTCGTCCGGGAACGCAACATGTCCGTCGGCCTCTACGCCCTGGACGCCGGCGCGCTCGACCCCCAACAGCCGCACCAGCAGGACGAGGTGTACTTCGTCGTCAGCGGCAGGGCCTCGATCACGGTCGGCACCGAGACCACCCAGGTGGGACGGGGGAGCGTCGTGTACGTGCCCGCCGGGGTCGCCCACAAGTTCCACCACATCACCGAGGATCTCCGGGTGATGGTGATCTTCTCCCCGCCGGAGGGCTGAGCGTCGGTCTCCCATGATCTCCGCCGGTACCGGGAGCCCGGAGTCCCGACGTTCCCTAGGGGATCACTCAGGGGACTTCAAGGGCTCCCGGGCCCCCGACGGCCACCCCCTCGCCTCTAGCATCGGAGCAGGAACTCACAGAGACGAGGTAGCGGTGATGGCGGTGCGGGAGATTTTCGCGGGGATGCCCTGGTGGGTGAAGTGGATCGCGGTGCCCCTCATCGTGATCGTCGTGTTCGGAGGCCTGATCGCCAGCGTGGTCGGCTTCGTCATCGGGCTGCTGTTCAAGGTCCTGGTGCTCGTCGTCCTCGTGGGTGGCCTGATCTTTGTCGTCCGGAAGTTCACGTCCTCGTCCGGGGGCGGCGGCTGGTAGGAGTACGGCGCGGACACGTGGTCACAGCGTGTACGCGGAGCGGGTGACAGGTCACGTATTCGGCGATTAGCCCAGCTGAGCTAAGTCAAGGACGAAACCTCACTCGTGACTGAACGTGCGGATACAGTGACGTATCGCTGCCGCCAGCTGGGAAATGACGGTCTGTCACCATCCTGCCCAGTGGTTTGTGCGACCGTCCGGTCTCCGGACCCCAGGCTCGCGGCGGGCCCGTGGGGGCGGCCCCCGCGGGAGGGCTGACGGCCCGTCACCATGCCCGGGGGTGACCTGTGACCACGGCATCGAGTACCGCTGTCCCGACGTTGATCGGTTCGGTTCAGCGGGCGTTGAGACTTATGGAGGCCGTGGGTACCCATCGGGACGGGGCGCCGGCGAAGCAGCTCGCCCGTGAGGCCGGGCTCCCCCTCCCCACGGCCTACCACCTTCTGCGGACCCTGACCCACGAGGGATATCTCCGCAGGGAGAACGGCGTCTTCCTGTTCGGTGCCGCGGCCGAGCGGTTGGGTGGAGGTCCCGCCACTCCGCGCCCCGGAGTGATCGTCGACTCGCTCGCGCACTGGGCGCACGCCATCGGCGCCCCTGTGTACTGCGCCCTGTACAAGGACGGCGAGATCGAGATGGTCGCCGTTGCCGACGCTCCTGCCGCCCCCGCGGTGCGCGAATGGGCCTCGTTCCGCGAGACGGGCCACGCCCACGCCCTCGGGCAGTGTCTTCTCGGGCAGCTCGACGAGCGTGCGCGCGAGGATCATCTGGACCGGCACCCCGTCCGGCCGCTGACGCGGTACTCCGTTAGGGACCGTCAGGCGCTGCTGAACCGGCTGAGATCGATGAAACGTACCGAACCTGTCGTCGAACGGCAGGAGTACGCCATGGGGACGGTCTGTGCGGCCATTCCGATCACTGTCGGTTCCGCCGTCGCGGCCATGGCTGTTTCTCTTCCTCTGCACCAGGAAGAACGGTTGCTCCCCGCAGTCGAACAACTACGCTGCGAAGTGACCGACCTCTTGCGCTCGTTCGTGTTCTCTATCAGTATCTGAAAAATCACTCCTTGTGATCTGCTATCGCGTGCACCACGATGGCGTCAATAGGGCCATGGGGGATCATTCCTGGCCAGTTTCATCTACTGCGGGGTTGAACGATGCGCGAGTCGGTTCAAGCAGAGGTCATGATGAGCTTCCTCGTCTCAGAGGAGCTCTCCTTCCGTATTCCGGTGGAGCTCCGGTACGAGGTCAGCGATCCGTATGCGATCCGGATGACCTTCCACCTGCCCGGTGACGCCCCCGTCACGTGGGCCTTCGGCCGTGAGCTGCTGCTCGACGGCCTCAACAGCCCCAGTGGTGACGGCGATGTGCACATCGGCCCGATCGAGCCCGAAGGGCTGTCGGATGTACACATCCGCCTTCAGGTCGGCGCGGACCGAGCGCTCTTCAGGGCCGGCACGGCACCTCTTGTGGCCTTTCTCGATCGGACGGACAAGCTGGTCCCACTCGGGCAGGAGCACACGCTGGGTGACTTCGACGGCAATCTGGAAGAGGCGCTGGGCCGCATCCTCGCCAAGGAACAGAACGCCGGCTGAACACGAGGATCCGGCTGAACACCGAGTGCCGGCGACCCGGGTCCATACGTCCGGTGTCCCGGCTCATGCCTTGCGGCGTCGTCCCCTCCCGGTCCGTGCGGGTGCGGGAGCTCCGGCTTCCACGCCGAGCCCCGTGCGGTCCGCGGAGACCACCAGGGCCGCGAGCACCGTCGTCACCGGCACCGAGGCGACCAGCCCGATCGATCCGACCAGCGTCCGTACGATCTCCTCCGCGACCAGTTCGCTGTTCGCGACGGTGCCCACGCTGCTCTGCGCGATCGAGAAGAGCAGCAGCAGCGGAAGGGCCGCGCCCGCATAGGCGAGCACGAGCGTGTTGACGACCGAGGCGATGTGGTCGCGCCCGATCCGGATGCCCGCGCGGTAGAGCCGGCGCACGCCCATCGTCGGGTCGGCCTGGTGCAGTTCCCAGACCGCTGACGTCTGGGTGACGGTCACGTCGTCCAGTACGCCGAGCGAGCCGATGATCACACCGGCCAGGAGCAGGCCACTCATGTCGATGTCCGGATACAGCCCGTGGATGAGGCCGGTGTTGTCATCGGTGTTCCCGGACAGGCTGGCCCACCCGATGAAGAGCGAACCCAGCAGCCCGATCAGCAGCAGCGAGATGAGCGTGCCGATGACGGCGACGGAGGTGCGGGCCGTCAGTCCGTGGCAGGTGTAGAGGGCGATCAGCATGATCGCACTGGAGCCGATCACCGCCACGACCAGTGGATTCGATCCCTGAAGGATCGCCGGCAGGATGAACAGGGTCAGCACGCCGAAGGAGACGGCGAGAGCGATCAGCGCCATCAGCCCGCGCAGCCTGCCCACGGCGACCACCGCGAGGGCGAACATCCCGGCGAGCAGCGCCATCGGGACCGTGCGGTCCACATCGGTGACCGAGTACTGCAGGTCCCGGGGCGCGTCGGGCGCGTACGCCACGACCACGCCCTGGCCCTCGCGCAGTTGCCGGGGAGCATCGGGCTGGACGACCTCGACGAACGTACGGCCCTTGTCCTTGCCGGTCGTCACTTCGACGGTGGCCTTCTTGCACTGTCCCGACTGCTCGTTGACGGCCTCCCGTCCCGACGGTGTCGAGGTGTCGCCGGTCGGCGGTACCTGCGAGGCGTTGACGTCGGCGCAGTCGACCGACACGACCTTCGTCACCCGCCCGTCCTGGGTCTGCCGGTCGAACCCGACGCCGGTGCGTTCATGGGCGGGAGCGCCGCCGGGCCAGAACGCCACGAGGCCGACCAGAACGGCGGTCGCGAAGGGAATCACCACCGCCGCGATGACCTTGCGCAGGTGCTTGGATACGGGCGCGGCCGGACCGTGGTTGTGGCTGTGGGCGTGCACATGGCTCTGTGTGCTGCCTGTCGCGTGGCCGGTGGATTCGGGGGCGCTTCCGGGGGACGTCACCCGGCGATCATCCCAAGAACCGGGGAGGCCCTCTGGCCAGCACGCCAGAAAGGGGGCTAGCGTGGAGCCACATCTGTACACGCGGGAGCTCGGAGCACCGGGCTGAGAGGGCGCTGACCTCCGTACATCCATACGGAACACGCTGCGTCGACCGCCGAACCTGTTACCGGGTAATGCCGGCGTAGGGAGTAGGTCTCATGACCACAGCGGACGCACGCACGCCTGCCTCGATACGGAATGCGCACAATGCGCGGATCCCGACGGACGACGTGAACCCGGCGGACAGCGCCGGCACGGAGAGCGACGAGGCTCGGAAGTCCATCGGCTGGCACAAGGGTTACGTCCAGGGCTCACGCCCGGATCTCCGGGTGCCGGTCCGTCAGGTGCACCTCACCAACGGCAGCGACGTGACGCTGTACGACACGTCAGGGCCGTACAGCGATCCCGCCGTCGACACCGATGTGCGCCGTGGGCTCGCCCCGCTACGGGAGAACTGGATCATCGGCCGCGGAGACACCGAGGAGTACGCGGGCCGGCCCGCGAGGCCTGAGGACGACGGGCTGAAGCACACCTCGCCGCGCGGGGGCCTGCGCAACCTCGACGCGGTCTTCCCCGGCCGGCCGAGGCAGCCACGCCGCAGCCGTGACGGCCGGCCCGTCACCCAGCTCGCGTACGCCCGCCGGGGCGATATCACCCCGGAGATGGAGTACGTCGCGATCAGGGAGAACGTCGAACCCGAGGTCGTGCGCGAGGAGATAGCCGCGGGCCGGGCGGTTCTGCCGGCCAACGTCAACCACCCCGAGATCGAGCCGATGATCATCGGTAAGCGATTTCTGGTGAAGGTCAACGCCAACATCGGCAACTCCGCGGTCACCTCCTCCATCGAGGAGGAGGTGGACAAGATGACCTGGGCCACCAAGTGGGGTGCCGACACGGTCATGGACCTCTCCACCGGCCGCAACATCCACACCACCCGCGAGTGGGTCCTGCGCAACTCCCCCGTGCCGATCGGTACCGTCCCCCTCTACCAGGCGCTCGAGAAGGTCGACGGCCGGGCCGAGGAGCTGACGTGGGAGATCTACAAGGACACGGTCGTCGAGCAGGCGGAGCAGGGCGTCGACTACATGACGGTGCACGCCGGCGTCCGGTTGCCGTACGTTCCGCTGACAGCACGCCGCAAGACCGGAATCGTCTCGCGCGGCGGGTCCATCATGGCGGCATGGTGCCTGGCGCATCACAAGGAGTCGTTCCTGTACGAGCACTTCGAGGAGCTCTGCGAGATCCTGGCGGCCTACGACGTGACGTACTCGCTCGGCGACGGCCTGCGTCCGGGCTCGATCGCGGACGCGAACGACGAGGCGCAGTTCGCCGAACTCCGCACGCTCGGTGAGCTCAACACCGTCGCCAAGCGGTTCGGCGTCCAGACGATGATCGAGGGCCCGGGGCATGTCCCGATGCACAAGATCAAGGAGAACATCGACCTCCAGCAGGAGATCTGCGAGGAGGCTCCGTTCTACACACTGGGCCCCCCTCACCACCGATGTGGCCCCCGCGTACGACCACATCACCTCGGGCATCGGCGCGGCGATGATCGCCTGGTGGGGGACGGCCATGCTCTGCTACGTCACGCCCAAGGAGCACCTGGGGCTGCCGAACCGTGACGACGTGAAGACAGGCGTCATCACGTACAAGATCGCCGCACACGCGGCGGATCTCGCCAAGGGGCACCCCGGGGCGCAGGAGTGGGACGACGCGCTCTCGGACGCCAGGTTCGAATTCCGCTGGGAGGACCAGTTCAATCTGGCCCTCGACCCCGACACCGCGCGGGAGTTCCACGACGAGACGCTGCCGGCCGAGCCGGCGAAGACGGCGCACTTCTGCTCGATGTGCGGGCCCAAGTTCTGCTCGATGAAGATCAGCAGGAGCATCACCGAGCAGTTCGCCCCCGAGCTGCTGTCCTCCGCCTCGGACGAGGAGATCGAGGCGGGGATGCTGGAGAAGTCCAAGGAGTTCGCAGCGAGCGGTAATCGCGTGTACCTGCCACTGGCGGACTGACCTCCGCGGGCCGGCGCTGCTCCGAAGGGACCACTGCCTCCGGAGCGGCGCCGTCCGGCGCCTCGGGTTGCGGGACCGGTGCGGTCCGGCAGCCCCGCAGGCGTGTGTCCTCTGCCCCCTTGGGCCTTCTTCGGAGGCGCTACTCGATAGCATCCGCTGGCCCGCATGTTGCAGAAAACCGGGGAGGGCTTGCTGGCATGGGCCAGAAATCGAGACTTTTGGCGATGCGCGGAATCGCCACCGCAGTCGGAATGCTGTTGTTCGCGACGACCGGAACGGGGGCCGCACAGGCGGCGGAGCGGGGAAATCCGTTGCGTGTGACGGCGCTCTCCGTCACGCCGGATTCAGTCGATGCCACGTCGGATGACGCGACGGTCGACATCAACTGGACCGTGGCGGACGTGAACGCGGCTGCGACCGACATGACCGGGCACGTCACGGTGCAGCAGGTGGCTGCCGACGGACGTCCGAAGGGGGCGCCGCACGACATCAGCTTCAGCTTTCAGCCGCGGTGGCCCTATGAGGCGGATCCGACCGGTGGCACGATCGCGAAGGCCGACTACAGCCACGCGTTCCGCGTGCCGCAGTACTCCGACGCACCCGATGCCCGCTGGGCCGTCGTCCGTTTCACCGCCGAGGACGACCAGGGGGGCAGGCTCACACTCGGGTGGAAGAAGCTCGCCCGATTCGGTGCGGACTTCGAGGCCCGGTCACTGGTCGACGCGACAGGCCCCGGCCACAACTCGTTGGCGCTCCACTACGACGAGCAGGACTACGGGTACAACGCCGAGACCTCCGTCACGAAGCGGTACAGGATCAACGTGACCGACGCGGAGTCGGGTTTCCACGAAGGGAAGATCACTCTCCGTGGATCGGGAGGGGGCACGGTCGTCACCGGATTCGGTCTCGTCACGGATCAGGACGGCTACCTCATGTGCGGGGAGTGGCCTGCTTTCGACACGAAGGACGTGAGCTGCACCGTTGACGTCACCATCCCCGTCGGCGCACCGGCAGGGACTTGGTCCGTCACCGAGGTCGAGCTCGTCGACGCCGTGGGCAACGTGAGCACCTCGGGCGGCCTGACCAAGGGGCCCGTGCACGTGACGCAGAACAGCACGCTCTCGGCCACGGACTTCTCGGTCAGTCCGGAGGAGTACAACAACTGGAACGGCATGGCCCCGCTGACGGTCACCATGCGCCCCGTCGGCGCCCGGGCGGGCATCGCGTCCGTCACCGTGCTGCTGAGTTGCGGGGGATCGGTCACGGCGGACCCGGTGGTCGCGGCCGACGGCACGGTCTCGGTCAAGGCCAGTGTGCCGCCCGTCCATACCCGGGAGTGCGGCGTCACCGGAATCGGCATCACCGACGGCGCCGGGAACGCGGCGGCCTACGGCGCGGCCTTCCACGGGCCGGTCCTGGATCTGGTCGCCCGGCAGATAGCGGCCGGTGAGCCCCCTGTGGTCAGCTCCGCCCGACTGGCGACGAACACCGTGACCACGGCGTCGCTGCCGACGCGTGTACGGCTCACTCTCGATGTGAAGTCGTTCGTCGGGATCGGTCAGTTCAGCCTCACGATCTAAGACGCCGACCGCGCCTCGGTCGGTGGGGAGTCGGGTGGGCTCCACTCGGTCCCGAGCGGGGAGCTCGTGCTCAGCGTGCCACTGCCCGACGGGCTGGCCCCGGGGGACTACACGGTGGGCTTCACGCTCACGGACGTGGCCGGTCAGCGATCGCCGTACGGCTATCCCAGCGGCAACGGCTCACCCGTGCCGGGTGGGCCGCTGGTGATCACCGTGACCGAGGGCTGAGGAGGGCGGCTGCCGTGCGCAGCGATGTCGGCCCGGCACGGCGGTCGCCTTGCCGGGTCACTCCGGCCGGTGCTCGGGGCCGCCGAAGTCCGGGCTGGTGAAGTCGGGGCTGGTGAAGGTCGGACGGGGGCCGGCCGAGGGGCCGTTCCCCGGACCGGAGAATTCCGGTCTGCTGTAACCGATCTTCGGTATCCGGTCGGCCGAGCGATGCGGCGTCCGTGAGGCGGGGCCGGCGGTCGGGTCGGCCAGCGAGTCCCGGAGGAAGGGCAGGATGCCGCGCTCCAGCAGGGCGTGGCGCCAGGCCTCCCGGGCACGCGCCACGTCCTCGGGCAGTTCCTCCTCCTCGTCCACGGCGGGCAGCGCGTTGGCGCCGTTGCGCAGGGCGGTGACGAGGAGCCCGATCGCGGCCACGAGGATGGCGGCGGCGGCGACGGCAGCGAAGAACCACCCGGCGGCGACCATCGTCCCGGCGAAGGCCGGGGCGGGATCGAGTGCCTTCATGGAGTACCCGACCAGCAGGAATATCGAGGCGGCCGTGGCCGCGAGGACGGGAGCCAGGACGGCGATGACCGCGAGGGTACCGGCACCCGTGGCAGCGGCCTCGTCCGTGGCAGGTTCGAGGACGGAGGCGTGGGTTTCCGGGTCCTCCGGTCCGCGCGACTCGGCGCGGACCTTCACGTAGTGCTTGTACTCGGTGGCCGCGGCCGCGGTTATCAGGGGCGTGGCGTCGAGCGCCATCGTCCGCAGCTGTTCCGTGTTGAGGCGGTCGCCCACTCCGTCCAGATCCGGTCGTTCGTGAGCATGACGCAGTGCGTCGGCAAGGATCCGCTCGTATTCGGGGCGGTCCTCGGCCAGCAGGTGCGGAGCGCTTTTCATGTGCATCCCCCGATGCTCCGTAGGGCCTGACCGGCGGCGCGGCCGGGTGATCAGGCGGAAACGGAGGAGAGCCTGCTACTGATACGCCGATGGTAGAGCGCCTACCGCACAGGGTGACAGGGGGTTTCCGGAAATAGGCCCAACCCGCCGACGCTGTCGAGTCGTGAGGTGCCTTCCCCGACGACTGTCACGTATGCAGGGGGAGTTGGACGACCAGCAGCTTTCCGGCCATGGTCACTCCGCCGTCCATGGCGATGGCGAGCCCCTCCGCGTAGACGTGCGGACCGTCCACCACGGGCCGTGCGACGTCCTCGCCCTCCTCCGATCCGACCTCGCCGAGCAGGTACGGGATGGGGCTGTGGCCGTGGACGACGCGCTGCCCGCCGTAGGTCGCCATCAGTTCGCGAACGGCCTGTGCGCCGCCCTCGTCACGGAAGGCGAACCGCTTCGTGAGTTTGCGGAAGAGGTCCCAGCACTCGTCGGCGTCGTTCCGCGTGAGAATGGCGTGCACCGTGTCGTTGACGTCCTCGATGGTGGTCCCGTATTCGAGGTAGGCCGTGGTGTCGGAGTGCATGAGCAGATGCCCGTCCTCCTCGACGACCGCGTCGAGCCGGGCCATCCACTGCAGGTGGACGTCCTGGAGCCGTTCCATGTCCGTCTTCTGGCCGCCGTTGAGCAGCCACGCGGCCTGGAACGTCGCCGTCCCGGCCCCGGAGTTCACCGGGGTGTCGGCGAATCTCTTCGCGCCGAGCAGGAGCAGTTCGTGATTGCCCATGAGGGCCTTGCAGTACCCGCCGGCCGCCGCGGCCTCCGCGGAGAGTCGCATGACGAGGTCGATGACGCCGATGCCGTCGGGTCCGCGGTCGGTGAAGTCACCGAGGAACCAGAGCCTGGCGTTGCCGGCCGCCCACCGGCCGTCGGCGTCGACGAGGCCCTGCTCGCCCAGGGCGGCCATCAGCTCGTCGAGATAGCCGTGGACGTCACCGACGACGAACAGCGGACCGCGGCCCGATTCGCCGGCGGGCCGGGCGTCCGGAACGGACTGCACCTGGACGGTGTCGCCGCGGTTGATCACGGGCAGATCGCGCTCGGTGGGGGTGTACCCCTCCGGCGGTTCGTCGCCCACCGCGACGTTGCCGGGGTGCGGCAAGGGCGCCCCCATGGGCACCTGCGCATACGGCGGTACGCGGAAGTCGCGCAACGTCGCTGTCCGCACCACGGGTTCCTGACCGGCCCCCTGAGTCATCGACCCCTCCACCACCGTCGCGCCTCCGTACACCTGACGGTCCCTGCCTGGTAGAGGCTGTCCGCGGTGTCGTGCGCCCATCATAGGAATGCGGATCGTTCTGTGTGACGCACCAGGGGTGGTGAATCCGTGCGCACGCCTGGTTAATCGGCCGTTTGGTCCGGATTCGCCCGATCAGTCCCCGGCAGGGGATCGCGGAGCGCTGACCGTGGTGCGCGGTGGACGCCGTTGCGAGGACGTACGGATGATGAGCTCCGTCGGTATCACCTGCTCCACGGGACCGTCGTGTTCGACCCCTTCGATGGCGTCGATGAGGAGCTGGACGACCGCCGTGCCGATCCTGCGGGGCTTCAGCGAGAGCGTGGTGATGGGGGGTTCGGTCGACGCGTACACGGTGGATTCGCTGCAGCAGACGAGCAGCAGGTCCTCCGGGACCCGCAGGCCGTAGCGGCGTGCCGCGGCGAGCAGGTCCGTGCCGTTGGGGTCGAAGAGCCCGTAGACGGCGTCAGGGCGGTCCGGGCGGGCGAGGAGGCGGTCGGCGGCCACCGCTCCGGCGCAGGGGTCGTGAGCCGGATAGGACTCGTACACGGGGTCCTGACCGACCCGCTCGCACCAGTGGAGGTAGGCGGTGGTGGAGAGCCGGGTGTACGTGTCGGTGGTCGTTCCGGTCAGCAGTCCGATACGGCGGGCCCCTGCGGCCGCGAGATGGTCCAGGAGGTCGAGGACGGCGGCCCGGTGGTCGTTGTCGACCCAGGCGGTGACCGGAAGGGTGCCGGCCGGGCGTCCGTCGGAGACGACGGGCAGGCCCTGGCGCACGAGTTCGGTGACGACCGGGTCCTGGTCGGAGGGGTCGATGACGACCGTGCCGTCGAGTGCGACGTTCGACCAGACGTCGTGGCGCGAGGTCGCGGGAAGGATCACGAGGGCGTATCCGCGGGCCAGCGCGGCCGAGGTGGCCGCTCTCGCCATCTCCGCGAAGTACGCGAACTCGGTGAAGGTGAAAGGTTCATCCCCGTACGTGGTCACGGTCAGGCCGATGAGACCCGACTTTCCGGTACGGAGGGTTCGGGCCGCCGCCGACGGGCGGTAGCCCAGTCGCTCGGCGACCTCGCGGACATGTCTGCGGGTGGCGTCCGGGAGCCTGCCCTTGCCGTTGAGCGCGTCGGAAACGGTCGTGATGGAGACTCCGGCCGCCGCGGCTACGTCCCGGATCCCCGCCCGTCCCTGTCGGCCGCTGCGCCGGGGCGTCTCTGTCCGGCTCACCTGGTGCTTCCCTGCTGCTGTCATGGCGAGCCGATAGTAGGGCTCCGATGTCGGGTAGGGCCGGTCGCATATGCACCCATCGACAGGCACGTTTCTGCATGATCATAAAGGTGTAATTGCCTTTGTAATCACGGACGTTGAGGGCGTCAGTATTAATGTGTCATGCATCGACGCGCATGTACCTGCTGAATGGCCCATGTCTCGAAGAGGTCTCAACTCACCTGTTCGAGGGATGCGCGCCACGGAGTGAGCGACCGGCGCGCGGGGAGATGTGCAGTGCTCCCCCCTCTCAGGCGCCCGCCGACTCACGCCGGAGCGGTGCAAGCCGGGTCTTTCTGTCAGGAGAGGGCGATTTCGGATCCTGGCCGTTCGCACAGGTGCCCAATCCTCATATGGTGAGCAGTATTGATGTGTACGGATGGTCGAGGAGGACCTGCGGTGAGCGAGACGAGCCCCAAGCTGCGCGCCGAGCTGGACGGCGTCCCTGCGTATGTGCCGGGCAAGCCGGCGTCCGCGGAGGGACCGGTTGCCTTCAAGCTGTCCTCCAACGAGAACCCGTATCCCCCGTTGCCCGGAGTCATGGAGTCGGTGCTCTCCGCGGCCGCCGCCTTCAACCGGTACCCGGACATGGCCTGCACCGGCCTGATGAACGAGCTGGCCGACCGCTTCGGCGTGCCGGTCTCCCATCTGGCCACCGGGACGGGCTCGGTCGGTGTCGCCCAGCAGCTGCTCCAGGCCACGTCGGGCCCGGGGGACGAGGTCATCTATGCCTGGCGCTCGTTCGAGGCGTACCCGATCATCACGCAGATCAGTGGTGCTACGTCGGTCAAGGTGCCGCTGACCGGCGGTGAGGTGCACGATCTCGACGCCATGGCCGACGCGGTCACCGACCGGACGCGGATGATCTTCGTCTGCAACCCGAACAACCCGACCGGCACGGTGGTGCGCCGGGCGGAGCTGGAGCGGTTCCTGGACCGCGTCCCGGACGATGTGCTGGTCGTGCTCGACGAGGCGTACAGGGAGTTCATCCGGGACGCCGACGTGCCGGACGGCATCGAGATCTACCGGGACCGGCCCAACGTCGCGGTGCTCCGGACCTTCTCCAAGGCCTACGGTCTCGCGGGCCTGCGGGTCGGCTTCGCGGTGGCGCACGAGCCCGTGGCGGCGGCGCTGCGCAAGACCGCCGTCCCCTTCGGCGTCAGCCAGGTCGCCCAGGACGCCGCCGTGGCCTCCCTCCGGGCCGAGGACGAGCTGCTGGGGCGGGTCGGATCGCTGGTCGGCGAGCGTTCCCGGGTGTACGACGGGCTCGCGCGGCAGGGCTGGACCGTGCCGGAGTCCCAGGCGAACTTCGTCTGGCTGAGGCTCGGGGACCGCACGCTCGACTTCGCAGGCGTCTGTGAGCGCGCGGGCGTGGTCGTGCGGCCCTTCGCGGGTGAGGGTGTGCGGGTCACGATCGGGGAGGCCGAGGCCAACGACGTGTTCCTGAAGGTCGCGGAGTCCTTCCGCCAGGAGCTGTAGCCGCGAGGCCGTGTCGCGGCTCCGCCCGGTGGCCCCGTACCTCGATCGCCCGAGGTGCGGGGCCACCGCTGTTCCCGCGCCGGGCCGCCGGGCCCACACCTGAGGGGCGTGTCCGGTTTCGCCTGGCCCGACCGGGTCGGCCGGAAACCACCCCCCACCAGATGGCTTCGAAGACATGTGCGCAATAATGCTTGTGAATGTGAACGCGTTCACAAGCGCGCCCGTTACCTCCCGCGATCGGGTGGTTTCGACCGGGCGACCTGCGGCTGTGATCACGGCGACGTAAGGAGAAGAGTCGTGGACCTGGCTCTGGCACCAGAGACCCTGGCGCGATGGCAGTTCGGCATCACCACCGTCTACCACTTCCTGTTCGTCCCCCTGACGATCTCTCTCGCCGCGCTCACCGCCGGCCTGCAGACCGCCTGGGTGCGCACGGACAACGAGAAGTACCTCAGGGCGACCAAGTTCTGGGGCAAGCTGTTCCTGATCAACATCGCCATGGGCGTGGTCACCGGCATCGTCCAGGAGTTCCAGTTCGGGATGAACTGGTCCGACTACTCGCGGTTCGTCGGTGACGTCTTCGGCGCCCCACTCGCCTTCGAGGCGCTCATCGCCTTCTTCTTCGAGTCCACCTTCATCGGGCTGTGGATCTTCGGCTGGGACAAGCTGCCGAAGAAGATCCATCTCGCCTGCATATGGATGGTGTCCATCGGCACGATCCTCTCGACCTTCTTCATCCTGGCCGCCAACTCCTGGATGCAGCATCCGGTCGGCTACCGGATCAACGAGGAGCGCGGCCGTGCCGAGCTCACCGACTTCTGGAAGGTGCTCACCCAGGACACCGCGCTCACCCAGTTCTTCCACACCATCACGGCGGCCTTCCTCGTCGGCGGCGCCTTCATGGTCGGCATCTCCGCCTTCCACCTGGCCCGCAAGAAGCACATCCGGGTGATGCGCACCTCGCTGCGGGTCGGGCTGGTCACGGTGGTGGCCGCAGGCATGCTCACCGCGGTCAGCGGAGACACCCTCGGCAAGGTGATGTTCAAGCAGCAGCCGATGAAGATGGCCGCGGCGGAGGCGCTGTGGGAGGGCGAGGACGGAGCCCCCTTCTCGCTCTTCGCGGTCGGTGATGTCGCCGAGGGGCACAACGACGTGGAGGTCTCCATACCCGGAGTGCTCTCGTTCCTCGCGGACAACACCTTCACCTCGCACGTCCCGGGCATCAACGACATCAACAAGGAACTGCAGGAGACCTACGGACCCGGTGACTACCGTCCCAACATCCCGGTCGCCTTCTGGAGCTTCCGCTGGATGATCGGCTTCGGCATGGCGTCGTTCGGGCTCGGACTGTTCGGGCTGTGGCTGACGCGGCGGAAGTTCCTGTTGCCACCGGCGCTGCGCACCGGCGAGGACGAGGTGCCGAACCTCGTCCTGTTCAGGAACAAGGTGCTGAGCCCGAAGCTCGCCAAGCTGTACTGGATCACAGCCCTGTGGACCATGCTCTTCCCGCTGATCGCCAACTCCTGGGGCTGGATCTTCACCGAGATGGGGCGGCAGCCCTGGGTGGTGTACGGGGTGTTCCAGACCCGCGACGCCGTCTCCCCGGGGGTCTCGCAGGGCGAGATCCTGACCTCCATGATCGGCTTCACGGCGCTCTACGCGGTGCTTGCCGTCATCGAGGTCAAGCTCCTCCTCAAGTACGTCAAGGCCGGACCGCCCGAGCTCACCGAGGCCGACCTCAACCCGCCCACCCGGATCGGCGGTCACGATCAGGACGCCGACCGGCCGATGGCCTTCTCCTACTGAGATCAAGCGGAGCTGAGAGATGGAACTCCACGACGTCTGGTTCGTGCTCATAGCCTTCCTGTGGATCGGCTACTTCTTCCTGGAGGGATTCGACTTCGGTATCGGTGTCCTCACCAAGCTGCTGGCCCGTGACCGAAAGGAGCGCCGGGTCCTGATCAACACGATCGGGCCGGTCTGGGACGGGAACGAGGTGTGGCTGCTCAGCGCGGGCGGCGCGACCTTCGCTGCCTTCCCCGAGTGGTACGCCACCTTGTTCTCCGGCTTCTACCTGCCGCTGCTGCTGATCCTGCTCTGCCTGATCGTGCGCGGGGTGGCGTTCGAGTACAGGGCGAAGCGGCCCGAGGAGCGCTGGCAGGCGAACTGGGAGCACGCGATCTTCTGGACCTCGCTGATCCCGGCCGTTCTCTGGGGCGTGGCCTTCGGCAACATCGTCCGCGGCGTGAAGATCGACGCCGACATGGAGTACGTCGGCAACCTCTGGGACCTGCTCAACCCGTACGCCATCCTGGGCGGGCTGGTGACGCTGTTCCTCTTCACCTTCCACGGAGCGGTGTTCGCCGCGCTCAAGACCGTGGGGGACATCAGGGGGCGGGCCCGTGGGCTGGCCGTCAAGCTGGGCCTGGCCACCGCGGTGCTCGCGCTGGGCTTCCTCGTATGGACCCAGGCGGACAACGGCAACGCCCGGAGCCTCGTCGCGATGATCATCGCCGTGGTGTCGCTGGTCCTCGCCATCGGTGCCGTCTCGGCGGGTCGTGAGGGCTGGTCCTTCGCGTTCTCCGGAGTGACCATCGCCGCGGCCGTCGCGATGCTCTTCCTGACGCTCTTCCCGAACGTCATGCCGTCCTCGCTGAACGAGACCTGGAACCTCACGGTCTCCAACGCGTCGTCCAGCCCCTACACCCTGAAGATCATGACCTGGTGCGCCGGTATCGCGGCTCCGGTCGTGATGCTGTACCAGGGCTGGACGTACTGGGTGTTCCGGAAGCGCATCGGCACGCACCACATCGCTGACGCGCACTGAACCGGCCGAGTCAATGACATGAGCTCACTGGGGAGCTGTTTCACGTGAAACCGATCGACCCGCGTCTGCTCCGGTACGCCCGGGCCACCCGCTTCTTCCTCGCGGCCGTGGTGGCGCTGGGGCTGGTGGGGGCCGGTCTGGTCATCGTCCAGGCCATGCTCGTCGCCGAGGTGGTGGTGGGCGGGTTCGAGGACGGGCTGTCCGTCGCCGGACTCCGCACGCCGCTGCTCCTGCTCGCCGCCGTGGCACTGGGGCGGGCGGGCGTGGCCTGGCTGACCGAACTGGCCGCGTACAGGGCGAGTGCCGCGGTCAAGTCGGAGCTGCGCGGCCGGCTCACGGAACGGGCCTCCGAGCTGGGGCCGGACTGGCTCGGCGGGCAGCGCACCGGGTCGCTCATCGCGTTGGCCACGCGAGGCGTCGACGCCCTCGACGACTACTTCTCGCGCTACCTCCCGCAGCTGGGTCTCGCGGTCGTGGTTCCGGTGGCGGTCCTGGCCCGGATCGTCACCGAGGACTGGGTCTCCGCGGCGATCGTCGTGGTGACCCTTCCGCTGATTCCGCTCTTCATGATTCTGATCGGATGGGCCACCCAGTCCCGGATGGACCGCCAGTGGAAGCTGCTGTCACGGCTCTCCGGGCACTTCCTCGACGTGGTCGCCGGACTTCCCACGCTGAAGGTCTTCGGCCGGGCCAAGGCGCAGGCCGAATCGATCCGCAGCATCACCTCGCAGTACCGCCGGGCCACGCTGAAGACCCTCCGGATCGCATTCCTGTCCTCCTTCGCCCTGGAGTTGCTGGCGACTCTCTCCGTGGCGCTGGTCGCGGTGACGATCGGGATGCGCCTCGTCCACGGTGAGCTCGACCTGTACACGGGGCTGGTGGTGCTCATCCTGGCACCGGAGGCCTATCTGCCGATCCGCCAGGTCGGTGCCCAGTACCACGCGGCCGCGGAGGGGCTCTCCGCCGCGGAGGAGATCTTCGAGGTGCTGGAGACCGAGCCTGTGGCGGGCGGCTCCCAGGACGTTCCGCAGCAGTTGCGGCTGGAACTGGACGGCGTGACGGTCCGGCACCAGGGACGGACCGAGCCCTCGCTGGATGCCGCCTCCCTGGTGGTGGAGCCCGGGGAGACCGTCGCCCTGACCGGTCCCAGCGGGGTCGGCAAGTCCACGCTCCTCAGCGTGGTGCTGGGGTTCACGAGGCCGGACGAGGGACGGGTGCGGATCGGTGGGACCGATCTGTCCGACCTCTCCCCGGAACGCTGGCGCGAGCAGATCGCGTGGGTGCCCCAGCGGCCCCATCTCTTCGCCGGATCGATCGCGGACAACGTCCGGCTGGCCCGCCCCGACGCTGACGACGAGGCAGTCGTGGCCGCGCTGCGGGAGGCAGGGGCGTACGACTTCGTGGTCGCGTTGCCCGAAGGCGCCGCAACGCAGCTCGGCGAGGACGGCGCCGGTCTCTCCGCGGGCCAGCGACAGCGGCTCGCACTGGCGAGGGCCTTCCTCGCCGACCGGCCTCTGCTGCTGCTCGACGAACCGACGGCGAGTCTGGACGGCGAGACGGAGGCGGGCATCGTCGACGCGGTACGGAGGCTGGCCCGAGGCCGCACCGTGCTGCTGGTCGTCCACCGGCCGGCACTCCTCTCGGTCGCGGACCGGGTGGTGGCGCTGGAACCGGGTCCGGGCGGGCTGCCGGAGGGTAAGGCCCCGGGCGGTGCGACTGCCCCGGGTGCCCCGGACTCCTCCGATGCCGGTCCGGCGTTCCGGGACGGCGACACGCGGCCGGGCGGGGTGGAGCCCGCACTGATCGAGGACACCGCCGCGCTGCTCAGGTACACCGCTCCCAGGGCCGGCGGCCGTGTGCTCGCCCGGGTCAGGGAGGCCGCCGGTTCCCAGCACGGGAAGCTGGGACTGGCTCTTCTGCTGGGCAGCCTCGCCGTGGGGTCGTCCGTCGGTCTCATGGCCGTCTCCGGATGGCTGATCTCACGCGCCTCGGAGCAGCCTCCGGTGCTCTATCTGATGGTCGCGGTGACCGCCACGCGGGCCTTCGGTATCGGCCGGGCCGTCTTCCGCTATGCGGAGCGGCTGGTGTCCCACGACGCGGTGCTCAGGATGCTCGCCGAGCTCAGGGTGGCCGTGTACCGCGGCCTGGAGCGTGTGGCGCCCGCCGGTCTCCGGACCACGCGCCGTGGAGACCTGCTGTCCCGGCTGGTCTCCGATGTGGACGCGCTGCAGGACTACTGGCTGCGGTGGCTGCTGCCCGTCGGAACCGCGCTGGCGGTGGGGGCCGGGGCGGTGGCCTTCACCGGCTGGATGCTTCCGGAGGCGGGCACGGTCCTCGCCGCCGGACTGCTCCTCGCGGGCGTCGGCGTGCCGTGGCTCAGCGCCGTCTGCGCCCGCCGTGCCGAGCGCCAACTGGCGCCCGCCCGGTCCGCGCTGGCCGTCCGTGTCGCCGACCTGCTCGGCGGGACGGCCGAGCTCACCGTCGCGGGTGCGCTGCCCGCCCGCAGGGAGCGGGTGCGCACGGCGGACGGCGTCCTCACACGGATCGCCTCGCGAGCGGCGGCCGCCACCGCGCTGGGCGGCGGGCTCTCGGCCCTGATCTGTGGGCTCACCGTCGTGGGCGCGGCGATCTTCGCGCTGCCAGCGGTGTCGGACGGACGGCTGGCGGGTGTGGAACTCGCCGTGGTCGTCCTCACGCCCCTCGCCGCCTTCGAGGCGGTGACGGGACTGCCGCTCGCGGTGCAGTACAGGCAGCGGGTCGAGCGCAGCGCGGGGCGGGTCTTCGAAGTGCTGGACGCCCCCGTGCAGGTCGAGGAGCCGGCCGAGCCGGCTGACGTGCCCGCCTCCCCCTTCCCGCTCGACGTGCGCGGGCTGTCCGCCCGGTACGAAGGGGCGGAGCGCGATGCGCTGCACTCGCTGGATCTGACGCTGCACGCCGGCAAGCGGGTCGCTGTCGTGGGGCCGTCGGGTTCGGGAAAGACCACACTCGCCCAGGTCCTGCTCCGCTTCCTGGACGCCCGGGAGGGGACCTACCGTCTCGGCGGCACGGAAGCCTCCGCGCTGGACGGCGACACGGTCCGGACCTTCGTCGGGCTCTGCGCCCAGGACGCTCACGTCTTCGACAGTTCCATCCGTGAGAACCTGCGGCTCGCCCGCACCGGTGCCACCGACGCCCGACTGCGGGAGGCCCTCGCCGCGGCCAGGCTGCTGGACTGGACCCGATCTCTGCCCGACGGCCTCGACACGCTGGTGGGCGAACACGGGGCCCGGTTGTCCGGCGGTCAGCGACAGCGGCTGGCGCTGGCCCGTGCGCTCCTCGCCGACTTCCCCGTGCTCGTGCTCGACGAGCCCGCGGAACACCTCGACCTGGAGACGGCGGACGCCCTGACCGCCGACCTGCTGGCCGCCACCGAGGGACGTACGACCGTCCTGATCACCCATCGGCTGGTCGGACTCGAAGCGGTCGACGAGGTGCTGGTTCTGGACGGCGGGTGTGTGGTGCAGCAGGGGCCGTACGCCACTCTGGCCGAACAGGACGGTCCGCTGCGGCGGATGCTCGAACGGGAACAGGAGCCGCTGGATGCGGAGCCGGTCCGGACAGGGGCGGTGTCCGCGCGGGGCTGACGTCGGCCGGCTGCTTCGAATTCCGACTTTCCGGACCATGAGGCGCTCATTAGGCTCGGATCATGCCCGAGCCTGATCCGAAGGACACGCCCGGAGCCGTGCGGCAGACCCCCGGGAGTCTGCGGGGGCTCTCCGCCGAGCTGACCGCACGCGTGCCACACCTCCTGGAGGCGACGAGGTCCGTCGGAACGGGCCTCGAACTCCACTCCACCCTCGAGCGCATCTGTGAGACCGCCGCCGAACTCGCCCACGCCCGCTACGCGGCCATCGGCGTCGTGGAGGCGCCGGGCGAACCTCTCTGCGAATTCGTCACTTTCGGGATGTCCGAGGAGAACGCCCGGGCGATCGGCCGCCCGCCCGACGGGCACACCGGGCTGCTGGGCGCGCTGATCCAGGAGGGGGCGTCCATCCGGTCCGAGGATCTGCAGGCAGACCCGCGCTTCGCCGGATTCCCGGCGGTCCACCCGAGGATGCGCACCTTCCTCGGGGTCCCGATCCGGGTCCAGGGCCAGATCGTCGGCAATCTCCACGTGGCGGAGAAACAGGGCGGGGACGCGTTCGGCGAAGACGAACTGCACGTGCTGCGCGTGCTTGCCACGGAGGCGGGGATAGCCATCGGGCACGCGCGGACGTACGAGGCGGCCCGCAGGCGTGAACAGTGGATCGAAGGTTCGGTAGCCGTCACCACCGCTCTCCTCTCGGGCGGGGACGCCGACGAGGCACTCGCCGTCGTCGCCGAACAGGCGCGCCGTCTGGCCGACGCCGTGGTCGGCATCGTGCTGTTGCCGGCTGAGGGGGGAGGCCTGGAGATCGTCGCCGTTGCGGGAGACAGGCCTTCCGCGTCCCTCGGAGTGATCATCCCGCCGCAGAGCCCCGTGGTCGCCGCGCTCCTCCGGGGTGAGGAGGTGTTCCTGGACGACTCGGCGACCGACCCCCGGCTGGTCACCAGGCTGGCCGATCAGTTCGGTCCGCACATGCTGCTCCCCCTGCGCAGCGGTGGCCGGGTGCTCGGAGCCCTGTCCATCCCTCGGGTTCGGGGCGGCCGGCCGTTCACCCGGGCCGAGCGGACGCTGGCCACCCACTTCGCCGCGCAGGCCGCACTGGCTCTGAAGCTGGCCGAGGCGCAGCGAGACCGGGAGAGGCTCGCCGTCTACGAGGACCGCGACCGGATCGCCCGTGACCTCCACGATCTGGTCATCCAGCGCCTGTTCGCCACCGGGATCATGCTGGAGGGGGCGCAGCGGCGCTCCCCGGTCCCCACGGTGCAGGCCGGCATCGGACGGGCCGTCGACGAACTGGACGTGACCATCCAGGAGATCCGCACCGCCATCTTCGCGCTGCAGCAGGAACCGGCGGAGGCGCCGTCGGGACTGCGGACCAGGGTGCTGCGGGAGATCAACATGGCCGCGGTCCCTCTGGGCTTCATGCCCGCGCATCGCTTCCTGGGCCCGGTCGACTCGCTGGTGGGGGAGCTCGCGGGAAAGAACCTCATCGCGGCCCTGCGTGAGGCGCTGTCCAACACGTTCCGTCACGCGAGGGCCTCGCGCGTCGAGGTGACGGTGGACGCGACGGCGGTTCTGCCGGACGGGAGGGACGCGGTGCGGCTGACGGTCGCCGACGACGGGGTGGGGATCCCGGACGGCGGGCGGCGCAGCGGACTGCGCAACCTCGCCAGGCGGGCCGAGTCGCTCGGCGGTGCGAGCTGGTTCGGGCCGGGGGCCGGCCAGGGCAGCGGCAGCGGCACGACAGTCACCTGGGAGGTCCCGCTCTGACGGCACGGGCCGCACCTCCGGCGGTCGGCGCTTCGCGGGACCGTCGGAGGACGGGCGGCGCGGGGACAGCCGTCCGGCGTCCCGTCCCGGCGTGTGGCCGCGGCGTGCGGGCCGAGCGTGCCCTCAGCGCGTGGCGAGGATCCGCTCGATCACGACCGCGACACCGTCCTCGTCGTTCGTCAGCGTCACGCCGGATGCCGCTGCCACGGCGGCCGGATGGGCGTTGCCCATGGCGAAGGACGCACCGGCCCAGCTCAGCATCTCCACATCGTTGGGCATGTCCCCGAACGCGACGACCTCGTCCGGCGAGATCCCGCGCTCCGCGCAGCAGGCGGCGAGCGTGGCGGCCTTGGAGACCCCGAGCCCGCTGATCTCCAGCAGCGCGGTGGGGCTGGACCGGGTGAACGCCACACGGTCCCCGGCGATGTCCCGGGCCAGCGAGAGGAAGGCGTCCGGGGCGAGTTCGGGGTGGTGGGCGAGAACCTTCAGGACCGGCGTCCCGGTGCCCGGTACCTCCTCGTGGAGCAGCTTCTCCGCGACGGCGACCGTGGCGCCCGGGTCCATGTGGAACGGCGGGTAGGCAGGTTCGTAGTGGATGCCGGTGGCCAGCTCGACGGCGAAGGAGACTCCGGGAGCCGCCTCGCGCAGGGTGTCGACCACGGCCAGGGCGATCGCACGGTCCAGCGGATACACCTGGAGGAGTCCGCCGTCGCGGAGGTCGGCGACGGCTGCCCCGTTGGCGCAGATCGCCATGCCGTGGCCCTGCACGTGCGGGCTGACGACGTCCATCCAGCGGGCGGGCCTCCCGGTGACGAAGAAGACCTCGATCCCCGCCTCCTCCGCGGCCGCCAGTGCGGCTGTCGTGCGGTCCGACAGGGTCTTGTCCTCGCGAAGGAGGGTGCCGTCCAGATCGGTGGCGATCAGCCGGGTCACGGCAGGCAGAGGCGAGTCGATAGCTGAGGTCACCCCGTCATTCTCCCGTACGGAGTCGCACGGGCGTGCAGAGGGGCGCACATCTGAGAGCGCGAGCCGCTGAGCTGCGGTACATGACAGATGCATATGCCAAAGGCCGCGACGGGCGAATTCTCTGTGCCTGAGGCGTTGTCCGGCCGTCCGTGGTGTCCCCGCCCCCGCCCGGAGGCGGGGACGCGAGCGGTCAGGCCACCTGGGCCAGGGCCTCGGTGGCGATCCGCTCGAACACCTGGGTGTCCAGGGCGAAGACGGAGTCCGGCACGGGCCAGTGGACGACGATCTCGGTGAATCCGAGCTCGAAGTGCGTTCCCGCGAAGTCCACGAACGCGTCGAGGGACTCCAGGGGGCTGCCGGGGGTGAATCCGGTCAGCAGGATCTTGTCGAGTCCGGAGACGTCGCGGCCGGCTTCCTCGCAGGCCGCGCCGAGCCGTGCGATCTGGCCGCGTACGGCTTCCACGGACTGAACGGGTGTCCCGGATTCGTAGAGTTTCGGGTCGCCCGTCGTCACCCAGGCCTGGCCGTGCCGGGCGGCGAGCTTCATCCCGCGCGGTCCGGTCGCGGCTACGGCGAACGGCAGCCGGGGACGCTGTACGCAGCCGGGGATGTTCCGGGCCTCGTTCGCGCTGTAGAACCGGCCTTCCTGCGTGACGGTCGGCTCCCGCAGCAGCCGGTCGAGCAGCGGGACGAACTCCTCGAAGTGGTCGGCGCGTTCACGCGGGGTCCACGGCTCCTCGGTGCTCCCCCGCAGGGTGGTGGCGTCGAACCCGTTTCCGCCGGCTCCGATCCCGAGTGTGATCCGTCCGTCGGAGACGTCGTCCAGGGTGATGAGCTCCTTCGCGAGCGTCACCGGGTGCCGGAAGTTGGGCGAGGTCACGAGCGTGCCCAGACGCAGCCGCTCAGTGGCCGCGGCAGCCGCCGTCAGAGTAGGTACGGCTCCGAACCACGGGCCGTCGCGGAACGTCCGCCAGGCCAGGTGGTCGTAGGTGTAGGCCGCGTGGAAGCCCAGCTCCTCGGCGCGTACCCACAGCGGCCGGCCGCCCTGGTTCCAGCGGTGGATGGGCAGGATCACGGTGCTCAGTCGACGGGAGGAGGTCATGGTCACGACTCTACGGCGGTCCTCCGAGGAGCCTGTCGGCCGCCGGTGAGCGACGGGCGTGGGACGAACGCCTCCGGCGGGGTCGTCGAGCAGCTCAAGCCCGAAGCGGCCTACTGCACCCTCCAGAACGGCCGGCGGGCCTGCCTCATGGTGTTCGACATGCAGGACGCCGCCCAGATGCCACCGACCTTGGAGCCCCTGTTCCACGCGAACTCCACACTGTCCCTCCAGCCCGTCATGAACCTCGACGGCCCGCGCGCGGGCCTGACGGGAACGGGACGCTGATTCCCATCGCGCGTCCTACCGCAGGCGCAGGTAGGGCGGTGGCACGAGGTCGGTGAGCCAGACCCCGTTGGCCGTGACGTGGAAGAGGTGTCCTGCCCGGTGCATGGCCCCCGAGTCCACGGAGATGACGACCGGGGCCCCGCGCCGGGCGCCGACCCGGACCGCGGTCCCGCGGTCGGGTGACAGGTGGACGTGGTGCCGGTTCATGGGACGGAGCCCTTCGGCGCGGATGGTTTCCAGTGCCCGTGCCACTGTCCCGTGATAGAGGTACGCGGGCGGCTCCGCCGCGGGCAGGCCCAGGTCCACGGTGACCGAGTGGCCCTGGTTCGCCCGGATGCGATCGCCGTCCACGGCGAAGCGCTGCTTGTCGTTGGACGCCACCACGTGGTCGAGTTCGTCCCGGGTGACGACGAAGCCCTGTCGGGCGCAGGCCCGCAGCAGCTCGTCCACGGACACCCAGCCTTGTGCGTCGAGACGGATCCCGATCCGGTCGGGCTCATGCCGGAGATGCTTCGACAGGTACTTGGACACCTTGACGGTGCGTCGTTCGTCCATCTCGTCAGGGTGCCCGCGCGACGTCTCCCGGTGCACCTCGATTTCATCCGGCGGAGGCGGTACTTTTCGACGCCGTCAGGTTTGATCCACAACCAACTCGGCTTATCCACAGGGCTTTTGACGAATCTGTGGACAAGTGATGTGCGTGTTGGGGCCTTTGTGTAACTCCGGGTTCCGCTAGGTATTTTGAGGCGTATCGCTTGAATGTCTTGTTCTCGATGAGCGTGACCGTCAACGGAGATGATCAAATCCGGGCGTCCGTGACGGACATGGGCAACCGCAGGCCGCGGCACCGGCCTTGCGGCGGCGGACGTCGCGCTCCGGGCAAAGCGGCCGGCGCACGCCGGGGTTGCCGCACGACAGTGCCCAACTCCTGGTCGCCGTCAGAGTGGTGGTCTCAGGCGTGCGATGCCTCGCCGTATCCGTGGACTGATCTGTGACAGCAGTCGTGTGCCGCGGGCCTCAGGGGTGACCGGTACCACCGCCCGGTTGTGCACCACGGCTTCGAGGATCGCCCTGGCCACCTTCTCCGCAGGATAGTTGCGGAGCGAGTACAGCCGGGCCGTCCGCCTACGCAGACGCTCCTGCTCCGCGTCGTCGGCCCCTGCGAAGCGCGCGGTCCCGGTGATTCCCGTGTCGATGAATCCAGGGCATATGGCACTGACCCCGATCGACCGGTCGGCCAGTTCCGCGCGCAGGCACTCACTGAGCATCAGCACGGCGGCTTTCGAGGTGCTGTACGCCGGCAGCACCCGCGACGGCTGATAGGCCGCCGCCGAAGCGACGTTGACGATATGGCCGCCTTGCCCGCGGTCGGCCATCTGCCTGCCGAAGATCCGGCAACCGTGGATGACGCCCCACAGATTGACGTCGAGGACGTTCCGCCAGTCCTCGCTCGTCGTGTCGAGGAAGGAACCCGACAGTCCGATACCCGCGTTGTTCACCAGGACGTCCACGACACCGCATTCGGCGGCGACCTTCTCCGCGAGCTTCTCCATGGCCTGTTCGTCCCCGACGTCCACCGTTTCGGCCCATGCGGCGGACGCGCCGACCTGGCGCGCGGTCTCAGCCGTCCGGGCGACGCCCTCGGCGTCCCGGTCCACGGCCACCACCCGTGCCCCGGCGCGTGCGAACGACAGCGCCGTGGCGCGTCCGATCCCCGAGGCGGCGCCCGTCACCAGCACCAACTGCCCGCCGAAGCGCTCCGCATGGATACCCGTGGCAGCCGGCGCCGTCGATCGCGAGGCGTCGGAGTCACCGGGGCCGCCCTGCCCACCGGATTCGCGGTCGCCGACGAACTCACTGATCCACGCGGACAGCTGGTCGGGCCTGGTGCGCGGGACCCAGTGCTTCGCCGGCAGTGCGCGGCGCACCAACCTGGGCACCCACGTCTCCAGGTCGTCGTAGAGCGAGGGAGAGAGGAAGGCGTCACCGGTCGGTGTGATCAGCTGCACCGGCACGTGGGCGTGGGCGTCCGGGCGCGGTCGGCGCAGCCGGGTCCGGATGTTGTCACGGTAGAGCCAGGCTCCGTGCGCGGCGTCCTGCGGGAGCGACGCCGTCGGATATCCGTCCGCTGGCACCTTCTCCATCCGCCGCAGGATCCGTGGCCACTGCCTGCCGAGCGGCCCGCGCCAGGCCATCTCCGGCAGAACGGGTGTGTGCAGCGCGTACACGTACCAGGACTTGGCTCCCTGTCCGAGCAGTTGTCCCAGGCGGCGGGGGCTCGGCCGGGACGCCCGCTGTTTGATCCAGTGCCCGAAGTGGTCGAGGGACGGCCCGGACATCGACGTGAACGAGGCGATGCGGCCTTTTGTCCGCTCCACCGTCGCGAACTCCCAGGACTGGACCGAACCCCAGTCGTGGCCGACCACGTGGACCGGCCGGTCCGGGCTCACGGCGTCCACGACGGCCAGGAAGTCGTCGGTCAGCTTCTCGAGTGTGAAGCCGCCGCGCAACGGTCTGGGAGCCGTCGACCTGCCGTGGCCCCGCACGTCGTAGAGCACCACGTGCCAGCGCTCCGCCAGCCGCCGGGCGACCTCGGACCAGACCTCCTTGCTGTCCGGATAGCCGTGCACCAGCACGATCGTCGGCTGCGAGGGGTCGCCCAACTCGGCCACGCACAGCTCGATTCCACCGGTACGCACCCAGCGCTCACGTGCGCCTCGCAGATCCACGCCGCCTCCCGATCCCGTGCCCGACGTCGCGGTACGCGTCCGTGACGTGACACCGCTGAATGTGGCAACCGGGGGACGGCCGCGTCAAGGGACCGTCCGGACCTCGGCCGCGCACCCCGTCGGCGCGGGAGCCGGTGTCCTCCCCCGTGGGGTCCCCCTACGGGTACGTACGCCTGGAGGCGGACGCGGATCCAGCCGCCTGGTCTGACGACTCCTGTGGCGCCGCCACTACCTTCGACAACGTGACTGTGATCGCAACCGAAAGCCTGAGCAAGCGGTTCCCGAGGGTGACCGCGCTTGACCGGCTCTCCTTGGACATCGGACCGGGCGTGACCGGCCTGGTGGGTTCCAACGGGGCCGGCAAGTCCACACTGATCAAGATCCTGCTGGGTCTGTCCCCCGCCACCGAGGGCCGGGCCGCGGTGCTCGGGCTCGACGTGGCCACCGAGGGCGCCGCGATCCGGGAGCGGGTCGGGTACATGCCCGAGCACGACTGTCTGCCTCCCGACGTCTCGGCGACCGAGTTCGTCGTCCACATGGCGAGGATGTCCGGGCTGCCGCCCACCGCCGCGCGTGAGCGCACCGCGGACACCCTGCGGCACGTCGGTCTGTACGAGGAGCGCTACCGCCCAATCGGCGGCTACTCGACCGGCATGAAGCAGCGGGTGAAGCTGGCCCAGGCCCTGGTCCACGACCCGAGGCTGGTCCTCCTCGACGAGCCGACCAACGGCCTGGACCCCGTCGGCCGGGACGAGATGCTCGGTCTGATCCGCCGTGTCCACACCGATTTCGGCATCTCGGTGCTGGTCACCTCGCACCTCCTGGGGGAGCTGGAGCGGACCTGCGACCACGTCGTGGTCATCGACGGCGGCGCACTGCTGCGGTCCAGCTCGACCAGCGACTTCACCTCGGTCACGACGACCCTGGCGGTCGAGGTGACCGACAGCGACGACCATCCGGACGGTACGGACGCCCTCCGCAAGGCCCTGACCGAGGCCGGGATCACGCTCGTGGGCCATGACGGACTCGATGGCGAGGGGCTGCCGGGAGCGGGCCACATCCTCCTGGTCGAGGCGACGGGCGAGGAGACCTACGACCTGGTCCGCGACAGTGTCGCCGGGCTCGGACTGGGTCTCATCCGGATGGAACAGCGGCGCCACCGCATCGCCGAGGTCTTCCGCGCCGGAGAGGCGCACCGGGCGGCTCCGGCCGCGACAGCCGGCGTCGGACAGCAGAAGGGGAGCGGTCACCATGAGCACTGAGACCGGGACCGTGGCCGGGAGCGACGCCTCCCGCATTCACAACATCGGATACCGCTCCTACGACGGGGTCCGGCTGGGCCGGGCCTACGCCCGCCGTTCCCTCTACTCGCAGTCCTTGCGGGGCTCGTTCGGGCTGGGGAGGTCCGCGAAGTCCAAGGTGCTGCCGATGCTCCTGTGCGGCGTGATGTGCCTGGTGGCGCTGATCCTCGTAGCGGTCGCCATCGCCACGCCCAACATGACGAAGCTCCCGATCAAGTACACGGACTTCGCGATCTACCTGCAGGCCGTGATCGGGCTCTTCATCGCCTCCCAGGCACCGCAGTCCGTGTCCAGGGACCTGCGCTTCAAGAGCGTGCCGCTGTACTTCTCGCGGCCGATCGAGCGGGCCGACTACGTCGTCGCGAAGTACGCCGCCATGGCGTCCGCCCTCCTCGTCCTGACCGGGCTGCCCCTCGTCATCCTCTATGTGGGTTCGCTGCTCGCGAAGTTCGACTTCGCCGACCAGACCAAGGGCTTCGGGCAGGGAATGGTCTCGGTGGCACTGCTCTCCGTGCTGTTCGCCGGGCTGGGCCTGGTCGTCGCCGCCCTCACGCCCCGCCGGGGCTTCGGGGTCGCCGCGGTGATCGCGGTCATGACCATCACCTACGGCGCGGTCTCCACGGTCCAGGCGATCGCCTGGCAGACGGGCTCGGCCGACGCCATCACCTGGCTCGGGCTGTTCTCCCCGATCACACTGATCGACGGGGTGCAGACCGCGTTTCTCGGTGCCGCGTCCGCCTTCCCCGGCGGTGAGGGCCCCGGAGCCGCGGTCGGCGTCGTCTATCTGATCGTTGTCCTCGCGCTCGTCGCCGGCTCGTACGCCGTACTGATGCGCCGCTACCGGAGGGTCGGGCTGTGACCACCATCGAGATCGACCACACCTCGCGCTGGTTCGGCAACGTGGTCGCCGTCAACGACATCAGCATGACCGTGGGTCCGGGAGTCACCGGGCTGCTCGGCCCCAACGGTGCCGGCAAGTCCACGCTGATCAACATGATGGCCGGCTTCCTCGCTCCGTCGACCGGCGAGGTGACGCTCGACGGCACGCGGATCTGGCGCAACGAGTCGGTCTACAAGGCCATCGGGATCGTCCCCGAGCGGGAGGGCATGTACGACTTCCTGACCGGCCGCGAGTTCGTCGTCGCCAACGCGGAGCTGCACGGACTGGGTGGCGCGGCCGCGGCGAAGGCGCTGGCCACGGTCGAGATGGAGTACGCGCAGGACCGCAAGATCTCCACGTACAGCAAGGGCATGCGCCAGCGCGTGAAGATGGCGTCCGCCCTGGTCCACGACCCCTCGGTGCTGCTGCTGGACGAGCCGTTCAACGGCATGGACCCGCGGCAGCGCATGCAGCTCATGGACCTGCTGCGCCGGATGGGAGCGGAGGGGCGCACGGTGCTGTTCTCCTCCCACATCCTGGAGGAGGTCGAGCAGCTCGCGTCGCACATCGAGGTGATCGTGGCGGGCCGCCACGCCGCGTCCGGCGACTTCCGGAAGATCCGCCGGCTGATGACGGACCGGCCGCACCGCTACCTCGTGCGGTCCAGCGACGACCGGGCGCTCGCCGCGGCGCTCATCGCGGACCCCTCGACCGCGGGGATCGAGGTCGACGTCACGGAGCGGGCCCTGCGCGTCCAGGCGGTCGACTTCGGCCGCTTCACGACCCTGCTCCCGAAGGTCGCGCGTGAGCACGGCATCCGGCTGCTGACCGTGTCCCCGTCCGACGAATCCCTCGAATCGGTTTTCTCCTATCTCGTAGCGGCCTGAGTAGCGGCCTGAAAGGAGCTGTGAAGCGTCATGTACGACCCCACAGTCGCCCGGCTCACCTACCGGGCCCTGCTCGGCCGGCGCCGGGCCGCCATCCTGTTCGTCCTGCCGGTCCTGCTGGTGGCCATCGCGGTCGCGGTGCGGGCGTTCGCCGGTGCCGATGACGGTGTGGCCTCCGGCGTACTGGGCGGGTTCGCCATCGCCACGATGGTCCCGCTCATCGGTGTCATCGCGGGGACCGGAGCCATCGGGCCCGAGATCGACGACGGCTCGATCGTCTATCTGCTGGCCAAGCCGGTGAAGCGGCCCACCATCATCTTCACCAAGCTCATCGTGGCCATCGGCGTGACGATGCTGTTCTCGGCCCTGCCGACACTGATCGCCGGCCTGATCCTCAACGGCAACGGCGGGCAGATCGCCGTGGCCTACACGATCGCGGCGCTGGTCGCCTCCATCGCGTACAGCGCGTTGTTCCTCCTGCTCGGCACGGTCAGCCGGCACGCGGTCGTCTTCGGCCTCGTGTACGCCCTCGTGTGGGAAGCCCTCTTCGGCAGCCTGGTACCGGGCGCGCGGACGCTCAGCGTGCAGCAGTGGTCCCTCTCGGTGGCCGAGAAGGTCGCCGGGGACGGCCTGGTCACCTCGGACGTCGGTCTGCCGCTGGCGACCGTCCTGCTGGCCGGTGTCACGGTCGTCGCCACGTGGTACGCGGGTCAGAAGCTGCGCGCGCTGAAGCTCGCCGGTGAGGAGTGAGACCTCTCGCCTCCGGACAACCCCTGCCCCTGGGGCGGGGGTTGTCTCATGCCCGGTGACGGACGGCGTGTCCGCCCGCCGGCCCGCTCGTTGTGCGGGGTGCGTGGAGGCAACTGGAATCCGTGACGTCGAGCTTTCGTGAATCAGGGGAATGCCGGCATCGGCGAGGCACCGCCCGCCGACCGGTCATCGAGCAGGTGGCAACCGTGAGCGCCCTCCACCCCTGCGGCCCGGGGACAGGGCAGCCCTTGTCGTTCCCGCGCACGAAAGGCACACCCATGCCCACCGAAGTCGCCCTGCTCGAATCTCCGGCCCTCCGGGTCGAGCAGATGGGGCGCGTCGAAGCCCTCGACAAGGTCAAGAGCCTTGTCATGCTCCCCGACGGAATTCACCTTCGCACAGAGGATGTGGCTCGCTATTTCGAAGTATCCACAGCCTCGGTCAGGCGGCTGACCGACCGGCACCAGCCGGAGTTGGCCGGCAACGGGATGAGGGTGCTGCGAGGCGCTGAGCTGCAAACCTTCCATAGCGACATCCTGTCGCTATGGAAGGGTGACAGGCCCGGAAGTTATCCACAGGCGAGCACGCAGCTGCGGCTGTACACCCGCAGGACCGTCCTCAACGTCGCCATGCTTCTTCGCGACAGCGACATCGCACGCAGCGTCCGGACCCATCTCCTCGACGCCGAGGAGGACCTTCGGGCGTCGTACGTCTCCCTCGAACGTCGGGTCACCCGGATCGAGGGCTGCCTCCTCGGAGTGGGAAGCGCGCTCCAGGAACTCGGCCCCGTGCTGGGGCGGATGTCGCAACGGCTGGACTCGCTCGACCGGAAGCTCGACGTCACCCATCAGGTCGTCGGTGCGATCAGCCTCCGGCTCGCCGACGTCTCGCAGGACGTCGTCCGGCTCGACGCGCGGATGGACGACCTCGCCCGGGGGCTGAGGGATCTCAGCGGCCGCACCGGGGGCTGAGGGACCGCCCGGGGCCGCCCGGAGAAAACGGGTGGCCCCGGACACCGGTCCGGGGCACAGTGAAGGGAACGGCGCGAACGACGGCGTCCGTGAGGACCGGGAGAGGAGCACGGCGATGCCCAGTGGTACGAGTCCGTCGAGTTCCCTGCAGGGTGGTCCGCAGCCGGTGCCCCGGTAGCCTCATCAGCTGCCCGGCGCCGCAGCAGGACCCCCGGGTGGCCCTTCAGCGCACAGCGCGGCCACTTCCCGGAGGATTGGCCGAGTGGTAAGGCAGCGGCTTGCTGAGCCGTCGTCGGGGCGTCCCCCCGCGCGCGTTCGATCCGCGCATCCTCCGCACACGGCGTACCGGCGTCGGAACCCGGCGGCCGGTTCCGGGAGCGTCCCGCGCATTCTACGCGCGCGGGGCCGTCCGGAGCAGTTCCTCCAGCACGATCGCGATGCCGTCGTGCTCGTTCGACGCGGTGATCTCGTGCGCCACGGCCTTCAGGTCGTCGTGCGCGTTGGCCATGGCGACACCGTGCTGCGCCCAGCCGAACATGGGGATGTCGTTGGGCATGTCACCGAAGGCCACGGTGTCCGCGGCCTTGAGCCCCAGACGGCGTGCCGCCAGCGAGAGACCGGTCGCCTTGCTCAGACCCAGCGGCAGGATCTCCACGACACCCGGGCCCGCCATGACCACGTTCACGAGGCTGCCGACGGCCTGCCGCGCGGCGTGCGCGAGGGCGTCGTCGTCGAGTTCCGGGTGCTGTATGTAGACCTTGTTCAGCGGAGCGGTCCACATCTCGGCGGGGTCGTTCATGTAGACGGCGGGCAGGGGCCCGTCCTGCACCTGGTACCCCGGCCCGACCAGGACCTCGCCGTCGAGACCGTCACGGCTCGCCGCCAGCGCGAGAGGACCGACCTCCGCCTCGATCTTGGACAGGGCGAGACCAGCGAGCTGCCGGTCCAGGGTGAGGGAGGTCAGCAGCTTGTGCTCACCCGCGTCGTAGACCTGCGCGCCCTGCCCGCACACCGCGAGACCCCTGTAACCCAGGTCGTCCAGGATGTGCCGGGTCCACGGCACCGCGCGTCCGGTGACGACGATGTGCGCGGCCCCGGCCGCGGTGACCGCGGCCAGGGCCTCGCGCGTGCGCTCGGAGACCGTGTGGTCGTCGCGCAGCAGGGTGCCGTCCAGGTCGGTCGCGACCAGCTTGTAGGAGAAGGTCACTTGGAGACCGGCTCCAGCAGTTCGCGCCCGCCCAGGTACGGACGGAGGACCTCGGGCACACGCACCGAACCGTCGGCCAGCTGGTGGTTCTCCAGGATCGCCACGATCGTGCGCGGTACTGCACAGAGGGTGCCGTTCAGCGTCGCCAGCGGCTGGACCTTCTTGCCGTCCCGCATACGGACGGAGAGCCGGCGCGCCTGGAAGCCGTCGCAGTTCGACGCGGAGGTCAGCTCGCGGTACTTGCCCTGGGTCGGGATCCACGCCTCGCAGTCGAACTTCCGCGAGGCCGAGGAGCCCAGGTCCCCGGTGGCGACGTCGATCACCTGGAACGGCAGCTCCAGGCCGGTGAGCCACTGCTTCTCCCAGTCCAGGAGCCTGCGGTGCTCGGCCTCGGCGTCCGCCGGGTCGACGTACGAGAACATCTCGACCTTTTCGAACTGGTGGACACGGAAGATGCCCCGGGTGTCCTTGCCGTAGGTGCCGGCCTCGCGGCGGAAGCACGGCGAGTAGCCGGCGTACCGCAGGGGCAGCTGGTCGGCGTCGATGATCTCGTCCATGTGGTACGCGGCGAGGGGTACCTCGGAGGTGCCGACCAGGTAGTAGTCGTCCTTCTCCAGGTGGTAGACGTTCTCCGAGGCCTGGCCGAGGAAGCCCGTGCCCTCCATGGCGCGCGGGCGCACCAGGGCCGGGGTGATCATGGGGACGAAACCGGCCTCGGTGGCCTGCGCGATCGCCGCGTTGACCAGGGCCAGTTCGAGCAGTGCGCCGATGCCGGTCAGGTAGTAGAAGCGTGATCCGGAGACCTTGGCCCCGCGCTCCATGTCGATGGCGCGCAGCGCCTCGCCGAGCTCGAGGTGGTCCTTGGGCTCGAAGCCCTCCGCGCCGAAGTCGCGGATCGTGCCGTGCGTCTCCAGGACGACGAAGTCCTCCTCGCCGCCCACCGGCACGTCCTCGTGGACGATGTTGCCGAGCTGCAGGAGCAGCCGCTTGGCCTCGGCGTCCGCCTCGTCCTGCGCGGCGTCGGCGGCCTTGACCTCGGACTTGAGCTGATCGGCCTTCTTGAGGAGCTCGGCGCGTTCCTCGGGTGTGGCCTTGGGGATCAGCTTGCCGAGCGACTTCTGCTCGGAGCGGAGTTCGTCGAAGCGGATGCCGGACGACCTGCGCAGCTCGTCGGCGGAGAGAAGGGCGTCGACGAGCGCGACGTCCTCTCCACGGGCGCGCTGGGAGGCGCGAACACGGTCGGGGTCCTCACGGAGCAGGCGAAGGTCAATCACCCCTCAAGGCTACCGGTGCCGGGATCCACCGCTCGAACCGATATCGACGAGCGTGGCGCTTTGCCCGGATTGCCGGAATTGGCAATCCTGGGGATTCGAGAGGCGGGGCGCGGGGTGGAGATCTTCGGCAGAGAGGCTCATTGCCTCGAAAAGGCATCGCGCACGGCTTTCGTTCGCTGTATCGCCGGTCGTGGCGGGGGAGTTGAGGGCGTCGGGCAGCCGGGTTGTCCACAGGTCATGGTGGACCCGATTAGTTATCCACAGGCTGTGAAGAAGATCTGTGGATGCCGGAAGGGATAGTTCCGAAAGCGGCACGAAGGGGCAGGGATTCGCAACTCAAACCTCGTCCGCGCACTCTTTCGGGTGGGTATTCCCCGCCCCAATGAGTTGATCAATGGAATTGGAGTGACACGTGGGGGCCTGGGGGCCCGTGAGGGGTCCACGGCGAGTGGGCGATTTGTCGACCATGTCGCCTTGCGGTGTCGACTTGTCCCCAGGTTGGGGCCGCGCCCTGTGGATAACTCTGTGTGGGGTGTGAAAATACGCAGGTGGGACCGGCGGGAGCGCGGCCGACTCGTCCCGGGGACGTCAGACCCGGCCGTCCTGGCTGCGGGCCAGCCAGTCGGACGCCTCGGTGAAGTCGGTGTCCGACGTCCCGATCCGCAGGGGCCCCACCTCTTCGGGCGTCACTCCCGCGCGCGGATACGAACCGAGGAACCGCACATTCGGGCAGATCCGCTTCAGCCCCATCAGCGCCTCACCGACGCGGCGGTCGGCGACGTGCCCCTCCGCGTCCACGGCGAAGCAGTAGTTCCCGATGCCCTCCCCGGTGGGCCGGGACTGGATCAGCATCAGGTTGACCCCGCGGACGGCGAACTCCTGGAGCAGTTCGAGCAGCGCCCCAGGGTGGTCGTCGCCGAGCCAGATGACCACCGAGGTCTTGTCGGCTCCCGTGGGCGCGGACGGCCTGGCCGGGCGCCCGACCAGTACGAATCGGGTCTGGGCGTTCTCCGCGTCGTGGATCTCCGTCACCAGCGGTTCCAGCCCGTAGGTCGCCGCCGCGAACTCACCGGCGAAGGCGGCGTCGTAGCGCCCCTCCTGGACCAGCCGGGCGCCGTCCGCGTTCGAGGCGGCCGACTCCCACACCGCGTTGGGCAGATGCGCCGCCATCCAGTTGCGCACCTGGGGCTGAGCGGCGGGGTGGGCCGTGACTGTCTTGATGTCCGAGAGCTTCGTCCCGGGGCGCACCAGCAGCGCGAACGTGATGGAGAGCAGTACCTCGCGGTAGATCATCAGCGGGGCGCCCGTGGTCAGCTCGTCGAGCGTCGCGCTGATCCCGCCCTCCACGGAGTTCTCGATGGGGACGAGCGCCGCCGCGGCCTCCCCGTTGCGTACCGCGTCCAGAGCGGCCGGCACGGAGACCATCGGGACGAGTTCGCGGGTGGCGGCTTCGGGGAGCGTACGGAGGGCCACCTCGGTGAAGGTGCCTTCGGGGCCGAGGTAGGCGTAGCGCGTGGCTGACATACGGTCACCCTAATGTGCCGGCGGAAGGGGGCGTGTGCCTCACGCCGGCCTTGGGACGGGCCCGCTGGTCCCGCGCCGTGCGACGGGGGCGAGGGCCGTGCCGCTCATGCCTCCAGCAGGCGCTGCCCCACGTACTCGCCGTCCCCGGCGCCCCCCGGGACGGCGAACAGGCCGCTCGCCTCGTGCCGGACGAACGGCGAGAGAGCGTCCCCGCGGTCCAGTTTGCGCTGGACCGGGATGAAGCCCTTGAACGGGTCGGCCTGCCAGCAGACGAAGAGCAGTCCGGCGTCCGGGGTGCCGTCGTCGGAGATGCCGTCGTGGTACGAGAACGGGCGCCGCAGCATCGCGGCACCACCGTTCTTCTCGGGGGAGGAGATCCTGGCGTGGGCGTTGGCGGGGATCAGCAGCTTGCCGTCCGGTCCCGCCTTGTCCAGGTCCATCGCGGTGTTCTCCGAGCCGCCGCTGAGCGGGGCGCCGTCCGCCTTGCGCCGTCCGATGACCTGTTCCTGGCGCTCGACCGTGAGCTCCTCCCAGTCGTCCAGGAGCATCCTGATCCGCCGGACGACGGCGTACGAACCGTTCGCCATCCAGTCGGACGCCGACGCGTCGTCGGACGGCACGAAGATCCGTTTCCCGAAGTCGCTCTCGGACGGCCGGGGGTTGTTGGTGCCGTCGACCTGTCCCATCAGATTGCGTGCGGTCATCGGCCGCGCCGTGGCACCCGGCGTGCGGTTGAAGCCGTTCATCTGCCATCGCACCCGGGCCGTGGATCCGGCCTCCTTCTGGAGGGCGCGCAGGGCGTGGAAGGCGACGAGCGCGTCGTCGGCACCGATCTGTACCCAGAGGTCGCCCTCGGACCGCTTGGCGTCGAGGTGATCGGAGGAGAACGCCGGCAACGGGTCCAGCGCGGCCGGACGCCGACCGGTCAGACCGGTGCGTGTGAAGAAGGTGCGTCCGAAGCCGAAGGTGACGGTCAGGGAGGACGGACCGGCGTCCAGGGCCACCCCGGTGTCATGACCTGCGCCGCTCTCCGCCGCCTCACCGGCCATCAGCCGTTTCGCCACCGCCGACCAGCGGCGCATCAGGGCGGCCGCCTCCGTACGCCCCGCGCCGGGTGTCAGATCGAAGGCGACCAGGTGTCCGCGGGCCTGAAGCGGAGTGGTGATCCCCGCTTGATGTTTCCCGTGAAACATCGCTTCGGTCGAGCCGACCGCGGTCAGCGCGGTCGGCTCCTCCTCCCGTGTCGCGGCGTAGGTGCCCGCGCCGCCGGCCGCGCCGAGCACGAGGCCTGCCGCTCCGGCCGCTCCCGCGCTGCCGATCAGCCGCCGCCGTGAGACCACTCCGGCGCTGCCGGCATGTGACTCCTCGCGGATCTCCGCGGTGGGGCCGCTCTTCCTGAGGCCGTCCTTCTTCTTGCTCACCCTGCTCAGCCGATCTTCACGTTCTTGTCGATGGTTGTCTGGTCGATCTCCGACGTACGCACCGTCACGGCGACCTTCCAGTCGCCCGCCATCGGGATCTGCACGCCGCTCGCGGTCCAGTGCCCCTCGGTGAGGCGGTCGGGGGCGACAGGCAGCGGGCCGATGTCCTTGGACTCCAGAGTGAAGGCGAGCTTCACCTCGGGGACGTCCAGCGGACGGCCGTCGGGCCCGTCGATCCACAGGTGGACGCTGTTCGCGCCGGTTCCGCCGGGTGAGATGTCCAGGCGCACCGTGCCCTTCTGACCACCGGTGTCGAAGGGCAGGCTCAGATTCACCTGCCCGCCGGTCACCGGCGCCGCCGCGGCGGTGTTGCCGCGGGCGGCCTCCTCCTCCGTGCGTCCGGGCTCCGTGGACGTCAGGATCGTCGTGACGACGAGCAGCACCACGGCGACGCCCGTCTCCACCATCACGGAACGCCGCAGCCCCGAGCGCTCCGGATCGGCGTCGCGGGCGCGCTTCTCCTTCGTCGCCGTCAGGGCGGCGCGCTGACGGGAGAGCTGCGCGGCGCGCTCCGGAGCCACCTCCTCGTGGGGTTCGGCGGTCGACGAGTCCGCTTCCGCAGGCTCCGCCGAGCCCACGGCAGAGTTTCCGGACGGCCCGGTGCGTTCGGTCAGCCGTGCGGTCCACCGCCGGGATATCCACGCGACCCCGACGAGCACGGCGACGAGCGCCACCTTGACGAGCAGCAGCTGCCCGTACCGCGTACCGGTCAGGGCCGACCACGAACCGACCTGACGCCAGGACTGGTAGAGCCCGGTCGCGGCGAGGACGAGCACACTGCCGAACGCCACTCGTGAGAAGCGCCGTACCGCGCCGCTGGTGACATCGGTCGTGCGGTGGAGGGCGACCAGCAGCGCGGCGAGTCCGCCGAGCCAGGCGGCGACGGCGAGCAGGTGGAGCACGTCCACGGGCATCGCGATGCCCGGCTGGATCCCTGTCGAGGCGTGCTCGGCCAGGGCCCACGTGCCGGCGATCCCGGCGGCGATGACGGCTCCGCCCATCGCGAGCCCGAAGGTGAGGTCCTTCTTCTCCTTCTCGTCCTCGCGCTTGGCGTAGGCACCGAACAGGACGGCGATGAAGAGGGCGGAGGCGCCCAGGAGCAGCAGCCGGGAGACCAGCGCGGCCCCCGGTTTGGTGTCGAGCACGGACTGGAGGCCGTCGAGGTCGAAGGCGTCGGCGAGTTCGCCCGATCCGGTGTACGGGTTGCGCAGGAGCAGCATGGCCAGGGTGGCCGCGGTGAGGGTGACCCAGCCGCGTACGACGAGCCGCTGCAGCGGTCGCGCGCCTGCCCCCTGCTGCCAGCAGGCGAGCACGAAGGCCGAACCGCCCGCGAGCAGGATGAATCCCGCGTACGCGGCGTAGCGTGCGATGCCGTAGAGCACACCCACGAGACCGCCGCCGGCTTCGCCCGAGGGCAGCGCCACGGTGGTTTCCGACGGGGCGCCCACGGAGAAGGTGAAGGCCCCCGCGACCGGGTGGCTGTCGGCGGACACCGCCTGCCAGGCCACCGTGTACGTGCCGTCGGGCAGACCGCTGTGGAGCTGGACGCCGTACCGCACGGCACCGCCGCTCGTGAGATCACGCGGTGCGCCGGTGTCGGCCCGCTTCCCGCTCGGGTCGAGGACACGGATCGAGTCGTCGCCCATGGCGATCTGCTCGGAGAAGGTGAGCGTGACGTCCGTGGGTGCGGTGGCGACCACCGCCCCGTCCTGCGGATCGCTCCCGGTGAGGGCGGCGTGCGCGGACGCGGGGCTCGCGCCCGCCAGCACCAGGCCGAACAGCATGCTGATCAGCGCGGCGAGGAGCGCGACCGCTGCGAGTGGCCGTCGTGCAGGGGAGGGCCCGAAGCGCGGGGCGGTGGCCGTCATGGGGTGTCAGTACCTCACTGCTTCTTCGGGTTGTAGGTGGTCTCCTTCACGGGGATGTCGACCGTGATGGGGTCGGCCTTCTCGAAGTGCAGCTCCACGGAGACCGTCTCTCCCCGCTTGGGCCGCTGCTTCAGCTCCGTGAACATGATGTGGTTTCCGCCGCGTTCGAGGTCGAGCTCGCCACCGGCGGGCACCTCGAACGACGTCACCATCCGCATCGTGTTGTTCTTCGTCTCGTGGATGGAGACGTTGTCCGACAGCGAGCTGGTCACCGACGTCAGCCGGTCGGTGGTCTCACCGCTGTTCTTCACGAGGAGGAAACCGGCCGCCATGTCGCTGACGGGCTGCGGCATGAAGGCGCCGGTCACCTCGAGCTGCGGCACGCTGTCGGAGGAACACGCCGTCAGCGCCAGGCCGGTGGTGAGGGCCAGGGCGCCGGCGACGGCCGTGCGGCGGTTCACGGGGTCTCCCCCTTGACGAGCTTCGGGAGGTCCTCTGTGTAGTCCTCGGCGGTGGTGTCCTCGCTGTAGAGCACGTAGCCCTTGTCCGTCCTGGGGGAGAACGCGATGACTTGGGCCCCGTGCATCGAGACGACCGTGCCGTCCTTCTCCTTCTTCGGCGGATCGATGCCGATGCCGATCTGCCGCGCCCCCGCCTGGATGGCCGGGAAGTCGCCGGTGAGGCCGGTGAAGCCGGGGTCCTGGGCCTTGAGCCAGCTGCCCAGCGACGCCGGGGTGTCCCGCTCTGGGTCCGTCGTGACGAAGACGACCTGGAGCTTCTCCCGGTCCGCCTCGGGCAGGGCGCGCTTGGCGACGGCGATGTTGCTCATGGTCAGCGGGCAGACGTCGGGGCAGTTGGTGTAGCCGAAGTAGATCAGGGTGGGCTTGCCCTTGGTCTGCTCGCGCAGGTCGTACTTCTCGCCGTGCGTGTCGGTGAGGACGAGATCGGGTTTGGTGAACGGCTGGTCGAGCACGGTCGCGGGATCGGACCCGGTCCCGGAGGAGACCTCGGCGACCGAACCGTCCGCCGAGCCCCCTTCGCTGCCGCAGGCCGACAGGGTCAGTGCGGCCACGGCGGCGAACGCCGCGGCCAGCACCGTCTTCTTGCTGTACATGGAGCTGAGTTCCTGATCTGTGGTGACGGGTTGGGGGTGCCGGAGGGATCAGGCGTTGCGGCGGCGGCCGGCGAGGACACCGAACGCGACCCCGGCGACGCCCACGACGATGCCGACGACGCCCAGGACACGGGCGGTGCTGTCGCTGTTCGACGAAGAGGCGTCGTCCGAGGACGCCGTCGTCTCCTCGGCCGCCTCGCCGCTCTTGTCGTCGTCGGCGGCAGCACCGTGCGCGTCGGCCGCCGGGGCGGTCAGCGCCAGGACGGGGGCGGGGCTCTCGGGCTCCTCGCCGCCCTCGGTGGGCTCCTCGATCCAGCGGACGACTTCCTTGTCGCTGTACGTCTGGAGCGCCTTGAAGACCATCTGGTCGGTGTCCTCGGGCAGCTGCCCGACCGAGAGCGGGAACTGCTGGAAGAAGCCGGGCTCGATCCCCTTGGCGTCCGCGGTCCAGGTGACCTTGGAGACCGCCTCGTTGATCTTCTTCCCGTGTACCTCGAGCGGCTTGGCCAGCTTGCTCCTGGTGACGTCGATCTTCCAGCCGGCCACCGGCTGCGGGCTGACGGATGCCAGCGGGTGGTCGGTCGGGAAAGTGACCTCGAGCTTGACGGTGGAGGCGTCGTCGCGCTCGTTGGGGACCTTGAAGTTGACGGTGGCGTAACCGCCCTTGGCGGCCTCGCCCTGCGGCTGCACGCTGACGTGCGCGGAGGCGGTGCCGGCGAGCAGCAGGACGGTCGACGCGGCGACGCCGCCGGCGAGGGCGATGCGGGAAACGTTCATGGCAGGGATCACTCCACAAGGCATGAGGAAGAGGTGGTCCGGCGCGCGGAGGCGCGACGGCATCACGACCACCTCATGACCGGAATCCCGGCGGAGGGGTCGCGTCAGGCTGCGCGTACGTATACGGGCGGCGGGCCGCGCCTGATCACCATGTGCTGAAGGGGGTCCCCGGTGGCCGGCAGGGAAGCGTCGACGGCGCTGCGGGATACACGCGGCCCGGTCGTGGGCCGCCCGGGAAGTCCCGCACGCAGTGCGCGTACGAGTGCCATCGCCGCCCGCAGCGCGCGCAGCCGGGCCCCGGCCGCGAGCTGCCGTCCGCCCTGCGCCGAGAGCCTGGCCAGCCGGAAGAGCGCGATCTCGCCGCGTCGCAGCAGCCAGCCGGTGGCGACCGCGGCGAGCAGGTGCCCCAGGAACATGGGCAGGCCGGGCAGGCCGGACATGACCGTGGCCAGGAGCGTCGGGTCGGCCGCGCCGGCCGCCGCCTCCGCTCCGAGGTGGGTGTGTCCCTGGGCCACCGTCGCGGGGTCCAGACCCGCGGTGGTCACGATGCGGTGCGCCTCACCGGCGCTCAGCTGCGCCGGTCCGGCACCGCACACCAGCCCGGCCGCGAAGCGGATCAGCGCGTCGTCCCCCGGCCCCGTCGCGGCGGCCGTCGCGTGACGCCCGAGCCCGAAGAGGACGTGCAGGGCGATCTGCCCGGCCGCGAGGGCGGCGGTGATCGACAGGAGGGTGCGCTCACGCCCGGCGAGGAGCGCGGCGGCGGCGAAGACTCCGGCGAAGCCGGCCAGCAGACTCCGGCCGGGCACGCTCACGCCCGCTGCGAGGCCATGTCCGGCGGAGGCGAGCACGACGCAGACCGCGGTGAACACCGCGGTCCTCAAAAGCCGCATACCGGCTCCGGCGCGTGCGACAGGCATAGACATGGCCGAGTCATCATCCCACTGGGCACCCGGTCTCCGTACGGCAGGTCCGGAAGGTCGGCATCCGTCCCCATCGGGGAGTGATCAGGGTGTGTTGCACCTGTTCATGCGTGCTTCTCGGCCGTGATCAGAGCACGTCATACACCGGCGAGCGGAATATCCGCATCCGCCGAATGAGCGCTGTCACGCCGGATCCGTGCTTACGACGCGCTCATCGCGGCAATACGTATCGGTATGTCGAGCCGCAGCCAGGAGGCTGGAGCATGAGCATGTGGTGGTCACTCCATTTGCGGCGCGAAGCTGCGAGCGTTCCGCTCGCCCGGCGTTTCCTGCTCGGCACGATGGAGACGGCGGGCGTGGATCCGGACATCTCCTACGACCTCTCGGTCGCACTCAGCGAAGCCTGTGCGAACGCCGTCGAACACGGCGGGGACCAGGGGGAGACGGGCGCGGACCTCGCCCCCGTCGGTGGCAGGCACTCCGGGCGGCCCTGCGGACAGTACCGGGTGACGGCGTATCTGGACGGCGAGAAGTGCCGTATCGAAGTCGCCGACTCCGGGCCCGGGTTCCCGTCCCGGCGCGCGCTTCGCACCGCCGCACGGTCATCCGCCGGGTGTCCGCCGGATCCGCAGGCGTCCGGCCCGCATCCGACGGGCGACCCTTCGCGCGCGTCCGCGACGCATCCTCCGGCCACGGCCGAGAGCGGTCGTGGGCTCTGCCTGATCGAGGAACTCGCCGACCACGTGCACTTCGGCAACCGGCCGGGACGCGGCGCGGTGGTGAGCTTCGACAAGGTCCTGAAATGGCGGGAGGGCGCGCTGCTCATGGTGTCCTGAGCAGCGCGCCCTCCCGCCGAACGGGGAGCGCGGGTCGTCCGCGCCGGCCGTGTCAGCCCTTGAGCCGGGCCATCCAGGCCTCGACGTCGTCGGACCGGCGCGGCAGCGCGGCGGACAGGTTCCGGTTGCCGTCCTCGGTCACGAGGATGTCGTCCTCGATGCGCACGCCGATGCCGCGGTACTCCTCGGGCACGGTCAGGTCGTCGGCCTGGAAGTACAGCCCGGGCTCGACGGTGAGGCAGACCCCGGGCTCCAGGGTGCCGTTGACGTACGACTCCGTCCGCGCGGCGGCGCAGTCGTGGACGTCCATGCCGAGCATGTGGCCGGTGCCGTGCAGCGTCCAGCGGCGCTGCAGACCCAGCTCCAGGACCTTCTCCACGGACAGGTCGCCCAGCAGGCCCCACTCGACCAGCTTCTCGGCGAGGACGCGCTGGGCGGCGTCGTGGAAGTCGCGGAATTCGCCGCCGGGCTTCACCGCGGCGATGCCCGCCTCCTGGGCCTCGTAGACCGCGTCGTAGATCTTCCGCTGCAGCGGCGAGAACGTGCCGTTGATGGGCAGCGTCCGGGTCACGTCGGCGGTGTAGTACTCGTCGGTCTCCACCCCCGCGTCGAGGAGCAGGAGTTCACCGGAGCGGACCGCGCCGTCGTTGCGGACCCAGTGCAGCGTGGTGGCGTGCGGGCCGGCCGCGCAGATCGAGCCGTAGCCGATGTCGTTGCCGTCGACGCGGGCACGCAGGAAGAAGGTGCCCTCGATGTAGCGCTCGCTCGTGGCCTCGGCCCGGTCGAGGACCTTCACGACGTCCTCGAAGCCGCGCGCCGTGGCGTCGCAGGCCTTCTGCAACTCGGCGATCTCGAAGGCGTCCTTGACCAGGCGGGCCTCCGAGAGGAAGACGCGCAGTTCCTCGTCACGCTCCGCGGTGACCTTGTCGGTGAGGGCGGCTTCGACACCCGCGTCGTGCCCGCGGACGTTGCGCACCGGACCGGTGGCCTCGGCCAGCGCGGCGGGGAGCTCGCGGACGTCCTTCGCCGGGATGCCGAGCAGCTGCTCGGCCTCGGTGAGGGAGTGGCGGCGGCCGACCCAGAGCTCGCCCTGCCCGTCGAGCCAGAACTCGCCGTTCTCGCGGTCCGAGCGGGGCAGCAGGTAGATGGTCGCCTCGTGTCCGCCGTCCGCCGGCTCCAGGACCAGGACGCCGTCCTGGGTCCGGTCGCCGGTGAGGTACGCGTACTCGGTGGAGGCGCGGAAGGCGTACTCGGTGTCGTTGGAGCGGGTCTTCAGGTTGCCCGCGGGGACGACGAGCCGCTCGCCGGGGAAGCGCGCGGAGAGCGCGGCGCGGCGGGCGGCGGTGTACGAGGCCTGGGCGACCGGCTCCAGGCCGTGCAGCTCGGTGTCGGCCCAGCCGGACTTCATGTTCTCGGCGAGCTCATCGGAAATGCCCGGGTACAGGCCGTTCTTCCGCTGCTTGATCGGCTCTGCTTCTGCTGTTTCCGGGGTCTCCGGGGCGAGCTCCTCAGACACGTTTTGTCCTCCTTGTACGACACTGGACCATCCCCATCGTACGGGCGTACGGAAGGGGGCCCAGTGCGGGAAGACCTCTTACCTGCAGCGAGCCGCGTCAGTCGAAGCGCACGGCCAGCAGAGCGACGTCCTCCGTGCCGCCGCTCCGGTCCCGGCCGTCGGGCAGGACGACCTGCAGGACGTGGTCCGCGACGGCTCCGGGATCCTGGCGCAGGACCTTCGGCACACCGGCCGCTGCCGAGTGCAGCCGCGCGAAGGCCCGGTCCGTGCTGTCGCCGGTACGGCGCAGCAGCCCGTCGGTGTAGAACAGCACCGTCTCGCCGGGGAGGGGTGTGAACTCCACGCTGGGCGCCTCCCAGCAGGACAGCATGCCCAGGGGTGCGGAGAGCGTCGTCTCCACGAACTCGGTGCGCCGGTCGCCGGTCACCAGCGGCGGGGTGTGCCCGGCGCCGGCGAGCAGGATCGTGCGCCGGTCCGGTTCGCAGTACGCGTAGAGGGCGGTCGCCGAGGCGGCCGGTTCCGTCAGCCGCAGCAGCAGCTCGAGGTCGGAGAGCACGGCGACGGGGTCCTCGCCCTCCATCACGGCGTAGGCGCGCAGGCCGGCGCGGAGGCGGCCCATGGCCGCCAGGGCTGACGGCCCCGAGCCGCCGACCGAGCCGACGGCCAGGCCGAGGGCGTCGTCCGGGAGGGACAGCGCGTCGTACCAGTCGCCGCCGCCCCCTGGCGCGGACAGATGGCGGGCGGCCAGACGCACTCCGGGAACCCGGGGCAGTCTGCCGGGGAGGAGCTCCTCGGCGATCGCGGCGGCATCCGCCCTGGCGCGCTCCAGCTCGAGGAGGCGGGCCAGGTGTTCGGCGGCGTAGCGGGCGTACACCCCGACGAGATGGCACTGGCGCTCCAGCGGCTCGGCGGGTTCGTCGTACAGCCAGACCGCCGCGCCCAGCCGGCCCGTGGCCCCGGTGGTGAGGGGCTGCGTGTAGGAGGCGGCGTACCCGAGGCGGGCCGCGACCTCGCGGCAGCGGGGGTCGAGGCCGGTGTCGCCGAGGATGTCGGGGCTGGCCAGGGGGCCGTCGGTATCCGGGAGGCCGTCGAGGAACCGGCCGTACGCGGTGGCGCCGCGTGGCACCGTCTCGATGTGGCCCAGTTCGGAGTGGGCGAGGCCGAGTCCGATCGTGCGGGAGGGCCCGCCGCCGTCGGAGGGTTCCAGGACGAGGAGTCCCCGGCCGGCTCCCACGAGGGCCGCCCCGGCGCTCAGGAGTTCTCGGAGGGCGCTGTCCAGCGTGCTGGTCCCGGCCAGTCGTTCGGTGAGTTCGTGCAGTGTGGTGAGGTCGGACACCCACCCGGCCAGCCGGTCCTGGATGAAGGCGCCCGGTGCTGCGGTCGCCCCTTCCAGAGGTGCGGCAGTGTGCGTTGAAACGGGAACCATGGAATCGATTCCAGCCACTTTCGGGGGATGGGGGGCGCTCACGGTAGTCGGCTTTCCGACCGGTGTGTTTTGTCCAATAGCATGGCAAACCCCCATGTCGTGCTGCGCCGCTATCGGTGCAACCACATGTAGACGCCCCCACATGTACACGCAAAAGTAAGGCGATGTCCAGCATTGTCCTTCCGGTGTTCACGGTGTCCATGAGACGGTTAACTTGGCTGAAAAATGCACCCCCGGGCCGCTTTTTGCGGTCGACTGGGGGCGCTTGACAGGGGCACCCTCGGGGTGAAATGCCGGAGGGAGCGTCATCCCGGGCATGCTGGGTACGTAATCGTGGATGGCCAGGGGTGGTTGCGACCGCCCCGGAACCCGACAGCGAGCCCGGGCGTCCACATACATGACGGCTGCCCGCCCACCCCCGAGTCGCGGGGTTGCACAAGGGACGGCACGCGCGATGCGCACGCCGACCGCGCGATGTACTGACTGGACTCGGCTCGGCTCAACCCGGTTCGACTCGGATCAGCTCCATTCTGTTCGGTTCCACTCTGCTCTGCTCGGTTCACGCTCGGCACCGACCAACCGTCCGTACCGCAGTCCCGATGAGCGAGCGCGCACAGCGAAGAGACGCACACGTGGTGTAACGAACGCGTGGTGCGATGTGGACCTCGGCGTTCAACGGAAAGGAACGAGCGCTCATGCGCGAGATCCTCGGAAGGCGACGCAGGCGACGGCCCCGGCGCAAGGGAAGTTCCGCCCAGCTCGACGCGGCGCTGATCTGTGCCACCGCTTGGAAGTGGCCCGTGCTCCCCGGAGCAGGGCTGGCGACGGGAGCCGTACGCGGCGAACGCGGCCGCGGCTGTGCCTGTCCCGACCCCGAGTGCGCCGTACCCGGCGCGCACCCCTTCGATCCAGGGCTCCTCGCGGCGACCACCGACGCCCGCATGGTGCGCTGGTGGTGGACCAACCGGCCCAGCGCCCCCGTCGTCCTGGCCACCGGTGGTCAGGCACCCTGCGCGCTGAGCCTGCCGGCCGTCGCGGGCGCCGTGGCGCTGACCGCCCTCGACGGCATGGGGCTGCGGCTCGGCCCCGTGGTGGCGACGCCCACCAGGTGGTCGCTGCTTGTCGCCCCCTACACCCTGGAACGCCTGGGCGAAATGCTGCACGCCAAGGACCGGGTGCCCAGCTCGCTGCGGTTCCACGGGGAGGGCGGCTACCTCGTCCTGCCTCCGTCCGAGGTGGGTGCGGGGCAGGTGCGCTGGGAGCGCGCGCCGGAGGCCGGGAACGCCGTGCCGTGGCTCCCGGATGTGGAATCCGTCCTGGACGCGCTCGTCGAGGCGAGCAACAGCGCGCCGGACGGCGGCAGTCGGCTCACGTACTGAGCGGTCAGGGATCACCGACGCGGGAACAGCGGGCGGCTCACCCCCGCAGGGGGCACGGTGCCGCCCCGTTCCGCGTGACCGAACGGGTGGTGCGGCCCGTCCGGGTGACCGAACGGGTGGCGCGACTCGTACGCGTGACCGAACGGATGGGGCGGGCCTTCCGTGTAATTGCATATCCCGTAAAGCGGGAGCTCGCAGACTTTCTGACAGCTATTCGCGCATTTGACGAAACGGGGTCGTCGGGTGCGGCAGCGCCGCCACGCTTCACTCGGTGCAAGGGGAAACGGTGCCTGCGGTGCCGCCGTTGTGAATGTTTCTCCCGTACCGGGGGCTCATTCGCGGGGCCGGCAAGGAGACCGGGTTTCTGTCCGAAAGCGAACGCCGGTACGAGCGAGGGGTGCGCGGTGCGCAGTCCATGGCGCGGAGTGCGCGATCAGCCCGGGGCCCGGCGGTCGTCACGCGTGGACCTGGGACGGGACGGTTGCGCGAGGGGCGGGGCCGACGCGGGGCAGGGTGCACGCGCAGGCCCGCCGGTATGCCGAGTGCCCCGGCGTGCGCCCCAGCCGTCCGGTCCCGGAAACGCAGACGCCCGGCCGCTGGCGACGGGGGATGCACCAGCGACCGGACTTCCAGAACCGTAACAAGAGATCTGCCGTTAGCAAATTCGATCTCGCCTATTCGGACAGCGATTTACCGACGGGTACGGGGAGTTGTGACGGGAGTCACCGTCACTTCCCGGCTCTCGTCACTGTCAGCTGAGCGTCACTTGTCGGTTGGTGAGCCCACCACGTGCACGGCGCTCCTCGCCCGTCAGCGGAACGTCCGAGGCGAGGGCCTCGACGAGCCGCTCCGCGAACTGCGCCGCGGGCTTCTCGCACTCCTCGGCACCCATCGCGCTCGGCAGGTCCCACACCGGGACCATCAGCCCGTGGGCGCGGAAGGACCCCACCAGGCGGGTCCCCTCGCCGAGCGAGGAGGTCCCCGCCGCGTGCAGCCGGGCCAAGGCGTCGAGCAGCTGCTCCTCGGGGTGAGGCATCACCCAGCGCAGGTGGTTCTTCTCCGGCGTCTCGCACCAGTAGGCCGCGTCCACTCCGGCGAGCCGGGTGGTCGGGATGGCCGCCGCGTTGGCGCGCTCCAGGGAGGCGGACACCTCCGCCGTGGCGTTCTCCGCGTCGGGGACCCAGAATTCGAAGCCGGAGTGCACGGCGGGCTCGAACGCGGCGTCGGGGTCGAGGACGTCCTGCAGGCGCGGGCCGTCGGCGGGTACCCGGCGGGCGGCCACCGGCGAACCGGGCTCGGCCTCCAGGGCGCGCTGCAGCGTGTCCGCGAGATCACGGCTGAGGTCGCCGGACGAGGTGTCGTTCTGCAGCGCGAGCAGGACCGAGCCGTCGTCCCGGCGGAGCGCCGGCCAGGCCATCGGCAGCACCGTGGCGAGCGACACGGACGGCACGCCCTCGGGAAGACCGCCCTTCAGCGTCAGCTCGACGGTGGCGGCGGGGACCAGCTCGCGCAGCGCGATCCAGTCGCACTCCCCTGCGATTCCCTCGAAGGGACGCTGGACCAGTTCGGTCACGGCCTGGGCGGCGGCGCGTCCGTGACATGCCTTGTAACGGCGGCCCGAACCGCACGGGCAGGGCTCACGAGCTCCTACGACCGGGATTTCACCGTCCTTGAGCTGCGGCTTCCCGGCCTTGGACTGAGGGCGCTTCTTGGCCATGGTGGGCGTTCTCCCGATTGCGACAGTGCGGTCTCGGGCGCGAGCCTAGCCGCCCCCGTCGTCGTCGGGGCACTCCTGCCGCGGCACCCGCGGCAACGCGCGTCCGCCGCTCTCAGCCCGCGTCGTCGAAGGCGTCGAGAACGTCGGCGAGCTCCAGACCGTCGAGCGAGCCGAAACCGCTCATGCCGTGCAGCCCGTCCAGCCCTGGTCGCCCACGGCGGGAGGGCCTCGCGGGACCCGGGGCCGCCGTCGGGAAGCCGCCGTGTCCGTGCCGGCCCGAGGAGACCAGGGCCCAGACGGTGACCTCGCCGACCGTGTCGTCCCGCACCCCCCACTTCTGGGCCAGGGCGCTGATGATGTTCAGTCCGCGTCCGCCGCGCGCCGTGACCGACGGTGTGGAGGGGACCGGCCTGGTCGGCCCGCCGCCGTCCGTGACCTCGACGGTCAGGTCGCCACGTCGGTCCACGCGCCACGCGGCGCGGATGTCGCCGTCGCCCATCTCCGTGTGCTTGCCCAGCGGCCTGCCGTGCCGGCAGGCGTTGCTGAGCAGTTCGGAAAGGATCAGTACAGCGTCGTCGACCACGGTGTCCGAGACTCCGTTGCTGCGCAGTTGCTCACGCATACGGTGCCGCGCCTGACCCACGCCCGCAGGGCCATGGGGTACGGCCATGCTCGACGACGTCGGCACTTCCTGTGCCACCACAAACGCCACCCCCGAGACCTCCTTTGCCCCACGCCACGGATTGGATGCCCTCCTGGACTGCGCCGGAAACCGGACACACCTGTGTCAGTGATGCACTCGTAACGATCGATTGCGGAGTGAATGCGCCGGTGCACCCCCTGTAACTGATGTTAAGAACGACCAAGTTGCGACAGCACCTGTTTCGGGCGGTTCGTGATGATCGCTTCCACGCCCAGGCGCATGCACAGGTCCACGTCCTCCGGCTCGTTCACCGTCCAGACGTGCACCTGGTGTCCCGCCCGGTGCAGCCGTTCGATGTAGCCCGGGTTGTTGCGTACGATCCGCATCCCCGGACCCGCGATCCGGGCCCCCGCGGGGAGCCGTCCGTCGCGCAGCCTCGGTGAGACGAACTGCATCAGGAACACGGTGGGAAGGGCGGGTGCGGCGGCCCGTACGCGGTACAGGGACCGGGCGGAGAAGCTCATGACGCGCACGGGCGGCGGTCCCTCCGCGGTGGGTGTGTCCAGGCCGAACCGCTTGAGCAGATGGAGCAGCCGTTCCTCGACCTGTCCCGCCCAGCGTGTGGGGTGCTTGGTCTCGATGGCCAGCTGGATCGGCCGGCCGGTGGCGCGGACGTCGTGGGTCAGTTCGAGGAGGCGTTCCAGGGTGAGCACGGACGTGAGCTCACCCGGCACGGGGTCCCAGTCAGGGGACTCCTCGTGGTCCTTCCAGGAGCCGAAGTCGAGGGCGGCGAGGTCGGCCAGCTCCAGTGCGGAGACGGCGCCGCGGCCGTTGGACGTGCGGTTCACCCGGCGGTCGTGCACACAGACGAGATGCCCGTCGGCGGTGAGGCGGACATCGCACTCCAGGGCGTCCGCACCGTCCTCGATGGCCTTCCGGTACGCGGCCAGCGTGTGCTCGGGGGCGTCGTCCGAGGCCCCGCGGTGGGCGATGACCTGGATGGGAGGCTGTGGTGAGGGTAGGCGTGCGTCGGTCACCGCGTCATCGTGTCACCGAGACGCGTCGGCCGCCGACACCTTGTTGCGTACGACCGTTTTGCCTGATGTAAAGATTGGTGTGCGGATGCACAGGTCCTGCTTACAGTGGTCTGACGTGCTGTGGGAAAAGCTGACTGCAGACACGTGCACAGCGGATCTCTTGCCGAATGCCGAGTGGAACCGAGGAGTAAAGAGCTGTGAGCACCGAGAACGAGGGCAACGAGGGCAACGCGGTTCCGGCCGCGCCGTCTGTTCCGTCCGCACCTCCCGTGCCGGCTGCCGCTCCCGAAGGCACCCCGCAGGGAGCCCCGCCCGCGCCGCAGGCCCCGCCTGCCGCACCCGCGGACGCACCGACGACCCAGATCCCCGGCGCGACGCACCACGAGGGCGCCGGCCCGTCCACCACCGCGCACGAGCAGTACCCGTACGCGCCGCCGTCCCCTCAGCAGCCCCCGGCCGATTCGGCCGCCTGGCCGCCGCCCCCGCCCGCCGTCCCCTCGTACGCCGACGGCGGCAGCCCCCCGGCCTGGGGAGCTCCGGTGCCCTCGGAGCCCGAGCGGCCGCGTAAGCGCCGCGCGGGCGGCCTGGTCGCCGCGGTGGCGGTGGCCGCGCTGGTCGCCGGCGGCGTCGGCGGAGCTCTCGGTTACTGGGCCGCCGACAGCAGCGGCTCCGGCTCCTCGGGGTCGACCACGGTCGCGGCCTCCAACAGCCCGAAGGACTTCAAGCGCGAGGCCGGCACGGTCGCGGGCGTGGCGGCGAGCGCCCTGCCCAGCGTGGTCACCATCGACGCGAAGTCCGGCGACGGCGAGGGCGGCACGGGCACCGGTTTCGTGTACGACAAGGAGGGCCACATCCTCACGAACAACCACGTGGTGGCCTCCGCGGCGGACAGCGGTCAGCTGACCGCGACGTTCTCGAACGGCAAGAAGTACGACGCCGAGGTGATCGGCCGGGCCCAGGGCTACGACGTGGCCGTGCTGAAGCTGAAGAACGCCCCGGACGGACTGACCCCGCTGGCCCTGGGGGACTCCGACAAGGTCGCGGTGGGCGATTCCACCATCGCGATCGGAGCCCCGTTCGGCCTCTCCAACACGGTCACCACCGGCATCATCAGCGCGAAGAACCGTCCGGTGGCCTCCGGCGACGGCTCCAGCAACAAGAACTCGTACATGAGCGCCCTGCAGACCGACGCCTCCATCAACCCGGGCAACTCGGGCGGGCCGCTCCTGGATGCGGGCGGTGCGGTCATCGGCATCAACTCCGCCATCCAGTCCACCAGCGGAGGTGGCGTCGGCCAGTCCCAGGCCGGTTCCATCGGCCTCGGCTTCGCCATCCCGGTCAACCAGGCCAAGAACGTCGCCGAGCAACTGATCAAGACGGGCCAGCCCGTCTACCCGGTGATCGGCGCGACCGTGACGATGGAGGAGAAGACCGGCGGCGCCGTCATCTCGGACGAGGGCGCGGGCGGCACCCCGGCGGTCACCCCGGACGGCCCCGCGGCCAAGGCCGGGCTGAAGGCCGGCGACGTGATCACCAAGTTCAACGACACGGCGGTCGAGAGCGGGCCGACGCTGATCGGCGAGATCTGGACCCACAAGCCGGGCGACCAGGTCACGCTCACCTACAAGCGCGACGGCAGGACGGCGACGGCCGAACTCACCCTGGGCGAGCGCAAGGGCGACAGCTGACCGGCTAGGCTGTTCCACGCATCGAGCCGCCCCCGGCATCCGGGGCGCGGCGACGACGCGGGGTGGGTTGCCCGAGCGGCCTAAGGGAACGGTCTTGAAAACCGTCGTGGCGCGAGTCACCGTGGGTTCAAATCCCACACCCACCGCAGCAGGTTGAAGGCCCCTGACCAGCAACACTGGTCGGGGGCCTTCGCTTTACGCGCGGTCCGCGAGTGACCGTCGTTCCCCGGTGTTCCCCGCTCGATCGGGCGCGCCGGGGGCACGGTCAGCCTTCGACGGGACTGGGCGCCGTGGGGTCAACCCATGTCCACGGCCTGTGGTCCCAGTCGCGCACCTTGCCTATGACCAGGGCGACGGTCGCCCCCACGGGCGGCAGGTCCTGCACGAGTCGCTTCACTCCCGGCTCGCTTCTGCGGCGAACCGCGTCCAGCGAGGCACCCACGGGCTCGTACTTGTTGAGCTCTGCCATGAGGCCCCATGGCTCGTGACCAGTGATCGTTGCTTGGACTGTCCCGCCCTGCCGAAGCTCGCCGAGGGGGCGTCTCGGTTCATCCGTCATGGCGGCATGCTCCCCCTCGACCGACCACTCTCCCCAGCTCCCGTCCCGTCCGCCGATGACCTCGTGAGGGCGAGGGCAGGGGGAGCCGTGCATGGCCGATGTGCTCCTCGCGGCCCCAGGGACCGGCAACGAGGAGCTCTCCTCTCAGGGGTTCGGCCGCTGGGTGGTCAGGCGTGCGGCCGAGGCGATCGCGGCGCGGGCCTCCTGCTGGGTGAGGCCGGTGGCGATCGCCGCCTCGGTGAGGGCTTCGGCGAGGTCGTCGCCGAAGCCGTGTTCGTACGCGCGGCAGGCCGCCCAGAACAGCCGGGTGTTGCGCTGGCCCTCGTGCGCCGCGCGTACGAACTGGACCAGGCCCTGTCCCTGCTGGGCCTGCTGTCCGGAGAATGCCGGGCCGGTGGCGGAGCGGCGGGGGCGTGGCGGCGGTGTGAGCAGGCGCAGGAGGGCCCGTGGGCAGGGGGCCGGTGCCAGGTGTGCCGTGCCCGGGGCGAGCCGGTACCTGCCGTGGGTCGTGACCGAGCCGGGGCCGACGAGGTAGCCGCCCGCTCCGCGTACGTCGATGCCGGGAGCGAGCCGACCCGCGGAGTTGGGCACGGAGACCCCGGACGGCCCCGTCAGCCAGAGGTGCCGCCCGCCGCTGGGAGTGAGCACGGTGACGGTGGGCGGGATGGTGAACAGGTGCTGGAGGGCCAGCTGTTGCAGTGCGGCCACGGAGTCGTTGCCGTGCGTGGTGTCGATGTCGAGGTCGATGCCGATCAGGCGGTACGGCTGCCGTCCACAGGCGATGCCGTACCCGGTGGCCCTGGGCGCCGCCGCGAAGAGCGCGCGGACGGCGGCCGGGTCGGTGGTGGCGTCGTGGACCCCGTGGCCAGGAAGTCCGCAGGCACCCCGGCAGCGGACAGGAGGGTCCTCGTCCCGGTGCGGTGAGCGCAGTGCGGGGAGCTTGGTGGCGGACAGCGGGAAGACGGGGAGCCCGCGCTCGGCGGCGGAGAGCGCATGGGCCAGGGCCAGGGTGGCGGTCTGCCGGTCAGTGGTGGCCATGGAGTCATTTTCGTACATGCGTTCGAAGAAGGGAAGGGGGGTGGGCCGGTCGCGGCGCCACGGTCACTCTCGCGGGAGGTTTGCCGGGTGGTTCTCATACGTGCGGGGGAATTGCGTGTCACGGGCGGTTCGCGTCGGATGTGGTGGGCAGTTCTGCACCCGCGACGTCGTGACCAGTACCGGAGCGGTCGGCCAACTGCTTCGGAACCAGCTGTATCAAGCCGCATTTCCGGTTCCTGGAGGAATTGACATGGCAAGCATCCGTACCGCTCGCGCCCTCGCCGCCGTCGCCGCTCTGCCTCTGGCCGCAGCCCTGTTCGGGGGAGTCGCCGCAGCCGACAACGGTGCGTTCGCGAGTGGCGGATCGAACGCGGGGGTGGCGACCATCGGGTCCGGCGGCGTCGGCGGGGACAACTCCGGCAACTCATCCACATCGCAGCAGCAGGCCGTCGGCGCCGGTGCGTCCAACCACAGCAACACCGTCCAGGTGAGCCAGTCGCCCTTCGCCTACATCGATCAGTCCACCTACAACGTGTACGTGATCTTCACGCCGCTCTGGGTGAACTGACCGGGGGCCCGTGCGGCGGCGTAACCACCGCTGTCGCGCGGGCCGTCCACGCCGGCGCAGGGAGCGCCCGCCCCGGGGTGGGACCCTGAGGGGGGTGCGCCGCCCCTCCACCTTCAGGAGGTGGGGCCCGCCCGCCCCCTACAACCTGAGGCGGACGCGGCTTCGGGACCTGGGGCCGATCCCCTCGTCCGCGCCCGCTCCTAGCGTGGAGATATGACCACGCCAGTCTGCACCGGCGCCTCCAGGGCGGCCGCTGCCTCCGCCGGACACCGCCGCTACCCGTCGTTCTCGTCGTACGTGCGCGCCAGGGGCCCCGTACTGCTGCGCACCGCGCGTTCCCTCACCGCGAACCCGAGTGACGCCGAGGACCTGCTGCAGACCGCCCTGACCAAGACGTACGTCGCCTGGGAGCGGATCGAGGACCACCGGGCGCTCGACGGGTACGTCAGACGGGCCCTGGTGAACACCCGGACCTCGCAGTGGCGCAAGCGCAAGGTCGACGAGTTCGCCTGCGAGGAGCTGCCCGAGAAGGAGGCTGCGCCCGCCCCCGACCCGGCCGAGCAGCAGTCGCTGCACGACGCGATGTGGCGTGCCGTGCTCAAGCTCCCGGACCGGCAGCGGGCCATGGTCGTCCTGAGGTACTACGAGGACCTCAGTGAGGCGCAGACGGCCGAGGTGATGGGCGTGTCCGTCGGTACGGTCAAGAGCGCCGTGTCCCGGGCGCTCGGGAAGCTCCGCGAGGATCCGGAGCTCAGCCCGGTCCGGTGACCGGTGCCGGCGGTGCGGGTGATCCACGGTCCTCCCGGAGCCCGTCCTGGCCTTCCTTCTGCCGGACGACACCGATTCGTACTCCCGGAAGTAGTGACATACCGCTTGGTATGTGAGCAGAATCAGCGCACTCTTACCGCCGCGTAGCGCCCACCGGGAGGACGCCGTGCTGAGCACGATGCAGGACGTACCGCTGACTGTGACCCGCATCCTGACCCATGGGATGACCATTCACGGGAAGTCGCAGGTGACGACCTGGACCGGCGAGCCGGAGCCGCACCGGCGCAGTTTCGCCGACATCGGGGCCCGCGCCTCACAACTCGCGCACGCCCTGCGTGACGAGCTGGGTGTCGACGGCGACCAGCGAGTCGCGACCCTCATGTGGAACAACGCCGAGCACGTCGAGGCGTATCTGGCGATCCCCTCGATGGGCGCCGTGCTGCACACCCTGAACCTGCGGCTTCCGGCCGAGCAGCTGGTCTGGATCGTCAACCACGCCGACGACAAGGTCGTCCTCGCCAACGGTTCGCTGCTGCCGCTGCTCGCACCGCTGCTCCCCCACCTGCCCTCCGTCGAGCACGTGGTCGTGTCAGGCCCCGGCGACCGCTCCGTACTCGACGGCCTGGCGCCCACGGTGCACGAGTACGAGGAACTGATCGCCGGCCGTCCCACCTCCTACGCCTGGCCCGAGCTGGACGAACGCCAGGCGGCGGCCATGTGCTACACCTCCGGGACCACGGGGGACCCCAAGGGCGTCGTCTACTCCCACCGCTCCATCTACCTGCACTCCATGCAGGTCAACATGGCCGAGTCGATGGGGCTGACCGACAAGGACACGACGCTGGTCGTCGTGCCCCAGTTCCATGTGAACGCATGGGGGCTGCCGCACGCGACGTTCATGACCGGCGTCAACATGCTGATGCCCGACCGTTTCCTGCAGCCGGCCCCGCTCGCCGAGATGATCGAGCGGGAGCGTCCGACGCACGCCGCGGCCGTCCCCACCATCTGGCAGGGGCTGCTCGCCGAGGTCACCGCCAAGCCGCGTGACCTCTCCTCCATGGCCAGCGTCACCATCGGCGGCGCCGCCTGTCCGCCTTCCCTGATGGAGGCGTACGACAAGCTCGGCGTGCGCCTCTGCCACGCCTGGGGCATGACGGAGACGTCGCCGCTGGGCACCATGTCCAACCCGCCCGCCGGACTGACCGACGAGCAGGAGTGGCCCTATCGCATCACCCAGGGCCGGTTCCCGGCCGGTGTGGAGGCGCGTCTGGTCGGCCCCGGGGGCGAACACCTGCCGTGGGACGGCGAGTCCGCGGGCGAGCTGGAGGTGCGGGGCGCCTGGATCGCCGGCGCGTACTACGGCGGTGCGGACGGCGAGGACCTGCGGCCCGAGGACAAGTTCAGCGAGGACGGCTGGCTGAAGACCGGCGACGTCGGAGTGATCAGCACGGACGGGTACCTCACACTCACCGACCGGGCCAAGGACGTCATCAAGTCCGGTGGCGAGTGGATCTCCAGCGTCGACCTGGAGAACGCCCTCATGGCCCACCCGGACGTGGCCGAGGCCGCGGTCGTCGCGGTGCCCGACGAGAAGTGGGGCGAGCGGCCCCTCGCGACGGTCGTCCTCAAGGAGGGCGCCACCGCCGACTACGCGGCGCTCAGGACCTTCCTCGCCCGGTCCGTCGCCAAGTGGCAGCTGCCCGAACGCTGGACGATCATCCCGGCGGTGCCGAAGACGAGCGTGGGCAAGTTCGACAAGAAGGTGATCCGCAGGCAGTACGCCGACGGGGAGCTGGACATCACCCAGCTCTGAGCCGGCGGCCCGGCGCCACGACGCACGACGAGGGCGGTACGGATCTTCCCGTACCGCCCTCGTCGTGCGTCGTGGTGTGTGCCGCGTGGCACCGCGCTGCCCGCGTCGTGTGCGTCGGAGGACGGACGGCGTCAGTTCGTCCCTATCTTCGCCAGCAGGTCCACGATCCGTGCCTGCACCTCGTCGCTCGTGGAGCGCTCGGCGAGGAAGAGCACCGTCTCACCGGAGGTGAGCCTCGGCAGGTCCGCCTCCTCCATGCCGGCCGAGGTGTAGACGACCAGCGGCGTGTGGTTCAGGGCGCCGTTCGCGCGGAGCCAGTCGATGATCCCGGCACGTCGGCGGCGTACCTGCATCAGGTCCATCACCACCAGGTTCGGCCGCATCCGGGTGGCGAGGTCGACCGCCTCGCTGTCGCCCGACGCCCGGGCGACCTGCATGCCGCGGCGCTCCAGCGTCTCCGTGAGCGCCAGCGCGATCTCCTCGTGCTCCTCGATGACCAGGACCCTCGGCGGGTGCTGGTCGCTGTCGCGCGGGGCGAGCGCCTTGAGCAGCACGGCCGGGTCGGCGCCGTACGCCGCTTCCCTGGTCGCCTGCCCCAGACCGGCCGTCACCAGCACCGGGACCTCCGCGGCCACGGCCGCCTGACGCAGTGACTGCAGCGCGGTGCGGGTGATCGGCCCGGTCAGAGGGTCGACGAACAGGGCGGCGGGGAACGCCGCGATCTGCGCGTCGACCTCCTCCCGGGAGTGCACGATCACCGGACGGTAGCCGCGGTCGCTGAGCGCCTGCTGGGTGGAGACGTCCGGGGCGGGCCACACGAGAAGCCGGCGCGGGTTGTCCAGCGGCTCCGGGGGCAGTTCGTCGTCCGCGGGCTGCGGCTGCGGGCGGTTGGCCACCTCGACGGCGCCACCGGGGCCGTCCAGCGGCTCCGGTCCCTCAGCGCCCTCGTCGGGGGCCCCGATCGCGTACGCGCGCCCCTCGGAAGCGGGCGCGGACATGAGACGGCCGGTGCCGGAACCCTGCACGGTGCTGCCCTGCGCGCCGACGGGCTGCGGCGGAACAGGTGCCGGGGCGGGCTGGGGCGGCACGGGGGCCATGGCGGGCGGGGCCGGCCGCTCGGCGTCGGGCGGAGCGGCGAGCTTGCGGCGCCGCCCGGCACCGCCGAGCGTCTGGTTCTGCTGATGCGCGAGGTGCTGCGCGAAGGGCACGCCCTGCCCCAGCGTCCGCACGCTGAACGCACGGCCCTGCGTCGAATCCGGGGAAGCCTCCATGGGGGCCTCGGCGGGCAGCGGCTGGCGCCGCGCGTCCGGGACGGGCGCGGGGGCGTCGTCGTCGGCCGGGTGAGTTTCGGGTTGCGGCGCGGGCACGGGAGCGGCGGGGGCGGCGATGGTTCCCGTGGTGTGCGTGGTGCTGCCGGGAACCGCCCAGGGCTCGTCACCTGCCGGGTCCACGTCGTCCTCGTGCCCCGACGCGAGGGCACCCGGCACCGGGGCGCCGTCCTGCGCCCAGTCGGGCTGCGGGGGAACGGCGGGCAGCGGCTGCCCGGGAACGGGGTGGCCCGGCCGGGCCACCCGCTCCGGAGCCTCCGCGGGCCGTGCCCTCCGGCGGCCGGACGGCGCGGGGTGCGGCAGTGGCGGGGTGTGGTCCGCCTCCGGAGCGGTGCGTACGGCGTCGTGGCGCTCGGGCAGCGGGCCGTCCCCGGCCGGGGCCTGCTCAGCACTCGAAGGGACCGGCTGCGGCCTGGCCGCGGGCACCGGCCCAGGGGCGGGCGAGGCCGGGGCGGCGACGGCGGCGGGCGGTGCCACGACGGGCGAGCCGGGAGCCGTCGGCGGGATCCGGTCCGCCGCGGCGGGCGGCAGGGCGAACGCGGTACGAGGACCCGAGGGCTCGGCGGCGGTGGCGCGTTCCTGCGCGGCGGCGAGGGCCCGGCGGGCCCGCCGCCCTGCGGGCTGCTGTCCCTGCGGCTCCGGGCGTGGATGTTCCTGCCCCGGGGTCCCGGCAGAGGGGAGGGCGGGCAGTGCGGGCTGGGCCCCGCCCTGACGTCCTGTCCGGCCGGAGGGGTTCTGCGGGACGCCCTGGGGCGGCACCGTCGGTCCGAGCTGCGGTCGGCCGGCACCTCCCTGCGCGCCCTCGGCCGCCGTGACCACGGACCCCTCGGAGGGGGCGGAGGCAGCCGCCGGGAGAGCCAGCGCCTGGCGGGGCTGCTCGGCCGGGGGCTCCGCACCCGCCTCCGCAGGGCTGGGCCGGCCGCGCCTGCGACCGGAACCCTCACTCGGCCGATGCGCGGTCATGCCGTGTTCCTGGTCCTGCTGCTCCTGCGGGTCCGCCGACCCACGACGCGCCCTGCGTCGGCCGGTCGGCTCCGCGGCCGCCGTGTCACCGGACTCCGGGGCCGCCGCCCCTCCGTCGGCCGGGCTGTCCAGGAACGCGTCCGTCGAAGCCCTGCGCGCCCGGCGCCGGCCGCCCTGCGTGGGCTGCGGCGCGGGCTCGGGTACGGGTGTCTCCTGTTGCACCGGGAGCGGCTCGGGCGTGATGGTCCCGGCACCCGTGCCGAGCGGCACCTCGAGGACGTACGCGCTGCCGCTCATCCCCGGCATCTCGTGCGTCTGCAGCACACCGCCGTGCGCGCGGACGATGCCGCGCACGATCGGCACGTGCACCGGGTCGCCCCCGGCGAACGGCCCGCGCACCTCGATGCGTACGACCTCACCGCGCTGCGCCGCGGCCACGACGACCGTGGAGTCGACGTAACCGCCGCCCGGCACCTGCCGGGCCTTGCCCGTCGAGTCGACACCGGCCACGTCGGCGACGAGGTGCGCGAGGGCCGTGACCAGCCGGCCGGCGTCGACCTCGGCCTCGATCGGCGGCGCGTGCACCGCGAACTGGGCTCGTCCGGGACCGATCAGCTCGACCGCCCCGTCGATGCCCGCGGTCACCACGGCGTCGAGCAGCACCGTCTGCTTGACGAGTTCCTCCGTGCCGGTGTCCAGCCGCTGGTAGCTCAGCACGTTGTCGACGAGCGTGGTCATGCGCGCGTAGCCGGCGGCGAGGTGGTGCAGGATCTGGTTGGCCTCGGGCCAGAGCTGGCCGGCCGGGTCCGCCGCCAGGGCCGAGAGTTCGCCCCGCAGCTCCTCCAGCGGCCCGCGCAGGGACTCGCCCAGCACGGCCGTCAGTTGGGTGTGCCGGTCGCCGAGGCTCGCGAGACGCTCCGCCTGCTCCTCCAGTTCGGAGGCGTACCGCTCGGTCCGGTCGGCGGCCTCGGCGGCGTGCTGCTCGGTGAGCGCCTCGACTTCGGCCCGGTGCTTCCCGGTGAGCTCGGCGATCTCGGCCGCATGCCGTTCGGTGAGGCCGGAGACCTCGTCGGTGTGCCGTTCGGTCAGCCCGGAGACCTCGTCGGTGTGCTGCTGGGCCAGCTCCTCGTAGGGCCTGCGGTCGGTGAACGTCATGACGGCGCCGACCAGCTGGTCCCCGTCCCGCACCGGGGCGGTCGTCAGGTCCACCGGCACCTGGGCACCGCTCTTGGACCAGAGGACCTGGCCGCGCACCCGGTGCTTGCGGCCGGACCTGAGGGTGTCGGCGAGCGGCGACTCGTCGTACGGGAACGGGCCGCCCTCCGCACGCGAGTGCAGGATCAGCGGGTGGAGTTCCTGGCCGCCGAGGTCGCTGGCGCGGAAGCCGAGGATCTGGGCGGCGGCGGGATTGACCAGGACGACCCTGCCGTCCGTGTCCGTGCCCACGACGCCTTCGGAGGCGGCCCGCAGGATCATTTCCGTCTGCCGCTGCGAACGGGCCAGTTCGGCCTCGGTGTCGACGGTGCCGGAGAGGTCCCGGACGACGAGCATGAGCAGCTCGTCACCGGTGTAGCTGGAGTGGATGTCGTTGTAGCCGGCCTGGCCGCTGTCCAAGGGGGCGCTGGTGACCTCGACGGGGTACTCGGTGCCGTCGGTCCGGCGCGCGGTCATCCGCGTCGGCTTGGTCCTGCCCTGCTCGTCCACAGCGTCGGGCCTCCGCATCGACCCCGGGATCAGCCTGGAGTCGAACTCCGGAAGCAGATCGAGCAGTCCGCGCCCCACGAGCGCGGTGCCCGGGGTCTCGAACATCTCGAGGGCGATGGTGTTGGCGTTGACGACCGTGCCGTTGCAGTTGACGAGCAGGAGCCCGTCCGGGAGGGCGTCGAGTATGGCTGCGAGGCGAGCAGCGCCTCGGGATGGCCTGCTGCTCACGAGACGCTTCCTCCCTGAATACCGCACCTTGCCGACAGCGGGCCCCATCCTGCCCCTCGGGCCTCAGGCTGTCACTGGACGAGTCTAAAGGCAGGAGCGCGCGACGGGCGGCGGATGAGGGGGAGCTCTCACCAAGGTTCTGTGCACACGGTGTACGCCGGTGGTCCGTGGTGTGACCGTGAGCGCCCCCTCTGACGTGCCCCGATGTGCTCGGAGGAGAGTCGGTACTCCGCCCCAACCAACCCTGGAACGTGCGCCCGAGGCCCTCAGGCGGCGGCGTGCGCGCGCCCCTGCGCGCGCCGTCCACCCCGGCCGAACTCCCGGCGCACGCCCCGCCGAACCGGCTACCGCGCGGAGGGCAGCACCGGCACGAGGTTGTTCCAGCGCGCGATCTCGCAGCCGTTGGCCCGGCTGAAGCGCGCGTCGACGTCCTCCCCCTGCCAGATGCCCTGTACCCGGGCCGCGGCGGGCCCGCCGGCCTGCTGGGTGCACATGGCGTTGCGGTCCGTGGCCACGAACGGGTTGTCCCCCGCCTCCGCGGCCTCGTCCAGCAGGTCGCAGGCGTGCTGCGCGTCGGGGTGGCTGCCGCCCGCCGGGCCGCACTCCAGCTCGAAGACCCCGTCGGCCGACGGATCGCCGGACTGCGAGACCGTGACCGTCAGCCGGGTCTCCGTGTCCTGCGCCGTCGGCCAGTCGCCCTGGAGCAGGGGGAGCGGAGGCAGCGGTACAAGAGGGGAGGCGGTGGCGGCGGGCACGACGGCGGACAGCGCGGCGAGGGACACGACGGCGGTGAGGGCGATACGGCGCAGCATGCGGGCTCCTGTTGCTCCGGCGCGCCGTGGAGCGCGCCTGCCTGCTCGGGCGGAGCGCCGGGTGGTGGCGCCCGCCGGGCACACGGGGGGTGACGGACGGAGGGCGGAGCCCTCGTACTCTCTAACGCTCCTTACGCCCGCACGTTGCGCAACTCATGGGGGGCCGACCGGAAGAGGCGCCCCGGAGAACCCGACCGGCCGCCCGGGCGATGTGGCCGGGCACGAGAGGACCTCACGCGGTACGACGAGGATCTCGCCTCGCCGGGGAGCGGGAGGGGGATGCTGATGGGGCTACGAGGGATGCCAGGCGTGACCGGGCGACGAGGGGTGCCATGCCGTGACCGGGCCACGAGGGGGACCGCCGGCCGGCAGAGTCCCGCTGACCCGGGTGGACAACCGCCGCAGGGCGCTTTGCCTCGCCGCCCACCTGCCTAGTACCGTGGGCGGCGATTGGTGACACCGCGCTCGTCTGTGTCATCATCTGCACGCACCACCCGCGCTCGCGTGGGGTGTGCTGGAGGCGTCGCCTAGTCCGGTCTATGGCGCCGCACTGCTAATGCGGTTTGGGTCTTAAAGCCCATCGAGGGTTCAAATCCCTCCGCCTCCGCAGAACCCGAAGCCCCGTGCCCCAGGCACGGGGCTTCGGTCGTCCCCACGTCTGGAAACCTGCCTCAAAAGAGCGTTTCCGCAGTTCAGGGCGGGTGCGGCTAATGGATTTCGCGTCACGGCGCAGGTCATGTAATGTTGTTCTCGCAACGCCGACCGGGGAGAAAAAAACCGGAAAGCGGGACCGAGGCTCAGGCCGAGGACAGGCACTCGTAGCTTAACGGATAGAGCATCTGACTACGGATCAGAAGGTTGCAGGTTCGAATCCTGCCGAGTGCACAGCAGGCCAGAGGCCCTCAGGAGAGATCCTGGGGGCCTCTGTCGTGTGTCGGGGCCGGTTGTGTCTCGACGGCTGTGGGGCGTGGATGAGTTGGGGCCGGTGGCACAAGGCCTGTTCCGTGGCCGGGGCCCGAGTCGGCGCCCCGGCTCCGCGGTGGCCCGGTCCGGATGTCAGGCCGATTCGTGGACGGCCTGGGTCGTCCCGGACCCGTCCCGAGTGAGGCGGCGGCCCCGGGTCGGCATCCCCAGCATCGGGTTGACGACGCCCCAGGCCGCGCCCTTGCAGACCAGTTCCTTGTAGAGGGCGGCGAACCGTCCGGTCAGCGCCGCCCGGACGGAGCGGTCGTCCGCGGTGACGTACTGGATCAGGCCGTCCCTGCGGCCCAGCGAGATGCACTGGTTGAAGTAGCGGAGCGGCATGGCCGGGAGCTTTCCGCCGGTCAGGCGTGCGGCGATGGAGTCGGCGGCCTGCCAGGCGGAGGGGGTGCCCGAGGCGCACGACATCCGCAGCGGTTTGTCGCCGGGGCCCATGGCCATGGCCGCGTCTCCGATGGCGTAGACGTCGGGGTGCGAGACCGAGCGCATGGTTCCGTCGACCACGATCTGGCCTGTGCCGTTGACCTCCAGGGTGGTGGCCTCGGCGATCGGGTGGACCGCGAAGCCGGTCGTCCACACGGTGACGGCGGCCGGGACGGAGACGCCGTCGGCGGTGGTGACGTGGTCGGCTTCCACGCCGGTGACGGCGGTGTTCTCGTGCACGGTGATGCCGAGCCCGGCGCAGACCTTCCGCACGTGCGCGCGGCCCTTGGGCGAGAGCCAGTCGCCGAGCGTGCCGCGGGCGGCGAGGGCGACGTCGAGGTCGGGGCGGGCCTCGGCGATCTCGGTCGCCGCCTCCAGTCCGGTGAGGCCGCCGCCCACGACGACCACGGGCGCTCCGGAATCCAGGCCGGCCAGGCGTTCGCGCAGCCGCAGTGCTCCGGGGCGGCCGGCGATGTCGTGGGCGTGCTCGGCGGTGCCGGGAACGCCCTGGGTGTTCCAGCCGCTGCCGAGGGCGTACACGAGGCTGTCGTATGTCAGCTCCTGCGCACCGTGCGCGTCGGTGACGGTGACGGTCCTGGTGTCGACGTCGATGCCGGTGACCTTCGCGAGCCTCAGTTCGACGCCGGTGCCGGCGAACATCTCGCTGAAGGGCCGGGGGCGGAGGTCCTGGCCTGCCGCCAGCTGGTGCATCCGGACCCGCTCGACGAAGTCGGGCTCGGCGTTGACGAGGGTGATGGCGACGTCATCGGCGTGCAGTCGCCGGGCCAGGCGGCCGGCGGCGACGGCTCCGGTGTATCCGGCTCCGAGAACGATGATGCGGTGCTGCATGTCCCTGCTCCTGTCTGACGCGGGTTCGCCCCTTGAACCGGGCAGCCCTCCGTTTCCTGACAGGACCGTCGTGTGAAGCACCTCACAGTGGCGGTGCCGCCGGGCCGGCCGCGTCGCGTGCCCACCTCGCGCGTCGGTCAGAAGAGGACGTGCAGGGGCTCCCCGTGATCCGAGGCCGCCCATCGCCGGGTAGCGCGTTCGAGCTTGTCCGGGTTGACCTGGCTGCGGAGGCCGGAGACGCCGTCGGTTCCGATTTCCATGCATACGACCGCGATGACCCGGCCGTCGAGGACAGCCACGAAGGCGGGGGCGTTGTTGGCCGTCGTGGCGAAGACCTCCGGGGAGCCGCCCGTCAGGGCGCGCTTGGCCGGACCGGGCTTGAACAGGCCCCGCAGGAACTTCGCGACGGCGAGGGCACCCTCGACGGTCCTGGCGCGTGCCGGGATCTTCCCACCTCCGTCGCCGATCGCGACGGCGTCGTCGGTGAGCAGCCGGACGAGGGGTTCGGTCCGGCCGCTGGTGGCAGCCGCGAGGAACTCCTCGACGATGCGCCGGGCGGCGGCCTCGTCGACCTCGGTCCGTGCCTTGCCTTCCGCGACGTGCTTCTTGGCGCGGTGGAAGATCTGCTGGCTGGCGGACTCGGTGATGTCGAGGATCTCCGCGATCCTCCGGTGCGGGTAGCCGAAGGCCTCACGCAGCACGTACACCACCCGCTCGTTGGGGGCCAGGCGTTCCATGAGGGCGAGGACGGCGTACGAGACGGATTCGCGCTGTTCGGCGGTGTCCGCGGGGCCGAGCATCGGGTCCCCGGCGAGCAGCGGCTCGGGGAGCCACTGGCCCACGTAGGTCTCGCGCCGTGCGCGGGCGGAGGTGAGCTGGTTCAGGCACAGGTTGGTCAGGACCTTGGTCAGCCAGGCCTCGGGGACCTCGATGCGGTCGATGTCCGCGGACTGCCAGCGCAGGAAGGTGTCCTGCACCGCGTCCTCGGCATCGCTCGCGGAGCCGAGGAGGCGATAGGCGATGGCTTCCAGGCGGGGCATGGAGGCCTTGAACCGGTCCATGTCGTTCATGGTCAGAGCCATGGCCCGGATCCTAGCCCTCGGGGCGCACGACCGGCCGAGGACCGAGAGGGCGGCGCGACGGCGGAGCGCTTCGGGCAAGGGCAGTCCCGCGCCGGCGGCTCACAGCCGACAGCCGACCGGTCACGGGCGGGCCAGGGTGTCAGCGTGCGTACGAGCCGAGGCCGATCAGGCAGTACACGTACTCGTTCACGGTCGCCCCGTTGAGGGTGTAGCGGTACGAGAAGGCGTACTGCGTATCGGAGTTGGCGTCACACCTGCTCATGTCCGACGTGAAGGGGATCGTCTGGATCACCTGGTAGTGGGCGTCGGTGGCCGAGCAGGAGACCTCGTCGACGCCGCTGACCTCCTGGGCGGTCGTGGAATCCGGCAAGGTCCCGTTCAGGCAGGTGCCGGACTCGTACGGGTCGGGGGCTTCCTCCCCGGTGTCGTACGGGTCCTCCGCGAACGGGTCCTCGGTGGAGGTGTCTTCAGGCTCTTCGGTCTCTTCGGACTCGTCGCCGTCGTAGGTCGTCTCCGAGGTGCTGGGGTCCTCGGTGTAGGTGTCCTCGGTCTCCTCGGCGTACGGGTCCTCGGTCGAGGGGTCGTACGTCGACGAGGAGGCCGGGGCGCCGTCGGAGGAGTTCTTGTCCTCGGCCCCGAGGACGCCCAGCATCACCACGAACCCGATCACGGCGGCGATACCGAGGAGCGCCGCCCAGGGGAAGCTGTCCGACGAACCGCTGCCGGTGACGCGGATGCGCAGCAGCACCTCCTGTTCGCCGACCCGGGCCCGGACGAGATCGCCGTCCTGGGAGGGCGGGATGCGGATGCGGGTGGTGCCGGTCGGCAGGGGGACGGTGACGATGTCGCCGTCGGCGGCCTGCCGTGACGTGAGCGAGAGTGGAATCTCCGTGGAGGACACGCGGTCAGTGTGGACCGGCACCGGCCCGAGTGGAGGCTTTTTCTAGAAACTTGCTCTAGAAACACATGGTGACGACGCGATTCCAACGTGTTCCCGGGCAGAGGGATGGCGAGCCCGCGTCGCACGGTGGCCGGAGCGGAGGCGTGGATCCGGCCGGGACGCCCGGTTCGCTAGGGTCGTCCCGGCCTTACCTCAGGGGTGCGGCCGCTGCCGCGAGAGCCGGGAGGGGCGTGATGAGCAACTGGCGGTGTACCGGGCTGCGCTGGCCCGACGGCGAGCCCGTCCTCGGCTGGGCGCGGGGCGACGGGTCCGGGCAGCGGCGGGCGAGCGTCCTGGCCTACGGGAAGGAGCTCGGCTTCCGGGCCGAGGGTGAGCGGCACTGCGTGGGGGCGCGTGGAAACCCGTGCCCGGTCCGGGCCGTGGTGCCCGTACGGAGCACGGGCGCGCGGTGTCCGGAGTGCGCGCGGCTGGACCGTGCGCACTCGGTGGCCGCCGACACCATCGCCGACGACCCGCGGACGTACCGCGTCTATCTGGCCTGGTTCGGGCCGGGCATGCTCAAGGTCGGGATCACCGGAGAGGCGCGGGGCGCCGCGCGGCTGCGGGAGCAGGGGGCCGTGGTGTTCAGCTGGCTGGGGCGTGGCCCGCTGATGGCGGCGCGGCGTACTGAGGAGTTGCTGCGCTCTGCGCTCGGGGTGCCCGACCGGATCCCGTACGCGCGCAAACGCGCGGTTCGGGGCGACCTGCCGGGGCCGTCGGAGCGGGCGGCCGAGATCGAAGGGCTGTACCGGCTGGCCGGGGCCCTGGAGGGCGCGGGGTGGCCGGAGGCTCTGGAGAGGCTTCCGTTCGAGGCGGTCGACCATGCCGGGGTGTTCGGCCTCGGCGGTGCGGGGGCCGCGGCGCGGGTGGTCACCGGGCTGGCGGACGGCGGAGTGGTGGCCGGGCGGCTGGTGACGGCGGCCGGTCCCGACCTGCATCTGGAGACCGTGGACGAGGGGATCGTCGTGCTGGACACGCGGCTCGTCACCGGCTGGGACCTGGTGGGGGCCGACGCGCGGGCCGGGATGAGCGTGCCGGTCGTGGCGCTCGGGGGCGGTGGAGTGCAGGACGGGCTGTTCTGAGATCGTCGCCGGGGAACGGGAACGGGAACCGACGCGCACGAGGCGTATGAGGCAGGGGTGGGGCGGATGGACAGCGACGACCGTGACCGTGACGACGTCGTCCGGTTCTGGCAGAGGCTCGGGCTGCCGGGCATCATCGACGTCCACACGCACTTCATGCCGGAGCGGGTACTCAGCAAGGTGTGGGCCTACTTCGACTCGGCCGGCCCGCTGACCGGGCTGGAGTGGCCGATCACCTACCGGCGGGACGAGGACGAGCGCCTCGCGCTGCTCCGCTCGTTCGGGGTGCTCCGGTTCACCTCGATGCTCTACCCGCACAAGGCCGGGATGGCAGCCTGGCTCAACGGGTGGGCGGCCGGATTCGCGGCGCGGGTGCCGGACTGCCTGCACACCGCGACCTTCTTCCCGGAGGACGGTGCGGAGACCTATGTGCGTGAGGCGGTCGAGGCCGGGGCGCGCGTCTTCAAGTCGCACCTCCAGGTCGGGGGTTACGACCCCAACGATCCGTTGCTCGAGCCCGTGTGGGGGCTGCTGGCGGAGGCCGGGGTCCCGGTGGTGACGCACTGCGGGTCCGGCCCGGCCCCCGGCAGGTACACCGGTCCGGAGCCGATCGGCCGGCTGCTGGCCCGCCACCCCCGGCTGAAGCTGGTGGTGGCGCACATGGGGATGCCGGAGTACGCGGAGTTCCTGGCGCTGGCGGAGGCGTACCCCGGCGTGCGGCTCGACACGACCATGGCGTTCACGGACTTCACCGAGGACCTCACACCGTTCCCCGCGGACGAGATCAAGCGCCTCGGCGATCTGGAGGACCGGATCCTCCTCGGCACGGACTTCCCGAACATCCCGTACCCGTACGTCCATCAGCTGCACGCCCTGGAACGGCTGGGGCTGGGGGACGCGTGGCTGCGGGCGGTGTGCCACGGGAACGCGAGCGAGCTCTTCGGCTGACACCCGTCCGGGCGGTCCCACCGCCAGGGCTTGACCTCAAGTCTGGTCGAGGTCTCAGGGCGATGCGCATGGACATCGAACCCGTGTACACGGCAGACACGGCAGACACGGCAGACACGGCAGACACCGAAACCGTGGACCTCGCAGCCGTCGCTTCGACGCGATCGGAGGTCTACCACGCGCCGGAGGGCGAAACGGAGGGCGCTCCGCTCCACGTCGTGACGAAGCAGGGTGACGGGAGGTGGCTGCTGCACGTGTGCCGAACACCGAAGTGCGGGTTGCATAGAAGCGCGGGACGACCGATGACTTTCCGCACGTCACACAGTCCGGAAGGGCAGGGCGTACGTCTCCCCGCCCGAGAGAGAGAAGTGGTGCGCGATGAGGTTGGTGCTGCAGGAGTTCCTGTCACTGGACGGTGTTTCCCAGGGGCCCGGTTCCCCGGACGAGGACACCAGCGACGATTTCGTCCGGGGCGGCTGGTTCGTGCCGCACCTGGACGAGGCGTTCGACCGGGTGGCCACCACCTGGCTGAGCGGGGCCGACGCGTTCCTGTTCGGCCGTCGTACGTACGAGAACTTCGCCCGGGACTGGCCGCGGATGACCGACCATCCGAACGCCCGCATCCTGAACGACTCGCCGAAATACGTCGCCTCCCGGAGCCTGACCCGTGCGGAGTGGGAGCCGGCCACCATCCTGTCCGGTGACGTCCCCGCCCAGGTCGCCGAGCTGAAGCGGAGGCCCGGCCGTGAGCTCCAGATCCACGGCAGCGCCCGGCTGGGCCGGTCCCTGCTGGCCGCAGGGCTGATCGACGAGCTGCGGCTGGCGATCGCCCCGGTGGTGGTGGGCGGCGGACGGCGGCTGTTCCCGGACGGCGGTGCCTCGGCCGGGCTGCGCCTGCTGCACAGCGAGACGACTCCGAGCGGTATCGCGGTGCACGTCTACGAGCCGACGGGACGGCCTGACTTCGGGACGTACGGGGCCGACGCGTAGCCGCCCCACCGGGCTGCACGGATCCGTCGCCGGGTGCGGCCCCTCACCCGGCGACGGGTCACCCAGGGGCGGTCCGCCCGGGAGCGGAGGGCCCGCGGTGTGTTTCTCAGGAAATTCACAGGTAGCCGAAAGCTGTCTCTCACGGCCGTCTCACAGGCTTGAGCCATGACGACGACCTCGCCCCAGGGGCGTACAGAACTGCTCAGACCGGACCGCAGCCCCGTTCGCGTGCTGGTCGTGGACGATGAGGCTCCGCTCGCCGAGCTGCTCTCCATGGCCCTGCGCTACGAGGGGTGGGAGGTGCGCAGCGCGGGTGATGGTGCGGGTGCCGTCCGTACCGCGCGTGACTTCCGGCCCGACGCGGTGATCCTCGACGTGATGCTCCCCGACATGGACGGGCTCGCCGTGCTCGGCCGGCTGCGGCGCGAACTCTCCGACGTGCCGGTGCTGTTCCTGACCGCGCGTGACGCGGTGGAGGACCGGATCGCCGGGCTCACGGCGGGCGGCGACGACTACGTCACCAAGCCGTTCAGCCTGGAGGAGGTCGTGGCACGGTTGCGCGGGCTGATACGCCGGTCCGGCACGGCTTCGGTGCGCAGCGAGTCGACGCTCGTCGTCGGTGACCTCGTCCTGGACGAGGACAGCCACGAGGTGAGCAGGGGTGACGACTCGATCCACCTCACCGCGACCGAGTTCGAGCTGCTGCGCTTCCTGATGCGCAATCCGCGCCGGGTGCTCAGCAAGGCGCAGATCCTCGACAGGGTCTGGAACTACGACTTCGGCGGCCAGGCCAACGTCGTCGAGCTGTACATCTCCTACCTGCGCAAGAAGATCGACGCGGGGCGCACCCCGATGATCCACACCCGGCGCGGGGCGGGATACCTGATCAAGCCCGGTGACTAGCCGCGTGAGCAGGAAGAGGACGCGTCGCCCCTGGACGCTCCGGACCCGGCTCGTCGTGTACGCCGTGACACTCATCGCGGTCGTCGCGGCGGTGATCGGTTCGGTCACCGCGATCGCCTTCCACGAATACATGTACGGGAAGCTGGACGGGCAGCTGCACGACATCGCGATGCGGGCCGAGGCGCGTCCGCCCGTCGGCGACAAGCCCGTCCCGGGCGGTCTCGGGAATGAGGATCCGCTGGACTTCATCGGAATCGGCCAGCCCTTCAAGACGGTCGGTGCCGTGTCCGTCGGCGGTTCCGTCACCGATTCGAAGTACCTGAAGGACGGTGGGCCGGGCGCGCAGGAGAGCGCGGAATCCCTGACCGCCGAGCAGAAGAAGGCCCTGCAGACCGCGCAGGTCACGGTGGGCGACGAGCCGCGTGACGTCGAGCTGCCCGGGCTGGGTGGCTACCGCGTCGAGGCGGTCCACGCCCCCGCCGGCACGACCGTCCTCGTCGGCATTCCCACGGCGGAGGTGGACAAGGCCGTCACCACCCTGATCCTCGTCGAGGTCTGTGTCACGGGGGCCGGGCTCATCGCCGCGGGGATCGCCGGTGCCGCGATGGTCGGCGTGGCTCTGCGCCCGCTGCGCAGGGTGGCGGCCACCGCGACCCGGGTCTCCGAAATTCCGCTGCACAGCGGGGAAGTAGACCTCTTCGAGCGGGTCCCGGAGGCCGAGGCCGATCCGCGTACCGAGGTCGGCCAGGTCGGCGCGGCCCTCAACCGGATGCTGGGCCACGTCGGTTCGGCACTGGACGCGCGGCAGAAGAGCGAGACACGGGTGCGCCAGTTCGTGGCGGACGCCAGCCACGAGCTGCGCACGCCGCTGGCCTCGATCCGCGGTTACGCCGAACTGACCCGGCGCGGAGGTGAGATGACCGGCCCCGACACCCGCCATGCCCTCGGTCGCATCGAGTCCGAGGCCGAGCGGATGACGGGCATGGTCGAGGACCTGCTGCTCCTGGCACGACTCGACGCGGGCCGGCCGCTCTCGTACGAGTGCACCGATCTCTCGCCGCTCGTCATCGACGCGGTGAGCGACGCCCGTGTGGCGGACCGCGACCCCGGCGGATCGTCCGGGGCGGTCCACCACTGGCGGCTGGAACTGCCCGAGGTGCCGGCGACCGTGCTCGCCGACCCGACCAGGATCCAGCAGGTGCTGGTCAACCTCCTGGCGAACGCCCGGACGCACACGCCGCCGGGGACCACCGTCACGGTCCGCGTGCGGCAGGCGCGCGGGGAGCTGCCCTGGGTCACCCTGGAGGTCCAGGACAACGGTCCCGGGATCCCTGCCGAGCTGCAGCCACGCGTCTTCGAACGGTTCGCCCGCGGTGACGCCTCGCGTTCCCGGCACGCCGGATCGACGGGGCTCGGCCTCGCCATCGTGCAGGCCGTCGCGGCCGCGCACGGCGGTCTGGCCGAGGTGCGGTCGGTGCCCGGCGACACGGTGTTCGCCGTCCACCTGCCGGCGGCCGCGGCGCACGGGCAGGTGACGGACGGCAGCACGGCCGGTGCCGCTGCGTCGCCGTGGGGGGACGGCGCCACGGCCGGTGCCGCTGCCGCGCCGTGGACGGGCGGTCCCGTCGTCGGCGGGCCGTCCGAGCTGTTGTCGAACGGCTTCGGCAGCGGGCCTGTGAGCGGGGAGAACGGTGCGGATGTCAGCCCCGTGCGGCACTCACAGGCGGACCACAGGCTCAGCACACGGATGTGACAGCGCGGTTGGCGAGTGTCGTGGTCATGCGAACCGACACTCCTTGGAGCACCCTGCCGGCCCGGGAACACCTCCCGGCCGCGGCGGTCGGCGCTGCCGGCGCTCCCGCACTCGTTCCCGTACTCGACGTAGTGATCCCCGTGTACAACGAGGAGAAGGACCTCGAAACGTGCGTGCTGCGCCTGCGCGACCACCTGGCGCGGACGTTCCCCTACGGCTTCCGGATCACCGTGGCGGACAACGCGAGCACCGACCGCACGCCCCAGGTGGCGGCACGGCTCGCCGATCTCATCCCCGAGGTGCGGTCGTACCGACTGGAGGAGAAGGGGCGGGGGCGGGCGCTGCGGACCGTCTGGTCCCAGTCGGACTCCCCGGTCCTCGCCTACATGGACGTCGATCTCTCGACCGACCTCAACGCCCTGCTGCCGCTGGTCGCCCCACTGATCTCGGGCCACTCCGACCTGGCCATCGGCTCGCGTCTGGCCCGCAGTTCGCGGGTGGTGCGGGGCTCGAAGCGGGAGTTCATCTCGCGGGCCTACAACCTGATACTCCGCTCCTCCCTGGCCGCCAGGTTCAGTGACGCCCAGTGCGGCTTCAAGGCCATACGGCGCGAGGTCGCGCAGCGGCTGCTGCCGATGGTCGAGGACACCGGCTGGTTCTTCGACACCGAGATGCTGGTCCTCGCCGAGCGGGCAGGGCTGCGCATCCACGAGGTGCCGGTCGACTGGGTGGACGACCCGGACTCCACCGTCCACATCGTGAGGACCGCGACCGAGGACCTCAAGGGCGTCTGGCGGGTGGGCCGGGCCCTGGCCACCGGGGCGCTGCCGCTGGACCGGCTGGCGCGGCCCTTCGGGGACGACCCGCGCGACCGGGCCGTGCCCGGGGTGCCGCGCGGACTCGCCCGGCAACTGGTCGGCTTCTGCGTCGTCGGCGCGCTCTCGACCCTGGTCTACCTCGCCCTGTACTCCCTCTTCCGGCTGGGCGTCGGCCCGCAGTTCGCCAACGCCGCGGCCCTTCTCGTCTCCGCGGTGGCCAACACGGCGGCGAACCGGAGGCTCACCTTCGGCGTACGCGGCCGGGGCGGCGCCGTGCGTCATCAGGCGCAGGGGCTCGTCGTCTTCGCGATCGGGCTCGCCCTCACCAGCGGTTCGCTCGCCGCCCTGGGCACCGCGTCCGCGTCGGCGTCGCACGGCACGGAACTCGCCGTGCTGATCGCGGCCAACCTCGCGGCGACGGTGCTGCGGTTTCTGCTCTTCCGTGCCTGGGTCTTCCCCGACCGGCGCACCGACCACCAGGACGCCCGCAAGGGTGCCGCACACGAACTGAGGAACGTCCGATGACCGCCGCCACACACGCCGACCACCTCCAGGCCGCGCCCGACACCCCAGGGCCGCCCGCGCACGCCGCGGGCGGCCGGGAGCCGCTGGCGCGCCGCATCCGCCGCGGCAGGCCCGAGGACCCGCGCTGGGCGAGGCCCGCCTTCCTCGGGATGCTGCTGGTCATCGCGCTCGCGTACCTGTGGAATCTGAGTGCTTCCGGATACGCCAACTCGTTCTACTCCGCGGCCGTTCAGGCCGGCAGCCAGAGCTGGAAGGCCTTCTTCTTCGGCTCGCTGGACGCCGCGAACGCGATCACCGTCGACAAGCCCCCGGCCACGCTCTGGCCGATGGCCCTGTCGGTGCGGATCCTCGGCCTGAGTTCCTGGGCGATCCTCGCGCCCCAGGTGCTGATGGGTGTGGCCACGGCAGGCGTCCTGTACGCGGCCGTCCGCCGCCGCTTCAGCGCCGCCGCCGGGCTGATCACGATGGCGGTCTTCGCGCTGACACCGGTGGCCGCGCTGATGTTCCGCTTCAACAACCCGGACGCGCTGCTCGCGCTCCTGATGACCGTCACCGTCTACTGCGTGCTGCGCGCCTTCGAGGGCGGCCGGACGAAGTGGCTGGTCTGGGCAGGCGTAGCGGTGGGTCTCGCGTTCCTGTCGAAGACCCTCCAGGCCTTCCTGATCCTTCCGCCCCTGGCCGTGCTGTACGCGGTGTTCGCGCCGGTGCCGGTGCGGAAGCGGTTCGGGCAGCTCGGTCTGGCGGCGCTGGCGATGATCGTGTCCGGTGGCTGGTGGGTCGCGATCGTCGAGCTCTGGCCCGCCTCCTCACGTCCGTACATCGGCGGCTCGCAGAACAACTCCTTCCTGGAACTCACCTTCGGTTACAACGGACTCGGCCGGATCAACGGTGAGGAGACCGGAAGCGTCGGTGGCGGCGGAGGCGGCGGTCAGGGCGGCGGGTGGGGCGAGACCGGCATCGGCCGGATGTTCAACTCCGAGATCGGCAGCCAGATCTCGTGGCTGCTGCCCGCCGCGCTGATCCTGCTGGTCGCGGGGATCTGGCTGACCTGGCGGGCGAAGCGGACCGACACGGCCCGCGCGGCGTTCCTCGCCTGGGGCGGGTCGCTGCTGATGACGGCGTTCGTCTTCAGCTTCATGGCCGGCATCTTCCACCAGTACTACACCGTGGCGCTGGCGCCCTACGTCGCGGCGCTCGTCGGCATGGGCGCCTCGGTCCTCTGGGAGGAGCGGGGCAAGTGGTGGGCGGGCGCCGCACTCGGCGTGACGGCCGCGGCGACGGCCGTCTGGGCGTACGTCCTGCTGGCGCGCACGCCGGACTACGTCCCGTGGCTGCGCTGGGCCGTGCTGGCCGGCGGCCTCGTGGCCGCGGTGGGGCTGCTGCTCGCGGCCCGGCTCGGCCGGGCACTCGCGCTGGGCGTGGTGGGTCTCGGCCTCGCGGCCTCGCTGGCCGGGCCGACGGCGTACACGATCAGCACGCTGAACACCGGGCACCAGGGCTCGATCGTCACCGCGGGCCCGTCCGCCGGCGGCATGGGCGGCCCCGGCGGCGGCATGGGTGGTGGCGGCCGGGGCGGCGGCGGAGCCCCCGGCGGCGGGGGACAGCCCCCCGGTCAGGGCACCCAGCAGGGCGGTCAGGCCCCGGGCAACGCCCAGGGCGGCGGCTTCCCGGGCGGCGGGACGCCCGGCCAGGGGCAGCAGGGCCAGGGCCAGGCGCCCGGTGGTCAGCAGGGGGGCATGCCCGGTGGCGGCACGGGAGAAGGCGGCATGGACGGCGGAGGCGGCGGCATGGGTGGCCTGCTCAACGGTGCCTCCGTCGACTCCGAGGCCAAGACGCTCCTCGAGCAGAACGCCGACGCCTACACCTGGACCGCCGCGGCCATCGGTTCGCAGAACGCCGCGAGTTACCAGCTCGCCACCGGGGACCCGGTGATGGCGATCGGCGGATTCAACGGCAGCGACCCGTCCCCGACACTCGCCCAGTTCAAGAAGTACGTGGAGGACGGAAAGATCCACTACTTCATCTCCGGCGGCATGGGCGGTGGGGGCATGGGCGGCGAGGGCGCCTCGTCCCAGATCTCGACGTGGGTGGAGGAGAACTTCAAGGAGGTCACCGTGGGCAGCGCGACCTTCTACGACCTCACCCGGCCGACGAGCTGAGACCAGGGTGACTGAGCGGCGACAGCGGTAGGCGACCTCAGGGGGCCGACGACAGACAGAACGACGGAACGGCAGAACGACACAACGTCAGAACGGCCGAGCGACAGAACGGCTGCCGGCAGGGCGGCAGGGCGGTGGCACCGGGGCAGAGGCTCCGGGGTTACCGCCCTGCCGTGTCGCGGGCGGCGGTGCTCCCCAAATCGTTGTACGGCGTACAGGAAATGCTCTACGGTACCTGTGAACGCATCCCATACACCGTACAAGAGCACCGGAACCAGGAGTCCGAATGACGGCGACCACCGCCGAGCAGAACGACCTCGCCCCCGGGGGCGGCCATGCGCAGCGCTGGCTGATCCTCGGGGTCATCTGCCTCGCCCAGCTCACCGTGCTGCTCGACAACACCGTCCTGAACGTGGCGATCCCCTCGCTCACCGCGGATCTCCACGCCTCCACCGCCGATGTGCAGTGGATGATCAACGCCTATGCGCTGGTCCAGTCCGGGCTCGTGCTCACCGCGGGCAGCTCCGCCGACCGCTACGGCCGCAAGAAGATGCTGGTCACGGGGCTCGCGCTGTTCGGCGTCGGCTCGCTGGCGGCCGGGCTCGCCCAGTCGTCCGGCCAGCTGATCGCCGCCCGCGCGGGGATGGGAGTCGGCGGCGCGCTGCTGATGACGACCACCCTCGCCGTCGTGGTGCAGATCTTCGACGACGCCGAGCGCGTCAAGGCGATCGGCATCTGGTCCACCGTCAGCTCCCTGGGGTTCGCCGCCGGTCCGCTGATCGGAGGGGTGATGCTCGACCACTTCTGGTGGGGCGCGATCTTCCTGGTCAACATCCCCGTGGCGGTCATCGGCCTGATCGCCGTCGTCCGGCTCGTCCCTGAGTCCAGGGACTCCCGGAGCGACCGCCCCGACCTGGTGGGGGCGGTGCTCTCCACCCTCGGTATGACTGCCGTGGTGTACGCGATCATCTCCGGCCCGGAGCACGGCTGGAGCTCCGGTCAGGTCCTGCTGACCGCCTTCGCCGGGATTGCCGTCCTCACCGGATTCGTCCTGTGGGAGCTCCACGTCCCGCACCCCATGCTGGACATGCACTTCTTCCGCAACCAGAGGTTCACCGGAGCGGTCGCGGGAGCGATCCTCGTGGCCTTCGGGATGACGGGTTCGCTCTTCCTGCTCACCCAGCACCTGCAGTTCGTCCTCGGATACGAGCCGCTCGAGGCGGGGCTGCGCACGGCCCCGCTGGCCCTCACCGTCGTCGCGCTCAACCTCACGGGCCTCGGCGCCCGGCTCGTCGTGAAGCTGGGGACGCCCACCGTCATCGCCGCGGGCATGAGCCTGCTGGCCGCCGGGCTCGCGGCGATCGCGCTGCTCGGCGGACGGGACTACGGAGGCATGCTGCTGGGTCTCCTCGTCATGGGAGCGGGCGTCGCCCTCGCCATGCCCGCGATGGCCAACGCGATCATGAGTGCCATCCCGCCGGAGAAGGCCGGCGTCGGCGCCGGGGTGAACGGCACGCTCGCCGAGTTCGGCAACGGGCTCGGGGTCGCCGTGCTCGGCGCCGTCCTCAACTCCCGTTTCGCCGCGCTCGTGCCGGGTGCGTTGGGTGCCGCCTCACTGCCCGCCGCGCTCGCCGCCGCGGACGGGGCGGCGGAACGCGAGCGCGTCACGGACGCCTTCGCCTCCGGCCTGGAGACCAGCCAACTGGTCGGCGCGCTGGCGGTGCTGGCCGGCGGACTGCTGGCCGGCGCACTGCTGAGGAGGGCCGAGCGCACGCAGGCGGACTGAGAGGCGCAGGTGACGGGCATAGCATCGGGCAGGGGTGCCGGTACGCAGGAGTGCCACCGCAAGACAAGGAGCGTGCGCCATGGGGTCCGCGGCAGACCGTGTGAAGAACCCTTCCCGGGTCAGTGTGTGGCTGGACCGGCGCCCACCCTCGCGGACGCGCAAGGCGGACCAGCCGGCCGGTCTCGACCGGGACAGGATCACGGCGGCGAGCGTCCGGCTCCTGGACGCCGACGGCCTCGCGAAGTTCTCCATGCGGCGGCTCGCCGCCGATCTCGACGTCACGGCGATGTCCCTGTACTGGTACGTCGACACCAAGGACGACCTGTTGGAACTCGCCCTGGACACGGTCTTCGGCGAGATTCCGGCCACGTCCGAGGACGTCGGATGGCACGACAGGCTGCGCGAACTGGCCACGAACTACCGGCGGATGCTGGTGCGTCACCCCTGGGTGCCGACGCTGATCGGCAGCTTCCTGAACATCGGGCCGCACTCGATGTTGTTCTCGTACGCCGTCCAGGACGTCGTCCGGGCCACCGGACTCCCCCTGGCGAACCGGACGGGCGCGATGTCGGCCGTCTTCCAGTTCGTCTACGGATTCGGCACCATCGAGGGGCACTTCGTGCAGCGCACGGAGGAGGCGGGGCTCAGCCAGGACGAGTACTTCCGCCAGGTGATGGGCACGATCCGCGCGGACCCCGAGATCAAGCGGGCCATGGAGCCCTCGGAGAGCCTGATGGAGGCACGGGGCGGGAACACCGTGGAGGAGATGCGCGAGCGGGACTTCGTGTTCGCGCTGGACCTCCTGATCGCGGGCATCGAAGCGATGTGCGACCGCGCGGCACGCCCCGCGTGACGGCCGTCCGAGACCCGTGGCCCGCGGCGTGCCCCCGCTGACGGACGCCCCGGGCGCTGCTCAGTAGCCGCGTCGGGTGTCCACGGCCAGCGCGGGCGTACGCCCCTCGGCGACGGCGTCCCAGCACGCCTCGAAGTCGCCGACCACGTCCTCGTCGGCCGTGATGCCGGCCGAGTGCGACGTGATCACCGTGCGCGGCAGCCTCCAGGCCCGGTCCCCGGGACCGGCGGGTTCGTCCGGCAGCACGTCGAGTACGGCCCGGCGCACCGCTCCGCTCCGCAGCGCCGTCTCCAGTGCGGCCATGTCGACGGTCGCTCCCCTGCCCACGTTGACGAAGGTGGCGCCCCGCATCGCGGTGAGTCTGGCGTCGTCGAAGAAGCCCTCCGTCGCGGCGGTCAGGGGAAGCGTGGAAACCACCCACCGGGCGTCCGCCAACTCGGCTGTCTCCTCCTGCGAACCGGCCTGAACGACTCGGTCGAAGCCCGCCGACAGTGCCCCGGGGCTACGGGACACACCGACGGTGCGCACGGAGCAGGCCCGCAGCAGGACCGCCACGGCGGAACCGATCTGCCCGGTGCCGTGGATGACGCCGGTCCGGCCGGCGGCGAGTTCGGACGGCAGACGGCGCCACTCCGACCGTGCGTGCTGCGCGGTGTGCTCCGGGACGGACTGGCACTCGGCGAGCACCCAGGCCAGCGTGTACTGGGCGATCCGCTCACCCATCCGCCCCACCGTCCGGGTCAGCAGGGCGTCCTCGGGCCAGGGCCCGGCGGAGAGCAGGGCGTCCGTACCCGCGTTGACGCTGTGGAACCACAGCAGCGACGGCGTCCGCAGCACCTCGGGCAGCGTGTCCCCCACGTACACGAAGGGGGTGTCGGGCGCGGTGGCGTGAGCGGGTACGGCCGGTCGCCCGGTGATGCGTTCCAGCTCACGGACCACGGCGGGGCCCACGGACGGGGAGGTCAGCAGCCGGGCACGTGCGAGCGGGCCCGGGTGGGGCGGCTTCATCGGTACGGTCAGCTGCCGCCGGCCAGGTGAGCGGGGAAGCCGCCGGTGGCGACCGGGCTCCAGCGCTCAGGAGTGATCCGGATGATGGACTTGCCCTGCTTGAGCATGGCCGCCCGGTACTCGTCCCAGTCGGGGTGCTCCCCGGAGATGTTGCGGAAGTACTCGACGAGCGGCTCGACCGAATCCGGTGAGTCGATCACCTCGGCCGAGCCGTCGACCTGGACCCACGGGCCGTTCCAGTCGTCCGACAGGACGATCACACTGACCCGTTCGTCCCGCTTCGCGTTGCGGGTCTTGGCCCGTTCGGGGTAGGTCGAGACGACGATGCGTCCGGCGTCGTCGACGCCGCAGGTGAGCGGGGAGCCCTGGGGGCGGCCGTCGGCCCGGGTGGTCAGCAGGATCGCCCGGTGCCGGGGCCGCACGAAGTCCAGGAGTTCCCCGAGTTCCACGGCTGTGTTGGTCGCGATGTTGGGTGCCATACGACCAACCCTAGGCCCTCCCGACGGACTTATCCGGGGACGGAATCGCCCTGGACCGCCTGGATGTCGAGCTCCACCCGCAGGGTCGTGCCGATCGCGGAGATGCCCGCCTGCAGGACCTGGTTGTAGTTCATGGCGAAGTCGTCGCGGCGCAGCTCGGCCGTGGCGTGGAAGGCCGCGCGTACGCCGCCCCACGGGTCGGGGCCGGTGCCCAGGTAGCTGAGGTCGAGGTCGATGTCCCGTGCGATGCCGTGCATGGTCAGCACGCCGTGCACCGTCCAGCGGTCGGGGCCCGCGGGGGTCAGCGCGCGGGACCGGTAGGTGATCTCCGGGAAGACGTCCACGTCCAGGAAGTCCGCCGAACGCAGGTGCTTGTCCCGCATGGCGTTGCCCGTGTCGATGCTGGTGGTTGAGATGAACGCCTCCACCCGGGAGTGCTGGACGTCCTCGGCGATCTCGATGCGGCCGCCGAACTCGGTGAACCGGCCGTGCACGCTGGAGATCCCCAGGTGCTGGGCGACCGCGGCCACCGAGGAGTGCACCGGGTCCAGTGACCAGGTGCCCGGAGGCGGCAGTTCCACGCCGCCCTGCCGGGCCAGGACGACGGTCCCGGCCTCGACCCGGCCGCTGGCCGTGACGAGCGCGGTGGACGCGGCGGGGGCGTAGCCCACCGCGGTGACGATCACCGTGTACGCGCCGGCCTGGAGGAGGTCGTCGGTGCGGACGGCCCCGTTCTCGTCGGCGGCGGCCCGGAGCACCTGGGTGCCCGTCATGTCGGTCACCGTCACGACCGCGTGCTGGACCGCCCAGCCGTCCCGCGTGCGTACCTGTGCGCGAAGTCCCATCCCGTGTTCTCTCCTTGCTCAAATCACTCGTGAAGCAGCGACTCAATGAGTCGGGCCCCGGGTGGGATCGGCAGGCCGTCCCCTGCCTGCCGATCCCACCGCGGGGCCCATTTCCGCCGACGGCCACAGCCTCTCCGCTCGAAGCGCTGTACCGCCAGGGGTCTTTGTGTAACTTCCGGTTCTTACTCGCCCGGGTGGGCGAGCTCGATGTCGTGACCGTCGACTCCGCCGCCGCTCACGGTCAGCGAGCCGGCCACCGGCGGGTAGCCGGTCGCGATCACGGAGTACTCACCGGCGTCCAGGTCGGTGAAGGCGTAGGCGCCGTCCTCCCCGGTCGTCGACGTGGCGACCACGTTGCCCGCCGCGTCGATCAGCGTGACCCGGGCGTCGTTCAGCGGTGCCCGGCCGGAGCCGGCCCTGACGACGCCCTGGACCAGCGCACCGGAGCGCAGGGCCACGTCGACCCGGGTGACACCCTGGCCGCCGACCTCCACCGGCAGCGCCAGCGGACGGTAGCCCGCGGCCGTGACGGCGACGGTCACCGAGCCGGGGATCAGCTCACCGAAGGTGAACTCACCCGTCTCGCCGGAGACACCCGTGGCCAGCACGTCGCCGCGCACATCGGTCACCACGACCACGGCGCCCTGGACCGGGGCGTTGCCCTCGTCGGTCCGCACGGTCCCGGAGAGACCGCTCGTGCCGGCGAGCAGGATGTCGAAGGCCAGCGGTTCGTCACCGACGACCACGGTGGACGCCTGCGGCTGGAAACCGTCCGCGGAGGCGATCAGGACGTAGCTGCCGGATCCCGGCGCGTCCAGTACGTAGCCGCCGTCGGCCTGGGCGACGGAGCGGCCCAGCTGCCGGCCGCCCAGCGAGATCAGTGTGACCGCCGCACGGGCGACGGGTGCGCCTTCGGCGCCCCGCACCACACCGCGTACGGGCGTGCCCTGGACGGCCGGCAGGCCGGTGGCGGCCGTCTCGTCGGAGGTGGCGACCGAGGTGACCCCGGCCGTTCCCTCGGCGATCAGCGCGGTTCCGGTGGTGGCCTCGACGGACTCCGTCGCGGCGGACACCCCGGCCGGGGTGTCGTCGTTGCCGGCCCTCGTCTTCAGGGCGACCTCCTTGATGAAGAGGGTCAGGACGAAGGCGACCAGCGCGGCGGGTGCCGCGTACAGGAAGACGTCGGCGACACCGTGGCCGTAGGCGACCTCCATGACCGTGCGGAACGGGGCGGGGAGCTTGTCCAGGTCGGGGATGCCCCCGCCGCCCGTACCGCCGTGGCCGAAGGCCGCGCCCTCGGGGCCGAGGTCGGCGAGGCCGTCCTTGACGTAGTGGGTGACGCGGTTGCCCAGGACGGCGCCCAGCGCCGATACGCCGATCGCACCACCGAGGGAACGGAAGAACGTCACGACGGAGCTGGCCGCGCCCAGGTCGGCGGGAGCCACCTGGTTCTGCGTGGCGAGCACCAGGTTCTGCATCATCATGCCGATGCCGAGGCCCATGACGAACATGAAGATCGCGATGTGCCAGTACTCGGTGTCGTACCGGATGGTGCCCAGAAGCCCGAGACCCGCGGTGAGCAGGAAGCCACCGGAGACGAGCCAGGCCTTCCAGCGGCCCGTCTTGGTGATGATCTGGCCCGACACGGTCGAGGACAGGAACAGTCCGGCGATCATCGGGATGGTCATGACGCCGGACATCGTCGGCGACTTGTCCCGCGCCAGCTGGAAGTACTGGCTGAAGAAGACGGTGCCCGCGAACATCCCGATGCCGACGAACAGCGAGGCCGCGGAGGCCAGCGTGATCGTGCGGTTACGGAAGAGGCGCAGCGGGATGATCGGTTCGCGGGCCTTGGACTCGATCAGCAGGAACAGCGCGGCGAGGACGACGGTGCCGCCGAGCATCGTCCAGGTCTGCCAGGACACCCAGTCGTACTTGTCGCCCGCGAAGGTCACCCAGAGCAGCAGCAGCGAGACCGCGGCGCTGATGAAGAACGCGCCGGACCAGTCGATCTTGACTCCCTCGCGCTTGACCACGGGGAGCTTCAGCGTCTTCTGGAGCACGATCAGGGCGATGATCGCGAACGGGACACCCACGTAGAAGCACCAGCGCCAGCCCATCCAGCTGGTGTCGGTGATGACGCCGCCGAGCAGCGGGCCGCCGACGGTGGCGACGGCGAAGACCGCGCCGAGGTAGCCGCTGTAGCGCCCGCGCTCGCGCGGGGAGATCATCGCGGCCATCACGATCTGGGCGAGGGCGGAGAGTCCGCCGACGCCGATGCCCTGGACCACACGGCAGATGATGAGCATGCCGCTGCTGGTCGACAGGCCGGCGACTATGGAGCCGCCCACGTAGATGAGCAGGGCGATCTGGACCAGCAGCTTCTTGCTGAACAGGTCCGCGAGCTTGCCCCACAGCGGGGTGGTGGCGGTCATGGCCAGCAGCGAGGCCGTGACGACCCAGGTGTAGGCGCTCTGACCTCCGCCGAGGTCGGAGATGATCTCCGGCAGGGCGTTGGAGACCACGGTCGACGACAGGATCGCGACGAACATGCCGAGCAGCAGCCCGGTCAGCGCTTCCATGATCTGCCGGTGTGTCATCGGCGCGCCGGAGGGGGCTTCGGCAGCCCCGTGCTTGGCGTGGCCGCCCCGCACACCGGATGGTGTGGTCGTAGCCATTTCAATCCTTGTCTTTGCTTCTGTTACATGGGTGTACGGGTGTGTGACTCGTCGGAGTGTCCGGCGCGGCAGTCGCCGCTGTGCCTCCCGGGGGGACATCCACCGGAGCCGCGGCAGGAGAAGCTGTCGCGCAGCCGGGACAACAACGTGTTGAGCTGTCCGACATCGTCGTCGGACCAGTCGTTGAGGTTGTGGGCGAACATCTCTGTGGTCCGCCGGGTCAGCTCGTCGAGCAGTTCGTCACCCGCGGGGGTCAGCCGCAGGATGCGGGACCGCTTGTCCGCCGGATCGGGGAACCGTTCGACCCAGCCGCTCTCCACCGCGTGAGTCACATGGCGGCTGGTCACCGACATGTTCACGGCCAGGAGCTCGGCAAGCCGGGTGATCCGCATCTCGCCGTACTTGGCCAGCAGCGTCAGCACGCCGGCAGTGCCACCGGGGCACTCGGCGGGCAGGATGCGGACGAGCCCCCGTTTGACGGCTCCGACGGCGCTGAGCTGCCGGGCCAGTTCTTCGTACTGGCTCCGTGCTGCCACCGACCCTCCAGGACGTCTCGCGAGGTCATCTTGTTGCTTAGGGCAACGATAGAAGCGGTTGGTTGCTGCAGGCAAACGAAATGGACCTTGCAGAAGTAAAGGAACGCAAAAGCCTGCGTAGGGGCTCGGTCAAGCGCGCAGCGCACGGGGGGTGAGCCGCGCCGACTGTGTTCCTCGTCACCGGGTGAGTAACGCGCGGAGAGGCCGTGGGGGAGGTGCGGAAGGCGCGGGCGGACCGTCGGGGAGCGGGTGGCCGTGGCGCAGGAGCATCGACCGCCAGGGGCCCGGGGGTTGGGCGGAAGGCCTGGGTTCGCTAGGGTCCTGGACCATGGCACACAACCCCCACGCCCCGCAGCCGGGCCCCGAGGGCACTCACGACCCGGCGGGCAGCACGCAGATGTTCCGCGCCTTCGTCGACGAGGGCGAGCCGCAGCGCGGTCCGCAGCCCGCAGCGACCTCGTCCGGCTCGAAGAACGGGGTGATCCTGGCCGTCGTCGCGGTCGTCCTGGTCCTCGGCGCGGTCGCCTGGCTCGCGCTCGGCTGACCTCCCGTCCCGGCCGGCCTCCTCGCCCCTGCCGGGCGTCCGGGGCCTGCCCGGTGTCCACGCGCGCGTGGACACCGCCTTCACGCACCGCTCCCGTGTCGCCTCGCCGACGCGGGAGCGTTCGCTTTCCCGCGTGGGGCGCAGGCCTCCCCGGACGCGGCTTCGGCTTCCCCGGACGGGGCGAGGCCGCCGGGGAAGCGCTGGCGCTGCCCCGGCGGCCGGTGAGTCCCGTGTGCCGTACGCACGGACCCGAGAGGGTCAGTCGGCGACGAGCCCTTCCCTGAGCTGGGTGAGCGTCCGGGTCAGCAGCCGGGAGACGTGCATCTGCGAGATGCCGACCTCCTCGCCGATCTGCGACTGCGTCATGTTGGCGAAGAAGCGCAGCATGATGATCTGCCGCTCGCGCGGGGCGAGCTTGGCCAGCAGCGGCTTCAGGGACTCGCGGTACTCCACGCCCTCCAGTGCCGCGTCCTCGTAGCCCAGGCGGTCCGCCAGCGAGCCCTCGCCGCCGTCGTCCTCGGGGGACGGTGAGTCCAGGGAGGAGGCCGTGTAGGCGTTGCCCACGGCCAGGCCGTCGACCACGTCCTCCTCGGAGACCCCGAGCGCCTTGGCCAGCTCCGGCACCGTCGGCGAACGGTCGAGCTTCTGTGCGAGCTCGTCGCTGGTCTTGGTGAGGGCGAGCCGCAGCTCCTGGAGCCGGCGCGGCACCCGCACCGACCACGAGGTGTCGCGGAAGAAGCGCTTGATCTCCCCCACGACGGTCGGCATCGCGAACGTGGGGAACTCCACGCCCCGTTCGCAGTCGAAGCGGTCGATCGCCTTGATCAGGCCGATCGTCCCGACCTGGACGATGTCCTCCATCGGTTCGTTACGGCTCCTGAACCGTGCCGCCGCGTACCGCACCAGCGGGAGGTTGAGCTCGATGAGTGTGTCCCGCACATAGGCCCGCTCAGGGCTGTCCGTTCCGTCGGGACCCGAGGCGGGGCCCAGCGCGGCGAGCCGCAGGAACAGGGAGCGGGACAGGGTGCGGGTGTCGATGGCTTCCGGCGAGCTGGTGAGCACGGCAGGTGCCGGCACGCTCTTCGTGAGCGTGAGCACCTTCGAGCTGCCCTGTTCTGTGGACATGCCACCCCCTTGAGGTCGCGGACGGTCGCGGTGGCCACGACCATCGGAGGAACGCAGCCTCCACCTGAATACCGGAGGTGGAGCTGCGGCAAACGCGGTTCCAGCAGAATGTCACATGTCGGCAACACGCTGTAGTGACATGTCGACAAGTCAGCGCCGAAACTGCGCAGGAAACAGGGGGTGTGCGGCTTTTACGCCCCCGGATCCAGCCCTCCAGGGGTCTACCCGTTCTGGTTACGCCTCGATCCTGTTTGCTGATCGCAGTCGGGCGAAACTTCTGGCCAGAAGCCTTGACACATGCATCTGGGAGACGCCCAGTTCGGCGCTGATCTGTGACTGCGTCAGGTTGTTGTAGTAGCGCAGCAGCAGGATCCGCTGCTCACGCTCGGGCAGTTGTACGAGCAGGTGCCGCACCAGGTCGCGGTGTTCGACCCCGGCGAGCGCAGGGTCCTCGTAGCCGAGCCGGTCCAGCAGTCCGGGCAGCCCGTCGCCCTCCTGGGCCGCCTCCAGCGAGGTCGCGTGGTACGAGCGGCCGGCCTCGATGCAGGCGAGGACCTCGTCCTCGGAGATCTTCAGGCGCTCGGCGATCTCGGCCGTGGTCGGTGAGCGCCCGTGAGCCGTCGTCAGGTCCTCGGTGGCGCCGGTGACCTGCACCCAGAGCTCGTGCAGCCGTCGCGGCACGTGCACGGTCCGCACGTTGTCCCGGAAGTAGCGCTTGATCTCGCCCACCACGGTGGGCATGGCGAACGTGGGGAACTGGACTCCGCGTTCCGGGTCGAAGCGGTCGATGGCGTTGATCAGCCCGATGGTGCCGACCTGGACCACGTCCTCCATCGGCTCGTTGCGGCTGCGGAAGCGGGCCGCCGCGTAGCGTACGAGCGGCAGGTTCGCCTCGATCAGCGCGGTGCGCACCCTGTGGTGCTCCGAGGTGCCGGGCTCGAGGCCCTTGAGCCGGCCGAACAGGACCTGGGTCAGGGCCCTGGTGTCCGCACCCCGGGTTCTGGCGGGTGTGGTGGGGTCGGGGGTCTCGGTCTGGATGTCGTCCGTCTGGACGGTCTGGGGAGGGACTTGAGGCGCTGTACTGGCCGGCACGGTGTCGCCACCCCTTTGCGGTCAACTACGGTCAACTCATTCGTCAAAAGCGGTCATAGCATCACAAGACATGTCCACTGTGTGCAAGCACCGCATGGAGCCGTGTTGAGGGTGTTGGGGTTTAAACATGCCGAAAAGCCCCTCCCCGCAGGGGGAGGGGCCGGCGGGACCGGAGATCCGAAAGGGTCAGAAGGGGTAGTCGGCGATCACCCAAGTGGCGAACGCGCGCCACTGGCCGGCCGCGGCCTGGTGGTCGGGGTGCTCGATGTACCGCTTGAGCGCGTCCTCGTCGGCGACCGCCGAGTTGATGGCGAAGTCGTAGGCGATCGGCCGGTCGGTGATGTTCCAGGCGCACTCCCAGAACTCCAGCTCGGGGATCTTCCCGCCGAGCTCCCGGAAGGCCTCCGCGCCCGCGACGGCCCGCGGATCGTCCCGCTCGACGCCGTCGTTCAGCTTGAACAGGACCAGGTGGCGGATCATGGTGGGTCTCCTAGTTCACGAGCTCTGACATGAAGTCCCCGACGCCCTGGGCGGCGCTCGAAATGCCTTCGAACCCTATTTGAACCAGATCGGCGCTCCGCTTGGGCGAGGTGATGATCGTGTACAGCACGAAGACCACGAACATGTAGAGCGCGATCTTCCTTGCTTGCGCCACAGCCCCGCCCCTCCCCTTCGATCACCTGTGCAGTCGGGTGATTCTAGCCGCACGAATGGCCGTATCCGCTGGCCGTTTCCGATCACTGATGTGGCTTTTAGGGTCGAAGGGCCCGTCGATTCGGGCCCTTTGTCGGCAGGCGCGGCTTACGACAGGGAGGAGTATGGGCAGTGGGCCTGCCGCACCGGCAGGAATGCGCGGGCCCAGGAACGGGACCTCCACGAGGTCCGCACCGCGTGATTCCCCCCTGACCGCGGAGAGGACCTCCGGTCCCCGTTCTCACCGGGGGAAGCGGCTTGTCCCCCCGATGCCGCTTCCCCCGACCTGACGACCGAAGGGCCCGGCGCAGCGCGCCGGGCCCTTCCTGCTGTGCGTCCCCGCAGATCAGTCCTTCGTCAGGCCGACCGTGCCGGGGGTGGCGTCCTGGGAGCCGGGGCCCGCACCGTCCCGGGGCGCCGGGACGGTCGTGGCGGTGACCACGGCGGCGTCCTCGGCGGCCAGACGCTCCATGCCGCTCGTCGTCTTGAGGGGCTTCTCCTTGATGAAGAGCACCGCGATGAGTCCCAGGAAGGCGAACGGGGTGGCGATGAGGAAGAGGTCGCCGGTCGCGACGCCGTAGGCGTGCTCGACGATGCCCTTCAACGGCTCGGGCAGCTTGGTCATGTCGGGCACGGCGCTGCCGTGTCCGCCGCCGCCGGTCGCCGGGATCCCGTTCTCCGCGAGGCCCTTGCTCATCTCGCTGGCCACCCGGTTGGCGAGGATCGCGCCGAGCACGCTGGTGCCGATGGTGCCGCCGAGGCTGCGGAAGAAGGACAGCACCGAGGTCGCGGCGCCCAGCTCGTGTGCCGGGACGTCGTTCTGCGCGGCGAGCACGAGGTTCTGCATGAGCATGCCGACGCCGATGCCCATGAAGGCCATGTAGACGCTGAGCAGGCCGAAGTGCGTGTCCGCGTCGATGGTCGAGAGCAGGCCGAGGCCGGCCGTCATGACCACGCCGCCCGCGATCAGGTAGATCTTCCACTTGCCCGTGGCGGAGATGATCTGTCCGGCGACGGTCGAGGAGACCAGCAGACCACCGATCAGCGGAAGGCTCATGAGGCCCGCGACGGTCGGGGACTTGCCCAGCGAGATCTGGAAGTACTGGGACAGGAACACGGTCCCGGCGAACATCGCGATACCGACGAAGAAGCTCGCCAGGGTCGTGAGCGACACCGTGCGGTTGCGGAAGATGTCCAGCGGGATGACCGGCTCCGCTGCCCTGGACTCGACGAAGACCGCCGCCACCAGGAACACCACTCCGGTGGTCACCAGTGCGGCCGTCTGCCAGGACGCCCAGGCGAAGCTGTTGCCCGCGAGCGACGTCCAGATCAGGAGCGCGCAGACGCCGGCCACGATCAGGAAGGCGCCCAGCCAGTCGATCCTGACCTGACGGCGTACGGTCGGCAGCTTCAGGGTGCGCTGGAGCAGCACGATCCCGGCCAGTGCGAACGGCACACCGATGAAGAAGCACCAGCGCCAGCCGAGCCACGAGGTGTCCACGAGGACTCCGCCGATCAGCGGACCGGCGACCGTGCCCACGGCGAACACCGCACCGAAGATGCCCGCGTACTTGCCGAGCCGGCGGGGCGGAATGATGGCGGCCATCACGATCTGGGCCAGGGCCGTCAGACCACCGGCGCCGACGCCCTGGATGACGCGGCTGATGATCAGTGTCACGACGTCCTGTGAGAAGCCGGCCACGAGGGAGCCGACCACGAACAGGCCGAGCGAGAGCTGGAGCAGCAGCTTCTGGTTGAACAGGTCGGCGAGCTTGCCCCAGAGCGGCACCGTGGCCGTCATCGCGAGCAGCTCGGAGGTCACGACCCAGGTGTACGAGGACTGGCTCGCACCGAGGTCGGCGATGATCCTCGGCAGGGCGTTGGCCACGACCGTGCCCGCGAGGATGGCGACGAACATGCCCGCCATCAGGCCTGACATGGCCTGCAGTATCTGACGGTTGGACATGGAGGTGGGCGCCTGCTCAGGCGCCTCGGTTGCGGTCACGGTGTCCTTCTTGGGTTCTGGGTCAGAGCAGGATCGGTGGTGCGCGGAGCGTTCACCGGAGGCCGGACGCCTACGCCGGCGGCCGGGGCAGGCCCTGCGCCAGCTGCGCGAAGACCTCCTGGAAGGTGTCCGCGAGTACGTTCTCGCCGGGGTGGTCGCACCAGTGCTCGATGGCGACCCGCAGGGAGGTCTGGCAGACGGCGGCGAGGAGGCGCGGGAAGACGCCGGCGTCGGCCGGCTCCTGGGTGCCGGGGCGGGTGGCGTCGAGCCAGTCGGTGATGGCGACGGCCAGCGCCCGTTCCTCGGCCACGTGGGCCTTCAGACCGCGGTGGATGAGGTGCGGTGACCGCTGGAGCACCTTGGACTGGAGGGCCCAGAGCTCCTGGCGGCCCTCGAACCCGTCGAGTTCGGTGACGAGGGCCTCGCGTACGACGTCGAGCGGCGGCCGGTCGGCGGGGGCGCGGCGCACGGACTCCCTGATCCGCTCGCCCACCTCGTCGTCGACCAGGACGAACGCGTCGTCATGGCTCGGGAAGTAGTTGAAGAACGTCCGGGGTGAGACGCCGGCGGCCTCGCTGATGGCCTCGACGGTGACGTTCTCGACCCCGTGCTCGGCGGCGAGCCTCACGGCCGCCTCGGCGATCGCCCTGCGCGTGGCCTGCTTCTTGCGCTCCCGCAGCCCGGGTACGGATGTCGTCGTCTTCGCCACAACGTGCATAGTAGGCAAAGATGCACATCCTGCAAAATTATTTGCGGCGGGCGGCGCAGGCCCGTAAATCCGCCCCGGAACGCAGTGAAGGGACCGACCCTGACGGGTCGGTCCCTTCATCTCGCTGCGGTAGCGGAGGGATTTGAACCCTCGGTGAGTTTCCCCACACTCGCTTTCGAGGCGAGCTCCTTCGGCCGCTCGGACACGCTACCGAGAGAGAGCTTAGACCATGCCGGGCCCTGGTTCGAAATCCGATTCCCGGCGGCGGTCGCCGGCGCCCTCAGCGGTCTCGGAAGAACGCCGTCAGCAGGTCCGCGCAGTGGTCCTCCAGGACGCCGTGGACCACCTCGGGCCGGTGGTTCAGCCTGCGGTCGCGTACGACGTCCCAGAGCGAACCCGCCGCCCCGGCCTTCTCGTCCCGCGCCCCGTAGACCACCCGGGCGACCCGGGACTGGACGAGCGCGCCCGCGCACATCGTGCAGGGCTCCAGGGTGACGACCAGGGTGCAGCCGGTCAGCCGCCAGGAGCCGAGGGCGGCGGACGCCCGGCGCAGGGCGAGCACCTCGGCGTGGGCCGTCGGGTCGTGGGACGCCTCGCGCTCGTTGTGGCCGGTGGCGAGGAGGGCACCGTCCGGGCCCAGCACGACGGCGCCGACCGGCACATCGCCGGCCGACGCCGCCTGCGCGGCCTCGTCCAGGGCTCGGCGCATGGGTGCCTGCCACGGGTCCCGGACGGGATCGGGGGGAGGCGGTGAGGAGGGTGTGGGTGGTGGAGCGTTCACCCGCGGACCCTAACGGACGGCCTCCAGGACCTCGGATGCCCCGAGCGCGTCCGCGATCTCCACCAGTGCGTCGGTGCGCAGGGTCAGCAGATCCTTCTCGGACAGCCCGAGGTCGGCGAGGACCCCGAGATCTCCGAGCGGCCCCGCCGGCACGGCGTCGGGGTCGTGATCCAGGTCGGGTTCGCTGACGGCGTCACCGGCGCCGCCGGTATCGGACGGGGACTCGTCCGGCTCGCCGTCCTCCGTGCCGTCGAGGTCGACGAGCTCCTCGAGTGCGGCGATCTCGTCCTCGGCACCCGGTTCGCGGCCGAGCAGTTCATCGGTGAGCAGGATCTCCCCGTACGAGGAGCGGGCGGCGGCGGACGCGTCCGAGACGTAGATACGGGGGTCCTCCTCACCGTCCACCCGGACGACGCCGAACCAGGCGTCCTCCTGCTCGATGTAGACCAGGACCGTGTCCTCGTCCACCGAGGCCTCGCGGGCCAGATCCGTCAGATCGGACAGGGTTTCCACATCGTCGAGCTCCGTGTCGCTCGCTTCCCACCCGTCTTCGGTGCGCGCGAGCAGTGCGGCGAAGTACACCGTGATTCTCCCACTGGTCTTAGGCGAATCGGTCCGACGGGAGGGCAGTCGGTGGTCCGGCTGCTCTGGGCCCCGCCCAATCGGCATCGTGGCAGAAACGAGCGCGATGCGAGACCTCTTCGACCGTTGCGTCGGCATCAGTTACCCGAGTGCGCGTCGACCGTCCGCGCTCCAGCGGCTCCTCCGGCGGACCGTCCGGCCACCCGGGGGCCGCCCTCACCAGCGGAACGTACGCATCCGCATCTGTTGGCGCATACGGGCCGCCCGGGCCCGGCGCGGCTGGACGCGATCGCGCAACTGCTTCGCCTCGTGGAGCTCACGGAGGAACTGCGCCCTGCGCCTCCGGCGCGCCGCTTCACTCTCCTGCGCGTCCGGCACATCGTCCGGAGCGTCGGGCAGGTCGCGCGCGTCGCGCCCGGCCTGCCTCTGATTCCGCTGCTCCCCGTCGGGCAATCCACACACCACCCCAAGCCTGGGTCCGTATGGACCCACCTTCCCTCCGAACGCGTGCTTGATGCCAGTGCAGACTGGCGGGAAGCCTGTCCGGGCCCCGGTTACTGTTGACGGCATGCGGATCCACGTCGTCGACCACCCGCTGGTGGCGCACAAACTCACCACACTGCGCGACAAGCGCACCGACTCCCCGACCTTCCGGCGGCTCGCCGACGAACTGGTCACCCTCCTCGCGTACGAGGCCACCAGGGATGTGCGGACCGAGCAGGTCGACATCGAGACCCCGGTGACGCCCACGACCGGTGTGAAGCTGTCGCATCCGCGCCCTCTGGTCGTCCCGATCCTGCGTGCCGGGCTCGGCATGCTGGACGGCATGGTGCGGCTGCTCCCGACCGCCGAGGTCGGCTTCCTGGGCATGATCCGCAACGAGGAGACGCTCCAGGCGGAGACGTACGCCACGCGGATGCCCGAGGACCTCTCCGGCCGTCAGGTCTACGTCCTGGACCCGATGCTGGCCACCGGCGGCACGCTCGTCGCGGCCATCCGCGAGCTGATCAAGCGTGGTGCGGACGACGTCACCGCGGTCGTGCTTCTCGCGGCGCCCGAGGGCGTCGAGGTCATGGAGCGCGAGCTGGAGGGCACGCCGGTCACGGTCGTCACCGCCTCGGTGGACGAGCGGCTCAACGAGAACGGCTACATCGTGCCGGGACTCGGCGACGCCGGTGACCGGATGTACGGCACCGCCGACTGACCCTGCTGTTCCCCGTCCGGCCCGGGAGGTCCCGGACCGGTCCAGCCGCCCCGCGCCCGTCCTGCGGCTTCAGCAGGAGGACGGTGCCGGGGCGGGCTTCGTCAGGGCCGTGAGTGCCGTCGCCGCCGCCGCGGGGGTGCTGAACGCCTTGAACTTCGTACCGATGATCAGATCGACGTCCGCCGTCCTGCGCGCGTCCGTCTTCTGCGCGGCCCCCGGCAGCTGTGTGGCGAGCACCGGGAAGGAGCCGTTCATGGCCGCCGGGCCGCCGAGCAGCATCCCGGTGCCGGGCACCTTCTTGTCGTACGCGGCCGGGGCGTTGTCCACCTTGCCGATCGCGAAGCCGCGCTTCTTCAGCTCGTCGGCGGCGGCCTTGGCCAGCCCGCTGCGGGGCGTCGCGTTGTAGATGTTGACCTTGATGGTGGCCGGCTTCGGGAGTACCTTCGCGGCCGCCGAGGCGCTCGGGGAGGGGCAGGCCTTCGGGCGGTCCGCCGCGTTGGCCTGCTTGTTGCCGCCGGTGAAGACGTCGACGATCTGGAGTGTGCCCCAGCCGGCCAGCCCGAGGGCCACCACGGCGGCGGTCGCCGAGAGGGCCAGCTTGCGGCGATGGCGGGGCCGGCGCATGCGGGGATACGTGTTACCCGTGATGCGGTACTTTCCGCCCATGCCGGGAGGGGTCAGCATGCTCATGGGCGCAGCGTAGTGCGACCTGGTGATGATGCCTACTAAACGATCAACCTATGGCACCCGTACGAGCATAAAAGCACCCGAAAGGCCCGAAATGCTCCACGGGTGGGAGTGGCGGGGTCAGCCCATTTCGAGCACGCGTGCGTGCAGCACCTGGCGCTGCTGCAGTGCGGCCCGCACGGCACGGTGCAGCCCGTCCTCGAGGTAGAGGTCGCCCTGCCACTTCACGACGTGCGCGAACAGGTCGCCGTAGAACGTCGAGTCCTCGGCGAGCAGGGTCTCGAGGTCGAGCTGGCCCTTGGTGGTCACCAGCTGGTCCAGGCGGACCGGACGCGGCGCGACATCCGCCCACTGTCGGGTGCTTTCCCGGCCGTGGTCGGGATATGGCCGACCATTTCCGATGCGCTTGAAGATCACACGGAAAGCCTACCGGGCAAGGGGCTCCGGGCGCAGCCGGGCAACAGGACTGTGATGCCCCGCAAATCCGTATGAATCAGCATGAAGCGCCGCACGGTCTGTCATGTTTGTGAGGCATGTTTGTGAGGGTGCACCGGATTGCCGTGCGGCAGCCTCCCGGTTGCGGCCGGGTGGCGCGCCGGTGGGCCGTCCCACGGGCGTGGCGTGGCCGGCCCCCCCCCGTACTCCGCGGACCGCCCGCGGAGTACGGGGACGCGCGGTGCGCTACTCGGTGACGCCGTGGGTGTGCCCCCTGCGAGGGACGCCGCCGCCGCGGGGCTCGCCCGCGGCGGACGCCGTCGGGGCGCGGCGGGGCAAGGAGCCCAGGTCGAAGGCGTAGGTGCCCGCCAGGTGGGCGATCACATCGATGTTGGTGTCGAAGTGCCCCATGCCGATGTTGCCCAGGTCGTCGCACGCCGCGTGGTAGCAGGGGTCGTACGCGACGCCGGCCTTTCCGCCGTACGTCTCGGCCTGGGCTGCCGTCTTGACGCCCTCGGCGCCCGTGTCCGTGCCGCCGGACGGGATCCCCGTCTCGATGAACGGCCCGTAGTCGGAGCGCCCGGTGAAGTCCGTGCCGGTGTGCGGCTTGCCCTCGCCGTCGAGGAAGGCGTTGATGTCGCGCTCGAGCCGGTCGGATCCGTCGGGGCCCGGCCCTTCGCCCTCACCGTCCGAGTCGTCGCCGTCGAGGACGAACTGCGCGCCGTTCGGGGAGGCGATCATGTCGAAGTTGAGATAGAGCGCGATCCTCTCGCGCTGTGCCGCCGGGAGCCCCGCGAGATACGCCTCCGAGCCGAGCAGACCGTTCTCCTCCGCCGACCACCAGGCGAACCGCACCTTGTTGACGGGCGTGCGGCCGGACTGGGCCAGCTTCAGGGCGACTTCGAGCAAACCGGCGGACCCGGACCCGTTGTCGTTGATGCCGGGACCGTCGGTGACGGAGTCGAGGTGCGCCCCGAGCATGACCGTCCTCGCGGCGGCCCCGCCGGGTGTCTCGGCGACGACGTTGTGGGTGGTGCGCTCCTCGCGGGACTCGCGGATCTCCAGGGAGACCTTCACCTCGCCCTTCGCGAGGTCCGCCACGAGCTTCTTCCCTTCGTCCTGGGTGACTCCGCCGGTGGGGATCTTCCCCGACCCGGCGTCGCCCAGGGTGCCGGACAGGGCCCCGTCGGTGTTGTTCCAGATCACCGCGCCGGTCGCGCCCGCCGCCGCTGCCGCCGCCTGTTTCTGTGCGAAGGAGCAGCCGCCCCGCTTGATCAGGGCGATCCTGCCGGTGAAGCCGTCCGGTGCGTAGTCGGCCGCCTCGCAGCCCGTGGTGTCGTCGGCGGGGACGGCGGCGAGGGGCGCCGTGATGCCGCCCTCCCCGGTGGAGGCGGTGTACGTCATCGCGCTGATCGAGACCTCGCGGGGTGTGGGGGAGACCACGGAGAGCTTCTCGGCGAGGGTCTCGGTGTAGACGAAGTCGAACGCCTGCTGTTCGACCCGGTAACCGGCCTTCCGGAGCAGCCGCTGGACGTACGCGGCCGAGGCGTCGTACCCGGGCGAGCCGGCCGCGCGGTGGCCGTCCGCCGCGTCGGCCATGGCCTGGAACCGTTCCAGGTGCCGGTGGGCGTCGTCGGCGGACGAGCGGTCGACCAGCTGCCGTGAGAACTCGGCGGCGTCCCGGCCGGGGTCGGGCGGCGCCTGTCCGTGGTCCGGGGACGCGGCGAGGAGGAGCGGTGTTGCCAGAGCGGTGGTGGCGACGACGGCCACGGCTCTGCGACAGGTCGCGTACACGGGTGTCCTTCCGGGGCGAACGCTGGTGGAGGAGGGCCTGCGGCCGGCCGGCGCGGTCACGCGGACCGGGACGCCGCCCTGGCCGCCGCCTTGGCCTGCTGCTTGTACGCCCGGACCTCGGCGAGCGAGTCGGGGCCGGTGATGTCGGCGACCGAGCGGTGCGAGCCCTCTTCGCCGTACGCCCCGGCGGCCTCCCGCCAGCCCGTCGGGCGCACGTCGAACTGCTTGCCCAGCAGGGCCAGGAAGATCTGGGCCTTCTGGGCGCCGAAGCCGGGCAGTGCGTGGAGCCGTCGCAGCAGCTCCGCCCCGGTGGAGGCGTCCTCCCAGACGGCTTCGGCCCGCCCGTCGTACTCCGCCACCAGGTACTGGCAGAGCTGCTGCACGCGCTTGGCCATGGAACCCGGATACCGGTGGAGGGCCGGCTTGTCGGTGAACAGCGCGGTGAAGGCGTCCGGGTCGTACGCGGCGATCTTCCGGGCGTCCAGATCGTCCGACCCCATGCGCCGCGCCAGCGTGAACGGGCCGGTGAACGCCCATTCCATGGGGACCTGCTGGTCCAGCAGCATGCCGACGAGAGAGGCCAGCGGGCTGCGGCCCAGCAGTTCGTCGGCGGCGGGCTCCTGGGCGATCCGTACGCTGCGGGCCTTGCCGTTGTCACTCTTGGTCATGCATCCGATGATCGCGAGAGTGTCCGGGATCGGCGACTCGGTGCGACTCCGTGCGGTCTCCCGCCCACCCGGCGGGCCGCGGCGGGAGCCGGTCGGCCCGCGTCCGCGGATAGCGGGCCTCGGGTGCGCTGAGCGTGTGATCCGCCGCCTGCCGGCAGGCGGAGCGCGCAGCCTCCCCGGCCTCGTCCAGGGGGGGACCCCCATCCCCATGGTCGCCTCGGGCACGAGATGAGCCGGGCGATCTCGGCCGTCGTCAGACCGCCGACCGCGCGCAGGGGCAGCGCGATCTGCGCGGCGGGGGACAGCTCGGGGGGCAGCAGAGGAAGAGCGGGGTGAGCGTGTCGTCGGCGGCCGGTGCGCGGCTCTCCCCCGGCGGCGGGGCCGTGAACGCGTCACGGGGGTGAGGGCGGCGGCCCTCTCCTCGCGACGCTGCCGTGCGGTGTCCCTGCGCAGTTGGTCCGTCAGCCGCCTGGAAGCGGTCCGGATGCGCCGGCCGCGTGGATTGTCCGGCCGGCCACTGCGGGGACGCGGCTAGCAGCGCCTCCTGCACGGCGTCCTCCGCCGCGTCGAGGTGGCCGTAGCGACGCACGAGCGTGCCGAGGACCCGCGGCGCGTGGTGGCGCGGCAGATCCTCGATTCCGGTCGGCCCGCCGTTCACACGTCCCCCTCTCACCCGTGCCGGGGAGGACCCGCGTCCTACTCGGGGGCGCCCGCGGGCTCGCAGTCGCCCTCGTCGATCGGCCGGATCAGCACCGGGTAGACGGGCGCGCCCTCGGGCTGCGGACACCGGGCGACGCGTGCGGCGATCTCGGTGACCCTCTCCAGACTCTCGCAGTCGAGCACCCAGTACCCGGCGAGTTGCTCCTTCGTCTCCCCGTAGGGACCGTCCGTGATCACGGGGCGGCCGTCGGTGCCCGCCAGCACCGCGCGGGTCCTGGCGGGCTCGACCAGGCCGTTGGCGTCGACCATCTCGCCGGACTCGGCCAGCTCGTTGTTGATGCCCTCCATGAAGGCGAACATCTCCTGCATGTCCTTCTTGCTCCAGACCGGGCTCCCGTCGGACGACTCGCCGCTCATGGCCGCGTAGTCGGCCTGCGAACCCTGGACCATCACGAGGTACTTCATGGTTCCCTCCTCGGCTCCTGCTCGCCGCCCCTCGTGGGCGACTTCCACAGGGGACGTCGAAGCCCGTGGCGGGTTCTCGACACCACGCGGGAGGATTTCCGAAATCACTCCGCCGCGCAGGCCGGGAAGCGGCCCCCGTAGAGTTCGGCTGCGTTGTCCGACCAACCCCGAGGTGCCGGCCGTGTCCCCCGCATCACCCCTGCCCGCCGTCCCCGTGCCCGCGTCCGCCGTGAGCGTTGTGGGGATCGGTGCCGACGGCTGGGCGGGCCTGCCGGAGACCGCGCGCGCGGTGCTCCTGGACGCCGAGGTCCTGATCGGTGGTGAGCGCCAGCTGGGGCTGCTCCCGCCGGAGTGCGTGGGCCGGCGCGTGTCCTGGCCCTCACCTCTGCGGCCCGCCGTACGCGGTCTGCTCGCCGATCACGCGGGGAGCCGGACCGCCGTGCTGGCCAGCGGCGACCCCATGTTCTACGGCATCGGCCGGGCGCTCACCGAGGAGTTGGGCCCCGGCGCGCTCCGCGTGCTGCCACACCCGTCCTCGGTGTCGTACGCCTGCGCCCGGCTCGGCTGGCCGGTGGAGGACACCTCGACCGTCACCCTCGTCGGCCGTCCCACGGCCCGGCTGGCCGGAGCGCTGCACCACGGGCGTCGGCTGCTGGTGCTGTCCGCGGACGCGACCACACCCGCCGCGGTGGCCGCCGTGCTGCGGGACCACGGCTTCGGGCCCAGCCGGATGCGAGTGCTCGAACAGCTCGGCGGCACGGACGAGGACTGCCTGGACGGCACCGCCGACGCCTGGGCGCATCAGCCCGGCGACCCGCTCAACATCATCGCGGTGGACTGCCGGAGCGCCCCGGACGCCTTGCGCCTGGGCGCCGTACCCGGGCTGCCCGACGAGGCGTACGAGCACGACGGCCAGCTCACCAAGCGCCATGTCCGGGCGGCCACGCTCGGTGTGCTCGCGCCGGCACCGGGGGAGCTCCTGTGGGACGTCGGCGGCGGTTCCGGTTCGATCGCGGCGGAGTGGATGCGGACCCACCCGTCCTGCCGCGCCGTCACCGTGGAACGCGATCCCGAACGGGCACGCCGCATCGCCCGCAACGCGGACCGGCTCGGCGTCCCCGGGCTGCAGGTGGTCACCGGCCGCGCACCGGACGCCCTCGCCGGACTGCCCGTACCCGATGCCGTGTTCATCGGAGGCGGTCTGACCGCACCGGGGCTGCTCGACGCCTGCTGGGAGGCGCTGCCCGCGGGCGGACGTCTCGTCGCCAACACGGTCACCCTGGAGTCGGAGGCGCTGCTCACCGAGTGGTACCGGCGGCTCGGCGGTGATCTGGTCCGCCTCGCGGTGGCCCACGCCGTACCCGTCGGCGGGTTCACCGGCTGGCGTCAGGCCATGCCCGTCACCCAGTGGTCCGTACAGAAAACCTCGCACGCTCCAGGAGACGACAGATGACCGTGTACTTCATCGGGGCGGGCCCCGGCGCCGCCGACCTGATCACGGTGCGCGGCGCCCGCGTCCTCGCCGCCAGTCCGGTCTGTCTGTACGCGGGCAGTCTGGTGCCCCGTGAACTGCTCGCCGAATGCCCGCCGGACGCCCGGCTCGTGGACACGGCCCTGCTGGACATCGACCAGATCACCGCCGAGCTGGTGCGGGCCCACGGCGAGGGCCACGACGTCGCCCGGCTGCACTCCGGTGACCCTTCGGTCTTCAGCGCCGTGAACGAGCAGATGCGCCGGCTCGACGAGGCGGGCGTGCCTTACGAGGTGGTGCCCGGGGTACCCGCATTCGCCGCTGCGGCCGCGGCGCTCAAGCGGGAGTTGACGGTGCCCACGGTCGGCCAGACCGTGATCCTCACCCGGATCGCCCAGCGGGCCACGGCGATGCCCGAGGGCGAGGACCTGGCCACGCTGGGCCGCAGTGGCGCCCTGATCGTGCTGCACCTCGCCGCGCGGTACGTGGACCGGGTGGTCGACGAGCTGCTGCCGCACTACGGGGCCGACTGCCCCGCCGCCGTGGTCGCCATGGCCTCGCGCCCGGACGAGATCATCCTGCGCGGCACCCTGGACTCCATCGCCGAGCAGGTGAAGTCGGCGGAGGTGATCCGGACAGCGGTGATCATGGTCGGCCGGACCCTGGGCGCGGAGCAGTTCCGCGACAGCCATCTGTACTCCCCGGAGCGGGACCGCCACACCTGCTGACGGGCGAGGCGGGACGGGGTGCCGCCCCGCCTTCCGCTCAGCGCGCCTCGCTGCGCCCCACGACGGCGCCCGCCCGGTCGATGCAGATGACGTCCACCGCCACCGGAGCTCCCCGCAGCACCGACAGCGCCTCGTCCCGGGCCGCGGCCGCCACGAGGTCGCCGAGTGGTACGCCGGCCGCCATGCACAACTGCAGTGCCGCGAGCCCGGTGTTGGCGACCTCGATCTCGGCCGCCAGCGTCTCGCCGGCGCCCCCCTGACGTGCCAGTCGAGCCAGGAACGGCTTGTCGACCTGGGAACGGCCCGAGTGCAGGTCCAGATGACCGGCGGCCAGCTTGGACAGCTTGGCGAAGCCGCCGCAGATGGTCAGCCGCTCCACCGGGTGCCGGCGCACGTATTTCAGCACCGCGCCCGCGAAGTCCCCCATGTCCAGCAGGGCGATCTCAGGCAGCCCGTACTCCGCCACGACCGTCTTCTCCGAGGTCGAGCCCGTGCACCCCGCGACATGGCGGTGTCCGGCCGCGAGGGCCACATCAACCCCGCGGCGGATCGAGTCGATCCAGGCCGAGCAGGAGTACGGCACCACGATGCCCGTGGTGCCCAGGATCGAGATTCCGCCCAGGATGCCCAGGCGAATGTTCCACGTGAAACGTGCGATCTCCTCACCGTCGTCCACCGAGACCGTGATCTCGACGTCGCCGGTGCCACCGTGTTCCGCCGCCACCCGCGCGATGTGGTCCCGCATCATCTGCCGGGGGACGGGGTTGATCGCGGGCTCCCCGACCTCCAGCGGCAGCCCGGGAAGCGTCACCGTTCCGACGCCGGACCCCGCCCGGAACACCACCCCGGACCCCGCGGGCAGCAGCCGTACGGTGGACCGCACCAGGGCGCCGTGGGTGACGTCGGGATCGTCGCCCGCGTCCTTGACCACGCCTGCCGAGGCCTGCCCCTCGCCGAGCTCTTCCACCGCGAGGGCGAAGGCGGGGGTCTGGCCCTTGGGCAGGGTGATGGTCACCGGGTCGGGGAACTCGCCGGTCAGCAGCGCGGTGTACGCGGCCGTGGTCGCCGCCGTCGCGCAGGCCCCGGTCGTCCATCCCGGCCGCAGACCGGTGTGCTTGAGTTGGGCGGCGCGCCCGCCCTGCGCCTCACTGCTCATGGATGGACCGATCGGATGCCCCTGCACGTACTCGTCCTCGGCGGTACGACGGAGGCACGCCGGCTGGCGGAGTCCCTGGCGGCCCTGGACGGGTTCCGGGTGACCAGCTCGCTCGCCGGTCGCGTCGCCCGGCCGAAGCTGCCGCCCGGCGAGGTGCGTGTCGGCGGCTTCGGTGGTGCCGAGGGCATGGCCGGGTGGCTCCGCGCACACCATGTGGATGCGGTCATCGACGCCACCCATCCCTTCGCCGGAACGATCAGTTTCAACGCGGCCTCGGCCGCCGCCGCTGTCCATGTTCCCCTGCTGGCTCTCCGGCGGCCCGGCTGGGTGCCCGTGGAAGGCGACCGGTGGCACCTCACCGACTCCCTCGAGGGTGCGGCGGAGCTGCTGCCCGGGCTGGGGTCGCGCGTCTTCCTCACCACCGGGCGCATGGGCCTGGCGGCGTTCGCCGCCCTGGACGCGCTGTGGTTCCTGATGCGCTCGGTGGACGCCCCCGAGGCCCCGCGTCCCGCGCGGATGGAGGTCCTGCTCGACCGGGGCCCGTTCTCGCTGGAGGGCGAGCGGGAGCTGATCCGGCGGCACCGTGTCGACGTCCTCGTCACGAAGGACAGTGGCGGTGATGCGACCGCACCCAAGTTGACAGCCGCCCGCGAGGCGGGGATCCCCGTGGTCGTGGTCGGACGTCCTCCGGTCCCGCCGGGCGTTCCGGTGGCTGGGACGCCGGAGGAAGCACTCGCCCTGCTGCGGACCCTTACGGGCGGCTGAACCGTCGGGAGGGCCCGGTCGGCACCGGTTCTCACCGGCCGGGACGAGGCCGCTCGTGGACCCGGCGGGCGAGGTGGACGGTGACGTCGGCCGTGACCTCGATCGCCTCGGGCAGAACCCTCATGATCTGCCCGAGCACCTGCTCCCGTGCCGGCTCGGTCGCGGTGACCTCGATCCCCCGTCCGGCCAACAGCCGGGTGGCCTTGCCCGTCCCGGCGCCGATCTCGAGGGCCGTCCGGACGGTCTGATCCGCATACTCCAGAACCCTGTCGACGAGTTCCGCGGAGTATCCGGGCCGGAAGCGTTCGTACGCCTCCGCGATCGGGCCGGAGCCCAGTGCGCGATCAGGGCGTCAGACATGGCGGACATCCCGGCACGGACGGGGACTCCGGTGGGCGTGGTCAGCCGTCCACCGCTGGGACACCGGACTGTCAGTGGTCGGGATTAGCGTCGTCCGTACATCCACTGACGGGCGCCCCGGGGCGTGACGCACCACCAGGAGACCTCCATGCAAGCGACGTTCGCAGACTTCTCCGCCACGCCGGCCGGTGTGTCCAACGCGGGGATCAGGTATCGCCACTGCCACAAGGCCTCCTCGCATCTGGCGATGGGTGCTGACGCGAGCACCGAGCTGGACTTCGAGATCGACGGCCAGGAGCGGATCGCCGAAGCGACGCTGAAGGTGACCGCGCTGGTCTCCAAGCTGGGCGGGTCCCCCGGGTACGCCCCGGTCGACGTGCTGGTGAACGGCAAGGCCCTCGTCGAGGGGTTCACCGTGCCCGGCGGCGGTGACCTGCCGCAGGACAACGTGCTCGCGGTCCCGGGCGAGCTGCTGCGGCCGGGCACCAACACGCTGGAGATACGCACCGGTGCCGACGCGCGCAGCATGCTCTGGCTCTACCGCGTCACCCTCGACTCCGTGTACGAGCGTGGCCGCTCCGAGCGCGCGATGGCCGCGGAGGCGGCCCGTGACACGGTCTTCACCTACACGACGGAGCGCCGCCTGCCGTTCACCTCGTCCTGGCGGCCCGGGCCCCGGCTGCTGTTCCACGTTGACCGGGGCGAGCGGTCGCTGCCCGCCCAGTTGGGCTGGCGCGGTCAGGACGGTGCGGAATCGGCGATCAGCTTCCAGTCGAACATGTCCGACTTCCACGGCCATCACCGCGCCGCCGACGGCACACTCGCCGAGTTCCGCGGCCGCGTCACAGGGCGTGGACCGTTCCCGGAGGGGACCGAGGGCCTCCGTGTACACCGTTTCCTCACCGAGGAGGGCTGGGGCGGTGCCTGGCACTCTTCCGGAGAGCTGAGGCTTCTGGTGGAGGACGGCTCCGGACCCGTGGAGCGGGTGACCTGGCGTGATCAGCGGGGCAACTCCGGTACGGCCGCGCTGAGCATCGCCGACAGGCTTCCCGGAGCGGCACAGGACGTCACCGAGGAGGCGACCGTCGCCGAGGTCAGCGACGAGTTCGAGGAGGCCGGGGAGGTCGCGGAGAATCTGCTGCGGGACTCCCGGAAGAAGTGGCTGGCGGGTGAGTGCGAGGCGACCGTGGAATTCGCCTTCGGCCGGCCCACCGCCCTCACCGGCTACACCCTGATATCCGCCAACGACTTCCCCGACCGCGATCCCCGGGACTGGACCCTGTCCGGCTCGCAGGACGGCGTCCACTGGACCGAGCTGGACTCCCGGACCGGGCAGGGCTTCGACAGGCGCTTCGAGAGCAGGAGTTTCGGGATCGGCGCGGCCCCGGCGTCCTACTCCCGCTACCGCCTCGACATCACCGGCAACGGGGGCGCGGGCGAGATACAGCTCTCCGGTGTGCGGTTCGCGGGGTTCGCCTCGGACCACTTCAGCGGTTACTACCAGCGCCACAACGAGGGCCCCATCGGATACCGGGGCACGGCCGTCGCCGTCCAGGACGACGTCGCGGCGGGCGAGCGGACGGCGCGTCTCGCCGTGGAGCTGGAGCGGGCGGCCCGCAGTCTGGCCGAGGCGGCCCGGTCCATCGGCAAGCTGGCCGAACAGGTCCGGGAACGCTGATCCGGACGCCGGCCGGCCTCGGGCCTCGGGCCTCGGGACCGGCCTCGGGCCTCGGGGCCGAGCTCGCGCCTCGGGACCGGCCTCGGGACCGAAGACGGGGCAGGGGCCGGGGCCGGGCTCGGGCCTCGGGACCCGGAGCTGGGACCGGCCGTGGAACCGACCCCGGACCGGCCCCAGACCTCGGCCCGCCCCGGTCCCGGCGGCGTCAGTCCTCCGGGTAGCGGCGTGGCGTCCAGACGATCTGCCGGCCCCCACCCCGGTGCACCCACCGGGTCTGCGAGGAGCCGACGATGAGGATCGTCCGCATGTCCACCTCGGCCGGGTCCAGGTCGCCCAGCCGCACCGTGCGCACGCTCTCCGCCGGGCCTCCGACGTCACGGCCGAGCACCACGGGCGTGTCCGGGGAGCGGTGCTCCAGCAGCAGGTCGCGGGCCTTGCCGACCTGCCATGTCCGGCTGCGTGAACCGGGGTTGTACAGCGCCATGACGAGGTCGGCCGTGGCCGCCGCGCGCAGCCGGCCGGCGACGACCTCCCAGGGCTTGAGCCGGTCCGAGAGCGAGATGGTGGCGTAGTCGTGACCCAGTGGCGCACCGGCCCTGGCCGCGGCGGCGTTGGCCGCGGTCACCCCGGGCAGCACCCGCACGGCGACGTCCGCGTACGCGTCCTGCGAGGCCACTTCCAGGACCGCGGTGGCCATCGCGAAGACCCCGGGGTCGCCTCCGGACACCACGGCGACACGGTGTCCGCGGCGCGCCAGGTCGAGGGCGAATTCCGCGCGCTCGGACTCCACCTTGTTGTCGGACCCGTGGCGCCGCTGGCCGGGACGGACGGGCACCCGGTCCAGGTACGTCGTGTAGCCGACCACGTCGTCGGCTGCGGCCAGCGCCCCACGGGTCTCGGGCGTCAGCCACAGCGGTCCGGCCGGCCCGGTGCCGACCACGACGACCTCGCCGGTACCGGGGCTCCGCTCGGGGCGGGGCGCGTCGATCCGGCTCGGCAGCACGGCGACGGCGAAGTACGGCACGGAGTCCGCGTCGGTGTCGGCGAGGTCGCCGGTCCGTTCGCCGGCCATGGTGGCGCGCTCGACGTACCGCGCCTCGGGGAGCCGCCCCGACGCCTCGAACGCGCGGCGCACGGCGGGGAACGTCCGGCCCAGCTTCATCACCACGGCGGAGTCCGTGGCCGCCAGACGCGCGGTCAGTTCCTCCTCCGGCAGGGTGCCGGGAAGGATCGTCAGCACCTCCTCGGCCTCGACGAGCGGCGTGCCGAGACGGGCGGCGGCGGCGCTGACCGAAGTGACGCCCGGGATGACCTCGGTGTCGTAACGGTCCGCGAGCCGCTTGTGCATGTGCTGGTACGAGCCGTAGAAGAGCGGGTCGCCCTCGGCCAGCACGGCGACGGTGCGTCCCGCGTCGAGGTGGACCGCGAGGCGGGCCGCGGCCTCGGCGTAGAACTCGTCCAGCGCGCCGCGGTAGCCGCCGGGGTGGTCCGTGGCCTCCGTCGTGACGGGGTAGACCAGCGCCTCCTCGATGTGGTCGGCGCGGATGTACTGCGCCGCGATCGAGCGGGCGATGGAACGGCCGTGCCGGGCGGAGTGGTACGCGACGACATCGGCCTCGCCGATGATCTGCACCGCCCGCACCGTCATCAGGGCCGGGTCGCCGGGGCCGAGCCCGACGCCGTACAGCCGGCCCGTGCCGCCTGCGCGCTGCTGCTCGGGCACGCTCACTCCTCCTCGCTGGCGATCGCGTTGAGGGCGGCGGCGGCTATGGCGCTGCCCCCACGCCTGCCCCGTACGACGAGGTGCTCCAGCCCGGACGGGTGGGAGGCCAGGGCCTCCTTGGACTCGGCGGCCCCGATGAAACCGACGGGCACTCCGATGACGGCGGCGGGGCGCGGGGCGCCCTCCTCGATCATCTCCAGCAGCCGGAAGAGGGCGGTGGGCGCGTTGCCGACGGCGACGACCGCGCCCTCCATCCGGTCCCGCCACAGCTCCAGGGCGGCCGCGCTGCGGGTGGTGCCCAGCTCTGCGGCCAGCCCGGGGACGGCCGGGTCGGAGAGGGTGCAGATCACCTCGTTGTCCGCGGGCAGCCGCTTGCGGGTGACGCCGCTGGCGACCATGGCCACGTCGCACAGGATCGGTGCGCCGGAGCGCAGGGCCGCGCGGGCGTCGGCCACCACGTTCGGCGAGAAGGCGAGATCGCGTACGAGGTCGACCATGCCGCAGGCGTGGATCATGCGGACGGCGACCTGGCTCACGTCGGCGGGCAGCCCTGCCAGATCCGCCTCCGCGCGGATGGTGGCGAAGGACTGGCGGTAGATCGCCGGTCCGTCCTTCTCGTACTGGTGCACAGTGCTGTCGCTTTCTTCGTCTTCCCCGCCGAACAGGTCGGAGAGGGGGCCGGACAGGGGGTCATGCGTGGTGGTCAGGTGCGTGCGCCCCGGGCCGTCGCCACGGCCGCTGCCAGCGCCGCCGGGTCGTCCCGTACCGTCGCCGTCGCGGTGGCCAGGTCCCCCCGGACGTGGGAGATCCGGTGTCCGCCCGGGGTGGCGACCACGTCGATCCACTCCCCGTGCGGATGGCCGCAGCGGCGTTCGCACCCGGACCAGTACACAGGGAGCCGTCCGGCAGGTCCGACGGCGGCCCCCGCCTCGGTCCGCACGTCGGCCAGCGATTTCGCGCAGCCGGGCCGGCCGATGCAGGCGCCTACCCCGGCCCACGGGGAGCCGGGCCCGGTGATCAGGCCGGCGTCGGCGAGGCGGGCCGACATGCTGTCCGCCCGGCCGGGGCCGATGCCGGTGACGACGATTCCGCGCCACGGGGTGAGGCGCAGTTCCCCGGCGCCCGACAGCAGCCGCCACTGGGCCGGTACCAGCCGGCCCAGCGGCACACCGACGGACAGGGCGGCCTCGCGGTGGCTGCCCGGAACCGGCCCGTGGGCCGGGGGCAGGGCTTCGAGGGGGCGGGGTCGGCGGCCCGTCGTGACGGTGGTCCCCGTCCGCCGCAGCCGGCGGAGGACCTCGGCGGGCAGCGCGGCGGCGGCTGCGTCCGGCAGGTCCTTCACCCGCCAGGCGCCGGTCTCCCGGGCGGAGTCGAGGAAGGCCTCGGCGGCGGTCAGCGCGGCGCGGGGGCCCTCGGCGGCGGGGAGGCGGAGTACCTCGTCGACGTGCCCGACGCGCAGCAGGGCGTCGCCGTCGTCCTGGCCCAGCAGGGTGAGGTCGGCTCCGAGGGCGTCCACATCGCCGCGGCCGTCGTCGAGGGCGAACAGGAAACGTCCGGAGAGCGCCGTCGCGCCCGCGCTTCCGCACAGCAGACGGTCGAGGCCGGTCAGCCACGGTCCGACGTCGACGGACCCGAGGCCGTCGAGCCCGGAGAGCGGGGACGCGACGACGTTGCGCACGCGTTCATGACGTTCGGAGGGGAGCAGTCCGGCCTCGTGCAGAAGCCCGGCCAGCTCGGCACCGCAGTCCGGCGCGAGCCCGCGCAGCTGCACGTTTCCGCGGGAGGTGAGATGCAGCTCACCGTCACCGAGGCGCTCGGCGGCCTGTCCCAGCGCATCTGCCTGGCGGGGCGTCAGCACCCCGCCGGGTATGCGGATCCGCGCCAGCGCACCGTCGTCCGCCCGGTGCAGACGCAGCGCGCCGGGGCAGGCGTCACCGCTGCTCCGGGCACACGCGTCGCCCGGAGAACGGGGCGGAAGGGGGGAGGCGGACATGGCGGCGAGCATACCGACCGTGACCGTGACGCACCCCTACGGTCACTGTGACCTACGGGACACCGGCCCCCTGTCCGGGGCCCGGGCGGGGGCCGTCTGGTCAGGACCCCCCTCCTCCCGCCTACTATGCCTAGCGGCGGTCCGTTCGGTCCGCCATCGCCGTACGGCGACTTGGGAGGAAGCCCGGTGAGATTCCGGCGCGGTCCCGCCACTGTGAGCCCGGCCCACCGGCCGTGCGAGTCAGGAACTCCCTTTCCCAGGCTCTCGGTCCCGCCCGAGCAGCTGATCCGACACTGCCCGGGGCGTGGACACCCCGAGGAGGGCTGACGCCGCATGATCCTGCTCCTGTCGACGTCCGACACCGACCTGCTGAGCGCCCGTGCCGCGCAGGGACCGGTCAGCTACCGCTACGCCAACCCCTCCCGGCTCGCCCTCGACGACCTCCCGCAGCTGCTGGAGGAGGCCGACCTCGTCGTCGTACGCCTCCTCGGCGGTGTCCGTGCCTGGCAGGAGGGGCTGGACCAGGTGCTGGCCACCGGCAGGCCCGTCGTCGTGCTGACAGGTGAACAGGCCCCCGACGCCCAGCTGATGGCCGCGTCGACCGTGCCCATCGGCATCGCGGCGGAGGCGCATGCCTACCTCGCGCACGGCGGACCCGCCAACCTGGAGCAGCTGGCCCGCTTCCTCTCCGACACCGTGCTGCTCACCGGCCACGGCTTCGAGCCGCCCGCCCCGGCCCCCGCGTGGGGCCCGCTGGAGCGGACCGCCCGTGACGTCACCGGCCCGACCGTCGCGGTGCTCTACTACCGCGCCCACCACATGAGCGGGAACACCGCGTTCATCGAGGCGCTCTGCGCGGCCGTGGAGGACGCGGGCGCCCGCCCCCTCCCGCTGTACGTCGCCTCGCTCCGGTCGCCCGAACCGGAACTCATCGACGAACTCCGTGCAGCGGACGCCATAGTGACCACCGTCCTCGCGGCCGGTGGCACCAAGCCCGCGACCGCGTCGGCCGGCGGGGACGACGAGTCCTGGGACGCGGGCGCCCTCACCGGCCTCGACGTCCCGGTCCTCCAGGCGCTCTGCCTCACCAGCCCGCGTGCCGCCTGGGAGGAGAACGACGAGGGTGTCTCCCCGCTCGACGCGGCCACCCAGATCGCGGTGCCGGAGTTCGACGGGCGTCTGATCACCGTGCCGTTCTCCTTCAAGGAGATCGACGAGGACGGTCTGCCCGCGTACGTCGCCGACACCGAGCGCGCCGCCAGGGTCGCCGGGATCGCCGTACGCCACGCGCGGCTCCGCCACATCCCGGCGGCCGAGAAGCGGATCGCGCTGGTCCTGTCGGCCTACCCGACCAAGCACTCCCGCATCGGCAACGCGGTCGGCCTCGACACCCCCGCCAGCGCCGTCGCCCTGCTGCGCAGGCTCCGCGAGGAGGGCTACGACTTCGGCCCCGAGGAGGAGATCCCCGGCCTGGTCTCCGGCGACGGCGACGAGCTGATCTACGCGCTCATCGAGGCCGGCGGCCACGACCAGGAGTGGCTCACCGAGGAGCAGCTGGCCCGCAACCCGGTCAGGATCCCCGCGGCCGACTACCGCCGCTGGTTCGCCACGCTGCCCGCCGAACTGCGCGAGGCCGTGGAGGAGCACTGGGGCCCGGCGCCCGGCGAGATGTTCGTCGACCGGTCCCGCAACCCCGAGGGCGACATCGTGCTCGCGGCCCTGCGCCGCGGCAACCTGCTCATCCTCATCCAGCCGCCGCGCGGCTTCGGCGAGAACCCGATCGCGATCTACCACGACCCTGACCTGCCGCCCTCGCACCACTACCTGGCCGCGTACCGCTGGATCGCCGCGTCCGCCGACGACAACGGCTTCGGCGCGGACGCGATGATCCACCTCGGCAAGCACGGCAATCTGGAGTGGCTGCCCGGCAAGAACGCAGGCCTCTCCGCAGCCTGCGGCCCCGACGCCGCACTGGGGGACCTGCCGCTGGTCTACCCGTTCCTGGTGAACGACCCGGGCGAGGGCACCCAGGCCAAGCGCCGGGTGCACGCCACCCTCGTGGACCACCTCGTGCCGCCGATGGCCCGCGCCGACAGCTACGGCGACATCGCCCGCCTCGAACAACTCCTGGACGAGCACGCCCAGATCGCCGCGATGGACCCGGCGAAGCTCCCGGCGGTACGCGCCCAGATCTGGACCCTCATCCAGGCGGCGAAGCTCGACCACGACCTGGGCCTGGAGGACCGGCCCGAGGACGAGGGCTTCGACGAGTTCATCATGCATCTCGACGGCTGGCTCTGTGAGATCAAGGACGTCCAGATCCGCGACGGCCTGCACGTCCTGGGTAGTGCCCCGGCCGGCAAGGACCGCGTCAACCTGGTCCTCGCGGTCCTGCGCGCCCGGCAGATCTGGGGCGGCACGGCCTCGCTGCCGGGCCTGCGCGAGGCACTTGGCCTGGACGAGTCGGCGGCGACCCGCACCGCGGCGGACGAGACCGAGGAGAAGGCCCGCGCGCTGGTCCAGGCGATGGACGACGCGGACTGGGACCCGGCGGCCGTCGCCGTGGTGGCCGCCGGGCACCCGCAGGCCGTCGCCGACATCCTCGACTTCGCCGCCCGCGAGGTCGTGCCCCGCCTCGCCGCGACGACGGACGAGCTGGACCACGCGGTCCACGCGCTGAACGGCGGCTTCGTTCCCGCCGGCCCGTCCGGCTCCCCGCTCCGCGGTCTGGTCAACGTCCTGCCGACCGGCCGTAACTTCTACTCCGTCGACCCGAAGGCCGTCCCGTCCCGCCTCGCCTGGGAGACCGGCCAGGCCCTCGCCGACTCGCTCCTGGAGCGCTACCGCGCGGACAACGGTGACTGGCCCACCTCGGTCGGCCTCTCGCTCTGGGGCACCAGCGCGATGCGCACGGCCGGTGACGACATCGCCGAGGCGTTCGCGCTGCTCGGCGTCCGCCCCGTCTGGGACGACGCCTCGCGACGCGTCACGGGTCTGGAGGCGATCCCGTACGAGGAACTGGGGCGCCCGCGCATCGACGTCACGCTGCGGATCTCCGGCTTCTTCCGCGACGCCTTCCCGCACACCATCGGCCTGCTCGACGACGCCGTACGCCTGGCGGCCTCGCTCGACGAGCCCGCCGAGCGGAACTTCGTACGCGCCCACACGCAGGCCGACCTCGCCGAACACGGCGACGAGCGGCGCGCCACCACCCGTATCTTCGGCTCGCGCCCGGGGACGTACGGGGCGGGGCTGCTCCAGCTCATCGACTCGCGCGACTGGCGGACGGACGCCGACCTCGCCGAGGTCTACACGGTGTGGGGCGGCTACGCCTACGGCCGTGAGCTGGACGGACGTCCGGCCCGCGACGAGATGGAGACCGCCTACAAGCGGATCGCGGTGGCGGCGAAGAACACCGACACCCGTGAGCACGACATCGCGGACTCGGACGACTACTTCCAGTACCACGGCGGCATGGTCGCGACCGTGCGCGCGCTGAAGGGCTCCGCTCCCGAGGCGTACATCGGGGACTCGACCCGCCCCGAGACGGTCCGTACGCGCACGCTGGTCGAGGAGACGTCCCGGGTCTTCCGCGCCCGGGTGGTCAACCCCAAGTGGATCGAGGCGATGCGCCGCCACGGCTACAAGGGCGCCTTCGAGCTGGCCGCGACGGTCGACTACCTCTTCGGTTACGACGCGACGACGGGCGTCGTCGCGGACTGGATGTACGACAAGCTGACCGAGACGTACGTCCTCGACCCCACGAACCGCGAATTCCTCCAGCAGGCCAACCCCTGGGCCCTCCACGGCATCGCCGAGCGCCTCCTGGAGGCGGAGTCCCGGGGGATGTGGGAGAAGCCCGACCCGTCGGTGCTCGAAGCGCTGCGCCAGGTGTTCCTGGAGACCGAGGGCGATCTCGAGGGCGAGGACTGAGCGGGGCGCGCGCCGGCCGGGGAGCACTCCGGTCGGCGCGCCGCCGCCCTGTCTTGCCGCCTCCCGGCAGCGGGTCCAAGCTTGTGGCATGGGTGACCGAGAGGGCCACGCGCCCATGAACTCTGTCCAGCAGGCGTTCCGCCTGTTGGACGTCGTCGCGGCGCACGAGGGGGGCGCGTCGGCGGAGCGACTGGCGCTGGAGGCCGAACTGCCTCTTGACGAGGCCCTTCGAGTGCTACGGGCCCTCACGAAGGACGGCTATCTCCGCAGGATCGAGGACGGCGGTTTCGTGCTGGGCGACGGCCTGGGCGCGGACCTGGGCGGCGACCACGCCGGGCTGGACCTCCTGAACCGGGTCCGCCCCGCCCTCGTCTCACTCCGGGACGACCTGTCGGCCGCCGCCTACCTCACCTTCTACGAGGAGGGCGAGATCAGGATCGCAGAGATCGTCGACGGCCCGCAGACGCCCCGGGTCGACCTCTGGGTGGGATTCGAGGACGCGGGGCACGCCACGGCGCTCGGCAAGTGCGTCCTGCGTGAGCTGGACGACGACGCCCGGGCCGAGTACCTCTCACGGCACACCCTCGCCGATCTCACTCCCCGCACGATCACGCACCGGGAGGAGCTGGTCCGGCAACTCGAATCGTCGTTCCCGGCGCCCGCGGTGATGGACCGCGAGGAGTACGACCTCGGCACGACGTGCATCGCGGTGCCCGTGTACCAGGGCGCCACGATCGGGTCGCTCGGCGTCTCGTTCCGGGCGGACCGGATGTACCGGACCAGTCAGGTCCGCGCAAGCCTGCTGTCGTCGGCGGACCGTGTGACCAGGGGCCTCTCGCTCGGCAGCTGAGGAGGCGACGGGCCAGGGAACCCCGGGAAGCAAGGCCGGGCGCGGCTACGAGCGGTGTGACGGGACACGGCTACGAGCCGTGTCCGCCCCCGGCCACGGTCTTGAGTTCGTCCAGCAGCTCCCGCATCACGGGCGACATCCCGCGTTTCTCGGACTCCGCGATCCAGCGTTCGAAGCCGACCTTGAAAACGGCGATCCCCGCTTCGGCGGTCAGGCTCGCGGCCGGCTCCGGCACGCCCCGCCGGCGCAGGGTCGCGGCGAGCGCGGCCGACAGCGAGGCGAGCTTGATCAGCTCGCGCTCCTGGAGTTCCGCGTTCGCCAGGATCACGGCCTGACGTTTCCGTGCGTGCGCCCGCCGGTCCTCGAACATCTCGGAGACCGCGTCGAGGCCCACCGCGAGTACGTCGATCGGAGCCAGGGACTCCGGAGCGTCGGCGGCCGCCCCGACCAGCAGGTCCTGCAGCTCGGAGCCGCCGAAGAGAACCTCGCGCTTGTCGGCGTAGTGCCGGAAGTAGGTCCGTTCGGTGAGCCCGGCCCGTCCGGCGATCTCCGCCACGGTGGTCTGCTCGAAACCGCGTTCGCTGTAGAGCTCCAACGCCGCCTCCGCCAGGCGTCCGCGCGCGTTCGGCTCCCATCTACCCATGCCCCGATCCTACGTGATGGCAGGGGCTGACATCGCGGTGCTACGGTTGATGTCAGTCAATGACATCAACAGTTCCGGAGTTCCTCATGCGTATCTTCGTGACCGGTGCGTCCGGCTGGATCGGTTCCGCCGTCGTGCCCGAGCTCCTCGAGGCGGGCCACCAGGTGGTGGGGCTCGCCCGCTCGGAGGCGTCCGCCGCCGCGCTCACCGCTGCCGGGGCCGAGGTGGTCCACGGCACCGTCGACGATCTCGACGTCCTGAGGGACGCGGCCGCCGCGACCGACGGCGTCATCCACCTCGCCTTCAAGCACGACATCGCCTTCACGGGTGACTTCCTGGGGGCCGCGGAGGCCGACCGTCGTGCCGTCGACGCCTTCGGCGACGTACTGGCGGGCACCGGCCGTCCCCTCGTCATCGCCTCGGGCGTCGCAGGTCTCGCCACCGGGCGCGTGGTCACCGAACGGGACATGCCGACGATCGACGGTTCCCCCACCTCGGTGCGGGCGGCCACCTCCCGGGCGGTGCTCGCCCTCGCCCCGCGGGACATCCGCGCCTCCGTGGTGCGGCTCTCCCCCACCTGCCACGGGGAGGGGGACAACGGCTTCGTGGCGAGCCTGGTCGCCATGGCCCGTGCCCACGGTGTCTCCGGCTACATCGGTGACGGTGCCAACCGCTGGCCGGCGGTCCACCGGCTGGACGCCGCACGACTGTTCCGGCTGGCCGTCGAAAAGGCACCTGCAGGCTCGGTACTGCACGGCGTCGCGGAGGAGGGCGTCGCGATCCGCGACATCGCCGAGGTGATCGGCCGCCACCTCGACGTGCCGGTGTCCTCCGTCGCCCCGGCCGACGCTGCCGAGCACTTCTCCTGGCTGGGCGGGTTCCTCGGGCTCGACGCCCCGGCGTCGCACACCCTCACGGGCGAACTGCTGGGCTGGCAGCCGACCCGCCCCGGTCTGGTCGAGGACCTCGACGAGGGCCACTACTTCCGCGCTCCCGCCGCCTGAGCGCACACGGGGCCGCCCCGCCCGGGCGGTCGGCGGCTTCCGGGGCCGGACACGGTTTCCCGGGGCCGGACAAGGGTTTCGGTTCGGGCGCTGTTTCCCGGGGCGGGACACGGCCCCCGGCTCCAGAGCCGGTTTTCCGGCGCGGCACCCGGTCCGGTACGCGGTGACCGGTCCGGAGGCCCGCGGCGCCGTACCGCCCGGCCTCGATCCCCGACCGGTCAGGAATCGAGAAGCGCGCGGCGCGGGGCGGCCATAGCTTCGTCACATGGCTTCCATCGCATCCGTCACCCTCGAGGTGGCCGACCCCACCGCCGCCGAACACTTCTACGCCACGGCCTTCGGCCTGGGCCCCGAGCTCCGCGTGCGGGTTTCGGAGGCGCCGACGAGCGGCTTCCGCGGCTTCACGCTGTCCCTCACGGTCTCCCAGCCGTCCACGGTCGACGCCCTCGTCGACTCCGCGCTCACGGCCGGGGCCTCGTCGGTGAAGCCGGCCAAGAAGTCCCTGTGGGGTTACGGAGGCGTCGTACAGGCCCCCGACGGGACACTCTGGAAGATCGCCACATCGGCCAAGAAGGACAAGGGCCCGGCCACCCGGGAGATCGACCGCCTCGTGCTCCTCCTGGGAGCCGATGACGTGCTCGCGAGCAAGCGGTTCTACGTCGACCGGGGCTTCACCGTGGGGAAGAGCTTCGGCCGGAAGTACGTCGAGTTCGACATGCCTTCGAGCCCCGTCACACTGGCGCTCTACGGCCGCCGCGCCCTGGCCAAGGACGCAGGGGTACCGCCGGACGGCACCGGGTCGCACAGGATCGTGCTCACCGGCGACAGCGGCCCCTTCGCCGACCCGGACGGCTTCGAGTGGGAGAAGACATCGCACTGACCAGCCCCGCAGCCGTCGCGTCACCCACGCCTGATCGGCGGAACGCGCCCGGCGGGACGGAGCGGCGTGGCACGATCGCACACGTGACGAGCAGACCGTCCGAGTCCCAGCACCTGCGCGACCTGGCGCTGCTGCGCCGGGTCCGCGACCGGATGGACCGGGAGTACGCGCAGCCCCTGGACGTCGAGGCGCTCGCCCGGGGCGTGAACATGTCGGCAGGGCACCTCAGCCGCCAGTTCCGGGCCGCCTACGGCGAATCACCGTACGGCTATCTGATGACGCGGCGCATCGAGCGGGCGATGGCCTTGCTGCGCCGTGGAGACCTCAGCGTCACCGAAGTCTGCTTCGCCGTCGGCTGTTCGTCACTGGGCACCTTCAGCACGCGCTTCACCGAACTGGTCGGCATGCCGCCCAGCACCTACCGGCGCCAGGCGGTGGGCGGGGCGGCGGGAGTGCCGCCGTGCGTGGCGAAACAGGTGACCAGACCGGTCAGGAATCGAGAAGTCCGCGCTGTCGAACCGCCGCTAGCGTGACCGGCATGGACATCACCATTCACACGAGCGTCCTCCCGCACGACGACCCGGACGCCGCTCTGGCCTTCTACCGCGACACCCTCGGATTCGAGGTCCGCAAGGACGTCGGGTCCGGCACGATGCGCTGGATCACGGTCGGCCCCGCCGGTCAGCCCGGCACGTCGATCCTGCTGGCGCCGCCGGCCGTGGACCCCGGCATCACCGAGGACGAACGCCGCACCGTCGTCGAGATGATGGCCAAGGGCACCTACGGCTGGATCCTCCTGGCGACCAAGGACCTCGACGCCACCTTCGAGAAGGTGCAGTCAGGCGACGCCGAGGTCGTCCAGGAACCGACCGAGCAGCCGTACGGCATCCGGGACTGCGCCTTCCGCGACCCCGCGGGCAACCTGATCCGTATCCAGGAACTGCGCTGACCCCACGGCCCCGCCCGCAGCCGTGACCGGCGGCGGGCGGGGCCGTCCGGGCCCAGGTCAACGGGGAGCGGCATCGGCCAGGAGGCCTCGCCGACCTCCTCGGCGATCTCGTGTCAGCCGGACGGCGTACCGGCAGGCGTCGTCGACCGCTCGATCAGGCCGTTGACCGTCTGGTCGCCGTGCGAGTCCATGGGCGTGGAGTAGTCACCGACGGCCCAGAACTCGCCGGAGGTCCCGGCCGGGGCCAGATCGTAGAAGGTGTACGAGGGCCACCGGGTGTCTCCGTCGGGAGCCGCTGCCCCTGCCCCCTTGGTCCAGGTGGCGCCGTCGAAGTGCCAGAAGACCGCCTCCGAGTGGGCGGGTTCGGCCTGGTCGTTGCCCGTCACCCAGAGCCCGCCCCGCCCGTCGGGGGCGATCGCGTGGAGGTACAGGTCGGAGAGCTCCCCCGTGATGTCCTCCCAGGCCGTGCCGTCCCAGTGCGCGACGCTCGGCACGGGCGGGTCGGCGTCGGGACCGTCGGCCCACCCGGCCACGTAGACGTCGTCCGGGGCGACGGCGGTGATCTTCGCGGTGTCCGTGCCGGTGCGCACGGGAGGCCGGTCCATCAGCGTCCAGGTCTCGCCGTCCCAGTGGTACGTCACCGGGTGGCCGCCGTCCACCGGGTACCGCATGCCGGTGGCGTAGGCGTCGTCCGCCGAGATCGCGTCGATGTCCCTGATGTCGACGCGGGCCGGCAGCGCGAAGGTCCGCCATGCGCCGTCCGAGTAGGTGTAGAGCGCGTTGCCGCCCTTGAAGAGCCGGCCGGGGACGGCGTCGAGCGGTACCTCGGGCCAGGAGTCGTCCGCGGGCCCGGCCGCGGCGACGCTGTTCCAGCGCTCGCCGTCGTAGTGCACGAGGGCCTGGTCCCGCCCCACCGTGCCGTAGGCCCAGACGTCGTCGGCGGACACGGCGCTGACGGACGACCACTGCCAGACGTCGGGAAGCCCCGGAGCGGTGTCCTCGCTCCACTGCTCGCCGTCCCAGCGCATGATGACGCCGTTACCGTCCTTGCGTCCGACCGCCCAGGCGAGATCGTCGTCGACCGAGGACACGGACATCAGGGATCCGGCCGGGCTGTCCCCGGAGAGGGAGACCTCCCAGCCGGGTACCTCGGCCGCCCCGGCGCCACCGGCCATGAGCAGGGTGGAGGCGAGAGCCAGTGAGACGGCCGCGGTGCGCGTGAGGTGCCGTACATGCATCGGTGAGCGGTCCTTTGCGGTGAGAGAGACTCCCTGGACGCCGACGAGGCCCATGGCCGGCCGGCTACGGACCAGACTCCCGGCGGCACCCGATGGTTGTAGGGGGGCCGCGACCGGGTGCGCGCTCTCGGGAACGGCTCCCCCGACGACCGAACTGCCCGGTCAGGAGCTAGTCCGCGAGGAGACCGGGCGGGTTCTCCGCACCCGGAACTGAAGCGGATATTCCCGCCATCGGCCGCTACGATCCGCGCATGACAGGCATCCATACGTGGTCCCTCCTGCTGGCGGCGCACGACCTCCTGCGCGCGGCGGTCGCCTCGATTCCCGCCGACGGCCGGCAACGTCCCACGCCGGCCGCGGAGTGGAACGTCGTCCAGGTCGTCCAGCACGCGGCCGGTGACCAGCTCGCCTTCGCCTCTACGCTGACCGGCCGTCCGGGCCCCGCCCAGGACCCGTTCGCCCCCTCGCCCGCCTGGGACGGCGAGCTTGCCGAGCTGCTCGACGCCGCGCTGACGGCATCGGCGGAGGCGTTCGCCGCGCTCGACCCGTCCAGGGACGCGGTGCCGGTCCCGCTGCCGCCCTTCGAGGTCACTGCGGCGACGGCGGTGGGAGCGGCCGCGTTGGACGCGGCGGTCCACGCCTGGGACATCGCCGTGGCGACCGGCCGGCCCTCTCCGCTCACCGACGAACTGGCACGCCGGCTCGCTCCGGCGGCAAAGGAACTGGTCGAGCCGCTCCGGGGGTTCGCCTACGGCCCCGCCATCGAGGCGGCTCCGGGCGTGGGCGATGCGAGTGCGCTACTCAACCACCTCGGCCGCGACGCGGGGTGGCGGCCGGAGGGCTGACGGGTCCCGCGCGGTCTTCGTCCGCCAGATCACCTGAACGCCCGTGCCGAAGCACGAGAGTTGACTTCTGCCCTGATCGCCCGACACTCATCACGCTGTGGATACGAAAGCACCACGGAATCCGCAACGTGCTTAACAATTGCTCCACTTACTGCAACGCTGCTCCGTCCGGAACCAGAACCAGTAGATGGAGCACCTCACATGGCTGAAATCCAGCCCACCACCACCTCCGGCCCGAGTGCCGCCGCCCAGGCCGGAGGCGTGGTCGCGACCGGAACACCCGGTACGGTCGGGCTGCCCGGACTGGCCATGAAGCGTCGCGGGCCCGTGGCGGTGTGGCTCGGTCTGCCACTCGTCACTCTCGGGATCTACCAGCTGGTCTGGTACTACAAGATCCACAAGGAGCTGCAGCAGTTCGACCGGCGCCAGACCCTCAACCCCGGCGGAAGCGTGCTGGTCCTGATCTTCCTCGGGTGGACCTTGATCGCTCCGCTGATCTCCTTCCGCAACACCGGCAGGGCCATAGCGGACGCCCAGCGAGCGGCCGGCCTGCCGGTGACGTGCAGCCCCGCCGCCAGCATGTGGCTGGTCTTCGTCTTCGGTCTGAACACCTGGTACATGCAGCGCCAGCTCAACCTGGTCACCGAGGCCTACCCGGGCGTCACGGAGGGCACCCAGGTCCCCCTCGCCGCCTGAAGGCCCTGAACGCCGAGGGCTCCGCGACGTCTCGCGGGGCCCTCGGCGCGGCCCTGGCGTCCTGATCGGTGAGAGCGACGGCGGAGCTGGATTCGAACTCGTGAGGAGTTGCCCCCGACATGCTTTCCACGTCTCGCCCGGACGTCCGGAGGCAGTCAGGCGAGTATCGACCTGCGACGGTTCAGGGGACTGCCGCACAATCGGCGCCGTACAGAGGTGAATCAGACCGAACCGAGACCACGAGCCTTGTCGGGCGGAGTTCGGACGGTCGTGGGTGAGGCAAGGCAGCGTGCGTGGCCGCTCTGCTCAGGACAGGTGCTGGCGGAGGCGTAATCCGCGTCATGCACTGCCGGTATGCCGAAGACAAGGATCAGCATCAGCCTGGACAGTGAGCACGACGAGCGCATCCGGACCCACGCGGAGCGGGCCGGAATGGATGTGTCCGCTTACCTCGTCAACGCTGCGACCCGGCAGATGGCCGAGGTGGAAGCGGCGGAGGCACAGTTCGCCCGACTCGACGAGGTTATCGCGGCGGCTGAGGCAGAGGCTGCCGGACTGGCACCGCTGCCTGAAGTCGCCGACGACGACCTCACGGAGCAGGAGCGGCAGGAGGTGCAGGAGGCCATGGGGCTCATCCATGGTGCCGAGGGTCCTGCTACCCGATCCGGTAACGCGGCGTGACTGTCCGGGTGCCGGTCTACGACACCGGCATGCTGATCGCGCTCGCGGACCGCAAGGCGAAGGCGGTGCGTCTGCACGCCGGTCTCCGGGAGACGCCGCATCGGGCGCTCGTGCTCGGACCGGTACCGGCGCAAGTCTGGCGGCCCAGTCCCGCCACTGTGCATGCCCTGACCGGGGTGATGAAGGATTGCACAGTGCCTCAGGCTCGCAGTTCGGCCCCAGCCATGCGCCCTGCCGGCGTGGGGCAGACGGCATGCATCATGTGTGCCACTGGTCCGGACATCACCGAGCGGCAACGCATCGGGAGCGCACTCGGTTCAGCAGAGCTGCCCCCGAACAAGCGGCCGGACGCTGTGGATGCCTTGGTGGCCCTCACGGCCGACCGGCACGGCAGTGCCGTGGTCTTCACCAGTGATCCGGCGGACCTCGACGCCTATCTGAAGGCACTGGATGCCCAGGACGTGCACATGGTGCAGATCTGAGCAGCGGTCAGTAGTCGGTCAACGTCGAAGGCCCCCAAGCCGCGGCCCTTCAACGTATTGCCCGGTGTGAGCAATGGCGGAGGATACGAGATTTGAACAAAGACCAGAACAACGATCCGGGTGGCTCACGCGTTAGAGCCAGGGGTACCGAGGAGGCGTGCACACGAGCGGAAGATCCCAGACGTGGACACACCATCCTTCACTCTTCGGCGATTACAACGGTCACGCGCTCCTGCGGATGAAGAAGCACCTGACGTGCCACAGCGGCGAACGCGGCGCGCTGCACTCGCAGGTATCCCTCACCACATAGGACACGGTCTTAGGTAGGCGATCGTGAGCACCTGGCTCATCGAGGTGGTCCGAGAAAGGGAAGTGGAGGCACCTCTCGCCGGGCCGGCCCGCTGGTGCGGGCGCGACCAGACGAGAGGGGAAAGCGTGGGGCAGGTGACCGAGGCGGACGGCCGCCCCGGTCACGGTGTGGCTAGGAGGACGTCGGCCAGGTAAACCTCCCCGCCCAGTGGGCCCAGGCCACGAGGACCATCAGGACGGCCGCCAGCCCGCCCAGCACCATCACCGTGGAGGGCGAGGAACGGTCGAGGACGGCCCCTCCCACCAGGGCCCCGATGGAGATGGTGGCCTGGAAGGAGGCCGTGAAGAGGACAGAGGACGCCTCGGGGGAGTCAGGGGCGGCCTTGGAGAACCACGTCTGGGAACAGACCGGGACGGCACCGTAGGCGACGCCCCAGACGACCAGCAGCGCCACCGCGCCGGCGTCCGACTGTCCCAGGGCGGGCAGGAGTAGGGCCGCGGCGGCGATCAGGGCCGCCGCCGCGGCGAAGGTGGCCCGCGGATAGCGACCCACCGTGGATCCGCCGAGGAAGTTACCGGCGATGCCGGCCGCACCGTAGATGAGCAGGTAGATCGTGATGAGACCCGAACTGACGTGGGTCACCTGCTCCAGGAAGGGGGTGACATACGTGTACGTGCCGAAGTGAGCGAGCACGACGAGGAAGGTCATGACCAGGGCGAAGCGGGTGTTGATGCTTCGGAGCGTGCTGCCGAGGACATCGAGGCGCGTCGCCTGGTCGGAAGGGAGGGGCGGGAGGACTACGAGTAGCAACACGAGGACGGCCAACGTGAAGCCGCCCATGACGAGGAACGCCGTCCGCCAGCCCGCGATGTCGCCGATGAACGTGCCCAGCGGTACTCCGAGTACGGAGCCGAGCGGTACGGCGGAGAAGATCACCGAGGTCGCGCGGCCCACGGACTTCGCGGGAACCAGCTGACCAGCGAGTCCGGCCCCGATGGACCAGAAGCCGCCGATGGTGACGCCCACCATGACGCGGGAGACCAGGACCAGCCAGTAGCTCGACGCGGCGGCGGCAAGAAAGTTGGCCAGCGACAGCAGAAGGATGAACACGCCCAGCATGACGCGCCGGTCGATACGTCCTGTGGCCACCGTGACCACAGGGGCCGAGGCCGCGGCGAGGAATCCTGGCATGGTCATCATGAGACCAGCCATTCCGTCCGAAATAGTGAAACTCGATCCGATCGACGTAAGAAGGCCGATCGGGAGAATTTCGGTCGTGACAATGGAGAAGATCCCCAGCATTATCGAAATTACGGCCAGCCAGGAGATGAAAGGCGAGCGGTCCGGCGATGCGGGAGATTGGACAGAAGGGGTGGTTGCTGTGGACATGAATCCCGTCCTGAGTTGGCCATCACATGGCGAGTGTGACCTCCAGTCCAGCAGGAACGGGCACTATCTTCTGGCAGATTCCCGACGCCAACAACCGGCTCCGTCGACGCGGTGCACGGAAGGCCCTGCTTGATCCGCGACGACCTTAGGGCCGGCAGAAACTAGGGCTCATCTTCGCACTTACGTACGACAGTCGTGGTGTTCTTTGAGCCACACAGCGCTCGCGTGGCCGACTCTGAGCATGGTGCAAGTCCCATCGACCTGCCACCGACTCCCCGGAGGACATCACCCCGGTGGGTGCGCAGGCCCCCCGCACCGCTATTCACCCCAGCTTCCATCCCGTCCGCCTTCGACCCACACACCGTGGAGCGGGCGTGGTTCAGGGCGTCAAGGTGGAGCTCGGAGTCCAGATCGAGGAGTACGCGTGTCATTCGGCTGAGCAGGGGCGGATCCCGCCGCAGCGCCGCCCGTAGCTCCGGCGTCAGCCGCCCAGCGGCGCCGGTTGCGCGCAGCTCCCTGACCCCGGTCCCGGGGCTGCCCGGACCGCGCTCGGTGCGCACCTCCCACACGCCGTCACTCACCAGATGATGGAAGGGATAGGCGGGCGTCGTCCGGTTCCCAGGACCGTACTCGGCGAGCAGCCGCCGCAGGTCCTGCTCCACCGTGCTGTACCGCAGCTCGTCGCCGGCGTCCTGCTGGAACCGGCTGAGCGCGTACAGGAACAGCAACGGCTTGTGCGGAGCCCGCGCCCCGCTCCTGGTCCACTGCCTCAACTGCGCGGTGCGCTCGACCCAGTCCATGGTCGGCGATCGTAATGGCGCCTCGTCGCAGTGCTCGGTGGCGGGGCAGGGCCGCAGTGACCGGCCGAACACAGAGCCACGACGCGGATCCCGGCTACCCGGGCATGATGCCGTGGATGCGGGAGAGGGTGAAGACCCGTTCGTCGTCGCGCAGGTGGCACCAGGCGTACAAGTAGGGCGGGTCGAGCACGAGCTCGCTGAGGATACGTACGGTCCGGTTGCCCGAGGCGGCGACGTACTCGACCGTGATGGCTGTGCCGACGTCGACGGCATGGGCGAGCTGGCGGACATCGCTGTACGCCAGGTTCTTCGCGTACGCGGCGACGATCTCCTCGGTGTCCGTGCCGTAGGGGACCCCGGTGCCGAACGGGTCGGGAGCCGGGAGTGTCGGCGGGGCGGCCCGCAGCCTGGCGGCCAGCGTGCTCAGGCCGACGGTAACCGGAGTCATCTGAGTCACCGTCGGCACGGACCGCTGCCGCTGGCCTGGGAGTGGGGGGACCGGGACCGGGGCGGCGGCACGTCGGCGCCGGGTCTTCTCGACGCGTACGGTCCCGTCGGCCCTCTCGGCGACGGGGGCGTAGCCGGCGGCCCGGAGCGCGGCGAGGGTCTTGTCGAGTGGGATCCGGCTGACCAGCACGGTCGGTGCCAACACGCGTAGGCCGAGGGCGGCGAGCTTTCTGTGAGAGACGAGTTCGGCGAGGAGGGCGGCTTCTTCGCCATGGATCACACAGGCAGCGGGGGCGATGCGCACACGGCCGTGAGTGCGTGCGGAGTCGTTGAGCAGGTACAACAGCGGTTGAGGGAGGGCGCCGACCGCGACGGCGCCCAGATCGGCCGCGATGGCATCCGCCGTGCGGCCCGTGTCCAGGGCACGGCGAACGGTTGTGGGGCTGAACCGCCACACCGATGCCGTGCCACCGACTTCCTTGTCCGCGACGGTGTCCAGCAGTGCGGCGAGGCGGGCGGACGGTGTGCCGGTGACAACGGCGGTGAGGTCCGCGCCGAAACGGGCTGCCCTGGTGGCTGCCGGCAGCAGCCGCTCACAGGCAGCGGCGAGCGTTTCGGCGGCTTCGGTGTCGTCGGCCCGCAGAGCGGCACCGATGGGGGACAGGCAGCCGCGGGCGACGACCCCGAGCAGTTCCGCTTCCCGGATCGCGGTGGCGAAGGGCGTGGTGTCCTGGGGGAGTTGTTCAGCGAGCGGGCGGTGCCAGGCGACCATCGGCCCGAGTTCCGCGGGGCTGTGCACTCCCCGGTGCGCCGGGAGCTGCGCTGCGGCGGCGAGGAGCCCCTCTCGGGCCTGTACACAGCCGCCGCAGGGCGGAGTTCCGGCGAGCGCGGGCAGTACCTTGCCGTCCTCGTCACGGGCCTGGGCCGGAGTCAGCGGCAGCGTTCGCCAGGTGTGGAGAAGCGCGGTGAGCTGCTCCGCCGGTTCTCGTTCCGCCCAGGTGTCGTATCCGTTCGTTGCCGCGACCCGGTCGCCGTCCCGGGCCAGCAGCCCGGCGTCGTACGCCGTCTCCAGAACAAGGCGTACGACGATGTCGTCGCACTGCGCCGCCTTGCTGATCCGGGACAGCTCACGTGCTCCGACCCCGCCGGACTTCAGCAGGGCCGGCGGAGCAGCGGAGCACGTCGCCAGAACCGACGCGGCATGTGCGGCGAACGCCGTGGCGGCTGCCGCCGCCTCCCGGTCCACTTCCGCCGAGGTGACGGACGCCGTCCGCACGACGGGCGGGACGGGCTCGAAGGGGGCGTGCCAGCCGGCTCCGCGCAGTGCGAGCGCCACCTCGGCGGGCATGCGTGTGGATCCGTACCCGGAGTACCGGTCCTGGACCAGCAGTCCCCGCTCCAGTGCCCAGCGCGCACCCGGCTCGGAGTCGGCCGACGGGGCCCTGAACGTGATCAATGGCGCCGGTGATCGATCCTGTTCACCCTGGTGAGACGCTCGCCGCTCAAGCAGCTTCCGGGTGGACGCAGGTGCCGAAGTGATCACCGCGGTCACCCGTTCCGGATTGCTGTGGTGTTCCAGCAGGGCGGTCAGCCGATGCTTCTTGGTGGTGCCGGGCGACGGGATGCCCAGGGCCACCAGCATGCGGCGCAGTTCCTCGGAGGTCGTGTCCGCCAGTAGCCGGGTGAGCGGAGCGTCCAGCCCCAGCGGCGAGTCCCACGCCTGCCGCAACGGCGCCGCCATGCGCAGCAGCCCTTCGCCGTCCGGCCAGACGAGTGCGCGGTCGGCCAGCGCCTCCAAGGCCGCGTCCAGCCCGCGAATGCTCTCCGTTCCGGTCGCATCCAGCAGATCGGCCAGGGCAGCACATGGAACGGGCCCCGATGCCGCCAGTGCCTCGGCTACCTGCAGGTGCGGCAGCGCGAGCCCGGGCAGCACCGGGGCAACCGACGCCGGGCGCTGAAGGCGGTCCGCGAGTTCGCCGAACGATCGTGGTTCCGGCGGGGACACTGCATCCGGGCGAGCTGCCAGGACCCGCTCGAGCCGGTCGACTTCCAGATCACTCAGCCACGTGGCCAGAGTTGATCCGCTGGGCTTGCCGATGGGGACACCTCACAAAGACGAGTGCCGGTGGTCTCCGACCGGAATCGGTCCCGCACGGACCCAGAATGGCGGATCGCGGGGGACGCCTGCGTCCTGAGTCGGCAGAAACCCGCTTCTGAGTGAAGGCGATGTCCTGTGACTCGACCCGTCGACGGCAAGTCGGCGGAATGAAATGTCTCCTATGTCGGAAGTAAATGAGACCAGAACTGAGACCGGCAACGTCGAAGGGCCCCACCGCAAGCGGTGGGGCCCTTCGACGTATTGCCCGGTGAGAGCAATGGCGGAGGATACGAGATTCGAACTCGTGAGGGGTTGCCCCCAACACGCTTTCCAAGCGTGCGCCCTAGGCCACTAGGCGAATCCTCCGCGGCAAACAATACAAGACGTTGGAGGGTGCTCGCGAACACGTTCCCCGGAGATCGTTCCGGACCGTCCTCCGGGAGCGGTCGGGTGAGGAGGCGGGTGGACGACAGGGGGCTGGGATCGGCTAAGGTGGGCGTCAGCCCCTCACGTGGCGCTATCTGACTGAACTCCCCCAGGGCCGGAAGGCAGCAAGGGTAGGTTGGCTCTGGCGGGTGCGTGGGGGGCCCTTGTGTGTCCGGGGTGTGGTGTCCCGCCGGGCGCTCGGTCCGGGGCGGGACCGGTTGTCGGTGCGCCCCGATAACCTCGTATGTGTGTCGTCCCTTGCGCTCTACCGCCGCTACCGCCCCGAGTCCTTCGCCGAGGTCATCGGGCAGGAGCATGTCACTGACCCGTTGCAGCAGGCCCTGCGGAACAACCGGGTCAATCACGCGTACCTCTTCAGCGGGCCGCGCGGCTGCGGAAAGACGACCAGCGCGCGCATCCTCGCCCGCTGTCTGAACTGCGAGCAGGGCCCCACGCCCACGCCCTGCGGGGAGTGCCAGTCCTGCCAGGACCTCGCGCGCAACGGGCCGGGTTCGATCGACGTCATCGAGATCGACGCCGCGTCGCACGGTGGCGTGGACGACGCCCGTGACCTGCGGGAGAAGGCGTTCTTCGGGCCTGCGTCGAGCCGGTACAAGATCTACATCATCGACGAGGCGCACATGGTCACCCCGGCCGGGTTCAACGCCCTGCTGAAGGTGGTCGAGGAGCCGCCGGAGCACCTCAAGTTCATCTTCGCGACCACCGAGCCCGAGAAGGTCATCGGCACGATCCGGTCGCGTACGCACCACTACCCCTTCCGGCTGGTCCCTCCGGGGACGCTGCGCGGTTATCTCGCGGAGGTGTGCGACAAGGAGGGCAGCGTCGTCGAGGACGGTGTGCTGCCGCTCGTGGTGCGGGCCGGTGCGGGGTCCGTGCGTGACTCGATGTCCGTCATGGACCAGCTGCTGGCCGGCGCGGGCGACGACGGTGTGACATACGCCATGGCGACGTCGCTCCTCGGTTACACGGACGGGTCCCTGCTGGACTCGATCGTGGACGCCTTCGCGGCGGGCGACGGCGCGGCGGCGTTCGAGGTCGTGGACCGGGTGATCGAGGGCGGCAACGACCCCCGGCGCTTCGTCGCCGACCTGCTGGAGCGGCTGCGCGACCTCGTGATCCTGGCCGCCGTGCCGGACGCGGGGGACAAGGGGCTCATCGACGCGCCCGCCGACGTGGTCGAGCGGATGCAGGCACAGGCGTCCGTCTTCGGCGCCGCGGAGCTGAGCCGCGCCGCCGATCTCGTCAACGAGGGGCTCACCGAGATGCGTGGGGCGACCTCGCCCCGGCTGCAGGTGGAGCTGATCTGCGCCCGGGTGCTGCTGCCCGGCGCCTTCGACGACGAGCGTTCGCTCCAGGCCCGGCTGGACCGGCTGGAGCGCGGTGCTTCCTTCGCCGCGGCCTCCGGACCCGCCATGGGGTACGTACCGGGGCCTGAGGCCCATGGAGCCGGCGTCGGGATGCCTCCCGCTGGCGCGGGGGGTGCCGGAGGCCACGCCGCGGCCCGCGCCGCGGAGGCGGTGGCCGCCCCGGAGTTCCAGCAGCCCCAGCCCCAGCAGCCCCAGCCTCAGCAAGCAGCACCGCGGGAAGCGCCACAGGCCCAGCAGCCTCAGCCCCAGCAGCCCTCGGCGCCCGTCGGCCAGCGTCCCGGGGCCTGGCCCTCGGCGGCAGGCGCCGGCAGTGGCGCGGCCGGCGCGGGCGGTGCGGAACCGGCACGCAGGCCCGGTGGCTGGCCGACCGCCTCCGCACCCGGTGGCGGCGTACCGCAGGCTCCCGTGCCTGCCGCCGCCCCGGCTCCGGCTGCCCCGGTCCCGGCTCCCGCCGCGCAGGCGCCCGCCCCCGGCGGGCAGGGCATGGCGCAGGGCGCCGCCCAGGTGCGGAACATGTGGCCGGACATCCTGGACGCGGTGAAGAACCGACGCCGGTTCACCTGGATCCTGCTCAGCCAGAACGCCCAGGTCACCGGCTTCGACGGCAGCACCTTGCAGATCGGATTCCTCAACGCCGGTGCTCGTGACACCTTCACGAGCAGTGGCAGCGAAGAGGTGCTCAAGCAGGCCCTCGCCGAGCAGTTCAACGCCAAGTGGCGCGTCGACGCGGTCGTCGACCCGTCGGGCGGCGGTGGCGGCCAGCCGCCGCAGACCGGCGGTGGCGGTGGTGGCGGCAGGCCCCCGGCCGCTCCGTACCAGCCCGCACCCGCGCCTCCGCCCCCGGCTCCGTCCTACGAGTCCCGGCCGGCCGCCCCCGAGCCGGCCGCGCAGCCCGCTCAGCAGCCCCCGCCGCAGCAGCCCGGGCGGCCCGAGCCGTCCTCGTACGAGCGCGAGCGCGCCCCCGAGCCGCCGCGGGCCGTTGCACCCGAGGACGACACCGCAGAGGCGGACGATCCCGACCTGGTCGACTCCGCGCTCTCCGGGCACGACCTGATCGTCCGCGAGCTGGGCGCCACGGTCGTCGAGGAGTTCACCAACGAGTAGCGGGGCTCGTGCTCCCCGGGCCGCCCGTCTGCCGTCCCCGCCCGGTCCAGGGGCTGTCCACGGAGCGGCGCCCGTCGAGGCCTCCGGCCACCGGCGGTTAGGCTGCACCCCGTGAAGGTCCTCGTCATCGGCGGCGGCGCCCGCGAACACGCCCTGTGCCGCTCTCTCTCCCTCGACCCCGATGTCACCGCTCTGTACTGCGCGCCCGGCAACGCCGGTATCGCAGAGGTGGCCGAACTCCACCCGGTCGACGCACTCGACGGTGACGCCGTCGCGCGCCTCGCCACCGAGCTGGACGCCGAGTTGGTGGTCGTCGGCCCGGAGGCCCCGCTTGTCGCCGGTGTCGCCGACGCCGTGCGCGCGGCCGGCATCCCTTGCTTCGGCCCCTCGCGCGAGGCGGCCCAGCTGGAGGGATCCAAGGCGTTCGCCAAGGACGTCATGGCCGGAGCCAACGTCCCGACCGCCCGTAGCTACGTCTGCACGACGCCCGCCGAGATCGACGAGGCGCTGGACGCCTTCGGCGCCCCGTACGTCGTGAAGGACGACGGTCTCGCGGCCGGTAAGGGCGTAGTCGTCACGGACGACGTCGAGGCCGCGCGTGCCCACGCCCTGGCCTGCGACCGCGTGGTCATCGAGGAGTTCCTCGACGGCCCCGAGGTGAGCCTCTTCGCGATCACCGACGGCACCACGGTGCTGCCCCTCCAGCCGGCCCAGGACTTCAAGCGCGCCCTGGACGGCGACGAGGGCCCGAACACCGGTGGCATGGGCGCTTACTCCCCGCTCCCGTGGGCGGACCCGAAGCTGGTCGACGAGGTCATGCAGACCGTCCTGCAGCCGACCGTCGACGAGCTCCGCCGACGCGGGACCCCGTTCTCCGGGCTGCTGTACGCGGGTCTCGCGATCACCTCGCGCGGTGTGCGGGTCATCGAGTTCAACGCCCGCTTCGGTGACCCCGAGACCCAGGTGGTCCTGGCCCGGCTGAAGACGCCGCTCGCCGGGGTCCTGCTCGGTTCCGCCAACGGCACGCTGGACGTCGTGCCCGCGCTGAACTGGCGCGACGACGCCGCCGTCACCGTGGTCATCGCCTCGCACAACTACCCGGACACGCCGCGGACGGGAGACCCGATCGAGGGTCTCGCGGATGTGGTGGCGCAGGATGCGCCGGACGCGTTCGTCCTGCACGCCGGCACCCGGCAGGACGGCGACGCCGTCCTCAGCGCAGGAGGCCGCGTGCTCTCCGTCACGGCGACCGGCAAGGACCTCGCGCAGGCCCGGGAGCGGGCCTACACCGCCGTGGGCCGGATCCGGCTCGACGGCTCCCAGCACCGTACGGACATCGCCCGCAAGGCGGCCGAAGAGGCCTGAGGCCCGCTCGTCCCTGTGCCCGGCCCTCCACGGAGGTGCCGGGCACAGGCGTGTCCGGGTGTCCGTGGAGGTGCCGGGCACAGGCGTCTCAGGGTCTCCGTGGAGGTGGGCCACAGGGGCAGTCCCGGCCATCCACGGAGGCGCCGGGCAAGGGCTGCGGTATCACCGAACACCTGCACACCAGCCCGTCAGCAGCTTTACCCAAAGCCATTCCATCGGGTGACGACTCGGCCATCCGGATGACGCCCGCCGAGGCCCCAACTAGGGTGCGGCGCAAGCGTTCGGGCACTTGGCCCACCGGCATTGCGATGTCGGTGACGGGTGCCACAGTGGGGGAGTGACCAACACCGTCGCGGGGGCAGAGGGGGTGACCTACGGCCGTGTCCGGTACCGGTTCGGTTGAGGAGCTGGGTGCGCACGCAGCGCGGGCCAGGGCCGTGGCTCTGCTGCGCATCCGCAGCAGAGCCACGGCCCTGGCGATCCTGCCGGCGGCCGCATCGGTCGTGCTGCTCGTCGCGGTCGCCCAGGGGCACATCGGCCCGGGGGTCTGGTCCACGGTCAGCTGGGCGGTGACGGCCTGCGCCGTCGTGGTTCTGCTGATCGCCGCGGCGGTCGCCGTCGCGGTGGCGCGGGCGAGGCCGGCGGTCAGCCCGACCGTGCCCCTCACCGAGACCGCGGCCCCCGATCTCTACCGGCTGGTCCGGGATCTCGCCGACCGGCTGGACGTCCCCGCGCCGTCGGCCATAGCGCTCACCCCGGACTGCGACAGCTGGCTGGAGGACCGTACGCACCCCGCGGCCCAGCCGCGGGGGAAGGACACCGAGGGGCAGACCGGGATCCGGCGGGGCCGCCGGATCCCGGCGGCCCCCGTCCTCGTGATCGGGTCGCCCTTCCTGTGGTGGATGAGGGTCGCCGAGCTGCGGGCGGTGCTCGCCCCGGTCGTCGCGGGCACCGGGCCGTCGGCGCACCCGGACATAGCCGCCGCCCGCCGTTTCGTCCGTGGCCTCGACGCCGCTGTCGCCGACGCCGACCTGCCAGGGCAGGGATTCGTGCGCAGGGCCCCCACGGCCTTCGTGGGGTGGGTCGCCAAGGTGCTGCTGCGCGGCTGCCGCGGACACGCGGCGGAGATGGAGCGCTGCGTCGCCGCCGCCGCGTCGGGGCGCGCCCACGAGGTGGACCACGGGCTGCGGACCGTCGCCCAGGAGCAGGTCGGCCTCGCCTACGCGGGCTGGGACCGCCTGCTGACCCGGGTCGCCCTTCCGGCCTGGCGGATGGGGCGCTGGCCCTCCCGGCTCGACGCGGGTGTCGTCTCCGCGCTCACGGAGCTCTCGCGGCGCGACCGGCTGGCGGAGGGCTTCACCTCGCGCCTGGGTGAGCGCCCGGCCTGCGATCTGATCGAGGAACCCGGCGCGGCCGACGAGGCCGCTTCGCTCCTGGCGGCCAGGCTCTTCCACGGGGGGCCGGCCGAGACCGGTCCCGGCTGGTCTCCGGTCGACTGGCAGCAGTATCCGGAAGAGGTCGTGGACCGGAAGTGGCGTACGGAGGCAGCCCGTCTGCACCGGGTGCTCGACGCCATGGGCGTGGCCACCGCGGTTTCCGTGGGAGGCCCCGAGACGTCAGGCGCCGACGGCGTCCCCACGCTGGCCCGGGTGATCGGCCACCTCGCGGCACCGGGCGCCGACAGCGAGGCGCTCGCGGCCGGGATCGGCGCCGCCGTCGCCCGCGACGAGGAGGAGACGGCGCCACCTCCCGGGACCGGCGCGGGCAGCGCCCCGGCGGACGGTTCGTCGTCGGGAGCGGGTACCGGCCCCCTCGACCTCTGGGGCCCCGTACCGCTCCCGCTCTTCCCCCTCCAGCCCCCTCGTACGGGCACGGAGCTGCTCGCCGACCACGTCGTGGCGATGGTCTGCTGCGCCGCCGTGGACACGGCGGGGGCCGCGCCCGGGCTCGACTGGCTCGACGGCCCCGCGCTGCTGGTCGACGGCGGTCGCAGGTCGGACCTCGGAGCCCCGGTGCTGAGCCTCGTCGAGGACGGGGACGCGGAGCCGCTGCTCTCCTGGCTCACCGCGGTCGGGGTGCGTACCGACAAGCCCGTACGCCTGGGCTGAGAGGTGCGCGGGGGTGGGCGTTGCACCTGAGCGCACGGCCGTTCGTCCACTTAGATAGTGAAATGCGCCATACCTTCCGGCAATATCCGGAAGATCGAGCTTTGTTCACATCGATTAGCGACGAACGGTAACGGAGTGCATGCGTGATGTGATGTGCTGGGGGTGGCGCCGGTAGGCGGCGCACCAGAGGTGTCGGGGGACGAGGGAGGGGAGCGGGATGGGGGCGGAGCATATCCGGCGCTGGGAATCGGGTGCCCTCGCGCATGCCGTGAGCGACCCTTTCGGACAGGGCCCGCTGCCTTGGCTGCGCGGCAGTGAGAACTACCTGGACGACACCGGCCAGGTCGTCCCCTGGTACACGGACGCGGCCCTCGGCCGCGGTGGCACCGGCGGCGGCACGCGTGCGGCCGACGACGTGCGCCAGCAGATCAAGGGCTTCGCCTCCCCCGGAGCGGCGGCGCCCGGCGAGGCGATCGACTTCCACATCACCGTGGACCCGCCCCAGCAGTTCTCCGTCGACGTCTACCGCATCGGCCACTACGCGGGCGACGGTGCCGCCAAGATCACCACCAGCCCACGCCTCTCCGGCATCGTCCAGCCGGCGCCGCTGGCCGCGGAGCGGACGGTCTCCTGCCATCACTGGTGGCTCTCCTGGCGACTGCAGATCCCCGGCTACTGGTCGGTCGGGGCGTACGTCGCCGTGCTCACCACCGCCGACGGCCACCGCTCGCACGTCCCCTTCACCGTCCGCGACGATCATCCGGCGGACCTGCTGCTCCTGCTTCCCGATGTCACCTGGCAGGCCTACAACCTCTATCCGGAGGACGGCCGCACGGGCGCGAGCCTCTACCACGCCTGGGACGAACAGGGCAGGCTGCTGGGCGAGGAGGACGCCGCGGTCACCATCTCCTTCGACCGCCCCTACGCGGGCGCCGGGCTGCCCCTCCACGTCGGCCACGCCTACGACTTCATCCGCTGGGCCGAGCGCTACGGCTACGACCTCGCGTACGCCGACGCCCGCGACCTGCACGCCGGACGTGTCGATCCCAGCCGTTACCGGGGCCTCGTCTTCCCCGGGCACGACGAGTACTGGTCGCTCCCGATGCGCCGGACCACCGAGCTCGCCCGGGACACCGGCACCTCGCTCGTCTTCCTCTCGGCCAACACCATGTACTGGCAGGTCGGCCTCGGCCCGTCGCCCTCCGGCGTCCCCGACCGCCTGCTCACCTGCCGCAAGCGCCGAGGACCGGGGAAATCCGCGCTGTGGCGTGAGATGGACCGCCCCGAGCAGCAGCTGCTGGGCATCCAGTACGCGGGCCGGGTCCCCGATCCCCACCCCCTGGTCGTGCGGAACGCGAGCCACTGGCTGTGGGAGGCCACGGGCGCGGCCGAGGGGGACGAGATCGACGGACTGGTCGCGGGAGAGGCCGACCGGTACTTCCCGCGTACGACGCTGCCCGAGCACGAGAGCCGGATGCTCCTCGCGCACTCCCCGTACGCCGACAGCGACGGGGCCACCCGGCACCAGGAGACCTCGCTGTACCGCGCACCGTCGGGCGCGCTCGTCTTCGCCTCGGGCACCTTCGCATGGTCCCCGGCCCTTGACCGGCCCGGCCACGTCGATCCCCGCATCCAACGGGCCACGGCCAATCTGCTCGACCGGATCTGCAAGAGGGACTGACCCGAGGGGGCAGGGCCCCGGCGGAGAAGCGCGTCGGGGACGCCGGACGGCGAAGCGGGCCCGGCACCCTGCCGCGCGCCGGTCCCCACCGAACCTGGCCCCACCCCGGCGGGCCCCACCCCGTCCACGGTGCGACCCCCGGCGGCGCGGCTCCTTCGCATGCGGGACAATCGGAACGACTCCTGGATCAACCTACGCGGAGGCAGCGTGTCCGGTTTCGTAGAAAAGCCCGAGCCTGTGCAGGTGCCGGGGCTCACCCATCTGCACACCGGCAAGGTGCGCGACCTGTACCGGAACGAGGCGGGGGACCTCGTGATGGTCGCCAGCGACCGCATCTCCGCGTACGACTGGGTCCTTCCCACCGAGATCCCCGACAAGGGCCGTGTGCTCACCCAGCTGTCGCTGTGGTGGTTCGACCAGCTCGCCGATCTCGTCCCCAACCACGTGCTGTCGACGGAGCTTCCCGCCGGGGCACCCGCCGACTGGGCCGGCCGGACCCTGATCTGCCGTTCGCTGCGGATGGTCCAGGTCGAGTGTGTGGCGCGCGGTTATCTCGCCGGCTCCGGCCTGGCCGAGTACAACTCCACCCAAACGGTGTGCGGGATCGGTCTGCCCGACGGGCTCGTCGACGGCTCCGAACTGCCGGGGCCTGTCTTCACCCCGGCCACGAAGGCCGCGGTCGGCGATCACGACGAGAACGTCTCGTACGAGGAGGTCGCCCGCGAGGTCGGCCCCGAGACGGCGTCCCTGCTGCGCCGGACGACGCTGGACGTCTACGGCCGCGCCCGGGACATCGCCCGTGAGCGCGGGATCATCCTCGCCGACACGAAGTTCGAGTTCGGTTTCGCGCCCACCGAGGACGGCGGCGAGGAGCTGATCCTGGCGGACGAGGTGCTGACGCCGGACTCCTCCCGCTTCTGGCCGGCCGAGGTCTGGGAGCCGGGCAAGGCGCAGCCGTCGTACGACAAGCAGTTCGTGCGCGACTGGCTGACCTCGCCGGCCTCCGGCTGGGACCGGCACGGCGAGCAGCCGCCCCCGCCGCTGCCGCAGGCGATCGTCGACGCGACCCGGGCCAAGTACCTGGATGCGTACGAGCTCCTGACGGGCCTGAACTGGTCGGATCAGCAGCTGTAACGGCGGAAGGCCCCGGTCACGAGGACCGGGGCCTTCTCACATGGAGCGGACGACCAGGTTCGAACTGGCGACCTCAACCTTGGCAAGGTTGCGCTCTACCAACTGAGCTACGTCCGCATGCGCCGCAGCGCGCTGCCAACTATACCCAACCTCTCGCCCGTGCGGGACGCGCTGCCGGGTGACGGTTCTCCGTACCGGGGGCGGAGACGGCCGACGGCAGGTGGTCGCCCGCCGTGCCCAGGTGCGGCGACGCCGTTTCGCGATCTCCGCGACCGGTGTCCGTCCGTGGCCGGCTCCAGTGCTTCGGCCTCGCGTTCGGTCGGCGGCGAGCCTCCGCGAAGTTCGCGTGCGCGGCCAACTCCGTTCTCCCACAGCGGTTTCCCGCAGGCACCGTGCGGATGATCCCGGCCGGCCGCCGGGTGCCGGGTGTGTGCGACGAGCTCCCCGACGTACGTCTCCGGAGCGCGCTTCGGATCGCAGCGCGGGCCATGGCTCGTCACGATCACGCCCCGGCGGCCGTGGAGGGCGGACCGCGTCGATGTGGCGACCTTCACACCGTCCGGCATCCCGAGGTCCAGGACGGCCATGGCGGGCCGGTGCGGGTGTCAGCTCTTCGGGTGTCAGCCCGTCTCCGGCGGGGCGGTCGCGGTGGTCCGGGGTGAGGGCAGCGGTACGGCGGCGGTCAGATGGAACGCCCCGTCACCCGTCGGTCCCGCCTCCAGTGAACCGCCGACCGCGGCCAGCCGTTCCCGGAGCCCGTGGAGCCCGGAGCCGCTGCCGGGGACGACGGCCGTGTCCGGCGTCACCCCGTCGTTCTCCACGACCAGCCGGACGGATCCCCGCGCCGTCTCCAGCCGGATGTCGCACCGCCGGGGGTCACCGTGCCGCAGCACGTTGGTGGCCGCCTCGCGTACGGCCCAGCCGAGAGCCGACTGCACCGGTGAGGGAAGCTCGTCGCCGTCGCCGTGGACGGCGCACGCGATGCCGGCCGCCCGCAAAACCCCCTGGGCGCCCAGTAGTTCCGTACGGAGATCGGCCTCGCGATAGCCCCGTACGACGTCCCGGACCTCCTGCTGCGAGGCGCGTGCGATGCGCTGTACCTCGACCATCTGGTCCGTCGCCGAGGGGATCCCGCGCTCCGCCAGTTCGACCGCGAGCTCGCTCTTCAGCGCGATCACCGCGAGGTTACGGCCCAGGACGTCGTGCATGTCCCGGCCGAAGCGCAGGCGTTCCTCGGCGACCGCCAGCCGGGTCTGCACGTCCCGGGCGTCACGGAGCTTCTGCGTGATGCCGAGGGTCCAGGCGGAGAGCCGCACGGTGCTCGCGACCAGCGCTCCGCCGAGACCGATCCCCGCCAGGGTGGTCAGGGCGAAGGACCCGGTGGCTCCGGCCAGCAGGGCGCCGCCGGTCATGCCACCCGCGATCGCCGCGACGCACACCGCGGACACCCACACCGGTACGGCGAGGACGAGAGGGGTGAGGAAGGGCAACGTCACACTCCCCAGCGCCACCGGGAGTTCGGGGTACTCCTCGGTGCCGGTGAACCAACCGAGCGTCAGCAGACATGCGGCGTTCGCGAGGAACAGGACGGCCGAGAGGAAGATCAGCCGGCCGGTGACGGCCTCGCGGCCGAGGTAGCCGCCGAGGGCCCGGGGGACCAGCGGCACCGAGCAGACGCCCTGTGCGACGGCGGTCAGGACCGTACCGGCGATCAGGGCGACGGGGGCGTCGGAGTCCCGCACCGGGTGGGTCACCGACAGCAGCGAAACGCACAGAACCGTCCCCCAGACCGTGGAGTGCAGGGTCCCGCGCGTGTAGAGATCGATCTTGTCGAACCCGTCGCGGCGCTTCCACTTGAGCACCTGTGCCCGTACCCACACGTTTCTCGCTCCCCCTGCAGCCCGCGGACCTCTTGTGCCAGGACTTCCGCCGGATCACGGCCGCGACCGGTGCGTGGTGGCCTCACTGCTCATGACGAGCGGCATGCGTCGATATCCGGAAACGTCAAAGGCCCCGGTCGAAAATCGACCGGGGCCTTTGAATCAAGAGCGGACGACCAGGTTCGAACTGGCGACCTCAACCTTGGCAAGGTTGCGCTCTACCAACTGAGCTACGTCCGCATTGCTGCCACTCGGCTTTCACCGGTGGAGCGCTCACTACTCTACCTGATCCACTGAGTGGTCCGGTAAGGCAGTGCAGAGCGGGTGACAGGAATTGCACACTGCGCCTTCCCCCTGGAAGGGGGATGTTCTACTACTGAACTACACCCGCACGCTGCGTCGGACCCGGCTTTTCGGCCTTGCCCTTCGGCGTGCTCCAGACTCTAGCCGACCTGCAGGGGTGTTGTGCAAGTCGGCTCCCCGAGGTGTCGCTCCGGCAGGCGGCGGGCCACTGAACGGAACGGAACATTCCGGGCGTCGGCCTCAACTGGCGGCGTTGAACGCCTCGTAGACCTTCTTGGGGATCCGGCCGCGGGCCGGCACCTCCATCCGGTGAGAGCGGGCCCAGGCGCGCACGGCCGCGGGGTCCGGCGCCAGCGACGTGTGGTGGTAGGAAGCCGGAGCCCTGCCGCGCTTGCCGGTGTTTGTCTGCTTTCGGCCGGCCGCCACGTACGGGGCCAGGGTCTTACGCAGTTTCTTTGCATTGGCGGGATTGAGGTCGATCTCGTACGACTTCCCGTCCAGGGCGAAGGAGACCGTTTCCTCCGCTTCTCCCCCGTCGATGTCGTCGGAGAGCGTAACCACTACGCGCTGAGCCACGGATATCGGTCCTTTCCTTCGGCATCGTCGCGCCTGACATGCGTCGATGCCGGCCTTCCGGCGGCTGGGTGGATACGGATCGACTGGTGTCGACTGTTCCGGGGCAATCGTGCTTTCCTGCGTATTCATTTGTACAGCGGGGGGAGCCGCATTGTGAAGCCCGGCCAATTACATCCGCGTGTTGCCGCCGTGTCCCGGCGTGCAATCCGGGTGAAGATTTTTCCCAGGATTTTCCCTGGGCGTCGTTGCCGCCGATATCTCGCCGTGATCAGGGCGAGGCGATATCTACCCGCGTAGAATTTCTGGCCAGGTACGCTGAGTGGACCCGCGGGGATCTGGGGAACCCCTCGGAGACACAGCCGCACCACACCACCGGGAGTGCCAGTGGCACGCGTCGTAGTCGACGTCATGCTCAAGCCGGAGATCCTCGACCCGCAGGGACAGGCTGTGCAGCGCGCACTGCCCCGTCTCGGCTTCGACGGAATCGCGGACGTTCGTCAGGGAAAGCGTTTCGAGCTCGAGGTCGAGGGGCCGGTCGACGACGCCGCCCTCGCCCGCATTAACGAGATCGCCGAGACCTTCCTCGCCAACACCGTCATCGAGGACTTCACCGTCACGGTGGAGGAGGAGAAGTGACCACCCGTATTGGAGTCGTCACTTTTCCCGGCACGCTCGACGACCAGGACAGCCTGCGGGCCGTACGGATCGCGGGTGCCGAACCCGTATCCCTCTGGCACCGCGACAAGGACCTCCGCCAGGTCGACGCCGTCATCCTGGCGGGCGGATTCAGTTACGGCGACTATCTGCGCGCCGGCGCCATCTCGCGTTTCTCGCCGGTGATGGAGACCGTCATCGAGCAGGCGAAGGCCGGTCTGCCGGTCCTCGGTATCTGCAACGGTTTCCAGATCCTGACCGAGGCACACCTGCTGCCCGGGGCGATGCTGCGCAACAACCACCTCCACTTCATCTGCCGCGACCAGAAGCTGCGGGTGGAGAACGCGGAGACGGCCTGGACCTCGGACTACACGGCGGGCCAGGAGATCTCCGTACCGCTGAAGAACGTGGACGGCAGGTACACCGCCGACGAGCGCACGCTCGACGAGCTGGAGGCCGAGGGCCGCGTCGCCTTCCGTTACGCCGACGTCAACCCGAACGGCTCGCTGCGCGACATCGCCGGCATCACCAACGCCGCGGGCAACATCGTCGGTCTGATGCCGCACCCGGAGCACGCCGTCGAGCCGCTGATCGGCACCGGACGCACCGACGGCCTGGGTTTCTTCACCTCGATCATCAAGAAGCTGGTCAACGCATGAGCCTGGACACGGTCAAGCACGCGGCCGAAACTCCGGACGCCGGACAGCCCTGGAAGGAGCTCGGCCTCAAGGAGGACGAGTACGCCCGGATCCGCGAGATCCTGGGCCGCCGTCCCACCGGCGCCGAGCTCGCCATGTACTCCGTGATGTGGTCCGAGCACTGCTCCTACAAGAGCAGCAAGGTCCACCTCAAGCAGTTCGGCGAGAAGGTCCCCGAGAACGACGCGATGCTCGTCGGCATCGGCGAGAACGCCGGTGTGGTCGACGTCGGTCAGGGTTACGCGGTGACCTTCAAGGTCGAGTCGCACAACCACCCCTCGTACATCGAGCCCTACCAGGGCGCGGCCACCGGCGTCGGCGGCATCGTCCGCGACATCCTGGCCATGGGCGCCCGCCCGATCGCGGTCGTCGACCCGCTGCGCTTCGGTGCGGCCGACCACCCCGACACCCGGCGCGTCCTGCCGGGCATCGTCGCGGGCATCGGCGGCTACGGAAACTGCCTCGGCCTGCCGAACATCGGCGGCGAGGTCGTCTTCGACGCCTGCTACCAGGGCAACCCGCTCGTCAACGCCGGCTGCATCGGCGTGATGAAGCACGAGGACATCCACCTGGCCCAGGCCTCCGGCCCCGGCAACAAGGTGATCCTGTACGGCGCCCGCACGGGCGGTGACGGCATCGGCGGCGTCTCCGTGCTGGCCTCGGAGACCTTCGACGACACCAAGCCCACCAAGCGCCCCGCCGTCCAGGTCGGCGACCCGTTCCAGGAGAAGCTCCTCATCGAGTGCACCCTGGAGATCTTCAAGGAGAAGCTCGTCGCGGGCATCCAGGACCTCGGCGGCGCCGGGCTCTCCTGCGCCACGAGCGAGCTGGCCTCCGCGGGCTCCGGCGGTATGCGTGTCGAGCTGGACACCGTGCCGCTGCGCGACTCCTCCCTCTCGCCCGAGGAAATCCTCATGAGCGAGTCGCAGGAGCGCATGTGCGCGATCGTCGAGCCGCAGCACGTGGACCGCTTCATGGAGATCTGCGAGAAGTGGGACGTCATCGCCACCGTCATCGGTGAGGTGACCGAGGGCTCGCAGCTGGAGATCTTCTGGCACGGCGAGCAGATCGTGGACGTACCGCCGCGTTCCGTCGCCCACGAGGGCCCGACGTACCACCGGCCGTTCGCGCGGCCCTCCTGGCAGGACGCGCTGCAGGCCGACGACGCCGGCAGGCTGGCCCGCCCGGCGAACGGCACGGAGCTGCGTGAGCAGGTCCTCAGGCTGGTCGGTTCCCCGAACCAGGCCTCCAAGTCCTGGATCACCGACCAGTACGACCGCTTCGTGCAGGGCAACACCGTGCTCGCGATGCCCGAGGACGCCGGCATGGTCCGGATCGACGAGAAGTCGAACCTGGGCGTGGCCATGGCGACCGACGGCAACGGCCGCTACGCCAAGCTCGACCCGTACACGGGTGCGCAGCTGGCCCTCGCGGAGTCCTACCGCAACGTCGCCGCGTCCGGCGCCAAGCCGCTCGCCATCTCGGACTGCCTGAACTTCGGTTCGCCCGAGGACCCGGACGTCATGTGGCAGTTCGCCGAGGCCACCCGTGGTCTCGCCGACGGCTGCCTGGAGCTGGGCACCCCGGTGACCGGCGGCAACGTGTCGCTGTACAACCAGACCGGCGAGACGGCGATCCACCCGACGCCCGTCGTGGCCGTCCTCGGTGTGATCGACGACGTCACCCGGCGCACGCCGGTCGCGTTCGCCGAGGAGGGCCAGCTGCTATACCTCCTGGGCGACACCCGCGAGGAGTTCGGCGGCTCGGCCTGGTCCGAGGTCGTCCACCAGCACCTCGGCGGCATGCCGCCCAAGGTCGACCTGGGCCGCGAGAAGCTGCTCGGCGAGATCCTGATCTCGGCCTCCCGCGACGGCATGATCGACGCGGCGCACGACCTGTCCGACGGCGGTCTGATCCAGGCGGTCACCGAGTCCTGCCTGCGCGGCGGGAAGGGCGCCCGGCTGGTCGTCCCGGACGGTCTGGACGCGTTCACCTTCCTGTTCTCGGAGTCCGCGGGACGTGCGGTCGTCTCGGTTCCGCGCAGCGAGGAGCTCCGCTTCACCGACATGTGCGGCGCCCGGGGTCTTCCCGTCGCCCGGATCGGTGTCGTGGACGGCGAGGAGATCGAGATCCAGGGCGAGTTCAGCATCCCGCTGAGCGAGCTGCGCACGGCGCACGAGGGGACCCTGGAGGGTCTGTTCGCCTAAATTCGGCCTGTACCGAAGCCCCCGTCCGGGTTGACCGGACGGGGGCTTCGGCGTCCTCACACGAAACAGTTGATGGATGTTACGTAATTACGTAAGGTTGGGTTCTGTGAAGCTTGAGGAGCGTGTCGCCGAGCTGGAGCGCCGCCTCGCGGTGCTGGAGCGGGCGGCGGAGGGCGGCAAGCCCGGTCTGGGCGACGGGGACTTCTGGGCACTGGACGGGCTGAAGGAGCAGCTCGAACAGGTCGGGGAGGCCGCCGCCGACGGCGGGGTGCTGTTCACGGGAGCGGTGAGACTGCCGGCCGGTGAGCACTACGAGTGGCAGTACGGCGCGCTCACCGCGGGGCTCCTCGGCACCGAGGAGGAACGCCCCGACTGGGCGGAGGCCGCCGAGCCGCTCGCCGCGCTGGGCCACCCCGTACGGCTGCGGCTGCTCCGCGAGATCCTCGGCGGCTGCCGCACCGCCGCCGAACTGGCGGGGCTGGACGACACGGGCACGACCGGCCAGATCTACCACCATCTCCGCCAGCTGACCGGCGCGGGCTGGCTGCACACCACGGGGCGCGGGCGTTACGAGGTGCCGGGTTCCCGTGTGGTGCCGCTGCTGGTGGTGCTCACGGCCGCCCGGCCGTGAGACCCGCACGCGGTGGCTGTGGCCGGCCGCCCGGCCCGACCGCGACGTCCCGGTCTTCGGTGCCCGCCGGTAGCGACGGCGGGCGGCACCGTCGCGCAGGCGGGCGGCGGCCGGCGTGATCACCTCAGCGGGGACTCCGGTCCGCGCGCACGCCCGGCGCGCCCCCCTCCAGGTGAAGGCGGGGGCACGGTCCGGGGGAGGGACAAGTCCGGCCGACAGCGAGGCCTGCGTGGTCGAGGAGGCTGTCGGCGGCGACTGATAACTTGCGGGGCGCCACGGGTGGTCGATGTGACGGGGGCCGATGATGGACGACGGAACGCACGGAGCCGGGGACGGGTCTGCCGGCCGGGGGCGTCTGCGAGGGATCCTGAACACGGTGTTCGTGCTGGTCGCCGTGGCGGGCATCGGCCTCAGTGTCTGGGCGCTCGTCAGTGATGTGCTCGATCTCCGTACCCGGGCCGAGAGCCGCGACCTCATAGAGGAGGGGTGCGGCGGTCTCGTCGACCCCGACCGGGTGCTCGCGCTGAACGGGGGTGTCGACCGGGTGACACTCTCCGACCGCCACCACATCAGCACCGCGCGGAGTGACAGCAGTTGTGTCGTCCACCGGGTGGGTGAGCCGCGGGCGGCCTACGGGCGCTTCTCGCTCGACCTCACGCTGTACCCGGCCGCCCCGAACGCCGACGAGCGCATGACAGAGGCCGACCATGAGCCCTTCGACTACTTCACCACCCGGAACAGGGACGACGTCACGGCTGCCGCCCAGTACACACTGCCGCATCCGCTGGGCGACGGCGGGCTGGGCGAGTACGACGCCGACACGGTGACGGTCAGGGCCCTCTGCGCGGACGGGGGCCGGATCTCCTCCGTCAGGGCCGAGGCCTCGGCCCTGTACGACGGCCCCGTCACGTCCGGGGACCGCCGCGACCTCACGGCTCTGGCACGCCAGGCGGCGCAGCGGGCCGCCGCGAAGAAGGGCTGCCGGGCCGAACTCCCCCCTGTGCCCACCGCGTTCCCCGAGCCGAGGACCGCCCTCGTCCCCGCCGCGAAAGCGGGCGGCACCTGCGCCTGGTTCGGACGGCACACCGCCGCCCGCGGGCAGGGCGAGCTCCCCGACCGGGCGCTCGCCGCACCGGCCGGGAAGGCCAGTGCCCATGACTCCTGCCTGCTGGCGATGAGCCCGGAAGGGACCGAGAGGATCTGGCCGGCCTACGAGAAGACCCACCCGGACGGCAGGGATCTCGACAAGGTCCTGACCCTGTCCCCGCTGTGGATGCAGACGGACACACTGGTGGGCGACGGCACCAGGGGGCTGCGCGCCGGCGTGGGGAACGGGACCCCGGTCGACTCCTCTTCGGCGGGATCGGCCGACGGCATCTGGTGGGCCTCCTCCGTCTGCGGCGGCAGGCCCGCCCTGCATCTGATGCAGGTGTCCTTCCCGTACGACGACGTACTCGGGGACCGGCTGGAGCCCCTGTTCCGGGCGTACGTCGAGGACGCCACCGCTCGCCGGGGCTGCACCGGTGTCACCTATCCCGCGGCCTCGGACTTCGCCGGGAGCTGAGCCCGCGTGAGGAGCCCTTGTCACAGGCGCCGGTTAGTCTCCCCTTCATGCCCCCGGCCAAGAAGCGCCCACGCTCCTACGACCTCAGCCGGACCCGCACGGCGGTCCTGGCACAGTTCGCCCACGTACAGGCCGCCGTCCGCGCCCTGACGCCGGAGCAGCTGTCCGGCCCGTCCGGGCTGGGGGAGTGGACCGTGCGGGACCTCGCGGCACACGTGACCACGGTGCTGGAGCGGGTCAGCCGTGAGCTGGAGCTGCCCGAGCCTTCCGGCGCCAAGCCACAGCTCACCCTGCTGGAGTGGCCTCCGTCCACGGTGGGGCGGGACGAGGGGATCACGGACGACGCCAGGACCCTGGCCGCGGCACGGCCCGGTCTCGGCGCGTTGTACGAGGAGACGGCCGAGCGGTTCTCCCGGCTCGTCGCGGGGAGCCCGGGGGAGCGGCTGGTGACGACGCGGGCGGGCACCATGCGGCTCGGTGACCTCCTGGTCACCCGCACCGTGGAACTCGTCGTCCACACCGACGATCTCCACCGGGCGACCGGTCTCGACCTCCCGTACGACCGTCAGGCACTCGCCGCCTGCACCCGGCTGCTCGCGGACGCGCTCGCGGACAAGGCGCCCGGCGGCTCGGTCGAGGTGCGCGTCCCGCCCTTCGCCGTCGTCCAGTGCATCGGCGGCCCCAGACACACCCGGGGCACCCCGCCCAACGTCGTCGAGACGGATCCGCTCACCTGGGTCCGGCTGGCGACCGGCCGTACGCGGTGGACGGAGGCCCTCGACGAGGCGCAGGTCAGCGCCAGCGGTGAGCGGGCCGATCTCGCCCCGCTGCTCCCGCTGACGGGCTGAACGGAACCGGATCGGCCGGTCGTTCCGTCCCATGGCCATGCGCACACAACGTATGTCCGTCAGCGCCCTTGCCGTCCTGGCCACCTTCACCCTTGCCTCCTGCGGTACGGAGTCGGGCTCCGGAGCGGGATCCGGGGACTCCGGGGACGGCAGCGGCACCGTACGCACGGAACCGAAGGTGACCGGGGTCCGATGGAACGTGTCGTCCCTGACCGTCGGCGGGAAGAAGACCTCCGCCCCCGACGGCGCCCACGTCGAGATCGACTCCGAGGGGAAGGCCACGGGCAGCCTCGGCTGCAACCGCTTCTCCGCCGACGTCCGCCTCGACGGCGACAAGGTCACCGTCGGGCGGGGCACCACCACACGGATGGCCTGCGCCAAGGAGGTCCAGGGGTTCGAGAACGCGATGGGCAAGGCCTTCCACGGCGAGCTCAAGGCCGCCGAGGCGGGTCAGGGCAAGGCGAAGGCCCTGACCCTGACCACCGCGCACGGCGACTCCATCGCCCTCACAGCGGAGCCGCCGGCCCCGCTCACCGGCACCGCCTGGAAGGTCACCGGACTCGTGTCCGGCAGCGTCGCCTCCTCCCTGCCCGCCGGTACGGAGGGCAAGGCGCACCTCACCTTCGGCGAGGACGGATCGGTGGAGGGGAACCTCGGCTGCAACTCGTTCCACGGCAAGGCGACCGTCTCCGGCTCCACGCTCACCTTCGGTCCGCTCGCCTCCACCCGGAAGATATGCCCCGGCGCCGAGATGCGGCTGGAGCGCGCGCTGCTCGGTGTGCTGGAGGGGGAGACGTCGTACGAGATCGATCACCGCTCCCTGTCGATCGAGGCGAAGGGCGGCAAGGGCCTCGACGCGTCCGCTCCGGCGGCCGAGGACTGACCGGCCGGTGCGGCGCCGATCCGTCCGGGGGCCCGGGGGCGGGATTCCGTCCGCCCGCGTTCGGGTCCCGGCGCACCCGCCGGGCCGGAACGGGGGGCACGCCGGGGCCGCTGAAGGCATCACGGGGGCTTCGGCCGGGCTCCGCGGTGTGAGGCTCACCACGGAACGAGGGCTCGGACGCCACCCGCCCGCAGGGCCTCCCCGGCTCACCGAGCGCCACGAGCGGGGCGATTCCGGTGCGGGGGTGCCCACTTGCCGGACCGGCCGGTAACCGCCGCCCATCCCGGGCGTCGGCGGCCCCGAGGCCTTCCGGGGCGGGGGCGAGGCATCCTGCGTGATCACCCGGAGTGATCGTCCGACCTCGCCCCCGGTCGTTGCGGGGAGCGCTCCCGCGCCTCGTCCGCAGCCCCTGCCGGGTGGTCACCCAATTCGGACCGGTGGTCGATCTCGCCTACACTCGGTGGCGTGCCTCGTGGTGATGGACGACTCAACCACGACCTGCTCCCCGGAGAGAAAGGCCCCCAGGACGCTTGCGGCGTCTTCGGTGTCTGGGCTCCGGGTGAAGAGGTCGCCAAGCTCACCTATTTCGGACTGTATGCCCTGCAGCACCGTGGACAGGAGTCCGCGGGCATCGCAGTGAGCAACGGGTCCCAGATCCTGGTCTTCAAAGACATGGGACTGGTCTCGCAGGTCTTCGACGAAACGTCTCTGGGTTCGCTCCAGGGCCATATCGCGGTCGGTCATGCCCGCTACTCCACCACCGGTGCCTCGGTGTGGGAGAACGCGCAGCCGACGTTCCGTGCCACCGCGCACGGCTCGATCGCCCTGGGTCACAACGGCAACCTGGTCAACACGGCCCAGCTCGCCGGGATGGTCGCCGACCTTCCGCGCAAGGACGGCCGTGCGACCCAGGTCGCGGCGACGAACGACACCGACCTGGTGACCGCGCTGCTCGCCGGCCAGAGAGACGAAGACGACAAGCCGCTCACCATCGAGGAGGCCGCCGCCAAGGTGCTTCCCGAGGTCAAGGGTGCCTTCTCGCTGGTCTTCATGGACGAGCACACGCTCTACGCCGCCCGTGACCCGCAGGGCATCCGCCCGCTGGTCCTCGGCCGGCTCGAGCGTGGCTGGGTGGTGGCCTCCGAGTCCGCCGCCCTCGACATCTGCGGTGCCAGCTACGTCCGCGAGATCGAGCCGGGCGAGCTCGTCGCCATCGACGAGAACGGCCTGCGCACCTCTCGCTTCGCAGAAGCGAAGCCCAAGGGCTGTGTCTTCGAGTACGTCTACCTGGCCCGCCCCGACACCGACATCGCCGGTCGGAACGTCTACCTCTCCCGTGTGGAGATGGGCCGGAAGCTGGCGGCCGAGGCTCCCGTCGACGCGGATCTGGTCATAGCGACGCCGGAATCGGGAACCCCCGCGGCGATCGGTTACGCGGAGGCGAGCGGAATTCCGTTCGGAGCCGGGCTGGTCAAGAACGCCTATGTCGGCCGGACCTTCATCCAGCCCTCGCAGACCATCCGTCAGCTGGGTATCCGGCTGAAGCTCAACCCCCTCAAGGAAGTCATCAAGGGCAAGCGCCTGGTGGTCGTCGACGACTCGATCGTCCGCGGCAACACCCAGCGAGCCCTGGTGAGGATGCTCCGCGAGGCGGGCGCCGCCGAGATCCACATCCGGATCTCCTCGCCGCCCGTGAAGTGGCCCTGCTTCTTCGGCATCGACTTCGCGACGCGCGCCGAGCTGATCGCCAACGGCATGTCCGTGGACGAGATCGGCACCTCCATGGGGGCCGACTCCCTCGCGTACATCTCGCTCGACGCGATGGTCGAGGCGACGACGATCGCCAAGCCGAACCTCTGCCGCGCCTGCTTCGACGGCGAATACCCGATGGAGCTCCCGGACCCGGAACTGCTCGGCAAGCAGCTGCTGGAGACCGAGCTGGCGGCCGGCCCCGCCGCGACCGCGGCGGCCGACGCGCTGCGTCGTCCGTGACCCGGACCGACCGGCTGCTTCCCCACCAGCCCCGTACTCCCACACGAAAGATCCCGGGCAATGTCTGAGACAACAGGTGCTTCCTACGCTGCGGCGGGCGTCGACATCGAAGCCGGTGACCGCGCCGTCGAGCTGATGAAGGAGTGGGTGAAGAAGACGCAGCGCCCCGAGGTCGCGGGCCTCGGCGGCCTCGGCGGTTTCGCCGGCCTCTTCGACGCCTCGGCGCTCAAGCGTTACGAGCGCCCCCTGCTCGCCTCCGCCACCGACGGCGTCGGCACGAAGGTCGATCTGGCCCGGCAGATGGGCGTGTACGACACCATCGGGCACGACCTCGTCGGCATGGTCGTCGACGACCTGGTCGTGTGCGGCGCGGAGCCGCTCTTCATGACCGACTACATCTGCGTCGGCAAGGTGCATCCCGAGCGTGTCGCGGCCATCGTGAAGGGCATCGCCGAGGGCTGCGTCCTCGCCGGCTGCGCCCTGGTCGGCGGAGAGACGGCCGAGCACCCGGGCCTGCTGGGTCCGGACGACTTCGACGTCGCCGGTGCCGGGACGGGTGTGGTCGAGGCCGACCTCCTGCTCGGTCCGGACCGTATCCGTAAGGGTGACGCCGTGATCGCGATGGCATCGTCCGGTCTTCACTCGAACGGGTACTCGCTCGTGCGCCACGTGGTCTTCGACCGGGCCGGCTGGACCCTGGACCGGCAGGTCGAGGAGTTCGGCAGGACGCTCGGCGAGGAGCTCCTGGAGCCCACCAGGATCTACTCCCTGGACTGTCTGGCGCTGACCCGCACGACCGAGGTGCACGGCTTCAGCCATGTCACCGGCGGTGGCCTGGCCAACAACCTGGCCCGGGTGATCCCGGACGCGCTGCACGCCACGGTCGACCGTTCCACCTGGACGCCGGGCGCCGTCTTCGACCTCGTCGGCAAGGCCGGGCAGGTCGAGCAGCTGGAGCTGGAGAAGACGCTCAACATGGGCGTCGGCATGATCGCCGTCGTCCCGGCCGATTCGGTGGACGTCGCTCTGACGACGCTGGCCGACCGGGGTGTCGACTCCTGGGTCGCCGGTGAGATCACCGAGCGCGGTGACCACGCCACGGGCGCCGAGCTGACCGGCAGCTACGCACGGTAGGACGTCATGACCGCCGGCCCGTCACACCACCGGGCCGGCGGGGGCGCCTCATCGACGCGGGGCGGGGACGCTCCGTGCCCGGACAGCACAGAACCCGGTCCGGGCAGGCCCGGACCGGGTTGATGTGTCAGCGCGAGGTCAAGCGCCGCGGCGCTGTGACGACGGACCGGACTGGTCGTCCTCGTCCGCGTCCTCGTCGTCGTTGTACAGATCCGCGTACTGTGCGTACGGGTCATCTTCCTCGTCGTCGTCCTCGAACGGCTCGGCGTTCGGTGGTTGACTCGAAGGCGATGCGCCCAGCTCATTGGCCAGACGTGACAGGTCAGTCCCGCCGCTGCTGTACTTCAGCTGGCGGGCGACCTTGGTCTGCTTGGCCTTTGCCCGGCCGCGCCCCATGGCTCGACCCCCTCGGTGACGGGGCTCGACGGCCCCAGAGTCTTGACACGCGTTCATGTTTCGGGACGGACTCTCGGCTGAGAGACCGCGCCCGTGGCTTTAACCGTACCTGCTTCCTCGGCCATACGGTACGCCGCCCGCATCACGTGCCGCTGTGCAGGACCGAAGAGGAGCCCGTCCTCGCTGGTCAACCCTGATTTTAACCTCTTGTGGACGGCCGACCCGCCGACCGGAGTGAGTCTTGTCTCCCTGTGGACGGCCCGCCGTCCTCCCCGCCCGTACAGGGGCCCGCCACCGGGCTCATGGACAGCTCGGTGACGGGCGCCGGACACCTCCGCGACGTGTCAGGGACGGCGGGCGTCCGCCATCCGCTGCTCGGCGATCCGGTCGGCCGCGGCGGCCGGCGGAATTCCGTCCGCCTTCGCACGTGCGAATATGGCCAGCGTGGTGTCGAAGATCTTCGTGGCCTTCGCCTTGCACCGGTCGAAGTCGAAACCGTTGAGCTCGTCGGCGACCTGGATGACGCCACCGGCGTTCACCACGTAGTCCGGTGCGTACAGAACCGATCGGTCGGCAAGGTCCTTCTCGATGCCCGGGTGCGCGAGCTGGTTGTTGGCGGCACCGCACACCACCTTGGCGGTGAGCACCGGCACGGTCTCGTCGTTCAGCGCGCCGCCGAGCGCGCACGGGGCGTAGATGTCGAGTCCCTCGGTGCGGATCAGCGCGTCGGTGTCCGCGGCGACGGAGACCTCGGGGTGCAGGTCGGTGACCCGGCGTACGGACTCCTCGCGGACGTCCGTCACCACGACCTCGGCACCGTCGCTCAGCAGGTGTGCGACCAGGTGGTGGCCGACCTTGCCGACCCCCGCGACGCCGACCTTGCGGCCACGCAGTGTCGGGTCTCCCCACAGGTGCTGTGCGGAGGCCCGCATCCCCTGGAAGACGCCGAACGCGGTGAGGACGGACGAGTCGCCGGCGCCGCCGTTCTCGGGGGAGCGGCCGGTGGTCCAGCGGCACTCGCGGGCGACGACGTCCATGTCGGCGACGTACGTGCCGACATCACAGGCGGTCACATAGCGTCCGCCGAGGGACGCCACGAACCGGCCGTAGGCCAGGAGCAGTTCCTCGGACTTGATCAGGGCGGGGTCGCCGATGACCACGGCCTTGCCGCCGCCGTGGTCCAGGCCGGCCATGGCGTTCTTGTACGACATGCCGCGCGACAGGTTCAGCGCGTCCGCGACGGCCTCCTCCTCGGAGGCGTACGGATAGAAGCGGGTCCCTCCGAGGGCCGGGCCCAGGGCGGTGGAGTGGATGGCGATGACGGCCTTGAGACCGCTGGCGCGGTCCTGGCAGATCACGACCTGCTCATGGCCTCCCTGATCCGAGTGGAACAGGGTGCGGAGCACGTCGACGGGTACGCCGGTCACATCGGTCACGGTGGTGACTCCCAAGTACGAAGCGGCGGAAGACCCTCCTGAAGGTGGGGAGGGTCCCGGACCGACCGGCACCCGGCCGGTCGACTGGGCAAGAGCGTAAGTCCTCGCGACGCGCAGATCTGTTCCCCTCCCCGGCATCACCCCCCTGTGGAGTACGGCCGTGACACGATCTACCGCATGTCGGTGGTGTCTTCGGTGCTCGTCCCTTACGCGTCCTACCTGCGGGTGTACGAGCCGCTCGCCGCCTTCGGTGAACCCGAACGGGGCCACTGGACGCGTTACGCCCGGCGCGTGGACCTCCCCACGGCCCAGGACGAGCTGCGCGGCTCGCTGGCCGGCCTGGTCCCCACCCCTCCGGTGGCGGTGCCCGTGCACGAGAGCGGGGACGCCTTCGTCGCTGTGGTCGACGGGGTGATCTGCGTCTGCCCGTGGAGGACCCGGATGCGCGGCTGGCTGGCGATGAGCGAACTGGGAGGTCTGTTTCCGGCCACTGTGCTGGACGCGGTTCTGCCCCCGGTGGTGCGGGGGCAGGCGACGGCGGACCACGAGCGGTGGACCGAGAGGAATCCGGACGCACGTCCCTGGATCCGGACCACGGTGTGGCACGTGCCGGTGCGCTGGTTCGTCCTGTTCGACGACGAGGAACGGGAGTGCGTGACCGGCGGCAGCGCCGAGGGCCGGCTGCTCCGCTACCGGACGCCGATGGTGCAGGCGCGGCGACGGTTGGCCCGGGCGCTGCGGACCCTGCGGGAGACCGTCGACGAAGGGCCGCTGACCGAGGGGCTGGTGGAGGTGGGCCGCTGGCTGGAGGAGTTCCACCCCCGCGCCATGGTCGAGCTGGACTACGGCGGGCTGGTTCACGCCCTGAGCGCCGAGCAGCTCACCGGTGACCGGTCGGCCGCCGATGTGGCCGAGGGCATCGCGGCGCTGCGTGAGGGGGACAACGACGCGGCGGGTGTCGCCTACGGGCGGCTCGCGGCACGCTGGCGTGCGGTGCGCGACCTACAATCCTCCAACTAGCCCGAAGCGGTGCCAATCGCAATGCAACGCCGCATAGAGGCGCTATCGACAGGGAAGAGACATCCTGTGAGGTGTCCGACATTCGAGGACGCCGAGGGAGTCCGGCGGAGGTGAACGGAGATGTCCTGACGGCAACTGACGGGCCGTGAACCCGACCCGGGTGTGATGCGTGTGACAGGTGGGGCGAGAATCCGTTCGTGGGGCGTGGGACCTACGTCCCGAACCGGGCCTTTGCCTCAAGCGTGACGGATAGCACTAACGGGGCCCTTGCGCCCTTCCCTACTCCTCATGCCAAAATAGGACAAGGAGTCCGGGGAGGACTCTGTCCGCCCAACTATGGGTGGAATGCTCAGCATTGCACGCTATGGGGGGTCTGACGACTTCTGACGACTCCTGGTTGTCCTGTGACTGATCGTTACTGGGGCGTGACTGTCCGCTATGGCATGGTCCATCGGCTTCCGTCGCTGATGAACACCTGGGAGGGCAATTCCATCGGTTTGGCCGACGTGGCTGGACGGATGGTGTAGTTGTAGTGCCGAGGACAAGCCGTTCGTCCTATAACCGACTCGGCCCGCGTCCGCCATTTCGGGCAACGCGGGTCAAGGTGCAGAATTTAGAGGAAAGAACCGAGAAGGTTCGGTTCTCCCGAGGAGGCCGCTCATGACCGCTCGCACCCCTGATGCCGAGCCGCTGCTGACCCCGGCTGAGGTCGCCACGATGTTCCGCGTGGACCCGAAGACGGTCACCCGTTGGGCGAAGGCTGGCAAGCTCACGTCCATCCGCACGCTCGGTGGGCATTGCCGATACCGCGAGGCAGAGGTCCGCGCACTGCTTGCGGGTATTCCGCAGCAGCGCAGCGAGGCCTGACACACCCCCTGCCGCCGCAAGCCACAGCAGGGCGCCGAAGGGTCCCCCAACCCCCGGTGATCCCACTCATAGCTCCATACGACGGGTGCCCGCCCCAACGGGCTCCATGCCTGTGAACATGCGGGTACGTCGTTCGATCGCGCTGGACTCCGCCGGGTCCAGCGCGATCTTTTTGTGTCCGGGGGGTGTTCCGGACGGTGCCCCGTCGGCGCCCGGGGTGTGCTCGGAGGCGTCCGCACCGCTCGAGCGGCCGCCCGAACCTGCCGACGGGTCGGTTTGTGAGGAGGCCGCGTGCGACTGTGGGCGGGGTTGTTCGGGACTGTTCGCCCGGGTCCCGGGTGTCGTGGGGCGGCTCGGGTGGAACGGTCCGGGATGTACTTCCAGGGCAGTGCAATTGCACATATTAAATTCGCCAGTTGTAGGAAGTGCGTAAAGTGCCCACCGCCCAAAACTGGTTGGGTGACTCCCGTCACACCTGCAGAGCCCTGCCGACTACGAGCCTGCCACTGCGCGGGGGCGGTTGGCTGCGGCGGATGGTCATGTCGTGGGAGGACTTTTGTCCCCGGGGCGAACGTCGGGGCGACCCCGGGGGCCGGCTCCGGAGGGGGCCGCGTGAGCCTCCGCGCCGGCCTCGGTGCCGACCGCACGCGGCCGGGCCGCGCGGGGCGGCGCCCCGGTGTCCCTCACGGGGGTGCCGGGGGGCGTGTCGGGGGTCGGTGGCGCCTCGGCCGCATTGTCGGCCTCCTGGGTCCTGTACGGCTCCTGTGGGGCCGTCAGGGGCTCCGTGGCGAGCCGCAGGAGGCGGTGGCAGATCGGACAGCGGTGGGTGAGGTGGCGGTAGCCGGAGGCGGCCGCCAGGTGGGCGCGCAACAGCGCGCGGGTCTCGTGCTTTTCCGTGGGCGCAGACATGCGTGCGGCCTCCCGGTGGACCCGGCCGCCCCGCGTCGAGGGAAACGGGTGCGGACTCCGTCCTACGGAGTTACCCGCGCAGGGAGCGCGGCGTCAAGACGCGCGAAAGCCCGGATCCAGAGGATCCGGGCTTTCGTCTACTGCGGTCCTGACGGGATTTGAACCCGCGGCCTCCACCTTGACAGGGTGGCGAGCACTCCAAACTGCTCCACAGGACCAGGTTTTCGCTGCCTGCCTTGCGGCCTGCTGCGAAGCAAGACTGTACAGGAGGTCCGGCGGCCAGGTCGAACTCACTCACAGTGCGGTTCCCGTCACGCCTTCACGGGGGGTCCGTTCACGGCGCCGCCGCGTCGATCGCCTTCACGATCCGCTTGTCCGAGACGGGCTGCGCGGTGCCCAGCGCGTGCGCGAAGTAGCTCACGCGCAGTTCCTCGATCATCCAGCGGATGTCCAGCACCGCCTGGGGCACGGGCCGCCCCTGCGGGAGCTGTTCGAGCAGCCAGGCGTACTCGTCCTGCATCTCGTGGACCTTCTCCATGCGCGTGGTGTCGCGCTGGACGTTCGTCGGCATCTGCTGGAGCCGGCGGTCCTCGGCGACGAGATAGCGCATCAGGTCGGGCAGTCTGGGCAGCCCGGTCGCCGTGACGAACCCGGCCGGGACGAGTCGGGCCAGGTGGTCCCGCACGTCGGTGACGTTGTTGATCAGGACCAGGCTGTTCGTCGACTTCAGCCGGCGCTCACAGGCCTGCCAGGCCGCCAGGATCTGCTGCACCTGGCCGATCGTGCGGACGGTGAGGTCCACGAGGTCGGCGCGCACCTTGTCGTACAGCTTCCGGAACGACGCCTCGTCCCAGGCCGGGCCGCCGTGCGCGGCGATCAGCCTGTCGGCCGCCGCCGTCGCGCAGTCGTCGAACAGCGCCTGGATGGAGCCGTGCGGATTGCGGGACAGGGCCAGCTTCTGCTGGTTGGTGAGCTTGTCCGAGGCGAACTTGGCCGGATTCACCGGGATGTTCAGCAGGATCAGCCTGCGGGTCCCGCGCCACATCTGCTGCTGCTGTTCGGCCTCCGTGTCGAAGAGCCGTACGGCGACGGTCGCGCCCTGGTCGACGAGCGCCGGGTACGCCTTCACGGGCTGGCCGGCCCTCCGGGTCTCGAAGACCCGGTCCAGGGTGCCGATCGTCCAGTCGGTGAGGCCCGAACGCTCGATGGACTCGCCCGAGGGCCCCGCGGTGGCCGCGGCGGCCTTGGAGAGGGCCTGGCGGGCCTTGGGGCGTAGCTGGATCTTCAACGCCTCCAGGTCCTTGTCCTCGGCGACCTTCCGGCGCCGCTCGTCGGTGATCCGGAAGGTGACCTTCAGGTGGTCCGGGACGCGTGACAGGTCGAAGTCGTCCGCCGTGACCGGGACGCCGACCATCCGCTGGAGCTCACGGGCGAGCGTCAGCGGAAGCGGCTCCTGCAGGGGGACCGCACGGTCCAGGAACTTCGTCGCGTAGTCCGGGGCCGGGACGTAGTGCCGGCGGATCGGCTTGGGCAGCGAGCGGATGAGCTCGGTGACGACCTGGTCCCGCAGGCCCGGGATCTGCCAGTCGAAACCCTCGGAGGTGACCTGGTTGAGGACCTGGAGCGGGACGTGGACGGTCACACCGTCGGCGTCGGCGCCCGGCTCGAACTGGTAGGTCACCCGGAATTTGAGCTTCCCCTGCCGCCAGGAGTCGGGGTAGTCGTCCTTGGTGACGGCCCCCGCCTTCTCGTTGATGAGCATCGAGCGCTCGAAGTCGAGCGCGTCCGGCTCGTCGTGGCGCTTGTGCTTCCACCAGGAGTCGAAGTGCGCCCCCGAGACGATGTGCTCCGGGATCCGCCGGTCGTAGAAGTCGAAGAGCGTCTCGTCGTCCACGAGGATGTCGCGGCGCCGGGCCCGGTGCTCCAGCTCCTCGACCTCGCCCAGCAGCTTGCGGTTGTCGTGGAAGAACTGGTGGTGCGTGCGCCAGTCCCCCTCGACCAGCGCGTTGCGGATGAACAGATCGCGTGACGCCTCCTGGTCGATGCGGCCGAAATTGATCTTGCGCTGGGCGACGATCGGTACCCCGTAGAGCGTGACCCGCTCGTACGCCATGACCGCGGCCTGGTCCTTCTCCCAGTGCGGCTCGCTGTAGGTGCGCTTCAGCAGGTGCTGGGCGAGCGGCTCGATCCACTCCGGCTCGACCTTCGCGTTGACGCGCGCCCACAGCCGGGACGTCTCGACCAGCTCGGCCGACATCACGAACCGGGGCTGCTTCTTGAACAGCGCGGAACCCGGGAAGATCGCGAACTTGGCGCTGCGGGCACCCAGGTACTCGTTCTTCTCGGTGTCCTTCAGCCCGATGTGCGACAGGAGGCCGGCCAGCAGCGAGGTGTGCACCGCCTGTTCCGGGATGCCGGCGTCAGCCTTGGGCTCCTCGACGGTGATGCCCATCTGCTTGGCGACCGTACGCAGCTGCGCGTAGATGTCCTGCCACTCGCGGATCCGCAGGAAGTTGAGGTACTCCTGTTTGCACATCCGGCGGAAGCTGGAGGAGCCGCGCTCCTTCTGCTGCTCGCGGATGTAGTTCCAGAGGTTCAGGAACGCCAGGAAGTCCGACGTCTCGTCCTTGAAGCGGGCGTGGTTCTGGTCGGCCTGGGTCTGCTTCTCCGAGGGGCGCTCGCGCGGGTCCTGGATGGAGAGCGCCGCCGCGATGACCATGACCTCGCGGGCACAGCCGTTCTTGTCGGCCTCGAGGACCATGCGGGCCAGCCGCGGGTCCACGGGCAGCTGGGAGAGCTTGCGGCCGAGCGGGGTCAGCCGCTGTCCCCGCTTCCCCTCCTCGGGGGACTTCTCCGCCGCCTCCAGCGCGCCGAGCTCCTGGAGCAACTGCACGCCGTCACGGATGTTGCGGTGGTCCGGCGGGTCGATGAAGGGGAACTTCTCGATGTCGCCGAGGCCGGCCGCGGTCATCTGGAGGATGACGGAGGCGAGGTTGGTCCGCAGGATCTCCGGATCGGTGAACTCCGGGCGGGTCAGGAAGTCGTCCTCGGAGTACAGCCGGATGCAGATGCCGTCCGACGTACGGCCGCAGCGGCCCTTGCGCTGGTTGGCGCTGGCCTGCGAGATCCGCTCGATCGGCAGCCTCTGGACCTTGGTGCGGTGGCTGTAGCGGGAGATGCGGGCGTTGCCCGGGTCGATCACGTACTTGATGCCGGGGACGGTCAGCGAGGTCTCCGCGACGTTCGTCGCCAGGACGATCCTGCGACCGGTGTGGCGCTGGAACACACGGTGCTGCTCGGCGTGCGACAGGCGGGCGTAGAGGGGGAGCACCTCGGTGTGTCTGAGGTGGCGCTTGTTCAGCGCGTCCGCGGTGTCGCGGATCTCCCGCTCGCCGGAGAGGAAGACCAGGACGTCGCCGGGGCCCTCGTGGTCCAGTTCGTCCACCGCGTCGCAGATGGCGGTGATCTGGTCCCGGTCCGAGTCCTCGCTGTCCTCCTCGAGGAGGGGCCGGTAGCGCACCTCCACGGGATAGGTCCTGCCGCTGACCTCCACGATCGGCGCCTCGCCGAAGTGCTTGGCGAAGCGCTCCGGGTCGATGGTCGCCGAGGTGATGACGACCTTCAGATCGGGCCGCTTGGGCAGCAGCCTGGCCAGATAGCCCATCAGGAAGTCGATGTTCAGCGACCGCTCGTGGGCCTCGTCGATGATGATCGTGTCGTAGGCGAGGAGCTCGCGGTCCGTCTGGATCTCGGCCAGCAGGATGCCGTCCGTCATCAGCTTCACGAAGGTCGCGTCCGGGTTCACCTGGTCGGTGAAGCGCACCTTCCAGCCGACCGCCTCGCCCAGCGGGGTCTTCAGCTCGTCCGCGACACGCTCGGCGACCGTGCGCGCCGCGATCCGACGGGGCTGGGTGTGCCCGATCATGCCCCGGACGCCACGTCCCAGCTCCATGCAGATCTTGGGGATCTGCGTGGTCTTGCCCGAGCCCGTCTCACCGGCGACGATCACGACCTGGTGGTCGCGTATCGCCTCCAGGATCTCGTCCTTCTTCTGGCTGACCGGGAGCTGCTCCGGGTACGACAGCGCGGGCACCCGCGCGGCGCGCCCCGCGAGCCGTTCGGCTGCCTTCCCGGCCTCGGCGGAGATCTCGTCCAGTACGGACTGGCGGGCCTCCGGCTTGCGGATGCGGCGGGCACCCTCCAGACGGCGGCCGAGCCTGTGCGCGTCGCGGAGCGGGAGCTGCCCGAGCAGGGACTGGAGATCGGCGAAGGAAGTAGACATACGGACCCCAGGATCTCACCCGCGCGCGAGGAGTGGCGAACGCATTTCGGTCCTGGCCGCGTCGCACCGCTTTCAGAGGGAGACGCCGCGGACATCGGTCACCGAACGGGAGTGAGCGATCACAGCGCGTACCATTCCGGGCAACGGATCACCCTTCCCCGCGCAAGGCGGCCCGTGTTCCGGGACGTGCCCGCGCCGCCGGGTGCCGAAGAGCGCGGGCGCCTCCCGCACCCCGTGGAGATCCCCCCAGACCCCGCTCACCCCCCACCCGCACGGAGCGCCGTATGCCCACGCCCCCTCGCCCCTCGTCCACGGTGAAGAAGCCGTCGGCGAGGAAGCCGTCCCCGAAGAAGGGCGCCTTCTCGAAGAAGCCGGTGTTCTTCGGCCTCGTCGTCGTTCTCGCCGCCGGACTCCTCGGCTTCGTCTCCTACCGGGCGACCGCCCCGGACGGATCCGCCGCCCGCACCCCGGCCGCCGCGGCCACCGAGCCGGACCCCGGCGTCCACCGGGAACTGGCCGGACTCGCCCGGCGTGACGCGGGCGACGAGCAGGCGCGGGGCCGCACCGACGCCCCCGTCGTCCTCATCGAGTACGCCGACTTCCAGTGCGGCTACTGCGGGAAGTTCGCCCGGGACACCGAACCCGAACTGATCAAGAGGTACGTCGACGACGGCACCCTGCGCATCGAGTGGCGCAACTTCCCGATCTTCGGCGACGCCTCCGAGGCCGCCGCCCGCGCCTCCTGGGCGGCCGGCCGGCAGGGGCGTTTCTGGGCCTTCCACCGGGTCGCGTACGCCGAGGACGCCAAGGCGAAGGGCTTCGGCAAGGACCGTCTCAGGGCCCTCGCCCGGCAGGCCGGCGTGAAGGACCTCGCCCGCTTCTCCCGCGACGCCGGCAGCGCGGCGGCCACCGAGGCGGTCGGCGCCGACCGGCAGGAGGCGTACCGGATCGGCGCCACGTCCACCCCGTCCTTCCTCATCAACGGCCGCCCCCTGGCCGGAGCCCAGCCCACGGCGGTCTTCACCCAGGCCGTCGAGGCCGCGGCGGCGGAGGAAGCGAATGTGGGCAGCGCCGGGGACCCGGCGAAGTGACCCCCGACATCGGCTACTTCGCCGCCCTGCTCGGCGGTCTGCTCGCCCTGGTCAGCCCGTGCAGTGCCCTGCTGCTCCCGGCCTTCTTCGCGTACTCCGTCGGCTCCGCCTCACGGCTCCTGGCGCGCACGGGTGTCTTCTACGCGGGGCTCGCCACCACCCTCGTCCCGCTCGGCGCCGCGGGTTCGTACGCAGGACGGCTGTTCCACGGGCACCGTGACGCGCTCGTCCTCGGCGCGGGCTGGCTCATCATCGGGCTGGGGGTCGCCCAGATCGCCGGGCTGGGCTTCGCCAGCCGGAGGATCGCCGCACTCGGTGGCCGGATCCGGCCCACGACCGCCGTCTCCGTCTACGCGCTGGGCGCGGTCCACGGTCTGGCCGGCTTCTGCGCGGGCCCGATCCTCGGCAGCGTCCTCACGGTGGCGGCGGTCAGCGGCAGCCCCGTCTACGGCGGACTGCTGCTCGCGGTCTACGCGCTGGGCATGGCCGTTCCGCTGTTCGTGCTCGCCCTGCTCTGGGACCGATTCGACCTCGGTCGCCGGCCCTGGCTCCGCGGCAGGCCGCTGCGTGCCGGCCGCTTCGGGACGCACAGCACCTCGCTGGTCTCCGGCCTCCTCTTCATCGGGCTCGGGACGCTCTTCCTCGTGTACGACGGGACGACCGCACTGCCCGGACTCCTGGACGTGGACGAGTCGTTCGCCGTCGAGCAGTGGGCCCGGCGGCTCGGTGCACGGGTGCCGGACGTGGCGGCGCTGACGGCGGTGGTGGCCGCGGCACTGCTCGGGCTGACCGTCCACGTGCTGCGGCGGCGCCGTGACGGCCGGACGGGAACGGGCTGAACCGGAGAGGGGCGGCACGACGAAGGCCCCGTCCACGGGACGGGGCCTTCGGGTGGTGGCTGGGGCCGGGATCGAACCGGCGACCTATCGCTTTTCAGGCGATCGCTCGTACCAACTGAGCTACCCAGCCACGCAGCTCGTACGGGCTGCAGCGGTCCTGACGGGATTTGAACCCGCGGCCTCCACCTTGACAGGGTGGCGAGCACTCCAAACTGCTCCACAGGACCTAGCTAATGTGCGAGACAAGTCTCGCACACGGTAAAGCGTGCCCCCAACGGGATTCGAACCCGTGCTACCGCCTTGAAAGGGCGGCGTCCTGGGCCACTAGACGATGAGGGCTAAGGGCCCACCTGCGCGCTTTCCAGCGCGTCGGGGACGTGAGAAGCATATGGGATGCGAGGAGGTATCGCCAAAACGGTTTGGCTTCTCGTTCGGATCAGGCCGGGCTCGCGTGCCCTGGCACCGCGCCTCGCCGCGTGGGACCCGCTCCCTGATCCGGCCTGATCCGAGCGAGAGGTCCTACGGGGAGGGCGTCGGGACGCTAGGGGAGGGGGAGGGACTCTTCAGGTTCTCCTCCGGGAGATGGCGGCTCACCTCGGCGGTCGTGAGACCGAGACCGCCGAGGGTGATCTCGTCCCAGGCCTGCAGATGCCGGGTGGGGCGGTCCAGGTAGAGCACCGACGCGCGCACCTTCTCGGGCTTCTGGTTCTGCACGGCGCGCAGACCGCCGCCGCCCGTGGAGCCCTCGACCTTCAGTCGCGTCCCGAACGGCAGCAGTTCGTTCACCCGGTGGTGCACATGGCCGGCCAGGACCAGCGGAACCGTTCCGTCCGTCTCGCGCGCCGCGTTCGGGTCGTGCGCCACCGCGATGTCCACCGGGGTGCCCGCCCGCTTCTGGTCGCGCAGGGCCGAGGCGAGCCGCATGCCGGCGAGCTGCTCGGACGCCTTGCCGCCGGTCGGGCGCGAGCGGTCCGGGGTGAACTGGGGGTCCCCGGTGCCGGCGATCCGCAGCCCGGCCACGCTCACCGCTTCGCCCTCGTCCAGGACGTGAGCGTTCTTCGTCTTCCGCAGATGGGCCTGGGTCTGCTTCGAGTCGTGGTTGCCCCTGACCCAGACGTAGGGCGCGCCGAGGCCGCGGACCGGGTCCAGGAAGCCGTTCTCGGCGGCGGTGCCGTGGTCCATCGTGTCGCCCGAGTCGATGATCACGTCGATCTCGTACTGCTCGACGAGCGAGGCGATGATGTGCCAGGCGGCCGGGTTGAGATGGATGTCGGAGACGTGCAGGACCCGGATGGTCCCGGGGTCCGGCTGGTACACGGGCAGCGTGGACGTGGCGTCGTACAGCTTGGTGACGTTGGTGACCAGACGGGCGAGTTCCTGCTGGTAGACGTCGAACTCGGTGACGATCGAGCGGGCGTCGCCGACGACCGACGGGGCGCTGGACAGCAGTCCGGAGAACTTCGGCTCCAGGACGGACTTCGGGTTCCAGGTGGCGTACGCGCTGACCCCCGAGGCGGCCAGCAGCGCCAGGGCGAGGCCTCCGGCGGCGAGGGCGCGGCGCGGGCGCCGGTAGACGACGAGTCCGAGGGCGGTGGCACCGGAGACCACGGCCACGCAGGAGCGGAGGGCCAGCTCGCGGGTGCCGGCGGCGACGTCGTCGGTGACCTCGTCCTGGAGACCGGAGAGGCGTTCGGGGTGTTTGACCAGGGCCTGCGAGCGTTCCGGGTCCAGCTGGTCGACGTCCACGTCCAGGCGGACCGGGGCGTGGTGGGAGTCCAGCTCCAGGGCGCCGAGCGGCGACACGTTGATCTTGGTGCCGCCGCTCACCGAGGGCCGCAGGGTCATGGTGGTGTCCATGGGGCCCACCGGCGTACGCACACTGCCGACGACCAGCAGCCCCAGCCAGGCGCCCAGTACGACCACGGCCAGCAGGCCGAGCGCGCGTTTCCAGGGGTGCGCGGCGGGGACGAGGCCGCCGGCGGGGGCGGCGGCGCGCGAGCGGGAGAGGCGGCGGACACGGACGGCTGCGGCGTGGAACGGGCGTGCCATTGGGCGCGTATGCCCCGTTCGGGCGGCGGACATGCGGGGCGGCGTGAAGGCATGGGCCGGGCGGGTGGGTCCCGGGGCGGGTGCGGCCCGCCCCCTCCGGACCGGCGTACGTGACAATGGCGGTGTGCTGGAGATGACGCGCGAGGAGTTCGAAGAGCTGGTGAGCCTGGCTCTTGACCGGGTCCCGCCGGAGCTGATGCGGCTGATGGACAACGTCGCGGTGTTCGTGGAGGAGGAGCCCGAGGACCCGGAGGACCGGGAGCTCCTCGGCCTCTACGAGGGGACGCCGCTCACCGAGCGCGGCGAGTGGTACGCCGGGGTCCTGCCGGACCGGATCACGATCTACCGGGGGCCGACTCTGCGGATGTGCGAGACCCGCGAGGACGTGGTCGCCGAGACCGAGATCACCGTGGTCCACGAGATCGCCCACCACTTCGGCATCGACGACGAGCGGCTGCACGAGCTGGGGTACGGGTGAGCACCCAGGATCCGCCGCCCCGCAGGCCGTCCGTCGACCCGGACGTCGACCTCTCCGTACCCGCGCAGCGCGCCGAGACCGAGGGGCCCGGCCGGTGGCGGGTCCTGGCCGTCATCGCCGCCGGCGGTGCCCTGGGGGCGACCGCGCGGTACGCGGCCTCGCTCGCCTGGCCGACGGCCGAGGGCGGCTTCCCCTGGACGGTCTTCGCCGTCAACGTGTCGGGCTGCGCCCTGATCGGGGTGCTGATGGTGCTGGTCGCGGAGCGGGGCGTCGTCGCGCGTCCGCTGGTGCGGCCGTTCTGGGGTGTCGGGGTGCTCGGCGGGTTCACCACGTTCTCGACGTACGCCGCCGACGTGTCGAAGCTGCTGGCCCGTCAGGAAGTGGCGACGGCCATGGGATACGCGGCGGGGACGGCCGTGGCGGCGCTCGGCGCGGTCTCGGGCGCGACCGTGCTCACCCGGGTGCTGGTGGACGGGCGGGGGAGGCCGTCGTGACCTGGCTGCTGGTCGCCCTCGGGGGTGCCGTCGGGGCGCCGCTGCGCTATCTGACGGACCGTGCGGTGCAGGCGCGGCACGGTTCCGGGCTGCCGTACGTGTTCCCGTGGGGGACGTTCACGGTGAACGCGGCGGGCAGTCTGCTGCTCGGTGTGCTGACCGGCGCCACGGTGTCCACTCCCGTGTACGCGTTGCTGGGGACGGGCCTGTGCGGGGCGCTGACGACGTACTCGACGTTCTCGTACGAGACCCTGCGCCTGGCCGAGGCGGGCCGGGGTTTCCTCGCCGGGGCGAATCTGCTGGCGTCCCTGCTGGTGGGGCTCGGGGCGGTGTTCCTGGGGGCGGAGCTGGCGGGGGGCTTCTGAGCCTCCCGCGGAGCGGCCGGCCGGCCGCTCCGTGTGCGGGTGTTGTGTCCGGGCGTGTCCCCGGTGGGGGCGGGGGAGTTGGACACATCGCTCTCCCGTACCCGCCGTCCCTCTCCTCCCCGGAGGTGCCATCCCGTGCGCCAGTTGTCCCCCCGCGTCCGCTGGGCAGCCGTCACCGCGCTGACGATCGCCGCGTCCACAGGCTGTGTGAGCGTCGGCGACGACGTTGGGAAGCCGACCCCCTCGCGTTCCGCGGACCGGAAGGGCGCGTCCGCCCTGCCCGACGGGGGCACCGTGTCCGGCACCGGCCGGTCCGGCTCCGGTGGTGGCCGTGCCGAGGCGCAGTCCGACCGGGCGGCCTCGCGCAAGCCGGACGCGAGGGCCTCGGGCCGCACCCCGTCGGCGGAGCCCGGGAAGGCCGTGCCGGTGCCCGCCGGCCCCGGCTCCCCCGCGCCCTCGCACGGAGGCCCGTTGCCGACCCCGGAGCCCAGCGCCCCGGGCCCGGGGGAGCCGCCGCCTCCGCCGGTCACCGAGGAGCCCCCGGCCTCGCCCGAGCCGGAGCCCTCGCCGCCGCCGGAGCAGCCCTCGGCCTCGCCGGCGGCGCAGTCCCGCACGGATGCGGCGGGGACGCCGGGGCGGGTCGGCATGTGGCCCACTCCGCGGGTATCACCGCAGGTCGCACCGGTGTGAGGGGGGCCGGTTTGCGCGAAGTGGGGGAGGGTGCGTATGGTAGTAGATCGTTTGATCCCATTGCCCGGCGCCGACACAGAAGAGCGCCGTGTGGCGCGTACTCTCCCTTGCCGTGGCTGGACCGCATTGAGGCGGTCGAAATTGCGAAAACACGGAGTTACGGGCGCGTGCCGAGACTCCGGAAGGTTTCGCATTTCGCATGTCAATTTCCAGTTCTGACAACACCGTCATGTCCGAGAACGACGTCGAGAACATCGAGGTCGTCGAGGCAGCCGAGGCCGTAGTGGCCCAGGCCGACGAGACCCCCGTCGCGGAGCCCTCCGCCGCGGTCACCTCCGACGAGGCCACCTCCGACGACGAGGTCACCTCCGCCGCGGACACCTCGGAAGAGGTCGCCGAGGACGCCGAGCCGAGCATCACCTTCGCCGAGCTCGGGCTGCCCGAGGGCATCGTCCGCAAGCTCGCGCAGAACGGTGTGACGGCCCCCTTCCCGATCCAGGCCGCGACCATCCCGGACGCCCTGGCCGGCAAGGACATCCTCGGCCGTGGCCGCACCGGCTCGGGCAAGACGCTCTCCTTCGGTCTGCCGACCCTGGCCGCGCTGGCCGGCGGGCACACCGAGAAGAAGAAGCCCCGCGCGATCATCCTCACGCCGACCCGTGAGCTGGCCATGCAGGTGGCGGACGCGCTGCAGCCCTACGGCGACGTGCTCGGCCTGAAGATGAAGGTCGTCTGCGGCGGTACGTCGATGGGCAACCAGATCTACGCGCTGGAGCGCGGTGTCGACGTCCTCGTCGCCACCCCGGGCCGGCTGCGCGACATCATCAACCGCGGCGCCTGCTCCCTCGCGAGCGTCCAGGTCGCGGTCCTCGACGAGGCCGACCAGATGTCGGACCTGGGCTTCCTGCCCGAGGTCACCGAGCTGCTCGACCAGATCCCCGGTGGCGGCCAGCGCATGCTCTTCTCCGCGACGATGGAGAACGAGATCGGCACGCTCGTCAAGCGCTACCTGAGCAACCCGGTCACCCACGAGGTCGACAGCGCCCAGGGCAACGTCTCGACCATGTCGCACCACGTCCTCGTCGTGAAGCCGAAGGACAAGGCGCCGGTCACGGCCGCGATCGCCGCCCGCAAGGGCCGCACGATCATCTTCGTCCGCACCCAGCTGGGCGCCGACCGCATCGCCGAGCAGCTCATCGAGTCGGGCGTGAAGGCCGACGCGCTGCACGGCGGCATGACGCAGGGCGCCCGTACCCGCGTCCTCGAGGACTTCAAGAAGGGCTACGTCAACGCCCTCGTCGCCACCGACGTCGCCGCCCGCGGCATCCACGTCGACGGCATCGACCTCGTCCTCAACGTGGACCCGGCCGGCGACCACAAGGACTACCTGCACCGCTCGGGCCGTACCGCCCGTGCCGGAAAGTCCGGTGTCGTCGTGTCGCTGGCGCTTCCGCACCAGCGCCGCCAGATCTTCCGCCTCATGGAGGACGCGGGCGTCGACGCCTCGCGCCACATCGTCCAGGGCGCCGGCGTCTTCGAGCCCGAGGTCGCCGAGATCACCGGAGCACGTTCGCTGACCGAGGTCCAGGCCGACTCCGCGAACAACGCGGCCAAGCAGGCCGAGCGCGAGGCCGCCGACCTCACCAAGCAACTGGAGCGCGTCCAGCGCCGTGCCGTCGAGCTGCGCGAGGAGGCCGACCGCCTGGTCGCCCGTGCCGCCCGCGAGCGGGGCGAGGACCCGGAGGCGGCGGTGGCAGAGGTCGCCGCCGAGGCCGAGGCCGCGCTCGTCGCCGCCGCGTCCGTCCCCGAGCAGCCGGCCGCGCGCGACGACCGTCGCGACGACCGGGGCAACTACGCCCGGCGTGACGACCGTGGCGGCGACCGCCGTGACGACCGCGGTGGATACCGCGGCAGCAACGACCGCGTCGGCGAGCGCAGTGGCCGTCCCTCCGGCGGCAACGGCTACCGCGGCAGCAACGACCGTCCGTCCTTCCGCGGCAGCAACGACCGTCCCTCGGGTGGCTTCCGCTCCGGCGGCGGCGACCGTCGCGACGACCGTGGCGACCGTCGTGACGACCGTGGCGGCCGTTCCTTCGAGCGTCGTGACAACGACCGCCCGGCGTTCAACCGTGACCGTCGTGACGACCGTCCCTCCGGTGGCTTCCGCTCCGGTGGCGGCGACCGTCGTGACGACCGTGGCGGCCGTTCCTTCGAGCGTCGTGACAACGACCGCCCGGCGTTCAACCGTGACCGTCGTGACGACCGTCCCTCCGGTGGCTTCCGCTCCGGTGGCGGCGACCGCCCGTTCAACCGTGACCGTCGTGACGACCGTCCCTCGGGCGGCTTCCGCTCCGGTGGCGGCGACCGTCCGCACGGCCGTCGTGACGACCACCGCGGTGGCACCGGCACGGGTACGGGCACCGGCACCTTCGGCCGCCGTGACGACAAGCCGCGCTGGAAGCGCAACGGCTGAGTCCGGCTGACTTGACGCCCGGCCCTCGGGGCCCGTACGGCACTTCGGTGCCCTACGGGCCCCGAGGCGTTTCCGGAGGGCCCCCGAGGGCATCGCTGGGGACATGACAAACGACGAAGCGGTGGCCGCCGAGCCACCACCGGACGCCCTCCGAGGCCCTCAGGCCGCTCTCTCCGACGAGGAACGGCTGGCCGAACTCGGCTACACCCAGGTGCTCGCGCGCCGGATGTCCGCCTTCTCCAACTACGCGGTCTCGTTCACGATCATCTCGGTGCTCTCCGGCTGTCTGACGCTGTACCTCTTCGGCATGAACACCGGCGGGCCCGCCGTCATCACCTGGGGCTGGGTCGGCGTCGGGCTGATGACGCTGTTCGTCGGGCTGGCCATGGCGGAGATCTGTTCGGCCTATCCGACGTCCGCGGGCCTGTACTTCTGGGCCCACCGCCTCGCCCCGCCGCGCTCGGCGGCCGCGTGGGCCTGGTTCGCCGGCTGGTTCAACGTGCTCGGCCAGGTGGCCGTCACCGCCGGCATCGACTTCGGGGCGGCGTCCTTCCTCGGGGCCTATCTGAACCTGCAGTTCGGCTTCGAGGTCACTCCCGGCCGTACGATCCTGCTCTTCGCGGCGATCCTGGTCCTCCACGGCCTGCTGAACACCTTCGGCGTCGGCATCGTCGCCTTCCTCAACAACGTCAGCGTGTGGTGGCACGTGGTCGGGGTCGCCGTCATCGTGGGCGCGCTCACCTTCGTGCCGGACTCGCACCGGTCGGCGTCGTACGTCTTCACCGAGTTCGTCAACAACACCGGCTGGGGCAGCGGCTTCTACGTCGTGATGATCGGCCTGCTGATGGCGCAGTACACCTTCACCGGGTACGACGCCTCCGCCCACATGACGGAGGAGACCCACGACGCGGCCGTGGCGGGCCCGCGCGGCATCGTGCAGTCCATCTGGACGTCCTGGATCGCCGGCTTCGTGCTGCTGCTGGGCTTCACCTTCGCCATCCAGTCGTACGACGGCGCCCTGAACTCCCCGACCGGGGCCCCGCCCGCGCAGATCCTGCTGGACGCGCTCGGCGCCACCACGGGCAAGCTCCTGCTGCTCGTCGTGATCGGGGCGCAGCTCTTCTGCGGCATGGCTTCCGTGACCGCCAACAGCCGCATGATCTACGCCTTCTCGCGCGACGGGGCACTGCCCTTCTCCCGCGTCTGGCACACGGTCAGCCCCCGCACGCGCACGCCCGTCGCGGCGGTCTGGCTGGCCGCCCTCGGCGCCCTGGCCCTCGGCCTGCCGTACCTGATCAACGTCACCGCGTACGCCGCGGTGACGTCCATCGCGGTCATCGGCCTCTACATCGCCTACGTCATCCCCACCCTGCTCAGGCTGCTGCGCGGCGACGACTTCGTCCGGGGCCCCTGGCACCTGGGCCGCTGGTCCCGGCCCATCGGCGTCGTCGCGGTGACCTGGGTCGGGGTGATCACGGTGCTCTTCATGCTGCCCCAGGTGTCCCCGGTCACCTGGGAGAGCTTCAACTACGCCCCGCTGGCCGTGCTGGTGGTGCTCGGCTTCGCCGCCGTGTGGTGGCTGGTCTCGGCCCGGCACTGGTTCCTCAGGCCGACCGCACCGGTTCACAAGCGCACGATCACGGACGAATCCACGGACTGACCGGCTCGGTCCCGGCCACGACAGGGCCCGGCACCGATACCCGATCGGCTGCCGGGCCCGGGGCAGCTATGCTCGGGGGTGATCGATCCGGGGCCGTTAGCTCAATTGGTCAGAGCAGCGGACTTTTAATCCGTTGGTTGTGGGTTCGAGTCCCACACGGCCTACCGATCGCGGGGCGAGGAAACACCCTCCGACCTGCGACTGAGCGCCTCGACCGGCTTCGGCCGGTCGAGGCGCTCAGTGGTTTCCGGACATCCGTGTGAGCGGGTGGCGCTTGCGACGAGTCATCTGCACCATCGCACGACCGCATCACGATGAGTCACTCCGGTCAGCCGATCGCACGCAGCGCCAGCCGCACCATGGTCATGACGCCTCGCCCGATCCAGCCGAGCAGTCCCAGTTCCGCGGCCAGTTCGGCGGCCTCCACGGCCGTTTCCGCCCGGTCCGAGGATCCGGTACGGCACCGGGAACAGGAGCGGGGCCAACGGCGCTTCCGCGCCCCGCACTTCTTGCACTTCGCCATGGCCTCAAACCTCGTTCGCGCGGGCGCCGCGGTCGGCGCCCGGGTGTCGGTCGATGATGCCTGCTCAGGCGGTGGCGGTGCGCCGCGTGGTCCGGCCGATGACCCAGCGGTAGGCGGCGCCGAGCGCCAGCGCCTGGATGACGGCTCCGACGGCGACACCGGCGAACGGGAGCACGCCGGGAAGGGCCAGGAACAGCATCGAGGTCGGGGCGGTCACGAGGAACAGCCAGACCCCGGCGAGACTGGCGTCCGCCCGCTCGACCAGGAGCGCGTCCAACCCGACCCATACGCCGACTGCGGCCACGACGGCCAGGTAGCCCAGGGCGGCCGGGTTCAGCAGGTACCGGCGAAGGGACAGGGACAGGGTGCGAGGCGAGGCAGCCATCTTCAACTCCGATGTGAGGAAACCGTGTTGCTCGGTGTGAGACACACGATGCCGTCGGGGCTGCGGCAGCGGCATGAGTACCCATACCCATGTTCGTATGGTGACGTCCGCCTCGGCCTCCTGGGTGCGGCGCGGCGGGAGCGGCTGTGTCTCCTCAGCGGGCGAACTTCTCCACGGCCTCCGGGGTGACGGGGGTGAAGAAGTTGACCAGGTTGCCGTCCGGGTCCCGGAACAGCAGCGAGCGGTTGCCCCAGGGCATCGTGGTGGGCTCGGCCACGAGGTCGGTGACGACGTCCGCCAGGTTCCGGTGCACGCGGTCCACGTCGTCGACGAGGAACTCGGTGATCACGCTGTGGTTCTCCGCCGGGCGGGCGGAGCCGGGGGCGAACAGGGGGACGGTGCGGGTGCTCGCGATCGCGAGGGTGGCGGCGGGTGTCCTGAGTTCGGCGAAGTCGTCGTTGGCCCACTCCGCCCGCACCTCCGTGACCCGCTCGTAGAAGGTGACGAGGCGTGCGACGTCACTGGTGATGATGCGGATCGAGACGAAGTTCATGAGGGCCTCCCAGGGTCGTGACGACGTCGTGCCGGCGTCGTGCATGTCGGAGGCTAGGGGAGATAGTGGACAGTTTCCGTCCTGTATCGGTTCTAGGCTGTAGCCATGACCCGACCCGCCGGCCGTGTGCTGACACTCCTGGAGCTGCTGCAGTCCGGCGGCACGCGCACGGTGGCGGAGCTCGCCGACCGGCTCGGCGTCGACGGGCGGACCGTGCGGCGGTACGTGGACCAGCTGATCGACCTCGATGTGCCCGTGGAGTCGGTGCGGGGCCGGTACGGCGGATACAGGCTCGGCGCCGGGTACCGCCTGCCGCCCCTCATGCTGAGCGACGACGAGGCGCTGGCCGTGCTGCTCGGCCTGGTGGCGGGGCGCAGGGCGGGACCGGCGGCAGGGCACACGGCGAGCGAGACGGCGTCCGCCAAGATCCGGCGCGTGCTTCCCAGGCACCTCGCGGGCCGGCTCGACACGCTCCTCGAATCCCTCGCCTTCACGGACGGGCCCGGCGGGTTCGCCGCCCCGGACACCGGGGTCCTGCTCACGATCGCCGACGCGGTGCGTCACAGCCGACCGGTCACGATGAGATACACCGGCGGCGACGGCCGGCGCGGCGAACGCACGCTGCACGCCTACGGGATCGTCGCCCACGCGGGCCGGTGGTACGTCACCGGCAGGGACCCCGGGATCGGCGAGGACCGGACCTTCCGGCTCGACCGCATCACCGACGCGCGGGCCCTCCCCGGATCGTTCGAGGTGCCCGCGGGTACCGATCCGGCCGCGCGCGTGCTGTCGGGCTTCGCCACGGCCGGGTACCGGCACGAGGTGACCCTGCGGATCCACGGAACGGCGGAGGCGATCAGGGCCCGGCTTCCCGCAGCCGTCGCGATCCTGGAGGCGGAGGAGGGACCCGCGGCCTGCGACGCCCCGACGCCCGGACGCTGGTGGCGTGTCGGTATCAGGGCGGAGCGGCTCGGCTGGCTGCCTCCGGTGCTGGCCGCGCTCGACCGGCCCTTCGTCATCGAGCGCCCGGACGAACTGCGCGACCTCGTCGCCGAGCTCGCCGATCGCCTCGCGTCCTCCGCCCGCCGGGTTCCGTGAGGCACAGCCGCCGGGGACGGGCCCTCGCGGCTTCTTCCGGCCGGTGGCTCAGGGGCGCGGCCAGGGACGGCCGCCGATGCGCTCGATGTCGGAGTTGAAGCGACGCAGGTAGCCGGCGAAGGCGGAGATGTCCTCGTCGGCCCAGTCGGCCATGACGCGCTCCAGGGAGCTGACCATGCCCTCGCGTTCCGCGTCGAGGGTCCTCGCCCCCTCCTCGGTGATGCGGAACTTGCGGGCCATGCCCCCGTCCGGATCGGGGATGCGTTCCACGAATCCGGCGCGCATGACCGCGGCGGTCTGCCGGTTGAGGGTGGAGACGTCGAGATCGAAGGCCTCGCTGAGCTCACCGACGGACATGGGGCCCTGTACGCGGATGCGGCTGAGCAGGACGTACGCGCTGCGCTCCAGGAGGCCGTCCTTGCGGCGCCCCTTCCTGTGGGTCAGCAGGCCGTGCCGGCTGAGCAGCATCTGCTCGTACTCGACCTCATGCGTTGCCCTTTTCATGCGCGGGCACCTCCTGCTTCCTGCCGGGCGGGCCGGTGTGTCGTCGTGCGTGCTGACTTCATCGTATGTTTACGCAGACTTGCATAGACCACAAGATGTGCATGATGCAATAGGAATGTACGATGCCAAGTCTCCCATCGAACCGACCGGATAGCCGAGGACCCGCGATATGGACGCACCCCAGCCCACAGCCCGCGCAGGCGGTGTGATCACCACGCTGGCACTCGCCGGCACCGTCGCCGCCGTGATGCAGACGCTGGTGACCCCGCTGATCGCGGAGCTGCCGCGGATTCTGGACACCTCTTCGTCGAACGCGGCCTGGGTGGTCACCGTCACCCTCCTGGTCGCGGGCGTGTGCGTGCCGGTCACCGGCAGGCTCGGTGACCTCCTCGGCAAGCGCCGCATGCTGCTGGCCTGCGCGGTCCCGCTGATCGTCGGGTCGGTCGTGTGCGCGCTGGCCTCCTCCGTCGTCCCGATGATCGTCGGACGAGGTCTCCAGGGCATGGGCATGGGCATGGTGCCGCTGGGCATCGCGCTCCTGCGCGACGTGGTGCCCGCCGAGAAGCTCAGCGGCTCCATCGCCCTCGTGAGCGCCTCCATGGGCATCGGTGGCGCGCTCGGTCTGCCGATCTCCGCCGCCGTCGCCGAGTACGCCAGCTGGCGCGTGCTGTTCTGGGGTTCCGCGGTCCTGGCGCTGATGATCGCCGTACTCATCTACCTCTTCGTCCCGGACGTCCCGGCCGGCGCCAAGGGGCAGCGGTTCGACGCCCCCGGCGCGATCGGGCTCGCCGTCGGCCTGGTGTCCCTCCTGCTGGCGATCTCCAAGGGCGCCGACTGGGGCTGGGGCTCCGGCACGACGCTCGGCCTGTTCGCGGTCGCGGTCGTGGCCCTGGGTGCCTGGGGGTTCTACGAGCTGCGTACCCGTGACCCGCTCGTCGATCTGCGCACCACCGCCCGTCCGCGCGTGCTGCTGACCAACGTCTCGTCGATCCTGGTCGGCGTCGGCATGTACTCCTTCATGCTCATCGCCCCCCAGCTGCTCCAGTTCCCCGAGGCCACGGGGTACGGCCTCGGGCAGTCGATGCTGGCCGCGGGTCTGTGGATGGCTCCCGGTGGCGTGATGATGATGATCGTCTCCCCGCTCGGCGGGAAGCTGATCAACGCACGTGGGCCCAAGATCGCACTCGTCCTCGGTGCGCTCGTGATCTCCCTCGGCTACGGCCTCTCCCTCTTCCTCATGGGCTCCGCCTGGGGCCTGATGATCGTCGGAATCGTCATCAACAGCGGCGTCGGCCTGGCCTACGGCGCGATGCCCGCCCTGATCATGAGCTCGGTCCCGCTCTCGGAGACCGCGGCGGCCAACGGGTTCAACACCCTGATGCGTTCCCTGGGGACGACCATCGGATCGGCCGTCATCGGTGTCGTACTGGCGCAGATGACCATGGACCTCGGCGGCTTCTCGCTCGCCTCCGAGGACGGGTTCCGCGTCGGCCTGATGATCGGCTGCGGTGTCGCCCTCGTCGCCGCGGCGGTCGCCGCGCTCATCCCGGGCCTCGTCCGCACCTCGGCCGACGGTGATCGGACCGGCTCCTCGGCGGACAAGGCGACCGTGCAAGCCTGACCACGCCGACGGAAGCGCCCCGGCCTCCGGAACTCGAGTTCCGAAGGCCGGGGCGCTTCCGCGTTCCCGGACCCGGGAACTTTCTGCTGCACGGGCATTGACCGGGGGAGTGGGCCGACTTACGTTCTTCGCGTTGTCCTTCGTATGTCATATATCAGACGCCATATGAGAGCCGAGCGCCGTATGCAGCCAGCCCCGAGCCCTCTCCCCTGCCGCCCCCGGCGCCGCGGGAGACGCTGAAGGACCCCCGCCCACCCGTCCCGCCCGTGTGCCCCGGCCCTGGCGGCGGTGACGTGCCCGCCCGACGCTCCGCAGGACTGCCGGAGCTCCGCGCTTTCCCGAAGGACCTTCATCCCCGCACGGTTCACGCTGCGGCGCCCTGCCGCGCAGCGCCCCGCCGGTGAGCACTCAGAGAAGAGAGCCGACCATGATCAAGCCCCGCAACAGCCGTCTCGCCGCCGCGATATCCCTGGTCTCCGCCCTGGCCCTCACGGCCACCGCCTGCGGTGACGACGGGAGCGGCATGACCGGCGCGAAGGGCGCCGAGGGCTCGGGAACCGGGAAGATCGTGTTCTGGGACGAGAACGGCGGTGTCCGCACGGCGATCTGGAAGGAGATCATCGCCGACTTCGAGAAGGCGAACCCGGACATCGACGTGCAGTACGTGGGCATCGCCTCCACCGAGGCCCAGTCGAAGTACGACACCGCCATCCAGGGAGGGGGGCTGCCGGACGTCGGTGGTGTGGGCGCCGCGATGGTCGCCGGGATCACCGCGCAGGACGCCCTGGAGCCGCTGGACGACCGGATCGAGAAGAGCTCCCTCAAGGGCAAGCTCAACGAGGCGATGGTCGAGAACGTGCGGAGTGCCGCCGGCCGGGACGAGATGTACACGGTGCCGATCTCCGCGACGAACGGCGTCCTGTACTACCGCACGGACCTGTTCGAGAAGGCCGGGCTGGGCGAGCCGGACACCTGGGACGAGTTCTACGGGGCCGCGGCGAAGCTGACGGACAAGAAGAAGAACCAGTTCGGCTACACCATCCGCGGCGGCCCGGGTTCCATCGCCCAGGCACTGGACGCGATGTACGGGCAGTCCGGCATCGACTCGTTCTGGGACGAGTCACAGACGAGCACGACGGTCAACGATCCGAAGAACGTCGCGGCACTGGAGAAGTACGTCGGGCTGTACAGGAAGGCCACCCCTGAGGCCGACCTCAACAACGACTTCACCAAGATGGTCGCCCAGTTCGACTCCGGCGGCATCGCCATGCTCAACCACAACCTGGGTTCCTACCAGGACCACGTGAGCTCACTCGGCACCGACAAGTTCCGTGGCATCCCGCAGCCGGAACTCGCCGACGGGACCCGGGTGATGGTCTCCAACCCCGTCTCCGGCCTAGGCCTCCTCAAGTCGTCCGAGAACAAGGCGGCCGCCTGGAAGTTCATCGAGTTCGCCGCCTCCCACGCCTCGAACTCGAAGTTCAGCGAGTCCGCAGGCCTGATCCCGGCCAACAAGGAAGCGGCCGAGGACCCCTGGCTCGACAAGGCCGAGACCACCAAGCTCGGCGCGGAGGCGCTGTTCTCCGGCGACACCAAGATCGTCCAGCTCCCCTACTACCTGCCGGACTGGAACACCCTGTCCAAGGCCGACAGCGAGGCCGGCTTCCAGAAGGTGCTGCTCGGCAAGGCGAGCGCCAAGGACTTCCTGGACACGCTCGCCGCAAACCTCGACGAGGCCCAGGCGGAGTGGAAGGAACAGCAGGGCTGAGCCGGACCGGGGGCCTGGACCTAGTCCAGGCCCTCCTCCCGCAGCTGGTACATCAGGAGGAACGTCCGGTAGGTCTCCGAGGACACGTCGAGGCACACCTCCGGACGGTTGGTCCACGTCGACAGGTTGTCGAGGGCCCGTCGGCAGGCCGCCTCGGTCTCTGCCCCGGACGGGATGTTCGAGATGAACGCGGCGATCAGCAGGACCACTGCGAGGACGACCACGCCGATACGGATGCGCATGGTCTCCCAACGACCGTCCGGCCGGGCCGGTCACTCAGGGGCGGTCGCGGGTCCCCCGGTCACTCGGATTCGTCGGTGAACGGCGGCAGGTCGGGCTCGATGAACAGACCCGCGTACTGCGGCGTGGGCAGCGGATCCGCAGCGCCCGTGTCGGCGGTCACAGTCGCGCTGTCGGCGCGCCGCTGGATCGTGCGGGCAGGCATGTCGGTCATCTCAGGTGTCCTGTACGTAGGTGTGGTGAGAGCCCCGTGACCGAGCTGCCGCGCTGGATGCCGGGCTGGTCCCGACCGGTACGGCGACGAAGTGCCACTACCGGTTCGCGCCGCTCCGGGGGCGTCCGGATCATTGTGCGGCGGTCTACGCAGACTGTAACCCTCTCAGCACTGCTTTCCCTCGGTATTGCGGGCCCGGCGTGACGGTCAGTGCGGCGGTGCGGGCTCGATGTTCTGGTTTGCGCGGAAGAGGTTGTGCGGATCGTACGTTCCCTTGGCCTCCGCGAGCCGGTCGTAATGACCGCGGTAGGTGGCCCTGACCCGGTCCTGGGACTCGTCGGTGCCGATGAAGTTCACGTAGCCGCCGCCCATGGAGTGCGGGTGCAGCGCCTCCCAGTAGCCGACGGCCCACTCCCGCAGCGCCGCCGCGTTGGCCGGGTCGGGGTCGATGCCGGCGATGACGCCCGACCAGTGGGCGTCGCGGTAGGCCCAGGCGGTGTCGTCGGGGCCGACACGGCCCGCCGCACCGTCGACCGGGTACAGGTGCATGGTCGACAGCCCGGTGGGGAGCTTCTCCGCGAAGGAGGCGTGCACGTCGACGGCGTCGTCCGTGATCCGGTCGAAGAAGTCACCGCGCCAGTACCACTGGAGACCGGCCGGCATCAGCGCGTCGAACATGCTCTGCAGGACCGGGTAGGGCATCGGGGCCGTGAAGTGGAAGGCGGGCGGGCCGGGTTCGTTCACGACGGCGAGGGTCTCGCCCAGGGATTCCGGGTCCGCCGTCGAGGACCAGATGACCCCGCACATCTTCCGGCCGTGGATCTCCTCGGGGAAGGGCGGCCCGGGCGGGACCGTGAGCGACGCGAAGAAGCCGTACAGGTCGTCCGGTGCCTGCGGCAGGAAGTCGCGGTACCACCGGATGACGTCGCGGAAGAGCTCCAGGGGCCACAGGGTGATGGCGACGCCCACCGTGTCCACGGGGTGCAGCTCGAAGTCGAACGACGTGACGACACCGAAGTTCCCGCCGCCGCCCCGGAGCGCCCAGAACAGGTCGGAGTGCTCGCTCGGGTTCGCGGAGACGAAGGTGCCGTCGGCCAGGACCACGTCCGCGGAGACCAGGTTGTCCACCGAGAGGCCGTACTTGCGGGTGAGGTATCCGTGGCCGCCGCCGAGGGTGAGTCCACCGATCCCGGTCGTGGACATGATGCCCGCCGGAGTGGCGAGGCCGAACGCGTGGGTGGCGTGGTCGAAGTCGCCCAGCGTCGCACCCCCGTCGGCCTGGGCGGTCTGGGTGGCCGGGTCGACCCGCACGCCGCGCATGGGGGAGAGGTCGAGCGTGACCGCGCCGTCGGCGAGGCAGAGCCCGGGGCCGCTGTGCCCGCCGCCCCGGACGGCCACGTCCAGGCCGTTCTCGCGGACGAACCTCACGGCCTCCATGACGTCCGCCGTGTCGTGGCACATGACGACGGCCGCCGGTTTCTTGTCGATCATGGCGTTGTACACCGTGCGGGCCTGCCCGTACTCCTGGTCGTCCGGGCCGATGACCGGGCCTCGCAGAGCGGTTCCCATCGCCTCGAGGAGGGCGCCGTCCATGATCGTCTCCTAGTGCGCGTGCGCCCGGCCGCTCCGGCACCACCTCAGGGGGTCGCCGGCCGACGCCGGCACCGCGGACGGGACCGGACACCGAAAAAGCTTGCCCCTCCAGCGTCCCGCCGCTCCGGGGGCCGCGCAATCGCGGAGCGGCGGGATGCGGACCGGTACGGGCGGGCTGCGGGATCGCGAAGTGCGGCAGCAATTCTGATCATGCGCTGATCTCCTTCAACTCCGTTCGCCCGAAAGGGGGTTGATCCATCGGAGACATCCGGGAGACTCCCGGTGACGTGAGGCGTGCGGGGCGCGACGGGCATGCGTGGTCGGAGCACCCTCCCGGATGGCGTAGAGTTGTTCTCACAACGACGCGGGGTGGAGCAGCTCGGTAGCTCGCTGGGCTCATAACCCAGAGGTCGCAGGTTCAAATCCTGTCCCCGCTACTGAAGACAGAGGCCCGGATCCTTCCAAGGATCCGGGCCTCTGTCGTATGCCGTCGCCCGGTCGGTGGTGACGGGCTTGACCTTGACGTCGCGTAAAGATCTAGCGTTTCCGGCATGGAGTGGTCCATACAGGAAATCGCCCGGCGGGCCGGCACCACGAGCCGGACCCTCCGGCACTACGGAGACGTCGGTCTCCTCGTGCCGAGCCGCACGGGCGCCAACGGCTACCGCTATTACGACCAGGAGGCCCTGGTCCGTCTCCAGCGCATCCTGCTGCTGAGGGAGCTGGGACTCTCGCTGCCCGCGATCAAGGACGTACTCGAAGGGCAGCGGGACACCTCGGCGGCTCTCCGGGCTCATCTGCGGCTGCTGGAGCAGGAGCGGGAGCGCATCGGGCGGCAGATCGCCTCGGTGCGGACCACTCTCCACAGGACCGGGAGAGGAGAGGAACTCATGGCCGAGGAAGTGCTCGACGGCTTCGATCACACGGCGTACGAGGAGGAGGTCACGGAGCGCTGGGGCCGGGAGGCGTACGAACGGAGCGGCCGGTGGTGGCGTGGCCTGGGCGAGGCCGGGCGCGCCCGTTTCCAGGCCGTGCACGAGGACATCGCCCGGGACTACGGGGCGGCCAGGGCGGCCGGCCTGGAGCCCGGCGGTGAGGAGGCGCAGGACATCGCGCGGCGGCACTGCGCCTGGCTGTCGGCGACGGCCGAGGTGACCCGTGCGTATGTGACGGGGCTCGGGGAGACGTACGTCGCCGATCCGCGCTTCGGGAGGAACTACGATCGCCACGGAGACGGAACTGCCGTCTTCGTACGGGATGCACTGACGATCTACGCGCAGCGCCGGCTCTCCGACTGACCTCCGGGGTGCGGGGCTCCGGCGCGCTCCTCCCTTCGGCCGATGGCGAGCCGCCGTCCGGCGCGGCTCCGGGCGGCCGGGGCGGGGCGCGGTACCGTCCGCAGCCGTGGGTGGACCGGGCGGGAGTACACAGGTGGGGAAGCGGGACGGACGGCGAGGGGGCGTTGCCGGGTACTCGCGTTCCCGGCGGTTCGTGCGCGCGCTGCCCGCCCTGATGATCTGTCTCGGGGTGGCCTTCGACATCAGTACGCCGGTCGAGGTCACCGCGGTGCCGCTCTTCGCCGCCGCCCCGCTGATCGCCGCCCCCTTCTTCTCGCTGGCCGGCACCGTCCGGGTCGCAGCGGCGGCGATCCTCGTCGTGCTCGCCATCCGGTTGTCGGACGGCGTGATCGCCGGGGTCGTACCGATCACTGATCTGCTCACCCTGGTGACCGTCGCCGCGCTCTCCCTCGTCATCAACCGCGTCGTGCGCCGCGGGAACGAGCAACTGGCCTCGGCCAGGGTCATCGCGGAGACCGCGATGCGCGCGGTGCTGCCGAAGCCCGAGGACCGGATCGGCGGGATGCTGGTCGCGGCGCGGTACGAGGCGGCCCAGGCGGACGAGTTCGTCGGCGGCGACCTGTTCGCCGTCGCGGACACGCCGCACGGGGTGCGCCTGGTCGTCGGGGACGTCCGGGGCAAGGGGCTGGACGCCGTGGCGGCGGTGGCCGTGGTGATCGGGGCGTTCCGGGAGGCCGCCGAGCAGGAGAGGTCGTTGGAGGGGGTGGCCCAGCGGCTTGAGCGGGCGCTGGCCCGGGAGGGCTCGCGGCGGGGCGGGCTCGACTCCATGGAGGGGTTCGTCACCGCCGTCCTGGCGGAGCTCCCGGTCGGCTCGGACACGCTGCGGGTCATCAACCGCGGACACCCGGAGCCGCTCGTGCTGCACCCGGACGGGGCGCTCGAGGTACTGGCGCCGACCACGCCCGCCCTGCCCCTCGGGATGGGGCTCGGCGCGTGGCCCGACCGTTCCGACGAGTGGACCCTGCCGGCCGGGGCGATGTTCCTGGCGTTCACCGACGGGCTCTCCGAGGCGCGGGACGGGGCGGGGGTCTTCTACGACCCGGCGGACCGGCTGCGCGGCCGGCTCTTCCCGGGGCCCGAGGAGCTGCTGTCCGCGCTCACCGACGACGTACGGCTGCACACGGGCGGACGGTCGACGGACGACCTGGCGCTGCTCGCCGTGGCCCGTCCGGCGAGGGGCCAGCAGGGGCGCCGGACCACCGTGAAGATCGTGCGGCGGGACAGTGAATGACCGGTCGCGACGGTCGGTAGTCGAAGGACCCCGCTCCGCATAACATTTGACGCACCGTCAGAAAGTGGCGGCCGGATCATGCGCACGCAACTCGCCCGTTTGCGCCCGTTTGACCCCTGTAAGTCCAGGCCAGGGGCGTGAACGATCTGTGGGAACAGCTTGGAATCGGACCCGGGTGTCTATTAACGTTCGATAACGCAGCGCGGTTGTACCCGCCGTCGCAAGAGACGGCACCGTGCGCAGCGCCGAATTCCGCAAGGGAACCGGGGAACCACCTACATGGGGTGAATCGGACACCTGTGTCTCGTGAGGGACGAAGGGGTCCGTAGGAGACCTTCCTGCTCCGAACCCGTCAGCTAACCCGGTAGGCGAGAAGGAAGGAAAGGAGTGCGCCCACGTGGCGTCCAATCAGCCTGCCCCCGAGGCCCCGTCACCCTTCAGGACCGACAGCTTCGGTGATGAGGGCAGGACTTGGGAGGAATGGAACCCCACCGAGGAGTCCATCCGTCCCGTACGCGGCCGGCATCGCGTAGCCAAGCAGCGCGGCCTCGCCCGTAGCTCCACCGTCCTCGGCGTCGGGGTCATCGCGGCCGTCGGCGCGGGTGGCATGGCCACCGCGCAGAGCAAGCCCCCGGTCTCCATCTCTCTTCCCGATTCCATCGCGGACAATCTTCCTGACGCCAAGTCCCTGCCCGGCGTGGGTGCGTTCATGTCCGGCGACTCCGACTCGGACCACGAGACGGTCGCCGCGGCCTCCCCCCTCACCACTGCGGGCATCACCGCAGCCGAGGCGGAGACGGGGACCACCGACGCGGGCGAGGCGCTGCGCGCCCGGATCCTCCAGCAGGCCGAGCAGCAGCAGGCCGGAGCCGACGCCGAGGCCAAGGCCGCGGAGGAGAAGGCCGCGGTCGAGGCGGCCGCGGCCCAGGCGGCGAAGCAGCAGAGCGTGGCCGAGGCCGAGGCAGCCGCCAAGAAGAAGGCGGCCGAAGAGGCGGCGAAGAAGAAGGCGGAGGCCGAGCGCCTCGCCAAGCTCGCAGCCAGCTACGCCGTCCCGACCTCGTCGTACTACATCAGCTCGACCTTCGGTCAGGCCGGTTCGATGTGGTCCTCCGGCCACCACACCGGGCTGGACTTCGCGGCCCCGACCGGGACCCCGGTCAAGGCCGTGCACAGCGGCACGGTGAAGTCGGCCGGCTACTCCGGTTCGTACGGCTACCGCACGGTCCTGGAGCTCGACGACGGCACCGAGGTCTGGTACTGCCACCAGTCCTCGATGGACGTGACCGCGGGCCAGAAGGTCACCACCGGCCAGACGATCGGCCGTGTCGGCGCGACCGGCAACGTGACGGGCGCTCACCTGCACCTGGAGATCCACACCGCGGACGGCGCGGGCATCGACCCGATGGCGTGGCTCCGCGGCAAGGGCCTCACGATCTGACTCCCGGGCCCTCCCGTCGGACCCGGACGGGGCGCACATGCCCGGCCCGGTCCGGGATCGCGAGCCACGGTCGGTCCTGGGTTTGCTCTCAGGGTCCGGTCCTGGGCTCGTTCCCCTGGTCCGGTCCCGCGCTCGGTCTCACGTTCCGCGGCCGCGCGCCGGTTCCGGGAAGGCCCGGTGGCGCGGGCACCTGGGCCGAACCGGATCACACATGCCCGGCGCGAGCCCGACCCGGTACGGACGCGACGCCCGGCAACGGCGATCGCCGCACCAGAACCCCGGCGGCCCTGACGCACAACCCCCCGACGTCAGGGCCGTCGGCCTGTCCGGGACCGCGGATCGAGAGCCCCGGCGCGGGCGGCCCGTGCGGGAGGCCCCGGGCGCGGCGCCGTCGGAACGGAATAGTTGCCTCCGCCCGCTGGTTGTCCCTGGGCATGACGTCTTTGCGCCCGCTCGGTTCCTCGAGCCTTCAGGTCTTTCCCCTCGCCCTCGGCGGCAACGTCTTCGGCTGGACCGCCGACGAGGAGCGGACGTTCGCCGTCCTCGACGCGTACGTCGCGGCCGGCGGCAACTTCATCGACACCGCCGACTCCTACTCCGCCTGGATCCCGGGCAACGAGGGCGGTGAGTCGGAGACTCTCATCGGCAGGTGGCTGGCGGCCCGCTCCCGCCGCGACGACGTCGTCATCGCCACCAAGGTCGGTGCCCACCCCTCGTACAAGGGGCTCTCGGCCACCACGATCAAGGCGGCGGCCGAGGCGTCGCTGCGCCGGCTCGGAACCGACCACATCGATCTGTACTACACGCACTTCGACGACGAGAGCGTCCCCGTCGAGGAGATCATCACGGCGCTCGACCAGCTGGTGAAGGCAGGGACGGTGCGGGAGATCGCCGCCTCCAACATCAGCCCCGAGCGCCTCCGGGCCTCCCTGGACTTCTCCGAGCGCGAGGGTCTGGCGCGTTATGTCGCGCTGCAGCCGCACTACAACCTGGTCTCGCGCGACACCTACGAGGGCCCCCTCCAGGACACGGCGGCCGCCGCCGGTCTCGCCGCGGTCCCGTACTTCGCGCTCGCCGCCGGATTCCTCACCGGCAAGTACCGGCCGGGGACGGCCGTCGAGAGCGCTCGGGCCGAGGGCGCCGGCAAGCACCTGGAGACCGAGCGCGGCCGCAAGGTGCTCGCGGCGCTCGACAGGATCGCTCAGGAGCACGACGCCGAGATCGCCACGGTCGCCCTCGCCTGGCTCGCCTCCCGGCCCACCGTGGTCGCGCCGATCGCCTCCGCGCGCACGGTGGAACAGCTGCCCGCGCTCGTGGCGGTGGCCGGCCTGCGGCTGACCGGGCCGGAGCTCGCGGAGCTGACCGAGGCCTCCGCCTGAGGCCACCCGCGCGGACGCCCCTGTGCGGGCGGCGGTGTTCGCCGTCCGCCTAAGGGCTGTCCCTGTAGGGGTTGTGGCCCCCGTAGTGCCGGTGCGGTGCGGGAAGCTGCCGCGGCGGCGGGCCGCCGTGGGGGTGGTGGCGCGGGAACGGGGGCGGCACGGGCGGCCGGTGGACGCGTAGCAGGCCCGTCGCGTGGGCCGCGTACGACAGGGCCGGTCCCGCGATCTCCCGGCGCTGCCAGAGGTGGTGCAGCAACTCCTGCTCGCGCAGGGCGAAGTCCGGGCCCGCGCCGTCGTGGCGGGCCCTCCGGCGCAGCATGGCCAGGGACGTCGCGAACGATTCGTACTCGGCGACGGCCCGGGCCGCGGCCTTGCCCCGGGCGCGGTCCGTATGGCTGTTCCAGTGCCTGGCCATGTCACGCGCCATGCCCCGTGCCCGCATCGAGGCCAGGGCGAGCGGCTCGGCGGGGGCCAGCCAGCCGGCCGCCGCGTACACCGGCAGCTCGGTGGAGAGCGTGCGCAGCTCCCGCCGGCGCGATGAGACCGCCAGCCAGGTCACCAGGCCGAAGGACGGCATCATGAAGGCGCCGTACACGAGGTAGAACCCGTACGGCCCGAAGGCCGACGAGCCGTTCCACAGGGCGTGCGTGCCCATGGCGAGGACGAGCCCGACCAGGGGCAGGACGACGCGGCGCACCCGGTGACGCGCGCCGCCGAGCGCGGCGATGCCGAAGCCGATCCCGGAGAGCACGGTGAACAGGGGGTGGGCGAACGGCGACATCACCACGCGTACGAAGAACGTCCCGGCGGTCACGGAGGCGAAGCCCGTGGTGCCGAGCTGCTGGTCCTCGCCGAAGGCGTTGCCCAGGTAGAGGATGTTCTCGGTGAAGGCGAAGCCGGTCGCGGTGAAGCCGGCGACCACGATGCCGTCGACGATTCCGCCGAACTGCCGTCTGCGGAAGAGGAAGATCAGCAGGATCGCGACGGCCTTCGCGCTCTCCTCGACGACCGGGGCGACGAGCGTGGCCCCGAGGGTGTCGGCGCTCGCCGGATCCGCGGTCGCCGTGGCTATCCACCGGGTCGCGAACGAGTTGGCGATGATGGCCACGAGCGCGGCTGCGCACGCACCCCAGGCGAAGGCGAACAGCAGGTTCCGCCACGGGCCCGGCTCCACCCGGTCGAGCCAGCGGAAGGCCGCCATCAGCAGCGGCACGGGCAGCACCGCCAGCCCGAGACCCACCAGGAATCCCTCGGTGCCCGTCTGCTGACGCACCAGCGCGAGGATCACCAGACCGCAGAGCGCGAGCACCGTGATCACCGCACCGGCACGGAACGCCTTGCTGCGCCAGACCATGCCGACGCGGCGGGGCCGGTAACGCCACTGGCCTCGCTCCGGGACGGCACCCAGGAACTCGTCGAGCTGCTGCCCCTCGAGAACCGGGACGGCCGGCTGCTGGTGCTGCACGGACCCCTCGGACATCCGACGACCCTAACGAGGGCGACTGACACCTGGCCACGCCGCGGGGGGCGGGGTGCCCGGTCGATGGCTGATCAGCGACGGGTGAACAGCACGTCGTGCACGACGTGCCCCTTGTCCAGGCCTTGGCCCTCGAAGCGGGTCAGCGGCCGGAACGCGGGCCGCGGCGCGTAGCCCCCGTCCTCCTGGGTGTTCTCGAACAAGGGGTGTGCCGACAGGACTTCCAGCATCTGTTCGGCGTACGGCTCCCAGTCCGTCGCGCAGTGGACGACCGCGCCCGGCTTCAGCCGCCGCGCCACCAGGTCGAGGAACTCCGGCTGGATCAGCCGGCGCTTGTGGTGCCGCTTCTTGGGCCACGGGTCGGGGAAGTACACCCGGAGCCCGTCCAGGGCGGCCGGTTCCAGCATCTCGCGGAGCAGGATGATCGCGTCGCCGTTGGCGACGCGGACGTTGGAGACCCCTGCCCGCTCCGCGAGACCCAGCAGGTTCCCCTGGCCGGGCGTGTGCACGTCGACGGCGAGGATTCCGGTGCCCGGGTCGTCGGCCGCCATCTGGGCCGTCGCCTCACCCATGCCGAAACCGATCTCCAGGACCACCGGGAGGCCGTCGAACAGCGTGGGGAGGTCGAGGACACTGCGGCCGTCGATGTCGAGGCCCCACTTGGGCCACAGCCGCTGAAGGGCGTCCTCCTGGCCGGTGGTGACCCGGCTGCGGCGCGGCTGGAAGCTGCGGATCCGGCGCTCGTGGTGCGAGCCCGCCGGGTCGGCAGCGGGGCCGCCGGGGAAGCGGGGCTCCTGGCGCAGTCTCCGCTGGCGCTCGAAGGAGGCGGCACGGCGCGCCGCCGCGTCCGCTTCGGCGTCGGTGGCGGCATCCGTGCCGGCATCCGTGCCGGAAGGGGCCGGCGCGACGTCGAGGCCGGCGCCGGGCGCGGTCTGCGGCGTCGGGCCGGGCGTTTCCGGGACGGGGCCGGGCGTCTCTGGGGTGGGGTTCAGGGGCTCAGACACAATGACCCGATTCTACGGCGGGAGGCGTCCACCCCGTCGCGCGTGCCCGCAGCAGGGCCCGTCGCGCCACCTCCCTCCCGATGGGCAGGGACGCGGTGGCCGCGGGGGACGGGGCGTTCAGCACGTGCACGGTGTGCGGGGCGTCCCGGATCAGGAAGTCGTCCACCAGGGTGCCGTCCCGCAGGACCGCCTGGGCCCTGACGCCGGCCGGGGAGGGCCGCAGATCGGCCTCCGTCACCTCCGGCAGCAGACGCCGGACGGCCCGGGTGAACGCGCTCTTCGACAGGGATCTGTGCATCTCGCCGGCTCCGTACCGCCAGTGGCGCCGGGCGATCCGCCAGGAGCCGGGCCAGGCCAGGGTGGCGGCCAGCTCGCCCGGGCGGACGACCGTCCGGCCGTATCCCTCGCGGGCCAGTGCCGGCACGGCGTTGGGCCCGACGTGGACCGAGCCGTCGACGCCCCGGGTCAGATGCACGCCGAGGAAGGGGAACGCGGGGTCCGGTACCGGATAGACGAGGCCGCGCACCAGCTCGGGCCTGGCCAGCTCGTAGTACTCCCCGCGGAACGGCACGATGCGGGCCCCCGGCTCGTCGCCCGCGAGCAGCGCGATCCGGTCGCTGTGCAGTCCCGCGCAGTTGACCAGCACACGAGCCCTGACCACCTGGCCGTCGGCCGAGCGCACCGCGACACCCCATGGGCGCCGGTCGACGGCGACGACCTCCGCGCCGTAACGGATCTGCCCGCCGGAGGCGGTCACCTCGGCGGCGAAGCGGACGGCCACCGCGGTGAAGTCGCACACCCCGGTCGTCCCGACGCGGATCGCCGCCAGACCGCGCACCCGCGGCTCGTACTCCGTGATCTGGGCGGGGCCGAGCTCCCGGACCGGCAGGCCGTGCGCCCGGCCGCGCTGCACCAGGGAGTGGAGCCGGGGCAGCTCCGCGCTGTCCGTCGCGACGATCAGCTTGCCCGTCACCGCGTGGTCGATCCCGTGCTCCGCGCAGAACTCCACCAGCTCGGCGGCGCCCCGCACCGCGTAGCGCGCCTTGAGCGAGCCCGGCGGGTAGTAGATGCCGCTGTGGATCACCCCGCTGTTACGCCCGGTCTGATGCCGGGCCGGGCCCCACTCCTTCTCCAGCACCGTGACCCGGGTGCCCGGCGCGGTGCGCGTGATCGCGTACGCGGTCGACAGACCGACGATTCCGCCACCGATCACCAGCACGTCGCAGTCGTACGCCGCGTGCGTCATCATCACGCCACCTCCCACCCCGATAGTGCACTGACCCACTGACAGCGGGCTCAAACCAGAGACGGCGCGCGCGTGGCGAAACGTTTCGCGCCCGGACCCGGTGAAACCGGGGCGTACCGGCGGCACCGGGTGCGGCGTGCGGATCAGGCGGGGGAGACGAGGAGGGGACGGGCCCGCTCCCGCAGCTCGGCCACCCGGGGCTCGTCCCCGTACGGCTCGAGGCGGTGCAGCAGGTCGCGTACGTACTCCGTGGTGCGCGCCGAGGAGATACGGCCGGCCACCTCCACCGCCCGGGTCCCCGCGGCGCAGGCCGCGTCGAGGTTGCCCGACTCCAGCTCGGCGACCGCGGACACGACGAGCCGCAGCCCGTGGGAACGGACGAACTCGTCGGTGGGTTTCGACAGGGCCTGCTCGGTGAAGCGCCGCACCTGGCGCGGCGCCTTGAGGTCGCGGTAGCACTCGGCGGCGTCGGCGGCGAACCTGTCGTACGAGTAGAACCCGAGCCACGCCGGGTCGGAGTCTCCGGTCCGGGAGCGCTCCAGCCAGCTCTCGGCGGCCCGGAGCGCGGCCCCCGCGGCCGGTGCGTCGCCGGCCTTGGCGTGGGCGCGCGCCTCCACGAGCCGGAAGAAGCTCATGGTCCGTGCGGTGGCGAGCCCGCGGTTGCGTTCGACGGCGGCCTGGGCGAGGTCGACGCCCTCGTCGGCGAATCCCCGGTAGGTCGCCTGCAGGGACATCGACGCCAGCACGTAACCGCCCAGGGGTACGTCGGCGGCGGCGCGGGCCAGGCGGAGCGCCTGGATGTAGTAGCGCTGGGCGGCCTCCTGCTGACCGGTGTCGAAGGCCATCCACCCGGCGAGCCTGGTCAGCTCGGCGGAGGCGCCGAAGAGCGCCCTGCCCACCTCGTCGCTGTAGGAGCCCAGCAGGAGCGGTGCGGCGTCGACCCGTAAGCACTCCGGGACCATGGAGGAACGCCAGTCGCCACCGCCGTACTTGGAATCCCACCTGCGCGCGTCCTGAGCGGCCTCGCGAAGCTTGCTCACGTCGCTGTGGCCGACACGCAGCAGCGTGCCGTCGGCCGCTCCCGCGGCGTCCGGGCCCGGCTGGACGGGAATCTGCGCCCCGGGTGCGCCCTCCGGGCCGAGAAGCGCGGCCTGGGCGGCCGCCGGGTCCCGTGCCACCGACGGATCGGCGGGGGTTATGAGCCACCGGGACGCGGGGGTCGCATAGGCGCTCACCGCGAAGGAGCCGGCCAGCGACTGCCAGATCCCGCCGCCGCCCCGGCGGCCCGCGAGGTCCAGCCGGTACAGATCCGTCGCCGACCGCACCGCCTCACCCACGTCGCGGGGGAAGGCCAGGCCGATCTCGGGGGTCGGATCGGCGTCGGCGAGCCCGATCTCGTGCAGCGGCACGGGACGGCCGAGTTTGGCCCCTATCGCCGCCGCGATGAGATGGGGCGCCGCGCCCTGCGGCACCATGCCCTTGGCGACCCACCGGGCCACCGACGTCTTGTCGTAACGAAGTGTCAGACCACGCTGCGCACCGAGGTCGTTGACCCGCCGGGCGAGCCCGGCGTTGCTGATTCCCGCGAGGGCGAGAACCGTGCCGAGCTTCTCGTTCGGCCCGCGTTGCTCCCTGGACATGGCCACCCCTCGACACACAGACGGCTGCCGCGTCACCGTCGGGCGCGCGGCATTCGTACCGTGTTCTCCCCAGCTACGGTCCCGGGCACTCCGGCCGCACACGCATTTGGCCAGGCCCCGTGGAATATGCCGCCCTGCCGAGAACATCGGTAAACCCAGCGTAGTTCGCCGCATCCCCACCGTTAAGGGGCAGACCTCCGTATGGCGGGAATGTTGCCCGTGCGGTGCGAGGCGCCGAGGAGCCGTGCTCCGGATGTGTGGCCGTGCGCCCGGCCGTGCGCTCTGCCCCGGCCGAATCGCAAGCGCTTCGATGGGTCCTGCGTGGGTCGGCCCGCCGAACTGGACTCGGCGGGCTGGGGGAGACCGCCGCCCCAATCCCCGCGGGCGGCGAACCGGTCCGGGAGGTGATGACACCTCCCGGACTGTGCGCCGCACGGGCGGGGGTTCGGGAAGCGGACGTGCGGGCCGGCGCACCGGGGGGATGCGCCGGCCCGCACGCCGCGGCACCCGGGAGGACCGTCGCGGGGTGGTTCCGTGAGTCCCGGGGAAGGAACGCCGGCGGCCGGGGGGGAAGCCGTGCGCGGGTGTCCTCGGCGTGTCGGCGGGGGCGAAACGCGCGGTTCCTCCGCGATCGGAAAATGGCCGGAAAGTGCCCGTCGGGCAAGGCTCTGCGCGGCCGCCCGACTATGGCCGGATTACGTGGGTTCCTCGACGCGGCCGAGGCGGGGCCGTCTCCGGGGCCGGCTGCCGCAACTCCCCGAAGATCCCATTCCGTTGCGGGGGATCCCCCGGAGCCGTGGCCAGGCCTTTGCCAGGGGCGCATGCACATCCGGTGTGCGCCGCCCGTACCCCCTCCCGGGCGCCGTTGTCGTGGCAGCATGTCCCGCGACGGCGTTCCCGTGTCCTGGCACGCCGGTTCGTCCACAGCCTGTGGAGGCGGCGATGCGTTGGTTGGTGGGGTGGAGCAGTATCGCCGCGAGTTTCGGCACCGTGGGCGCGGTCGGCCACCACGGGGAGGGGCGCACCGTGCACCCGGTCGGCTCCCAGCTCCTGTGGGGCGATCCGGATCCGCTCTGGGCCGTCGGTGACTGGCGTCCCGACGAGATCCGCGTCATCACGGTCGCGACCCCCGAAGGGGCGCCCACCACCCGCCTCGCCGTTCTCGGCTGTTGCGGGGCCACCGACGAACAGCTCCGCGTCGGGCTGCTTGCCGCCCGCGGCGGGGCACTGCGGCATCTCACGGCGTGGTCCGGCAGTTACACGGCCGTCGTGCAGATCGGCCGTCGCATCACCGTCGCCGGGGACCTCGCCGGCGCGCGCCCCGTCTTCCACACGCCGTGGGCCAACGGCACCGCCTACGCCACCGCCGCCCTCCCCCTCGCCGACCTCATCGAGGCGCAGCTGGACATCGGTCATCTCGCCGCGCTGCTCGCCTGCCCCGAGACCCCGGAGGCGCTGGGCGACGGCACCCCGTACGCGGGGGTGAAGCGGATCCCGCCCGGGCACGCGCTGATCCTCCGGGAGGGATCGCGCGAGATCACCGGGTACGAAGCGGTGGCCTCGCTCGCCGTCGCGGCCCCCCAGGCCGACCCGGTGAGCGCGGTCGAGGGCGTACGGGACGCGCTCGTCGAAGCCGTGCGCGCACGGCTGACGGCCCCGCGCCACGCCCCGGAGACGCTGCCGCCCGACCCCGGACCCGTCCCCGGCATGGGGCCCGCCGAACGCCGTGCGGCCCGTGGGGCGCCCGTCCCGGGCATCGGCTCCGACCTCTCCGGCGGCAGTGCGTCCGCCACGCTCGCCCTGCTCGCCTCGGGGCTGCCCGGACTGCCGGGCACCGTGCTGGGCCACGGCACGGGCGCGGGCGAACGACTGCTGGCCGTCACGTTCAACGACCTCTCCGCGCAGGGCCACGAGGACGAAATGGAGCGCGCCAGGGTCATCGCCGCCAACCCCCGTCTGCACCACGTGGTCGTGGCGGCGGGTGAGGAGGCCCTGCCGTACGCGTCGCTGGAGAGCGGCCCGCTCACCGACGAACCGTCCCCCTCCCTCGTCGTCGCCGAACGCCACCGCCGCCGGCTGTCCGCGGGCAGCGCGGACCACTTCGTCGGTCACGGTGCCCGGCAGGTCATGGACGCGCACCCGGCCCGGCTGGCCGATCTCCTCATGGACCGGCGCAGACGCCACCTCCTGCGGCCCGTCGCCGCCCTCGCCAGAGCCGAAGGCCCCTCCACCCACTCCCTGTTCGTCCCGCTGGCCGTCTACCGGGCCGCCCGCCGACTGGCCCGTACGTCGTACCGCACCGGGCTCGAGACGGCCGCGTCCCTGCTGCCCGACGCCAATCGGGACGCCCCCGACCTGGACACCCCTGCCGACGCCTCGCTCGCCTCCCTCGCCTGGTCACGCCCCGGCCCGGCCGCGCGGTGGCTCACCGGGGAGGCCCTCGCGGAAGTATCGGTTCGTCTCCAGGAGGCGGCGATCCGGCCCGCCTCCGTCCAGCGCCCCGGAGAGGCCAGGGCCCGTGCGGCACTGGCACGGCACGCGGCGGACCAACGGATCCTGGAACAGGCGGCGGAGATCCGCAGCCAGCGGCTGCACGCCCCCTACCTCGACAACCAGGTCGTGCGGGCGGCCCGCGCCCTCCCCGAATCACTACGCGTCCAGCCGGGGGCGCGCGCCGCGATCCTGCGTCGGGTCCTGTCGGGCGCCGGGATCCACGACCTGCCGCCCGGCTGGGGCACCCCGTCGCAGGCCACGTCCACCGCGGCCGGGCGCATCGGCCTGCGTGCCGCCCTGCCCGACCTGATCGCACTCTTCGACGCCCCGCTGCTCGCCGACGCGGGCCTCGTCGAGGCGCGCGTCGTACGCAAGGCGCTGCGCGCGGCCTCCGAGGGGGAGCCCCTCCCCCTGGACGGCCTGGCCGAGCTGGCGTCCACGGAGCTGTGGCTCCGCCGCCTGGTCACCCGCCGGGGCACCTGCTGGACCGGTACGGCGGCCCCGCGGCAACGGGCGGTCGCGGGCGGCGTCGTCCCGGCCCGCCGCACCCTCCAGCCGTAGCCGTCCGCCGCGCCCTTCAGCAGTTCCGGCCCGCGGCACCCTTCAGCCGTCCCGTCCGGCATCCGCGACACCATGGCCGAGGGGGCAGCCGTGGCGCTGCGGCTGCGGCTGCGGCTGCGGCTCCGCGCGGAGCTGGGGGCCGGGCGGTACGCGAAGGAGAGCGCCCAGGGCCGCGGCCTGACACCCCGGGACGTCCTCGGTCTCCTGGACGGCGTCGCCCGGGAGTTCAGCGGCAGCTGATGCGCGATTCCGCCCAGTCCGCCAGCGCGACGTCGCCGAGCGGGCCCGACGGCTCCACGACAAGCCGGATCGTCCGCCTGCCCTCGATGCCGACGCTCACCGGCACGGCCGGCTCACCGCCGCGCACCACGGGGGACTGCCACAGCCGTGCCCCCTCGCCGTCGTACACGGAGAAACGCACGGCGCCGAGCCCCAGCGTCAGGTCGTCGACCCCGGCCAGTGCGTCGTAGCGGCTGCACGCCCGGTTGAGCTGGACGGTGACCGACGAGCGGGAGGGGGCGGTGACCCCGTGGGCGTACGTCGTCGAGGCGACCGAGAGCCCGCCGCGCTGCCAGAACACACCGCTGCTCGCACCGAGCAGGATCTCGGGACCGGTGTGGTCACCGGTGACGGAGTACGCGATCTCGTTCACCTGGTAGACCTTCGGCGCGGGCTCCTTCGGGGCCGGCGTCGGGGTGGGCGTGGGCGCCGGCGTGGGTTCGGCCGGGGTGGGCTCCGGGGTGGGCCCCGGTGCCGGCTGCTTCGGAGTGGGGGGCGGGGTGGGCGTCGGACCGGGCGTCCGTGTCGGCTCCGGCGCGGGCGGCGCCTCGGGGGCCGGTGACGCGGGCGGGGCAGACGGCTTCGGGGCCGGTTCCGCCCTCGGCGGCGTGGGTGCGGGGGCCGCGGGCGCGGTGACGGGTGGCTTGGCGACGGGCTTCTGCTCCGGCGCCGGCCGCTCGTCGCCCACCAGGGCCCACAGGAGACCGGCGGCGGCCGCCACGGCCACCGCGGCGGCGATCCCGGCCTTCAACGGAGCGCCGAGCCCTTCCGACGCCGCCGCTCCTCCCGCCGTGCCGCCCCCGGAGGACGCGCTGCCCGTGGCCGCCGCGGCGGCTCCGGCACCCGCCGCCCCCACGGCGCCGCCCGCCACGACGCCGGCCGCCTTGACCGCGTAACCCGCCGCGAACCAGCCGATGACGGCGACCGGAAGCAGTGCCGGGATGCCGGCGTTCACGCGGTCCAGCTCACCGGCGGCGACCCGGCACCTCGCGCACTCGTCGAGATGCTTGCGCAGCCCGCGTTCCGCCCGGGTCCGCAGACCGCCCCGGGCATGGGCGCCGAGCCGGTCGGCGTACTGAGCGCAGTCGCCGCCGGCCGTCAGCGACTGGCTCACATGAGCCTGCAGATAGGCCTGTTTGAGCCCCTCACGCGCCCGGACGGCCAGGACCGCCGTGGCATTGGCCGTCAGCCCGAACAACGGGGCGACCTCGCTCGGCGACTCCTCCTCCACGGTGGTGTGCCACAGCACGGCCTGCCAGCGTTCCGGCAGGCTGCGGAAGGCCTGCATGGCCATCGACCGGTCCGCCTCGTGCATGGCCAGCACATCGGCGCCGAGGTCGAGTGTGTCGGCCTCCGACAGCTCGGCGGAGCGGGTGGCCTGCGCTGCGAACACCGCGAAGTCGTCGACCAGGTGCTCGCGCTTCGCACTCCTGGTCCACGCGGCGGCGACGTGCCGGACGGCCGTCATGAGGTAGGCCCGGACGGCCTCCTGCGGCCCCTTCCCGCCGCGCACCGCCTGCAGCGTCCGGGCGAACACCTCGGCCGTCAGGTCGTCGGCGGTGTGCGCGTCCCGGCAACAGGTACGGGCATAGCGGCGCACGGCCCCGGAGTGGCGCCGGAACAGTTCCTCGTACGCCCGGTCGTCCCCCGCACGCATGCGCTCGATCAACTGGGCGTCGGAGGGGCCGAGATCGGCGGATCCCGCACGCCCCTCACGCTGGAGCGGGACCGCGTAGGCGGAATCGGGCCTGTCGCCGGGATCCTGCCGTGCCGCCCCGTCGTCGGTCGATGCGGGCGGCCAGGGCCCGGGCAGCACCGTGCCACCGGCGGCATCGTCCAGCCGCACGGCCCCCGAGCCGGTACCGCCCGAGGCGTCAGGCTGCCCGGTCCCGGCGGAACGGTCGGGCGGGGGCGTCCGGTTCGGCATCCTGCCGGGTTCCCGGGCGGACGCCGGACCGCCGGGCTCCGCCTCCGTGCCTCCGCCGTTTCCCGCGGAAGCGACACCGTCGGCCGGCTCTTCCTGCTGCGCCTCACCGCTCATCGCGGAAGCCCCCGTAGACACCCTCGGACCCGAATACGGGGGAAAGAGTGTCACAGAGCCGCGCCACGACGAACCCTGAGCACCGGCAACCACTCGTCCGGGGTGTCTTCCCCCGCCCGGGCGGTGTGACATCACGCTCCGGGGGAAGGAGCAACGCCCCTCGGCCGCACGGGAGTCCGGCCGGCGGGAGCCGTGTCCCACCGGCCGCGGCTCCCGCGCACCGGGTGCGTGGCCCGCCCCCTGCCACCACCTACACCGGGCGGGAGCGGAGGCCCTCCAGCAGGATGTCGAGCAGCCTGGCCGAAGCGGCGGCCTGCTGAACGGGATCCGGCAGCGCCGGCGCCGCCGTGGCGATGACCAGCAGCACGTCGGCCACCGTCACATCGCTCCGCAGCTCACCCGACTCGCAGGCGCGGTCCACCAGCCGGCCGACCACCTCGAGCAGCTCGGCCGCCCCCGAGTCGCTGTCGAAGCCCTCCTCGACGGCCGGGCGTCGGGCGTCGAGGAGGGGGGCGGCCTGCTCCACACCCTGCCTCTGGTGCGGGACGCGCGTCTCACCGTCGCTGGTACCCGCCACCGCTGCCGGCGGCTGTTCGTCCTGCTCCGCCCCGACGCGCAGCACCTGAGGCGGCAGCAGCCGCCCCGCGCCCGATGCCACCGAGGTCCGCAGGAAGCGTGAGAGCGCCGACCACGGCTCGTCCTCCTGGCCGAGGGCAGAGCGCGCCTGATCGGTCAGCCGCGCGGTCTCCTCCTCGGCTATCCGGCGGACCAGCACGTCCTTGCTCGGAAAGCGCCGGTAGACCGTACCGACGCCGACCCGGGCGCGGCGCGCCACGTCCTCCATCGGTGCGCCGTATCCCAGCTCGCCGAACACCTCACGCGCGGCGCGCAGGACGTGTTCGAGATTGCGCTGTGCGTCCACGCGGAGCGGCGCCGAGCGGGCGGTGCCGCCCGTCGCTCCAGCCGCCGCGACGGTCCCGACCGTGCCGACGGGAGTCAGCCGCCCACGGTCCTCAACAGAAGGGGCGACAGCGCTCGGCCCCTGCAGATCCTGAATGTGCATGACTTCCCCCGGTTATGACGTCTCCCCCCGGAGACTTCCCCACCCGTGTCTCTCGGCGTGTGGACCTCAGTCCGAATCCGACACCCCGACGGGATACGAACATAGTTGAGCCCGGGTCAATTCAGAAGGGGGTTGTTCCGCACGGAGCGCCCCCCGATCGGAGCAAGGACCGTTCCGCCCCTGTTTCGCACCCCGCGTGCGGGCCCGCCCGCCGCACCTGACCTGCACAGCTCCGGGGCAGGAGAAGGGCAGCGGGTCGTCGGATGATCGAAGTGCTCCGGTCACACAATTTGCCGTGCCTGTGGACAAACGCGGGACTCCGTTGCGTCATGGGATGGTGATGGGACCAGATTCCCGGGGAGCGCTCCCCGGCACCCGGCCAAGTGTGCGCATTCTCGTCGTCGGCGGCGGCTACGTCGGGATGTACACCGCCCTGCGTCTCCAGCGGAAGCTGCGGCAGAGACTGAGAAGCGGCGAGGCCGAGATCGTGGTGGTCACGCCCGAGCCCTACATGACGTACCAGCCGTTCCTGCCCGAGGCCGCCGCAGGTTCGATCTCACCGCGCCATGTCGTCGTGCCCCTGCGCAGGGTCCTCAAGCACTGCACGATCGTCATCGGCGAGGCGGAGCGCGTCGACCACGCCAAGCGCACGGCGACGGTCACCACGCTCGCCACCGGTGAGGACGGCACGGGGGCCCTCGAGATCCCGTACGACGAGATCGTCCTCGCGCCCGGATCCGTGTCACGCACCCTGCCCGTCCCCGGCCTCGCCGACTTCGGTATCGGTTTCAAGACGGTCGAGGAGGCCATCGGCCTCCGGAACCACGTCATCGAGCAGATGGACATCGCCTCCGCCACCCGGGACCCCGCCATCCGCGACGCGGCCCTCACCTTCGTCTTCGTGGGCGGGGGATACGCGGGAGTGGAGGCGCTCGCCGAACTCGAGGACATGGCCCGGTACACCTCGCGGTACTACCACAACATCAAGCCCTCCGACCTGCGGTGGATCCTGGTCGAGGCGACCGGGCGCATCCTGCCCGAAGTCGGCGAGGCGATGGGCAGGTACGCCGTCAGGGAGCTGCGGGGACGCAACATCGACGTCCGGCTCGACACCCGGCTGGACAGCTGCGAGGGCCGGATCGCCGTGCTCAGCGACGGCTCACGCTTCCCGACCCGCACCCTGGTGTGGACCGCGGGCGTCAAACCCGCGCCGATCCTCGCCGCCACCGACCTCCCCCTCACGGACCGGGGCCGGATCCGCTGCACCGCCGCGCTCTCCGTCGACGGCGCCGAACACGCCTGGGCGGCCGGCGACGCGGCGGCCGTCCCGGACCTCACCTCGTCCGAACCGGGCACGGACACCGCGCCCAACGCCCAGCACGCGGTGCGCCAGGCCAAGGTCCTCGCGGACAACATCGTGGCCGCCCTCGCCGGCCGGCCGGCCGAGGACTACCGGCACTCCTACGCCGGGTCCGTCGCCTCTCTCGGCCTGCACAAGGGCGTCGCCCATGTCTACGGACGCAAGCTCAAGGGCTATCCGGCCTGGCTGATGCACCGCGTCTACCACCTCAGCCGCGTCCCCACGTTCAACCGGAAGGCACGTGTCCTTGCCGAGTGGACCCTGGCCGGGCTCTTCAAACGGGAGATCGTCTCCCTCGGTTCGCTCGAACACCCGCGTGCCGAGTTCGCCCTCGCCGCCCGTGGACACGTACATCCGGGGCCGCCCGAGGACACTCGGCCGAAGGACGACAGGCCGCCGGACGCGGCAGGTTGACCCGCGGCCCGCCGGCTCCCGTCGGCTGCCGGGAGCACGGCATCGATTCAGCCGCTGGACCGACTGCCGTAGGGCAACTGTCAGTACGGTCGGTCACACTGGACGTGTGACCATAGGTGGGCTCACACCTGCACAGAGTCACCCGGCAGGCAGTCACCTACAGTGACCGGCAGCGACGACCGACAGCATCAAGAGGCCAGGCAGCGCGTTCCCGGAAGCCCGGCCCCGGCACCCCGGCCCGGAATGAGGACCGGCAGGGGACCGGACCCGGACCAGCACAAGAAGCAGCTCGCCCGAGCGGACCAGACCGACACACGAGGCCAGAAATTCCGTGAACTTCACGCGCTGGAGTGCCCGCTTTCCCGGAACGCAACGTCGAGCCGCCGCGCGGGACGACCACGGTTCCGTACCCGCCGCCCGCGTCGAGTCCGTACGGCCGAAGGCGGTCACGCCGACGGACGACGCCTCGGAACCCTCCGCCGACGGCCCCTCGCCGGAAGCGCTGTCCGCCGGTGAACTCCTCGGCCGGCTCCCCGCCCCCGTCGCGCTGCTCCACGGCCCCGAGCACCGCATCACCTACGTCAACGCGGCCTACACGTCGGCCTTCGGCCCCCGTCCGTGCGGCGTGCCCGCGGCCGAGGCCATGCCCGAGCTCGCCGAGCTCAGCCTGCTGCCGCTGATGGACCAGGTCCTGCGCACCGGCACCCCGCGCACGGTCAAGTCCCGCAAGGTCCTGGCCGGCAACTCGTACACGGTGACCTGCACCCCCGTGGCCACCGGCGACCCGGACGCACCCGACGGAGAAGCGGGCGTCCTCGTCTACGCCACCGATGTCACCGACCACGCCGAAGCGGCGGAGCGGCTCCGTGCCAGCGAACGCCGCCACCGCGAGACGGCCGTGACGCTTCAGCGTTCCCTGCTCCCGCAGGAGCTCGAACAGCCCGACGACCTGCGCATCGCCGCCACGTACCAACCGGGCGGCACGGACGCGGCGGTCGGCGGCGACTGGTACGACGTCATCACCCTGGGCGCCGGCCGGACCGCGCTCGTCATCGGCGACGTGATGGGGCGCGGTGTGCGAGCCGCCGCCGTCATGGGACAGCTGCGTACGGCGGTCCGCGCCTATGCCCGTCTCGACCTGCCACCGCACGAGGTGCTCCAGCTCCTCGACGTCCTCGCCGCAGAGATCGACGCCAGCCAGATCGCCACGTGCGCCTACGCCGTCCACGACCCCAACGAGGGGCATCTCGTCTACGCCTCCGCCGGACACCTCCCGATCCTCGTGTGCGACGAGGACGGCACGGTCCACCGCGCCGAGGAACCGACCGGGCCCCCGCTCGGCACGGGCGGCTGGGTCCACACCTCCGGGACGATCCCCCTTCCGCCCGGCTCCACGGCCGTCCTCTACACGGACGGTCTGGTCGAACGCCGCAGCGAGGACATCGACGAGGGCGTCGCCGCTCTGGAGCGCGCCCTGTCCGGAGCCAAGGGATCACCCCAGGTGGTCTGCGACCGGCTCATCCGTTCCCTGGGCGTCACCGCGGAGCACGACGACGACGTGGCGGTGCTCGTGGTGCAGCACCCCGCCCGCACGGGAACGAGCGCGGAGCTGTTCCACAACGCCTCGCTCGAACTGCTCGGCGGCATCGAGGCCGCCCCCAGGGCCCGCGCCTTCGCCACGGGCGTCCTGGCTTCCTGGCGTTTCCCCATGGAGCTCTGCGACCTCGGGGTGCTCGCCGCGAGCGAGCTCGTGGCGAACTCCCTTCAGCACGGCACCCCGCCCATGCGCCTGGGGCTGCGCCGGACCGACCGCCGCCTGATCATCGAGGTGACGGACGGGGACGACCACCTGCCGCGCCGTCGCCGCGCGGAGCCGGCGGACGAGGCGGGACGCGGCATCTCCATCGTCGCGACCATCGCCTCGTCCTGGGGCAGCCGCCGCACTCCCGGCGGTGGCAAGGCGGTCTGGTGCGAATTCGCACTGCCCGGCTGACCCGCTCCCGCGGGTGATCCGCCTCAGCGCACGACGGTCGGAGCGGTGACCGGCTCGCTCCCCGGCACCGACACGGCCACCACCCGCGACGGCACCGCCGCGAGCGAGGGCTTGTCCTGCGCGGGGCTGAGGTGACGCCCCAGCTTCAGTGCGAGCACGCTGATGCCCAGCGAGAACAGCACGAAGGTGACGATGTACGGCCCGTGCAGTGACGCCCCCATGGGCCCGCCCACGGCAGGCCCGACGGCCAGCGCGAGCTGCTTCACCAGAGCGAACGCCGAGTTGTACTGGCCGACCATGGCCTCCGGCGCCAGATCCGCGACGAGCGGGGCCACCGTCGGCGACAGCATGGCTTCACCCAGTCCGAAGAGGGCGTACGTCGAGATCATCGCGGCCGTGGCCATGGTCTGGCTGCCGTGCCCGAGACCCGCGTAACCGGCCACGATCCAGGCGAAGGCCCAGATCAGACCCACCCACGCGATGACGCGGCTGCGACGCCGGCGCTCCACCAGCCGGAGCACGACGAACTGCGCGACGACGATGACCGCCGTGTTGGCCGCCAGCGCGACACCCAGGGTGGACGGATCGATGCCGGCGGCCTCGGTGCCATAGGCGGCGAGTCCGGACTCGAACTGTCCGTAGCAGGCGAAGAAGATCACGAAGCCCAGCACGCACAGCTGCACCATCGCCCGGTGCGAGAGCAGCACGCGCATCCCGGCCTTGGGCGCCGTGCCGTCGGCGGGCACCGTCCCGGCGAGGGAGGGGGCACGCGGCATGCGCACCGTGGCAGCGACCACGCCCAGCACCACGAACATCACCGCCTCGATGAGGAACAGCAGGGTGAAGCTCGACGGACGGTCGACGTCCACCAGCTGCCCGCCGACCAGTCCGCCGATGCCGAGCCCGAGGTTCTGCAGGAAGAACTGCATGGCGAAGGCACGCGTACGGGTCGCGGCGCTCGAGCACCACACCAGCATCGTGGCGAGCGCCGGCTGCATGACGGCGGTGCCCGCGCCGAGGACGGCTGCGGACAGCACGGCGGACGTCACGCCGTTCGAGACGCCCAGGGCACAGGCGCCCACAGCGGCCGCGGCGGCGGCGACGATCAGCACGGGCAAGGGGCCCCGCCTGTCGATGGCCCGGCCCGTGAACGGCAGCACGGCCAGCGCGGCCATGGCGAAGACAGCCAGCACGACACCTGCCGTACCGGCACCGAGATCCCGCACCTGCGCCACGTAGACATACAGATACGGAACGGTGAATCCGAGGCCGAACGCGCTCAGCGCACTCCCCAGCTGGATCCGCCGCAGCGCTGCGCCCATCTCCCTGGTCACACTCACCTACCTCAAGACACGAAAAACCTTCAAGTACACAGACTCGTAGACTTTAGCACTAAAGTTAGAGACTGAACTCTTCACCATGAAGGACTTCGAAGGCGATGGGGGCGTGCCATACTGCCCGCCATGTCTGACACCACCGAGCAGCCCGAGCTCCAGGAGCCGAGCCTCGACGAGCAGATCGCGGCCTACCAGCGCGAGTTCAGGGACCTCGACCCCCAGGTCGAGCAGATCGTCTCCGCACTGGGCAGGCTGAACCGCCGTATGAACGTCGCCTACGGCAGACAGGTCGCCGCTCTCGGCATCAGCAACGCCGAGTGGGAGGTCCTCAAGACGCTCGTCCTGTCAGGCACCCCGTACCGGCTGGGGCCGGGCGAACTCGCGAAGCGCCTCGGGCTCACCCCCGCCGCGATGACGCACCGCATCGATCGCATGGCGGGCGAGGGCCTGGTCACCCGCGACCGGGACGAGAACAACCGGGTGCGCGTCATCGTCGAGCTGACGGACGAGGGGCGTACGAAGTGGCTCGAGGCGATGCGGATGGCGACCACCTTCGAGGAGGACCTGCTCCAGGACCTCTCGGGCGACGAGCGCGGAGCGCTGGGCGAGATCCTGATCAGGCTCCTGCGCCGTGTGGAACACGAGCAGCCGGACGCCGGCGGACGCCTCACCGACCTGGACTGAAGGCCGGGGACGGGGCCGGCGGGCGGGGCCTGGAGCCAGGGACGAGGCAGGGTTGACACGCCCTCCTCCCATCCGTAAGGTTCTTCGAGTTGTCACGGAGCCCGCACGGTCCGGCGACAGCCGATCCCGCCGCTCAAGCGGCAAACAAACTCTGTACGACCTCCCACCGGGGAGAATTTCGGCATGCCGAAATTCAATTCGATGACTCGATTATGAGTCGCCGGGAGAATCCGCTAGAGTTTGAGACGTCGGAACGGCCCAACAGCCCGGAAGACGAAACCCGCTGACTGGGAATCAGGCCCGAAAGGATCTGATAGAGTCGGACTCGCCGGAAAGGGAAACGCGAAAGCGAAGAACTGGAAAGCACGGTGGTAAATTAACCGCCAAGCAGTAACCCGCTTCGGCCGGGAAATCGGACACGAAAGAGTCTGATAGAGTCGGAAACGCAAGAACGAAGGGAAGCGCCCGGAGGGCCCCGGTGAAACGGGACCGAAGGAAGCGTCCGTTCCTTGAGAACTCAACAGCGTGCCAAAAGTCAACGCCAGATATGTTGATACCCCGGCCTGCATCACGCAGGTTGGTGGTTCCTTTGAAAAGTCCTGCACGATCTTCGGGTCGGGTAGGCAACAACAGCGAGGACGCTGTGAACAACCGGTCATATTCCGACCTGGTTGTTCCGCTCTCGTGTTGTGATCCCGATTACGGGAAAACATTCACGGAGAGTTTGATCCTGGCTCAGGACGAACGCTGGCGGCGTGCTTAACACATGCAAGTCGAACGATGAAGCCCTTCGGGGTGGATTAGTGGCGAACGGGTGAGTAACACGTGGGCAATCTGCCCTTCACTCTGGGACAAGCCCTGGAAACGGGGTCTAATACCGGATAACACTCTGTCCCTCATGGGGCGGGGTTAAAAGCTCCGGCGGTGAAGGATGAGCCCGCGGCCTATCAGCTTGTTGGTGGGGTAATGGCCTACCAAGGCGACGACGGGTAGCCGGCCTGAGAGGGCGACCGGCCACACTGGGACTGAGACACGGCCCAGACTCCTACGGGAGGCAGCAGTGGGGAATATTGCACAATGGGCGAAAGCCTGATGCAGCGACGCCGCGTGAGGGATGACGGCCTTCGGGTTGTAAACCTCTTTCAGCAGGGAAGAAGCGCAAGTGACGGTACCTGCAGAAGAAGCACCGGCTAACTACGTGCCAGCAGCCGCGGTAATACGTAGGGTGCGAGCGTTGTCCGGAATTATTGGGCGTAAAGAGCTCGTAGGCGGCTTGTCACGTCGGATGTGAAAGCTCGGGGCTTAACCCCGAGTCTGCATTCGATACGGGCTAGCTAGAGTGTGGTAGGGGAGATCGGAATTCCTGGTGTAGCGGTGAAATGCGCAGATATCAGGAGGAACACCGGTGGCGAAGGCGGATCTCTGGGCCATTACTGACGCTGAGGAGCGAAAGCGTGGGGAGCGAACAGGATTAGATACCCTGGTAGTCCACGCCGTAAACGTTGGGAACTAGGTGTTGGCGACATTCCACGTCGTCGGTGCCGCAGCTAACGCATTAAGTTCCCCGCCTGGGGAGTACGGCCGCAAGGCTAAAACTCAAAGGAATTGACGGGGGCCCGCACAAGCAGCGGAGCATGTGGCTTAATTCGACGCAACGCGAAGAACCTTACCAAGGCTTGACATATACCGGAAAGCATCAGAGATGGTGCCCCCCTTGTGGTCGGTATACAGGTGGTGCATGGCTGTCGTCAGCTCGTGTCGTGAGATGTTGGGTTAAGTCCCGCAACGAGCGCAACCCTTGTTCTGTGTTGCCAGCATGCCCTTCGGGGTGATGGGGACTCACAGGAGACTGCCGGGGTCAACTCGGAGGAAGGTGGGGACGACGTCAAGTCATCATGCCCCTTATGTCTTGGGCTGCACACGTGCTACAATGGCCGGTACAATGAGCTGCGATGCCGCGAGGCGGAGCGAATCTCAAAAAGCCGGTCTCAGTTCGGATTGGGGTCTGCAACTCGACCCCATGAAGTCGGAGTTGCTAGTAATCGCAGATCAGCATTGCTGCGGTGAATACGTTCCCGGGCCTTGTACACACCGCCCGTCACGTCACGAAAGTCGGTAACACCCGAAGCCGGTGGCCCAACCCCTTGTGGGAGGGAGCTGTCGAAGGTGGGACTGGCGATTGGGACGAAGTCGTAACAAGGTAGCCGTACCGGAAGGTGCGGCTGGATCACCTCCTTTCTAAGGAGCATCTAGATTCTCTTCGGGGAGTCCAGAGGCCATTTCGTCGGCAAATGTTCGACGGTGGTTGCTCAAGGGTGGAACGTTGACTATTCGGCACGATGAGCACGGTTTTGTTAGTACTGCTTCGGCGTGGAACACAGGATTGGGTTGATCGGGTCGGGCACGCTGTTGGGTATCTGAAGGTACGGCCGGTTATGGTCGCCTTCGGTTGCCGGCCCCAGTGCACTCACCTGTAAGGGTGGGGTGATGGGTGGCTGGTCGTTGTTTGAGAACTGCACAGTGGACGCGAGCATCTGTGGCCAAGTTTTTAAGGGCGCACGGTGGATGCCTTGGCACCAGGAACCGATGAAGGACGTGGGAGGCCACGATAGTCCCCGGGGAGCTGTCAACCAAGCTTTGATCCGGGGGTTTCCGAATGGGGAAACCCGGCAGCCGTCATGGGCTGTCACCCGCTGCTGAACACATAGGCAGTGTGGAGGGAACGAGGGGAAGTGAAACATCTCAGTACCCTCAGGAAGAGAAAACAACCGTGATTCCGGGAGTAGTGGCGAGCGAAACTGGATCAGGCCAAACCGTATGCGTGTGATACCCGGCAGGGGTTGCGCATGCGGGGTTGTGGGATCTCTTTTTCACAGTCTGCCGGCTGTGAGGCGAGTCAGAAACCGTTGATGTAGGCGAAGGACATGCGAAAGGTCCGGCGTAGAGGGTAAGACCCCCGTAGCTGAAACATCAACGGCTCGTTTGAGAGACACCCAAGTAGCACGGGGCCCGAGAAATCCCGTGTGAATCTGGCGGGACCACCCGCTAAGCCTAAATATTCCCTGGTGACCGATAGCGGATAGTACCGTGAGGGAATGGTGAAAAGTACCGCGGGAGCGGAGTGAAATAGTACCTGAAACCGTGTGCCTACAAGCCGTGGGAGCGTCGCTGTATGTGCTTGCACATGCAGTCGTGACTGCGTGCCTTTTGAAGAATGAGCCTGCGAGTTAGCGGTGTGTAGCGAGGTTAACCCGTGTGGGGAAGCCGTAGCGAAAGCGAGTCCGAATAGGGCGATTGAGTTGCACGCTCTAGACCCGAAGCGGAGTGATCTAGCCATGGGCAGGTTGAAGCGGAGGTAAGACTTCGTGGAGGACCGAACCCACCAGGGTTGAAAACCTGGGGGATGACCTGTGGTTAGGGGTGAAAGGCCAATCAAACTCCGTGATAGCTGGTTCTCCCCGAAATGCATTTAGGTGCAGCGTCGTGTGTTTCTTGCCGGAGGTAGAGCACTGGATAGGCGATGGGCCCTACCGGGTTACTGACCTTAGCCAAACTCCGAATGCCGGTAAGTGAGAGCGCGGCAGTGAGACTGTGGGGGATAAGCTCCATGGTCGAGAGGGAAACAGCCCAGAGCATCGACTAAGGCCCCTAAGCGTACGCTAAGTGGGAAAGGATGTGGAGTCGCAGAGACAACCAGGAGGTTGGCTTAGAAGCAGCCACCCTTGAAAGAGTGCGTAATAGCTCACTGGTCAAGTGATTCCGCGCCGACAATGTAGCGGGGCTCAAGCGTACCGCCGAAGTCGTGTCATTCACACATATAGGGCCAACGCCTGTGTGGATGGGTAGGGGAGCGTCGTGTGCCGGGTGAAGCAGCCGCGGAAGCGAGTTGTGGACGGTTCACGAGTGAGAATGCAGGCATGAGTAGCGATACACACGTGAGAAACGTGTGCGCCGATTGACTAAGGGTTCCTGGGTCAAGCTGATCTGCCCAGGGTAAGTCGGGACCTAAGGCGAGGCCGACAGGCGTAGTCGATGGACAACCGGTTGATATTCCGGTACCCGCTTTGAAACGCCCAATACTGAATCAGGCGATGCTAAGTCCGTGAAGCCGGCCCGATCTCTTCGGAGTTGAGGGTAGTGGTGGAGCCGACGAACCAGACTTGTACTAGGTAAGCGATGGGGTGACGCAGGAAGGTAGTCCAGCCCGGGCGGTGGTTGTCCCGGGGTAAGGGTGTAGGACGCACGGTAGGCAAATCCGTCGTGCATATAAGTCTGAGACCTGATGCCGAGCCGATTGTGGTGAAGTGGATGATCCTATGCTGTCGAGAAAAGCCTCTAGCGAGTTTCATGGCGGCCCGTACCCTAAACCGACTCAGGTAGTCAGGTAGAGAATACCGAGGCGTTCGGGTGAACTATGGTTAAGGAACTCGGCAAAATGCCCCCGTAACTTCGGGAGAAGGGGGGCCATCACTGGTGAGGGAACTTGCTTCCTGAGCTGGGGGTGGCCGCAGAGACCAGCGAGAAGCGACTGTTTACTAAAAACACAGGTCCGTGCGAAGCCGTAAGGCGATGTATACGGACTGACGCCTGCCCGGTGCTGGAACGTTAAGGGGACCGGTTAGCTGACTTTCGGGTCGGCGAAGCTGAGAACTTAAGCGCCAGTAAACGGCGGTGGTAACTATAACCATCCTAAGGTAGCGAAATTCCTTGTCGGGTAAGTTCCGACCTGCACGAATGGCGTAACGACTTCTCGACTGTCTCAACCATAGGCCCGGTGAAATTGCACTACGAGTAAAGATGCTCGTTTCGCGCAGCAGGACGGAAAGACCCCGGGACCTTTACTATAGTTTGATATTGGTGTTCGGTTCGGCTTGTGTAGGATAGGTGGGAGACTTTGAAGCAGCCACGCCAGTGGTTGTGGAGTCGCCGTTGAAATACCACTCTGGTCGTGCTGGATGTCTAACCTGGGTCCGTGATCCGGATCAGGGACAGTGTCTGATGGGTAGTTTAACTGGGGCGGTTGCCTCCTAAAGAGTAACGGAGGCGCCCAAAGGTTCCCTCAGCCTGGTTGGCAATCAGGTGTTGAGTGTAAGTGCACAAGGGAGCTTGACTGTGAGACCGACGGGTCGAGCAGGGACGAAAGTCGGGACTAGTGATCCGGCAGTGGCTTGTGGAAGCGCTGTCGCTCAACGGATAAAAGGTACCCCGGGGATAACAGGCTGATCTTCCCCAAGAGTCCATATCGACGGGATGGTTTGGCACCTCGATGTCGGCTCGTCGCATCCTGGGGCTGGAGTCGGTCCCAAGGGTTGGGCTGTTCGCCCATTAAAGCGGTACGCGAGCTGGGTTTAGAACGTCGTGAGACAGTTCGGTCCCTATCCGCTGTGCGCGTAGGAATATTGAGAAGGGCTGTCCCTAGTACGAGAGGACCGGGACGGACGAACCTCTGGTGTGCCAGTTGTCCTGCCAAGGGCATGGCTGGTTGGCTACGTTCGGAAAGGATAACCGCTGAAAGCATCTAAGCGGGAAGCCTGCTTCGAGATGAGTATTCCCACCACCTTGAGTGGTTAAGGCTCCCAGTAGACGACTGGGTTGATAGGCCAGATGTGGAAGCCCGGTAACGGGTGGAGCTGACTGGTACTAATAGGCCGAGGGCTTGTCCTCAGTTGCTCGCGTCCACTGTGTTAGTTCTGAAATAACGAACGGCCGTGTTTTTGCCCGGTGTTGGTTAATTTCATAGTGTTTCGGTGGTCATTGCGTTAGGGAAACGCCCGGTTACATTCCGAACCCGGAAGCTAAGCCTTTCAGCGCCGATGGTACTGCAGGGGGGACCCTGTGGGAGAGTAGGACGCCGCCGAACAATTATTCCGGGAAAGCCCCGTGCCCTTGTGGCACGGGGCTTTTCTGCGTTCCGGGTACGGGGCCTGCCGCGTCCAGCAGCCGGCGGGTGGAGCTCGGGGCGAGGACTGCGTCGCCGCTCGCGTCGGCCCGGATGCCGGAGAGGCGCTCCTGCGGCATCGCGTCCTTGACGAGGAATCCGCTGGCTCCGGCCCGTTGACCGGTTCGTCGAGGATGAGGGTCGCCGGGGCGCCGAGGAGTGCGGGGGAGGCCGTGGGTGCGGGCGAGCGCCATGGGGTCGTTGAGGGCGGTGCGGCCCGGGTGGACCGTGCCAGGCGGGCACACGCCAAGAGCGCTCCGTCGCCTGTTGGTTGACGGCCCGTGTGGCCGCTGCGGGTGCCTCGACACGTCGGCGGCGCGCTTCACGGTGTATGGCGTTCCTCACAGCGAAAGCACAGGAAGTGAACGCAACTGCACCCATTCGTCTTTTCTGTCTGCCCGGGTGTCGTTGTTCCGGTCGGAATCCGTGAAAAACCCGTGACGGCATACCGATGTCCGGCTCTACGATCACTTCGAGTCGCACTTGCGTGCCCCGTCCGCTGCGACCCCTTCTTCTCTTTCCGGACCTCGAAGGGCTCATGTGAAGATCCGCCGAATTCTTGCCACAGCTGTTGCCGCCGCAGTGACCACGCCTGCCCTCGTGCTGTCGGTCACTCCCGCGTTCGCCGATGCCAAGCCGGCGTCGCAGACGCAGGAGAAGCCGTCCATCGCGGAACTGGAGAAGGCCGCCGCCGCGGCGAAGGCGGTGTACGACGACGCCCTTGCGGCTCAGGAGGCCGCCTACGCGGTGGTCGAGGTCGTCATGTCCGACACCAATCCGCTGGCGCTGGCCGCAGCGGAGGCCAAGACCGAGGCGGACGCGGCGGCCGCCGCGAAGACCGCCGCAGACCAGGCGGTCGTCGACGCCCAGGCCGTGGTCGAGGCCCTTAAGGACGACGACACCGCCGAGGTCAAGGAGGCCGCGCAGGCGGCTCTCACCAAGGCGCAGGCCGACGCCCTAGCCGCCGACACGGTGAATACCGCAGCGGACACCAAGCTCGAGGAAGCCCAGAAGGCCCGCGACGACGAGCGGGTCGACGCACTCCGGACGCTGCACCTGGCGAAGGAGGCCACCAAGGCGGCGCTCGCCGACAAGAAAGCCGCCGACGATGCCCTGGCCAAGGCGAAGGAGGATGCGGCCGAGGAGGGCGAGGACGACGAGGACTGCGTTCCCGAGCCCAAGCTCACCACGGTCGTCACGGGTCTGCCGTCCACGGTCGTCGCCGGCACGAAGGTCAACTTCAAGCTCCGGGTCACCAACGGCACCGACAAGACGATGGACGAGGTGTATCCGTTCGCCTATGTCCACGCCACGGACAAGAGCGGACTCAACAGTCTCGACGACCAGGTGCACGTGCAGTGGTCGTCCGGTTCTTCCTCGAAGTGGGAGAACGTCGACAACGAGAACTACATGGACCCCATCAGCTCGCTGAAGGGCGGCGCGCACGTCGACGTGAAGATGCGCCTCACGATCGACGCGTCGGCCCCCGCGGGCAACGGCGTCACCTTCGTCGCCGGCGACTACTGGAACGACAACGGCAGCTGCGGCGGAAGCCCGGACCTCGAGGGCTACGAGTTCCTGATCGCGGCGGCGGGCACCAAGCCCGGCAAGGTCGAGGACGCCAAGCCCGGCCCGACCAAGCCGAACACCTCGGACGTCAAGCCGCAGAGCGGCTCGTCGTCCACCCCGGTGGGCAGCCTCGCCGCCACGGGCTCGTCCGACGCCACGTCGCAGCTCGCCCTCGCGAGCGGGGCGGCCCTGGCGATCGGCGCCGGTGCGGTGTTCGTCGTACGCCGTCGCAAGGCGGGCTCCCACGCCTGACGCATGAGGCGGGGTGCCGGCCAGGTACCCCGACCGTCCGACGGGCCCGGCACCGGAAGGTGCCGGGCCCGTCGCCGTGGCACGACGGACCCGGCATATCCCGTTTGCCGTGGTGGGGACGGCGGTGCACGATCGGCGGATGGACTACGTCGTGCGTGCGGTACGGGCCGAGGAGTGGGAACGGGCCAAGGAGATCCGGTTGGCGGCCCTCAGGGATCCGGCTGCCCCGATCGCCTTCCTGGAGACCTACGAGCATGCGCTGACGAAGCCCGACGAGTTCTGGCAGGAGCGCACGGCGGGGGCCGCCACGGGGGAGCACAGCCGTCAGTTCATCGCGGAAGGGCCCGACGGCCCATGGGCGGGAACGGTGTCGGTACTCGTCGAGCGGCCCGCGGGCGAGCCGGGCTTCGGGGAGGCGGCCACGGTCGACCAGGCCCACCTGGTGGGGGTGTTCGTCCGGCCGGGGCACCGGGGGCACGGAGTGGTGGACGCGCTGTTCCGTGAGGCGATCCACTGGTCCTGGTCGCTGACCGGACCGCCGCTGGAACGTGTGCGGCTCTACGTCCACGAGGCCAACGCGAGGGCCGAGGCCTCCTATCGCCGGATCGGCTTCGTCCCCACCGGGCGGACCCTGCCGATGGAGGGCGATCCGACGGCACTGGAGCTGGAGTACGAGATCCGCCGCTAGCCGCTGGCTGCGCCGGCAGACGGAACCGGGGCCGATCCGGAGACGGGATCGGAACTGGGCGCGAACAGGATCGGTCAGTGTGGTCCGGGTGCCGGCAGCCGCTCCCGCCAGCGGGCCCGGGCCTGTTCCTCGGAGCGGAGCAGGACCAGGGTGGTCATTCCCTGGCCCTCACCGGCCGACAGCAGCTCCGGAAGCTGGGGAAGCGGAGCCACGGCCGCGACGTCGTCGAGGACGAGCGTCATTGGTGGGTCGAGCCGACCGTCGGTTGACCGTGCGGCCATGCGGCGGCCGTGCTCGACCACGTGCGAGGCGAGTGCGGTGAGCAGGGGCATCGCACCGGGGTGGTGGCGGGGATCCTCGATGGGTTCACCGACCACATAGAGCGTTCCCCCTTCGCGTGCAAAAGAATCCAGTACGAGCGCATCCGCTCGGTTGGGTGTGCACGCTTCACGGACGTGGACCGAGGAAAGGGCCGTGAAGGCACGCACGATCAGTTCCTGCGCCACCTCCCGGCGTTCGGGGTACGCGGTGAGTGCGGACTCCAGGAGTCCCGCGAGCCCTGAGGCGGCCTTGGGGTGAGTACGGAGCAGCCGCACCGGTTCGTGGCCCCCGGCGCCGGAGGCCCAGCGGTGGACCTGGCGGAAGGGCCGGCCGTCCACGGCGGCGGCGTGCAGCCAGCACCGGAGCAGGGTCTCGGCGGTGTCCGCGACAGCCGCGTCGACACGGGCCAGGGGGCGCACCGGGGTGAGGAGAGCGGCGGCCCTCGAGGCCGCGGTGGCGGGGTCTTCGCAGCCTGCCGTGGGCGCCCAGTGGAGGCGTGCCGGGGTGTCGCAGAGGTGGCCGGGATCGTAGACGAGGACGGGTCCGAGCTTGCTGCGGGCGTCCTTCGTGCCGGCCCAGACGGTCGGGTCCGAGGTCACGACGAGAGCGGGGCCGTCGGCGTCACGGATGGCCTGGACGGCGACCGGACGCCGGGTGGCGGACGCCCCGTAGAGGACGTGGGGGGTGCGGGGCGTGGGGACCAGCGGGGCGGTCTCCCGCGCGTACGTCCCGAGAGCTTCCACGGGAGCGGTCTCTGCGCTCTGCCGCGCGTGGGGCGCGATGGACGCGGGCACCGGGGCAGTCTCCACGGAGGTCGCAGAGGGAGTCGGTGCCGGCACCGGCGCGGGGGCCGCTTCGGCCGGGGCGGGAGCGGGCGTCCTGGCCGCTTCGGCGGGCGGCGCGTCCCGCCTGGGGTCCTGGGCCGCCTCCTGCGGTGGGGGAACGGGGCCGTAGGACGTCCTGGCCGCGTTCCGCTGTTCACGGACGAGCCTCCAGCGCGTCACCACGCCCATCGCGAACACCGTCAGGACCAGCAGCACCATCACTTCGCCGATGAACAGACCCCAGAACAGTCCGTATCCGGAGAGGTCGCCCGGAGGGGTGTCCGGCCAGGCGCCCGGCAGATCCGTCGGCTCGACCACAAGGGCACGGAGCGCCAGTGGTGTCCGCGTGAACGTGACGGCGTCCGGCCAGCCCCCGTGGGTGAACAGCCCCGCCAGACCCGTCGCCGTCCAGGCCAGGACGGTCAGTCCGGCCAGGAAGGCGAGGAGCCCGATCAGCAGCCCGTCGGGGATTCCTCCCTGGCCCTCTCCGCCGCGTCCCGAACCGGCTGGTGCCTGGCGTGCCATGTCATGCCACCGTTGACTCGGACGACTCGTTCAGCCGTTGCTGGTGCTCGATGCGCGCCGCCCGCTGCTCCGCCTCCAGCTCCGCGGCCCGCACGTCGTCGGGGAGCAGGTCCACGGCGGATCCCTCGGTCATCGCGCGGTCGGTGAAGACCAGGGGGCGTTCGGCCTCGGTGATCAGGTGTTTGACGACCTGTACGTTGCCGTTGACGTCCCATACGGCGATGCCCGGGGTCAGCGTCGGGATGATCTCGACCGCCCATCTGGGCAGGCCGATCACCTTGCCCGTCGCTCTGGCCTCGTCCGCTTTCTGCGCGTAGATCGTCCGGGTGGAGGCCATCTTCAGGATGGCCGCCGCTTCCTTCGCCGCCGCGCCGTCGACGACGTCGCTGAGGTGGTGGACGACCGCGACGAAGGAGAGGCCGAGACGGCGTCCGAACTTCAGCAGGCGCTGGAAGAGCTGGGCGACGAAGGGTGAGTTGATGATGTGCCAGGCCTCCTCGACCAGGAAGATGCGCTTCTTCCGGTCGGGCCTGATCCAGGTGTGCTCCAGCCAGACGCCGACGATCGCCATGAGGATCGGCATCGCGATGGAGTTCCGGTCGATGTGTGAGAGGTCGAAGACGATCAGCGGTGCGTCGAGGTCGATGCCGATCGTGGTCGGCCCGTCGAACATACCGCGCAGGTCACCGTCGACGAGGCGGTCCAGGACGAGGGCGACGTCCAGGCCCCAGGCCCGTACGTCGTCTATGTCGACGTTCATCGCCTCGGCCGACTCGGGCTTCGGGTGGCGCAGTTGTTCCACGATGTCCATCAGGACCGGCTGGCGCTGGGTGATGGTGTCGCTGACGTACGCGTGGGCGACCTTGAGTGCGAAGCCGGAGCGCTCGTCGAGGCCATGACCCATGGCGACCTCGATGATCGTACGGAGCAGGGCCAGCTGCCCGGTCGTGGTGATCGAAGGGTCGAGGGGGTTGAGCCGGATCCCGTCGTTCAGCGCGGCCGTCGGGTCGAGCCGGATGGGTGTGATGCCCAGTTCCTCGGCGATGAGGTTCCACTCGCCGACGCCGTCCTCACCCTGGGCGTCCAGGACGACCACCTGGCGGTCGCGGAAGCGGAGCTGGCGGAGCACATAGGTCTTCTCCAGCGCCGACTTGCCGTTGCCGGACTCGCCGAGGACCAGCCAGTGGGGGGCGGGGAGCTGTTGCCCGTACAGCTGGAAGGGGTCGTAGATGTAGCCCTTGCCCGAATACACCTCACGCCCGATGATCACGCCGGAGTCGCCGAGGCCGGGCGCGGCGGTCGGCAGGTAGACGGCCTGGGCCTGGCCCGTCGACGTACGCACCGGAAGCCGGGTCGTCTCCACGTTCCCGAAGAGGAAGGCGGTGAAGGCATCCGACAACGCGGACAGCGGATCTCGCATGGCGTGACTGCCCTCTCGTTAGCGACGGATGCCGGTGGCGAACGGCAAGGTGTTCACAAAGGCGCGGTGGTGCTCCCGGTCGCACCACTCCAGCTTCAGATACGACTTGCCGGCGGAGGCCCGGATCGTCCGCTTGTCGCGGGCGAGAGCCTCGGGGGACCGGGACGACACGGTGATGTACCCCACCAGATTCACCCCGGCCGCGCCGCTCGCCAGATCTTCACCCCGCTGGTCGAGCCGCCCGTGGGCGGCGATGTCGCGGGGGTCGACCGTGCGGTTCATCTTGGCCTGGCGGCTCGCCTCGGCGTCGTCGTTGGTCTTCTCGGTCAGCATCCGCTCGATGGCGATCTCGGTGGGTTCGAGGTCCATGCAGACGGCCACGGTGCGGATCACGTCGGGCGTGTGGACGAGGAGGGGCGCGAGGAAGTTCACGCCGACCGGTGTCATCGGCCATTCCTTCACCCAGGCCGTGGCGTGGCACCAAGGGGCGCGCGTAGTCGACTCACGGGTCTTGGCCTGCAGGAACGTCGGCTCCACCGCGTCGAGTTCGGCCGGCCAGGCGTTGCGCTTCGTCATCGCCTGGATGTGGTCGATGGGGTGGTCCGGGTCGTACATCGAGTGCACGAGGGAGGCCAGCCGGCTCTGCCCGAGCGGCTGGCGGACCCGGATGTCGGCCTCGGCGAGCCGGGCGCAGATGTCGGTCAGCTCGCGTGCCATGACGACGGCGAGGCCTGCGTCGCGGTCGACCTTGCGGCCGCCCTGGGGGCGCATGGCCCGGGCCATGGCGTTGGCTTCGGCGGCCAGGTCGCGGCTGTAGTGCATGCAGGCGACGAGGTAGGCGCGGTGCTGCTCGCTGGAGGTGGAGACCATCGACTGGAGCTGGTCGTAGGAGTCCTGGAGCCAGCCGGGCGCGGACCTGTCACCGCGCTGGGCGACGTCCTTGGCGTGCGCGTCCGGGTCGGCGGGCAGTGTGCGGGCCAGCATCTGGAGGCGCGTCACGAAGCCGTCGCCGTTGGCCACGTGCTTGAGCAGCGTGCCGAAGCGGTCGACCAGGGCTTCCTGGTCCTCGCTGTCGCGCAGGCCGACGCCGGGGCCCTCGATCTCGATGGCGGCGGTGACCGTACGCCGGTCGGCGTGCAGCAGTACGGCGATCTCGTCGGGGCCGAACGGTGCGGCGAGCCAGCTGATCCGGCCGATGCCGGGCGGGGGCCCGATCTCCACCTCGCGTCCGGCGGTGCTGACGCCGGCCTCCATGGCGGAAGAACGGTAGGCCGTGCCGCGGCGCAGGGTGCGCTTGAAGCTGCGGTTGATCTCGAACCACTTGTAGAAGGTGCGGCCCTTGTAGGGGACGTACACGACGGCCAGGGCCAGCATGGGGAAGCCCATGAGCGTCACGATCCGCAGGGAGAGGACCGGGACGAGGAGCCCGCTCATCATGCCGAGGAACGCCCCGGCGATGATCAGCGCGATCTCGCCCGTCTCACGGTTCTTGCCGATGATCGCGTTCGGCCGGGCGCGGCCGATGAGATACGTACGGCGGGGCGCGATCGTGTGGGACTGGGTCGTCAACGCCCCCCACCTCCTGTGTTCGTGCTACCTGTGCTGCCTGGACCGCTTCGTGAGGAGCGGGTGCCGTGGGGGGTGCCGGAGGTGGGTCCGGCACCACTGCGGGGCGACGGGGCGGAGCCGCCCCCTCCGCCCGGGTTGCGGGAGCTGTGGGCGGCGACACCGCCGCTGACCGGGTTGGAGGGCCGTGCGCCGCCACCGCCACCGCCTTCACCGCCGCCACCGCGGCCGCTGTGGGTCTTGATGCCCTGCGAGACGAGCGCGGCGGGCGAGCTGATCATCGCGGCGGCCTGGGAGCCGTCGGTGGCCTGCTTGCGGTTGGTGCGGGCGCCCTGGATCTCGTCACCGAAACCGGGGACGAAGCGGTAGATCATGGCGGAGGCGAAGATGGCCAGCAGGATGATGGCGAGGCCGGACACGACGGCCGAGAATGCGTTGGGGCCGTCGTCGGCGGAGAGCGCCCCGGCGAGCCCGAGCACGATGACGATGACGGGCTTCACCATGATCACGGCGATCATGATGCCCGCCCAGCGGCGGACGTGGCCCCACATGTTCTTGTCGACGAGCCCGGAGTACACGACGACACCCAGCAGGGCGCCCACGTAGAGCAGGGCGGCCCGGATCACGAGCTCCAGCCACAGGATGCCGGCGGCGAGGATCGAGACGAGCGAGACGACGATCAGCATGATCGGTCCGCCGCCGATGTCGTTGCCCTTCTTGAGCGCCTCGGCGAAGGACCCGAAGAAGACATCGTTCTGTCCGCCTGTCGCGGCGGAGATGACTTCCGTGACGCCGTCGGTGGCGGAGACGACCACGTACAGGATGAGCGGGGTGAAGGCCGAGGCGAGGACCGTGAGCCAGAGGAAGCCGATGGCCTCGGACATCGCCGTCGTGAACGGCACACCCCTGATGGCGCGCTTGGCCACGGCGAAGAGCCACAGGACCAGAGTGAGGATGGTGGACGCCGCGAAGACGACGGCGTACTGGGTGCGGAACGTGGAGTTGGTGAAGTCGACGGTCGCGGTGCTCTCCACGGCCTCACTGAGCTTGCCCACGAGGTAGGCGGCGGCGTCGGCGCAGCCGCGGGCGAGCGAGGTGAGGGGGTCCATGGCGTCGTCGGTGACGGTGGGCGTGCTGCGGGCACCGGAGCCGGCTTCGCCCTCGCAATAATCCTTGGCGGGGCCGACGATGAGGTCACACTTGTCCTGATTGGACGGCGTAGGTGTCGGCGAGGGAGCCGCTGCGGCACGGGCGGCCAGGATGACGACGGTTGCCTGGAGACTCGCTAGGACAGCGCCGGTCCTCAGCGTTAGGCGTGCACTAGCGGGCATAGGTGAACCCTCCGTACTCCTCGACAGCCTTGGCGATCTCATCGGCATTGGAGGCTGTGCGGTCGGTGTTCACAGGGGCGGGGCCGTCCTTTTGCGAAAAGCTGTCGACTCTCCAGTCACCGTCGGCCCACCGGAGCGCCAGGGTCATGGTGAACCAGTCGTTACTCACGGGGTTGGTCGAGCTGACACCGGCGGTACCGAAGACGCCGGTGCACCAGACTTCAACCGTCGCTGAGCCCGCTGCATAGGCAGCCGTTTTCGTTCCGACAGGTGCAGTTCTGGAAACGTAGGTCATCCCCGGAGCCGCGTTGCCCTTGGCGTCAAGGCCGACCTTGTCCAGGAAATCTCTGTCATATGCCTGGTTGAACCGTGTCTCCAACTCGTTCACTCGGTCCGCGACGAAGATTCGTCGGACGATGTCGCCGCGACGCTCAGGCTGGAGAATCTCTGCGGAGACCAGCGCCACCGCGTAGTTCGCAGCCGCGCTCTGCGCCCCCTGCTCGTCATGTGCGAAGCCCGACGCGATCGTGCCGTTCTTGCCCTGGACCGGCTTCGTGCCCGTCGCGGCCGTCGGGCCCGCGCCCGCCGCGTCCGACTTCTTCTCCTTGCCGCCGTCCGTGCCGCCGCCCCCGCCCTGGTTCGCGAACGCGATCGCCGCGATCAGCAGCACGACCACACCCACCACCATGATCAGCGAGCGGGAGTTCCGGGCGGGCCGGCGGGCGTAGCCCTCGCCCTCGTCACCGCCGGGCAGGCGCGTGCGTGTCTGCCGCGTCCCGCCGAGGGTGCTGTACGCGTCGTCGTTGCGGTTTCCCGGCTCGTGACCGCCGTAACCGCGTTCGTCGCCCTGGCTCATGCCGCGTACGCCCCCTCAGCCGTGTGCAGTTCCGCGCAGTACGACGGTAGCGCTGCTGGTTTCCGCGTGGACGCGGTCTGGTGACTCGACATCAGGGGAGGCAACCTCTGCCGGTGGGCACGACGGACGGGTGGTGTGGGGGTGGGCCGGGGAGGGGCCGGGGCAGGGTGCTGGTCCGACCGTGGGTCAGACAGCCATTCCGTACACGATGGTGAACAGCGTGCCCAGCGATCCGATGATGAAGACGCCGGTCAGCCCTGCCACGATCAGGCCCTTGCCCTGTTCCGCGCTGAAGGTGTCGCGCAGCGCCGTCGCGCCGATGCGCTGTTTCGCGGCGCCCCAGATCGCGATGCCGAGACAGAGGAGGATGGCGACCGCCATCACCACCTCGATCATGATGCGCGCCTCGTTGCCCAGGGTCCCGAACGGCCCCCAGTTCGGGGCGATTCCGCCGATGATGGTGGTGATGTCGCCCTTTTCCGCTGCCAGGATCATGTAAGTCACCGCCCCTGTTGGGTAATTCGCAGCCCATGCCGTGCGACACGGGTCGGTCTCTATCTTCGCTGATGAAACCGGCATCGCACGACGCCTTCCCGGGTCTCTTTACCCGGATCTCGCACGTTTGACCGGAGGAGCCGCCCTGACCTGCGGCTCACTTCGGATTCCGCCCGCATATGCATGGTTACTCTGTGTATCACGCTCTGTGACCGCTAGCAACGACGGTGGCCATGGGTTCCGGGTGCGGTGGGTGCGTTCACCGGCCGTCGGGCATTCGTACGCGCTGTTCGAGAGCCGTGTGCGCGCCGGTGGCTTCCGGCCGAGGTGCCGTCAGGTGCTGTGCGAGGAGCAGCGTGTGGCTACGGGGATCGGAGCACGGTGCGTACGGGTGCGGGGCCCCGGGGTGGGGTCGTCCAGTGCGGTGGTGGCTTGAATTCGCACCAGGAGCCGTCGAACGGGAACGCTCCGGTCTCGGCGAGACGGGCCAGACGTCGTCCTTCGGTGCGTATGGCCGCCGCCTCCTTCGCGGACCAGTAGGCGGGGTGCCCGGTCTTCTCGGCGAACGACCGCTCGTCCTTCCATTGCCAGTTGCGGTCCGGTGCCACGAGGACGTCCAGCTCGTGATCGGTCACGTCGATGTCCTCGCCGTGATGGGTCCGGTGTTCCAGGTTCACGTACCAGCCGCGGAACTTCTGTCCGCGGCCGAAGAACCAGAACACCGCGTGAGCGGCTCCGGCCGGCTGGTGGATGAGGGCACTTCCCCGGGGCCACCGGCCGGCCCTGGCCGGATAGCCGTGCGGCGGCCGGGTCTCGGGTGCGATGTCCCGCAGGTGTGTCCGGCGGGGCAGTTCCGTCCGCCACATCGGGGTGCCGGACTCCAGCCACACCCACTGGCCCTCGTCCGTCCGTTCGACCAGGCGTACGGGTACGGAGGAGCTCAGGTGCCCACCGATGAAGAGGTTCCAGCGGAGGATCTGCCCCGTGTCTGAGCCCGCACTCTCCCCGTACCGGCCCGCGCCCGCCGCAGCCGAGCTCCCGCCCCCGTTCACGGCCCTGGTCATCGGGCGAGGAGTGCCAGGTCCTCGTCGGTGAGCCGCAGCGCTCCGGCGGCCACGTTCTCGACGAGATGGTCGGGGTTGCCGGTGCCGGGGATGGCCAGGACGTGCGGTCCCTGGTGCAGTGTCCAGGCCAGCCGTACCTGGGCCGGGGTCGCCCCGTGTCCGCGTGCGACCTTGAGTACCGCCTCGTCGTGGGTGCTGCTCGCGCCTCCCTCTCGCCCGGCGCCCGCGATGGCGAAGAACGGTACGAAGGCGATGCCCTGTTCGCCGCAGGCACGCGGGAAGGCGTGGGCCTCGGCGGGGGAGTCGATGCCGTAGGCGTTCTGCACGCAGACCACGGGTGCGATGCGCCGGGCCTCGGCGAGCTGTTCCGGTGTGGTGTTGGAGATGCCGAGGTGGCGGATGAGGCCGGCCTCGCGGAGCTCGGCCAGGGCGCCGAAGTGGTCGGCGACGGAAGCGGACGCCTGGCTGCCCGCGAGGCGCAGGTTCACCACGTCCAGGTGGTCGCGGCCGAGCTGGCGCAGGTTCTCCTCGACCTGGCCGCGCAGCTGCTCCGGCGTGGCCCATACGAATGCGCCGGAGGGGTCCCGGCCGGGGCCGACCTTGGTCGTGATGACCAGGTCCTCGGGGTAGGGGGAGAGCGCGCTGTTGATGAGTTCGTTGGCGGACCGCAGAGGCGAGAAGTAGAAGGCCGCGGTGTCGATGTGGTTCACGCCGAGTTCGACGGCGCGGCGCAGGACGCCCATGGCACGGTCCCGGTCGCTGGGTGCCCGGTCGGCGAACGCCTCACCGTTCTGCGGGAGGCGCATCGAGCCGAAGCCGAGGCGGTTGACCGTCAGGTCACCCAGTTTCCAGGTGCCGGACGCCGCTGCCGATACGGATGCCGATACGGATGCCGATGCGCTGATCGTTTCCGATGAGGAGTGCATCGTCGGATTGTTCCACCGGTCCGGTTGCCGCGGTTGCCGATGCGCCGTCTCAGGCCCTCCCCTTCAGCGTCGCCGTGAAGCTGCGGCCGTAGGCGTGGTGGGTCGTGACGTCGAGGCGGGTGCCGCCGGGGACGTGGTGCACGCGGACCCCGGTGTCGGCCGAGACGCTCCGCAGGGGACGGCCGTGGAGGGTGACGGACACGGTGCGCCGTGTCGTCGTGGGGTCGGACACCGCGACGGAGTACGAGCCGTCCTCGGTGCGGCGCAGCAGGACGCTCGCCGGGCCGTCGATGGAGAGGCGCCCCGCCCGGTGTGTACCGGGGGTGAAGGCGTTGGCGGCGGTGATGGCCAGGTGGGTGTGCGTCGCGGCCTGCAGGCGCTCCGTGTTGGACAGCACGGACAGCGGGCCGTGGGAGTAGGACGCCAGTTGCCGTGCGGAGGCGTTCGGGACGAGGGCGTGCGCCATGGAGGTCGGTCTCGCTCCGGCGGTCTGCTCGTAGGAGAGGGTGAAGAGCTGCTTGGTCACCGGGGTGTCGGCGTTGGTGAGGCGTACGAGGCGTCTGCTGCGCGTGACCGTGTCGAGTGCGACGACCGGCGGTGGGCCGGACAGGAAGACGTATCCGACCGCGGTCCTCTGCCCGGCGTCGGAGTAGCGCAGCCAGGCCGGCGGGGCGGTGCCGGTCCGCTGCCAGGGCGACCCGTCGCGGAGGCCGCCGGTGACGGCGACGGGTGAGGAGGGGTCGGCGATGCGGCTGTCGACGGTCGTCGTCACCGCGCGGCCCGCCGACCCGGTCACGCCCGCGGAGAGTACGAGGATCTCGTCGTCGAACATGAACCAGGACCTGGTGGCACGCGCCGCGCGGTAGGCCACGAAGTCCTCGGGCAGCGTGCCCGCCTGCCGGGCGGCGTAGGCGGCGTCGTCGGACAGCACGAGGCCCGCGGCCCCGTAGGCGCCGAGGCGGGCGCCGCCGGAGAACTCCTCGGTGGCGCGCGGGAAGTAGACGTAGGTGTTCTGTGCTTCGGAGGAGGAGGTGAAGCCGTGCTCGGGGTTGTCGTACCAGAGGGTGCCGTAGAGCTCCGGGACGGTGTGCCGGGTCTCGGCGGGGGCGGTGACGCCCGCGAGCCGGTGGGGCGGGACGGAGGTGAAGTAGTCGACGCCGAACGCCTGCCGCTGGTCCGTGCCGGACAGGTACAGGTAGTGGGCGCCGGTGCCCTGGAACCACGGCATCAGGTTCTCGCCGCTCATGTACTCGTACATGCTGACGCGTGCGGAGCTGCGGGCGAGCGCGAAGGCGTAGCCGGGCCGGCGGTGGACGGTCCGGTCCATGGCGTTGTACGCGGTGTGGGAGGCGGCGGGGCCGATATCCCTCGCGGGCACGGAGGAGCTGAGGATGTCGGCGTAGCGGGCGATGCTGACGGGGGACGCGAAGGCGGTGGGGTCGAGGCTCGCCTTCGAGGTCTGCCGGACGTGTTTGACGTAGCCCTGGAGGGCCTCTGCGTCGCTGCTCGCCGTGTGTGCGGAGAGGTCGACGACGGCCTCGACGACGGCGGTGACGTCCGCGTACCCCGTGCCGGTCCGTGAGACGGCGCGCCCCTTGACGATCTCCATCATCCAGCCCTCGAAGACGAGCGGGGCGAAGCCGGCGGTGATCCAGCCCTGTACGACACCGGGCAGGCCGTCGTCGGGGACGTAGCCGCTGCCGTCGAGGATCTTGATGGTCTGGACGATCCGGGTGAGCAGTCCCTTGCCGTAGGAGCCGGTGTAGGCGACGGAGCCGTGCTGCACGAAGGAACCATCGGCGTAGAAACCGTCGGTGACCCCGTGGCGCGGCTGGTAGGGGTCGACCGTGGCGAAGACGGTCAGCTGATCGGCGAGGGCCTTGGTGATGCGGGCCTCGTCGCCGAGCAGGGCGCCCTGGAGGATCCGGTTCGTCGTGATGTCGGCGAGGTTGGCGCCGGTGTGGAAGCGGGAGTCGAGATCGACGTCGCCGTCCTTGCCGTTGCGCAGGTAGGCGTCCATGGAGGCGATGTAGGTCGCGGTGAGTTCCGGGCGGTGCCCGGCGACGTCGTCCCGGAGGAGGACCAGGGTCCTGGTGGCGTAGCCCGGTATCCCGATCTCCCAGTGGAACCAGTTGCCGTAGTAGCCCTGGGACTGGTCACCGAAGCAGTCGTCGTGGAGCCGGGCCAGACCGTCGACGACGCGGCGGCGGACCGTCGCGTCGGCGTACGCGCCGGGGCCCTCGGTGCCGGGGAGGCAGGTGGCCAGGGCGATCTCGTAGAGGTACTGGTACGACGTGCTGAGGTTGGGGTCGCTGGTGCCGAGCGGTACGCCCTCGAAGAGCTCGTCCTCCCCGGCGCGGTCCATCGCCGCGAGCCGGGCCCGTGCCGTCGCCCGCAGTGCGGCGAGTTTCGGGGCGACCTCGGGGCGGGCGTTGGACTCGGCGGTGCCGGCGAGGACCGCGACGGTGTTGCGGAGGAGGGTGGCCGCATCCGCCGGTACCGAGGTCGCGGGGGCGCCGGTCGGACCACGGCGGGGCTCCGCCTCGGCCCTCAGGGCCTGGGACATCGCCCACAGTGTGGCTGCGGGGATCACGGACAGTGCGGAACGACGCGAGAGCTCCACCAGCACGCTCCAAAGTCCGGCCCGTCAGCGCTTGTTGCCTCCGGTCCCAGCCACGGTCCCAGCCAACCAACGGTCTCTCCCGGGTGTCAACGGCGGGGTGACGGCTCGTGGCAGCGGCTCCGCACCCGTGGGCCGGGTGCGGAGCCGCCTGTGGTGTGCCGGTCAGGTGGGCTACCGGGTCAGCTCTGCCGCACCCGGCGCCGGCGCATCCACCAGGTCAGGGCTCCACCGGCTGCCGCCAGGACGGCTGCGATGGCGGTGATGAGGCCGACGGGGGTGTCGGAACCGGTGCCGGCGAGGTTGCCGTCGGGGTTCTGGGCGGGTGGCGTGGGCTTTCCGTCGTTGCCACCCGGTGCGGTGGAGGGTGACGGGGTGCCTGTCGGCTTGTCGGTCGGTTCGTCGGTGGGCTTGTCTGTCGGGGTGGGTGTGGGAGCGGGGTCCTCGTCGCCGCCGGTGGACTCTCCGGCGGTGTTCCCGCCGAGCATCACATTGCCGTCCTGGTCCGCGTCGTCGGTCATCTGCCCGACGGCGAACTGCGCGGTGCGGGGCTTGTACGGGTGCTCGGCCTTGAAGCGCACCGGGTCCAGGTTGCGCTTGGGCTGCTTGGAGAAGTCGACTCCGCCGACGATGTAGACCATCACGCCCTCGTCGGTGTCCACGTCGTACTGGAACTCCCCGTCGAGGAAGATCTTCCGGTACTCCTGGAACAGTTCGTTCTTGTCCCAGTCCTGGTGGGGGGCGCGCAGCGGCCACTTGGACACGTCGTTGCCGTTGATGACGTCGTGGTAGTCGGTGGCGGACCCGGCGTCCTGCTGGCGGATGTACTCGGCGGCCACCCGGGCGGTGTAGACGCTGCGCAGGTCCGCGTACTGCGGTGCCGTGTTGATGGTCTTCTCGACCTCGGGGACGATCATCCGGTCGATGACCTGCTGTGCCTGGTCCCGTTCCGCCTCGGTCGGGTCGCAGATCTGCTCACCGCCGGGGTCGGTGTCGAAGTCCTGCGGTGTGGACTTCAGCCGCAGGGGGGCGTCGAGGATGTAGATGCCGCCGTCCTGCTCGCGGACCGACGCGGTCTTCGGCTCGATCCAGTTGCGGATCCCCGTGAAGCAGGGCCGGCCGTTCACCTTCGGCAGGGACGCCCAGAACTGTTCGCCGAGGTCGGTCTCGGGGTCCATCGCCTTGAAGAAGTCGTGCTTCATCTGGAGGTCGGCCTCGAGGAGGACCCGGCCGGCGTCGGTCTTCCCGAACGCGGAGTCCATCACCCGGTCGGGCTCGTCCGGGTTCAGGTTCACCCAGAACTTGTCCGGAGTCAGCGCCAGCCAGGTGAAGAACGCGTCCGAGATGAGCTGCGCCTTCTCCTGGCCTCCCCAGCCGGCCGCGTACTCGTCGTCGACCTTCTTCGCGGAGAAGGCGTAGTTCAGGCCCTCGCCCTTGACGGGTTCGCCGATGTACCGCAGGTCCAGCGTGGAGAAGTCGATGCCGCCGGGGCCCCTGGGCATCCGGCCCTGGGGGTCGTTCGCCCTGATGCGGTCGAGCTGGTCCTTGAGGGTCTTCGGGTTGGGCGGCGACTGCCGGATCAGGTCGTTGCCGCCGCCCCGCGATCCGGTGTTCTTCCCCGCGCCGTTGGACAGGAACTGGTCGTTGCGCCGGTAGGGGCCGTTCTGGGCCGCCTTGGGCGCCTGCGGTTTGTGGTCGGAGTGGAAGTTGTACTCCCGCACCCGCTCACGACCCACCGCGTCCTTGCCCGCGGTCTGCTTCATGTCCTTCATGAAGGTGCGGGCTTCGCTCTTCTGCTCCTCCCCGAAGACGAAGGTGTACTTGTAGGACTTCCAGCCCTTGTGACGGGCCCAGGCCTTGTCGGCGGGGGTCTGGGACGCGTCCGGCTTGCCGTTCGACTTCATCTCGACGATCTCGCGGGACTTCTTGTTGTACGCGTCCAGGACCCGCTTGTGGCGCTCGCCGGTGTCCGGGTCGGTGAAGTACACCTCCTTCTGGCAGATCCAGTCCGGGCCGGTGAGGCCCATCTCCTTGACGACCTTCTTCTCGAACGCCTCACCGCGTGGGTCGTTGCCCTGGTTGGGGATGTACTGCTTGGTGAGGTAGTCGTCGAAGTTCGTCCACCGCTTCTGGGCGTTGAAGCGGGCGTAGATGCGACGCGGGTCGCTGTGCGGGTACTTCTTGTAGTCCTTCCCGGCGGCTTCCAGCTCCTGCTGGGTGGGGTTGAGCCCGTCGAACTCCATGCCGGGGTTCACGTACGGGTACTGGTCCCACAGGTCCTTGACGCGCGAGGCGTCGGCCTGGGGGAGCTGCTTGGCGGGAGTTCCCTTGAGGCCGAACAGCTCGTCGCATCGTTTGCCGGGCTTGAGCGCCGGCGGCTTGGCCGCCTCCGCGGTGCCGAGCGAGGGAAAGCCGGTCATGGTCATGACAGCTGTACAGGCCAGGGCGAGGACGCCGCGGGCCCATACGCGCCGTTGCGGCAGTCGTATGAACTGGGTCACGTCGAATTCTCCTGGGGGGCCCAGGATGGGATGGGCCGGGTCGGTGGCCCCCGTGGTCGTCGACGCCGGCCGCGCCAGACTAGAGCGCAACTGGCCCTGGACGCACGGGGTTTCGGCCGGTGTGTCGTCGGATTCACGACGTTACGGTTGCGGGCATGACGGAAACCAGTTTCTGGACCTGCCCGTCGCACGCACGGGTGCGCGGGTCGGGCCGGCACACGATCACGGTGGTGCTGCCGCCGTTCCCGGACCTCCCGGACGGCATGCCACCCAACGACGCCGATGGCGCACGGGAGTTCGCCGCCTCGTTCGGAACGGTCGACGAGGTCCTGGAGTGCGACGGGGAACGGAACATCAGCGACGGGCTCTCTCCGGCCACCCGCGACGACCTGGACCGGATCCAGGTCGGACGGTGGGGCGACGTCATCGGCATCTCGGACCCCGCCCTGGCGGACGACGGGAACACGTGGCCGGTGCTGGAGCAGGTGAGGGCGCTCGCGGAGCGCTTCCCCGGGGCGAAGGTCATCGGCGGGGCCGTGACCGACCGCGGGGAGACCCATGAAGAGGTGGCCTGGGCGGTGCCCGGCTTCGAGGTGGTGCACTCCGAGGGCTGGCCGGGCGAGGACGACCCGTCGCGCTGGACGCTGGAGGGCGACCCGCGGGCCGTCCTGGACGCCTGCGGCGTGACCGGGCAGGCCGCGAAGGACGCCGATGTCGCCTACGACCCGGACGACCCCGCCGCGACGTACTGGGGCGGCCTCGGGGAGCTGATCCTCGGTGTCCACCGCCCGTGGAGGCGGAGGAAGGTGCGGACGTCGGTGTTCCGCGTCCGCCACACCCGCGCCGCCACGGATCTCATGGAGGAGATCTGGATCTCCGGCTGAGGATCCCCGACCGGCTCCGGGCTCGCCGTTGACAGTGGGGGCTAATGACATTAGCTTTTAGCTAAGAACATTAGCCAAGCGCTCTGGGGGACGTCGTGACCGAATTCCTTGCCGTCGACGGCGGCACGATCGCTTACGAGGTGTCGGGGTCCGGCCCGCTGATCGTCCTCGCGCACGGCATGGGCGACAGCCGTGCCGCGTACCGCGAGGTGATCCCGGCGCTGGTGGCGGCGGGGCATCGCGTCGCCGCGGTCGATCTGCGCGGCTGCGGCGAGTCGAGCGTCGACTGGCCGGCCTGGGACCGCACCGCCATCGCCGGTGACCTGCTCGCCGTGGTCCGCCACCTGGGTGGGCCGGCCGTGATCGTCGGGCACTCGGTCTCCGGCGGCGCCGCCACCATTGCCGCCGCCCGGGAGCCCTCCCTGGTCACCGGCGTCGTCGAGTTGGCGCCCTTCACCCGCAAGCAGTCGATCGCACTCGGCGATCTGAAGGTCAGGCGCTTCAGGCAGGGCATGCTGCGGCTGCTCGGCGCGGGGCTGTTCGGCAGTGTGCCGCTCTGGCGCTCGTACCTCGACGTGGCCTACCCCGGCGTGAAGCCGGCCCACTGGTCCGAGCGGCTCGGCCGCATCGAATCCCGGCTGCGTGAGCCCGGCCGGATGAAGGCCATGCAGGGCATGGGCCGCAGCGCCCCGGTCGACGCCGGAGCGCAGCTCGGCAAGGTCCGCTGCCCGGTCCTGGTCGTGATGGGCACGCTCGACCCCGACTGGGCCGACCCGCACGGCGAGGGCTCCGCGATCGTCGACGCCCTGCCGTCCGGACTCGGGCGCCTCGAGATGATCGAGGGCGCCGGGCACTACCCGCACGACCAGTTCCCCGACCAGGTCGTCTCGCTCGTGCTCGGCTTCCTCCGGTCGGACGCCGCCCGTGCCTAGGGCCGGCCTGGACCCGGCGGCCGTGGTCGCGGCCGGTGCCGCACTCGCCGACGAGGTGGGCCACGCCGGCCTGACGATGGGCCTGCTGGCCGAGCGGGTGGGTGTGCGCACCCCGTCGCTGTACAAGCACGTCAGCGGCCTGGAGGACCTCAACCGGCGGATCGCGGAGCTGGCGATGGCCGAGGCCGCCGAGGCCGTCGGCGTCGCGGTGCAGGGGTATGCGGGCCGCGACGCCCTCGCCGCCGCCGCGCGCTCCTTCCGTGCCTTCGTCGTGGAGCACCCGGGCCGTTACGCCGCGACACTCGGACAGGAGCCTTCCGGACCGGACGATCCGCTGGCCATCGCGGGCCGACGGCTGCTCGACGCGTTCACGGCGGTCCTGCGCGGCTACGAGATCGCCGAGCCGGACGTGGACAACGCCCTGCGGACGCTCCGCAGCCTCTTCCACGGGTTCGCCACGCTGCAGGCGGGAGGCGGGTTCCAGTGGAGCGCCGACATCGACGAGAGCTTCGAGTGGCTGATCGACTTCGCCGACCGGGGCCTGCGGAGCGTCAGCCGTCCGTGAGGGGGGCTTGGGCCTCGCCGAAGTGATCGAACTCGCCCGCCACGACGCCCTTGGCGAACGCCTCCCACTTCTGTGCCGTGGTGGTGACCACCGTCCCGGGATCGCCGGTCCCGCGCAGGTACACGAGTTCCCCGGGGCCGAACGCGATCTCGATCCAGGGGCCGGGCCCCTCGGCGTCCTCCGGCGCGGCACGGGTCCAGGTGAGGCCGGCGGGGACGTCAGGCACGGTCCTGGTGCTCCTTGACCGTGCGGATCAGGGCCGCCCAGGCGGCGGGGCTCGTCCGGAGTATCGCGCCGCTGGGGTCGCCGCTCTCGGTGAGGGCCACGGAGCCGTGGTCGGTCGCGACGTGTACACACGAATTGCCTTGGGCGCAGTAGGACGACTTCTGCCATGCGAGTGCGGACATCATGGATCCCTCACAGATTTCGGGCGACGGTATGGATGAAGTCGCGTGACGTCTCGGGTGCGAGCGCGATGGCCTCGATCCGGCTCAGCAGGACGCGGTACTTCTGCAACTGCGTTTCCTCGTCCAGGAAGACGGGACCGTGGGACTGATCCAGGTTGACGCTGTCGAGCTGCGGTACAGCACCGTGGATGTAGTAGATCGACTGCCCTGATCCGGCGAAGGCTCCGGCCGAGAACGGGAGGACCTGGAGCACGACGTGATCGAGCTCGCTCATCTCCACCAGATGCCCCAGTTGGCGACGCGTCACCTCCGGCCCGCCGAACTGCATCCGCAACGCTGCCTCATGGATGACGACGTGCTGGGCGGTCGGGGCATCCCGGAACAGCACGGCCTGCCGTTTGATGCGGTACGAGACACGGTGCTCGATATCGGGAGGCGATAGTTCCGGGGCGTCCTGGCGGAAGATCTCCCGGGCGTGCTCCGGTGTCTGGAGGAGCCCGGGAATGTGGACGGTGACCGCAGTGCGCAGCCCTTCCGCGTGGTGCTCACTCTCCGCGAGATCCAGAAGCGGCGCGGGCAGGATCTCCCGGTACTCCTCCCACCAGCCGCGTGTGCGGTCGGCGGTCATGTCACAGAGGGCCGCGACTACTTCTGTGTCCGCGCACCGGTAGTGGCCGGCGAGCGTGCGGACCCTCTCCGGGCTGACGCCCACGCGCCCGGCTTCCATGTTGCTGATCTGGTTCTGCTTCACGCCCAGCAGCTGGCCTGCCTGTGTCGCGGTCAGGCCCGCGCGTTCACGGAGCTTGCGCAGTTCGCAGCCGAGACGCAGTTGGCGGCCTGTCGGATTGGTTCTCATCGGTCGGCTCGCCCCCTCGAACGCCTCGTCACCCGGACGAGTGGTAGTTCACTCATTACTCAGCTTTCGGTTAATGCATTATCCAGAGCTGGCTACGTTGGACCCAGGCCACCCGCCCGGAAGTACCCCGCTCGACGGAGCGGTCTCGTCACCGGGCCCTGCGAGACACACCTCCACCGCTCCTCCGTGAACGGAGACTTCCATGGTTCTGGCCACCGTAACGCCGCCTTGGGCGTACACCCTCCAACTTCCGCCGGATCCGCGCGGGCCCGGGATCGCGCGGGCGACTCTGCGGACCGTCCTGCGGGTGCACGGGATGAGGGATCTCATCGACACGGCCGAGCTGTTGGCGAGTGAGCTGGTCACCAACGCGTACCGGCACTCCTCGGGGCCGTACTCGCTCCGGCTGCGCGGGGCGGGGCGGAACCGGGTGCGGGTCGGGGTGTGGGACAGCAATCCGCAGATCCCCGCTCCCTTCTGCGGCGGCGACCCGGACGAGCCGGACGTCCTTGCCGAGCGGGGGCGCGGGCTCCATCTCGTACGGGAGTGCGCGGAGAGCTGGGGCGCGTACCCGATCAGGGGCGGACTGCCGGGGCAGGGCGGAAAGGTGCTGTGGGCGGAGTGCACCGTGCCGCCCTGCCCCGGGCCGGGGTGGGGGCGTCAGCCGGAGTAGCGGGCCTCGAAGGCGCGGAAGGACTGTTCCTGGCGCCATTCCAGGCGGGCCTTCGGGCTGTTCGCGAGCAGTCGGGCGCAGCGCGCCGACTGCGGTGCCTGGCACTCCTGGACCGTACGCCAGCCCTGGCGTACGGGGTCGGGACGCCACAGGCTGCGGCCCGGCAGGAAGGCGTACTCCAGGGAGGCCCGGGCCAGGTCCTTCAGCTCCGGGTAGCCCAGTCCGTAGGTGCGGGCGGCCCGGCGGTACTCCTGGCCGATGTCACCGCGTGAGATGCCCGGGTCGTCGGTGGACAGCACGACGGGTACGCCGTACTTCCGGTAGACGGGGAACGGGTGATCGTCGCCGTCGACCTGGAGGATCTGCGCGTTGCTGGTGAGCGGGACTTCCACGGCGACCTGGCGGCGCGCCATGTCACGGGCGAGCTTGCGCCAGTCGTCCTCCTGTACGAGGTCGACGCCGTGGCCGATGCGCTCGGCCTGGCCGGTGCGCACGGCGTCGTCGATGTGGAAGGTGAGGTCCTCGGGCTTCACCAGGCCTGGGACGAGTTCGCCGGCGTGCAGGGTGATGTGGGCGCGGGGGTAGACGCCGTGCAGGTAGTTCAGCATCCGCATGTGCAGCCGGTAGTCCCGCAGGGAGATCTCGCCGTCCTCCGGCTGGACCAGGTTCACGGCGACGAACCGCTCGTCGCGTTCGGCGAGGCGGAGGCCCAGGGCGATCTGGGTGAAGACGCGTTCCGGGACGCTGTTGCGGGACACCTGGGAGATCCAGCGCACCGTGATCCGGCATGCGGGACGGGGGTTCGCGGTCGCGCAGGCCGCGGTGTCGCGGAACTCGGCGTCCGCCGTGTCGGCTTCCTTCCCGGCATCCGTCACCAGTTGGTCCAGCCGTCCACCGGCGAGCAGTTTGCGGTGCATGGAGGCCAGGTCCGCGTCCCAGCCCACGTCGGTCGCCAGCTGCCGGGCTCCCGCCGAGGCGGGGCTGACCATGGTCTCCAGATACGTCTGGTTCTGGGCCGCGGCGGTGCCCGCCACGTCGGCCAGCATCTTCCCGCGGTGCGAAGTCGCCGCGCTGAACTTCCCGAAGGTCGCGAAGAAGTGGTCATGGCCGGACTCGGCCTGCGGGAAGTCCTGCATGGACCAGGCCCGGACGATCTTCTGCCGGAAGGCGGCATCGGTCAGGGCGTCCGCGGCCGGGCGGCTGCCGGTGCCGCACGGCGGGGCGACGGCGGTCGTCGTGGCGTCGATACAGAGGTTGTCGTCGGCCGCGAGCTGGATGAGGTACTCGGTCTGCACCGCGCCGGAGAGGTGATTGTGCAGGTCACCACCCTTGGGAAGGTCCCGGAAGAACTGTCCGGGCTGCTGCGGGTGCGCCTCGAGCCACGCGGCGGTGCGGGTTTCGGCTGCGGTCGCCGGCCGTGGTGGCGAAACGAATGCGGGGGCGGCGGCCCGGGCGGCTGCCCCGGCGGGAAGGGAAGCGGCCAGGGCGGCTGCGACGAGTCCTGCGGCCGTCAACAACCTTCGGACGCGCGCTGAGTTGTGGGATACGGAGATCACGTCTTGCATGATCACGAAGAGCGGCTCGCGTGACGCCGGGCCGCGTGGACGCTGCCCCCTAAACCATCCTTCCGGGGGAACCGTCCGCCTCGGCCGCCTCAGACGTGGAGTTCGGGTGGGAAACCGGTCCAGCGGAGCTCGGCGGGGAGGTGGCTCATGTCGTTGACCACGAGCAGGGCCGGGGGCCTGCCGGGGGTGTACCGGATGACGGTCAGCGCGGCATTGGCGTGGTTGAGCCCCAGCCAGCGCCACGCGGGGGCGTCGAGGGCATCGCGTACGAACCAGGCGGCCAGGAAGGCGTGGGTGACGACCAGTTCGTGGCGGGGCTCGCCGTCGGCCGTCACGCCGGTGAACCGCGCCAGCGCGGCATCAGCCAGCTTCGGACCCTGGGTGCGTTCGTCCTCCGGGAACTGCTCCAGGAAGCCGAGGAACCCGTCGGCCGACTCCTTGGGAAGCTCCTTCCGGCTCGGGACGTACGGGACGTAGTCCCCGGCCTCCTCCGCGACCCGCAGGGGGACGTCCTGCCGCAGCTGCTCGTGGACCAGGCGGGCGGTCTGTGCGGCACGGGGGAGCGGGCCGTGGTGGACGGCTGAGAGCGGTATGCCCCGGAGACGCTCTCCGAGGAGGGCCGCCTGGCGTCGGCCCCGTCCCGTCAGTTCGGTCTCGTCGGGGGATGCCTCCCCGTGCCGGGCGATGTAGAGGAAACGGGTCGAGGTCCTTGCCGTGGTCATGAGGCCCTTCCAGCTGGTCCGGTGGATGTCGGGGTGGACGGTGCCCGTCATCGGCTGGTTCCGGGTCGCGCGTTCGGGTGATGTCGGCGCGGGCCGTTCCTTATGGGGCCCGGGGTCCGGCCCGCGCCGCCGGCACGCCCGGCGTGTCGGGTGCGCGGCGTTTGGGACAGTGCCGCTCCGTGATCAAGGAACGGGGTGAGCGGGCATGACTGTGGTGCACGGACTGAGTGACCGGGTGGGACCGCCGTCGGGCGGGGGCGACTGCGGGCAGACGCTGAGACACAGCGACGGACCGTGGCTGCGGGCCGCCGGCGGTGCGGATGAGCTGGTGACCCATCTGGGACCGGTACGGCATGAGTTGGACCTGGCTCACCAGGGGCTCATGGCGGGTGCGGGGCGTCTGACCGCCCTCGCGGAGCTGGCGGCCGTGCGGGACTCCTGGGAGCGGAGGATCCAGGCGGCGCAGGGGGAGTGCGGCAGCCTGGCGGCCAAGCTGCGGGACGTCGCACGCATCCAGGGCGGCACGAACACGGCCGTCGGGTCGTCCTTCGACTCGGTACGGCTGTGCGAGGGGGAGAAGCGGTGACGCCGAACCTGACCTGGGCGCAGGTACGGGATCTGAAGTGCGCCGAGTTGGAGGGCGCGGCCGACGGGTGGGGCAGGTCGAGCAACCGGGCCGACGCTGCGCGGGACCGCATCGAGCAGCAACTGCTCACCGGACTCCGCGAGACCCAGGAGGGCGAAGCCGCACAGGCGGCGGTCGCACGACTGCGGCAGCTGGGGCGGAACTTCCAGTACGTGTACACGGAGTGCGGGCTCCTCCGTACGACGCTGAACTCCCTGGCCCATGAGATGAGGACCCAGCAGCGGGCGCTGACGGATGCGCTGGACGACGCCGCCGCACGGAAGTTCACGGTGCACGCGGACGGGTCGGTGACGTACCCGTCGGGAGGCGAAGGGCTGGTCGACGGGGCGCCGCTGCGGGGCGGTACCGCGTCGTCGAGCGCGTCCCCGGGCCTGGTCCCGCCTTCGGGCCTGGTCGCGCCGAACCCCCACTCGGCCAAGGCGCAGGACATCGCTGACCGGGTCTGCGGAGCGGTACGTGCGGCGGCCGAGATCGACTGGCGGTACGCGGGGATCCTGCGCCGGCTGAAGGCGGAGGAGGGGCTGAAGGTCCCGGCCTCCACATGGAAGGACGCGGCAGGCGACGCCGCGGAGGTGCGGGACGCGGCGGGGGCGTATCTCAAGGACGCCATCCCGCGCGACGCGTCTCCCGCAGCTCGGCGCGACTGGTGGGCAGGACTGACGCAGGAGCAGCGGGAGGAATACCTCGCGGTGTACCCGGACCAGATCGGGAACCTGGACGGAATCCCCGCCCTGGTCCGCGACGCGGCCAACCGGGACAACCTGCAACTGCTGATCGGCAAGCTGGAGGGCCGGGACGACGAGAAGTCGATGACGCAGCTCGCGGGACTGCGGGAGATCGACCGGCAGTTGGGGGCTGCGGCCAAGCCCGGGGAGCCGCCGATGTTCCTCTTGGGGGTCAGCGACGAGGGGAACGGCCGGGCGATCGTCTCCTACGGAAATCCGGATACGTCGAAGAATGTGGCTGCGTATGTGCCGGGGCTGAACACGTCGCTGGATGAAGACTTCGCGAAGAATGACCTGAAGCGTGCGTTGGACACGGCGAAAGGATCACGCTATCTCGACGCATCCAGTGCTGCAATCGCCTGGCTTGGCTACGATGCGCCGCAGCTTGTCGATGGGTTCAATAGCCTAGACGTGGCAGGTGAAAGTAGAGCTGTTGAGGGCGGTAGACGCTTCAGTGAGTTTACTGATGGACTGGCCGCGACGAACGAGCATGAAGATCCTCACCTGACAGCCATTGGGCATTCTTACGGGTCACGTACCGTGGGTGCGGCCGCTCAGCAAGGTGGCATCCCTGGAGTTGATGACATCGTTCTGGTGGGGAGTCCCGGAGTGGGTGTGGATCGTGCGGAGCAGCTCGGGGTGGGTAAGGAACACGTATTCGTTGGAGCGGCAGAAAACGATGTGGTGACAAAGCTACCAGCGAAGCAGCAAGTGGCTGCTGGAGCCATGGCGGCTCTGTCGGGTCCTTTCGTCTACGTCGTTGGAGATGTGGCGGACCAGGGTGATGACGACCTTTGGTTCGGTAAAGATCCGGCGAGTGAAGCATTTGGTGCCAGGCGGTTCCGTGTGGATGACGGCCCGGGTGTAGTCAGTTCCGATGGGTTGTCCATCGACGCTCATTCTCAGTACTTCGACCCGAAGAGAGATGCGGCATCTGCCCATAATATTTCACTCATCGCGGCAGGGCGGCCAGAGAAGATTAGATCGCAGGAGTATCGGTAGTGCACAAGATTCTCAGAATTATGGCCACCTTGGCGATTTCTATCTCGCTAGCCGGGTGTGCAAGTGACGTTGATTCCATTGGTGGCAGTGAAGGGGGCGGCATGGATATGCAGCAAGCTGCCGAACGGGCAGATGAAATCCTGGATGATGTTCTGGGGCGTATCGATCCAGAGGTCAGGTGGACTCACGACACCACTAGCATCGGTAGCTGCGACGTAACCAGAAGGCGCGCTGTCATGACCATCGTTTCCCCGGAGCGCAGGGGCAACTTCTTGGGTGTGGTTGATCGAGCCTGGCGCAGCAGCGGGTACCGGATGAAATCCATCAACAACGACCCGGACGTTCCTGCCATCTTCGCCCAGACGGAGGACGGGTTCGGCGTGAGTCTGATTGTCGGAGGTGAGGGGCAGGTGTTCTTCGAGGTCGACACCCCCTGCGTAGAGGAGTCCGAGGTAGCCGAGTCCACCACTCAGGCCACCGCACCCACCTACGAGGGCATGGAGAACATCCCCCGCCCCAACATCCGCTCCCCCTTCTGGTCCGACGGCGCCCCCTGACCCCTCCCAGCCGCCCCTGACGCCCCCTCATGCGCCCATCCACCCGTACACACCAGCGAATCGTGCGGTGAAGAGCGCCCGAATGGGGGATGGTTGGGGGGTGCGGAAATACTGGGTGTTCGTCGGCGGTGGGATCGGGCTGGGCCTGTGCTTCATCGCCCTGCTCGTCGTCGGGACGTACTCCGCCGCTGCCGGGATGGCCGGGGCGAGCGGGGCCGTCGGGCTGGCCAAGGGGGCGGTGCCCGCGCGGTACCAGCCGCTCGTGGAGAAGTGGGGCACCCTCTGTCCTGCGATCAACCCAGCTTTGCTGGCGGCCCAGTTGTACCAGGAGAGCGGTTGGAATCCGCGCGCCCAGAGCCATGCCGCCGCGCAGGGCATCGCGCAGTTCATCCCCGGTACGTGGGCCTCGCACGGTATCGACGGGGACAAGGACGGCGACCGTGACGTCTGGGACCCGGCCGACGCGATCCCGTCTGCCGCGTCCTACGACTGCGAACTCGCCGGGTACGTCAAGAAGGTGCCGGGCGATCCGACCGACAACATGCTCGCCGCGTACAACGCGGGCGCCTACCGGGTGATCCAGTCGGGTGGAGTGCCCGGCATCAGCGAGACCCAGAACTACGTCAAGATCATCCGTTCCCTGGAGAAGAGCTTCGCCAGGCCGGTCGGCAGGGTGCAGCCCTCGCAGCAGGCCGCCGGGGCGATCTACTTCGCACAGAAGAAGCTCGGTACCCCCTATCTCTGGGGCGGGAACGGAACGGCCGACCAGGGAGGCAGGTTCGACTGTTCCGGGCTGACGCAGGCCGCGTACCGGACGGTCGACATCGAGCTGCCCCGGGTCGCCAACGACCAGTACAACGCGGGGCCGCACCCTTCCCGGGAGGAGCTCCTCCCGGGCGACCTGGTGTTCTTCTCGGACGATCTCAACAATTCGCGGGCCATTCGGCACGTGGGGCTCTACGTCGGCGGCGGGTACATGATCAACGCTCCGTACACGGGTGCGGTGATCCGGTTCGACAAGATCGACACTCCGGACTACTTCGGTGCGACAAGAGTCACGAAGGACGGCGCCGCGGCGCTCCCGACCGCGCTGCCGGAGAGCTGACGACCAGTCGGCCATGGCCGGAACTCTCCGTGAAGCCCGGGCCCTGAGCTGCGACGATGAGTCACTCTTCGATAACGTCATGGTGATCATTCGGTGGAGACCGGAACGCAGGCAGCCGGCAGGTCGTTCCCTGGACTGGGACAGCATGCGCACATGACCATGCGTGACTGCCCGGACCAGTCGGGCGTGACGGCATCATGGCGTGACGCGGCACTGAATCCGCACCGACCACGGGGGTCAGACCAAGGCGGCGCACGCCCATGTGCGTCGCAGCAGCAGACAAGGCAAGGGGCCGTGGCAGATGGCTGGACTCGCACTCGATGGGTCGAACCCCGATGTCAGCCTGCTCTACGACATCAATGGGCTGGCGAAGGCCGCTCCGACCTGGTTCGACCGGGTCATGGAGTTCGTCGGTGAATTCGGGATCATGTTCGCCATGGTCCTGGTGGTCCTGTGGTGCTGGTGGAGCGTGCGCCGACGCGGGACGACCGAGGACTCGGTGACGGCGGTCGCCGGGCTGGTGTGGGCGCCTCTCGCCGCCGGGATCGCGTTGCTGATCAACATCCCGATCCGCGGCTTCGTGGAGCGGCCGCGCCCGTTCCTCGACCACAAGGGCCTCGAAGTCCTGGTGCAGGGCAAGACGGACTTCTCCTTCGTGAGCGACCACGCGACGATGGCGATGGCGATCGCGGTGGGGCTCTTCGTGGCCAACCGGAAGTTCGGCCTGATGGCGATCGCGCTTGCTCTCCTCGAGGGCTTCTGCCGCATCTACATGGGCGTTCACTATCCGACCGACGTGATCGGCGGCTTCGCCCTCGGCACCGCCGTGGCGCTGCTGCTCGCCCCGCTCGCGATGATGCTGCTGACCCCTCTGGTGGGCGCTGTCGCCCGCGCCGGGGTGGTCGGCCGGCTCGTCCGCTCGGAGGGTGACGTCGTGGCCGCTGACGGGCGCGGCGAGTCGCGCGGGATTCCCGAGCCGAGCCGGGGTGCCGGCCGCGGCGGCGCGCCCGACGAGAAGGACCTCGCCGCCTAGGCGGAGCGTTCACCGAACATGAGTGAGGGGGTGTCCCACGGGGCACCCCCTCACTCATGTTCCGATGATTGGCTGATTTCTTTCCTTCCGTCCTCGTCACTTCGGTGACGGGGCATCATGTGCGGGGACGCGGGGGTGGTGCGGGTGGCCGGTCGGCGGCCGTCACGGCAGGAAGTCAACCGGCGGCGCGAGCGCACGGGGTTCGTGGGGCGTCGCGGTGAGCTGGCCGTCTTCCGGGAGACCTTCGCCAGGGATCCGGAAGAGGCCGACTTCCCGTTCCTCTTCCATGTGCGGGGCAACGGTGGGGTGGGCAAGTCGACACTGGTCCGGCAATGGGAGTCCACCGCCCGCGAGCAGGCCTCGGTCGTCACGGCGTACGTGGACGACGAAGTGCATGACGTGCTCGAGGCGATGGAGGCCGTCAGCGCCCGGCTCGGCCGCCAGGGGCATCCCCTGAAGAGGTTCGACAAGCAGCTGACCACCTACCGTCAGCGCAGGCACCAGGCCGAGAGCGCGGCCTCCGCCCCGCAGCCCGGACCCGGTGAGCCCGGAGTGGCGGCAGCCGTACCGTCGACGTCCAGCACCGTGGCGGCCCAGGTGGGCCTGGCCGGCCTGGGAGCGCTGGTGCCCGGGGCCGCGTTGATCACCGGGGCCGTCGACCCGCAGCAGGTGGCGCTGGGCGCGGACCGGGTGCGGGCGATTCTCAACACACGCCTGCGCAGCCACGACGACGTCCAACTGGTGATGAACCCGCTCGTGGGCCTCGTCCCCGTCTTCCTCGACGACCTCGCGGATGTCGCCGAACGGTGCGAGCGGGTGGTGCTGTTCTTCGACGTGTACGAGAGGACCGGGCCGGTCCTCGACTCCTGGCTGCGGGCCATCGCGTTCGGGGACGAGTACGGCAGCCTGCCCGTCAACGTGCAGATCGTGCTGGCGGGTCAACTGCGCCTGGACGCCCGGGTGTGGGGTGACCGGCTGAGCCAGGTCACCGAGGTGTCCCTGGAGGTCTTCTCCGAGGAGGAGGCGCGAACGCTCCTCTCCACCCACGGGGTCACCGACGAACCCAGCGTCGAACTGGTGCTGCGCCTGTCGGGGCGGCTCCCGCTGCTCGTCGACATGCTGGCCCGGAGCGAGCCGGGAGCGGGCGCGGCCATGGGCGATCCCTCCGAGACCGCGGTCGAGAGATTCCTGAAGTGGGAGCCCGACCAGGAGCGGCGCGAGGCCGCCCTGGCCTGTGCGCTGCCCCTGCAGACCGACGAGGACATCTACCGCGCGATCGTCCCGGAGTCCGCGGCCGAGAGCTACGCGTGGCTGCGCGGACTGGCCTTCGTCTCTCCTCAGGGCGGCCGCTGCCGGTACCACGACGTCGTGCGCGCCGCGATGCTGCGTCTGCAGCGGACCCGGTCACCCGCCCGCTGGCAGCAGGCGCACACCCGGCTGGCCGACGTGTTCCAGCAGCGGCGGCTCGCGGTGGAGGCGGACCTCGGTACCGACCTCGAGGACCTCTGGAAGGAGGCCGCCTGGCGGGAGCACCGGCTGAACGAGACGTATCACCGGCTGTGCGCGAATCCTCGTACGGCCCTTCCCGAAGCTCTCTGCCAGAGCGTTCACGCCATCGGCCTCGACGTCGCCACGTTGCGCCGCTGGGCCCAGATCCTCGGCGGCGCGGGAGTCGACACCGACGCCGCTGCCCTCGTGTCGTGGGGTGACCGGCTGGAGGCCGCCGCGGAACAGGAGCAGCCGGGCGCCGTCGTGCTGACCCTGCTGCTGCACGCTCCCGAACTCGACGCCCCCGGAAGGGCCTTGGCCTACACCGTCCGGGCCGAGGAGTACAGGCACCTGGGTGATCCCGAGAGCGCGCTGACGGACTGCGAGGAGGCAGTCGCCCTCGCGCCGGACGCGGCCCGTCCCCATGCGGGGCTGGGTGAGACCTACCGGGTGCTGGGCCGTCACGAGGAGGCGGTCGCCTCCTGCACCCGCGCGGTGGAGATCGACCCGCGGTACGTCCTGGCGTACGGCAGCCGTGGTGATGCCCACCGGAACCTCGGGCGCCACGACGAGGCCTTCGCGGACTTCGCCCGGGCCATCGAGATCGACCGGGGATACGCCTGGGCGTACGGCAGCCGCGCGCGGGTGCATGAGGCCCTGGAGCGGCACGAGGAGGCGCTGGCCGACTACGACCGTGCCGTGGACATCGACCCGCTGTACGAGTGGGCCGTCGGGAGCCGTGCCCAGCTCTTCGAGCGGATGGGGCGGTACGAGGAGGCGCTGGCCGACTACGACCGTGCGGTGCGGATGGACCCGCAGTACGCATGGGCCGTCGGGGGCCGGGCGCGCGTCAAGAGGGAGTTGGGCCGCTCGGAGGAGGCCCTCGCCGACTACTCCCGGGCCGTCGAGATCCGGCCCGACTACGCCTGGGCCTTCCAAGGCCGCGCGCAGGTGAACCTCGCGCTGGGCCGCCACGACGAGGCCCTGGCCGACTTCACGCGGGCCCTCGACCTGCGACCCGGGTACGGCTGGGCCGCGGGCAACCGTGGGGAGCTGTACGAGAAGCTCGGTCGTTACGAGGAGGCGCTGGCCGACTTCACCCTGGCCATCGAGATCGACCCGTCCTCCGACTGGATCCTGGGCGCCCGTGCCCGGACGTATCTGCGCCTGGGCAGGCACGCGGACGCCGTCGCCGACTGCGCCCGGACCGTCGAGATCGATCCGCGGGACGGCTGGAACCAGATGCTGTACGGCGTGGTGCTGCGTGCGGCGGGCGATCCCCGGGGAGCCGAGGCGCGCTTCACGGACGCCCGGCGCATCTTCACCTCTGCCGCTACGGGAGACAGGGACGCGGCCGTGGACGCCCGTCAGGGCCTCCTAGTCCTCCACTGCGCCCTGTTCGACCACGATGCCGCGGCCGCCGGGTGCGAGGCGCTGATCGCTCTTGGGCCCGGGCGGAGCCTGATCGGCGAGGCCGTCGAGGACCTGTCCGTCCTTCGCGCGCTGTCTCCCGAAGCGGGACCGGGCATCGATCCGGTCGTGCGGATGCTGCGGCAGACGCTCCAGGAGCACGGAGTGCCGATCGCGGCCCCTGCGAGTGACCCCCGCGTCTGACCCGGCGCGTCCGACTACCGCGTCTGACTTCCGCGCGTTCCCACCCTCCGGTGACGGGCCCTAGACCTGTGCGTCCGGTACCTCGAGGTGCTCCCGTGCGTCGGCGCGGGCCCGGTCGCGGGCGCGCCGGGCGGGTCCTGACCAGCCGCAGCTGCAGCGTGCCAGGCAGAACGAGCCCCGTTCGACGGTCGTGGTGGTGTGTCCCGGAGAGGGGCGGTGGACGGGGGAGTCCGAGGGGTCCTGATACACGCGTCCACGGTACCGGGGGCGCCGTACGGAGGTCGGCGAGTGGGCCGATCGGCTGCCGTGAGGGGGGGCCCTGGCGTGACGGGGCGCCCCGGCAGTCGTTAGGCGAGGCGGGCGGGGAACCGGTCAGGTGTACGTCGTTGGGGGTTGGCAGGCGATGGTGGTGCGACAGCACAGGTGCGGAGGCGGGGCACTCGCTGTGTGCGCCCTGGCCGTCGCCGGCGTGATGACGACGGGCAGCGGCTGCTCAGCTCCGGGCGGTGACGCCGGTGACGGGGCCGGTGGGCACGCCGTCACCCGGGCCGACACGGCCGGCTCTCCCGTGGCCGTGGTCCGTCGGGCGGCCGAGGCGCTGGCCGGTGCGGGCAGCGCCGGGACGCGTACGTCGATGGAGACCGCGGCCGGCGGTACCCGGGTGACCATCAGGGGCGAGGGGGCGTACGACTTCCGCAGGCAGCTGGGCCGGATCAAGGTCGTCCTGCCGAAGGACGCCGCGGGTACCGACGGGCACCGGCCGATCACGGAGCTGCTTGCACCCGGCGCGCTGTACATGAAGAACCGGGGCGCCGGGGTGCCCGACGACAAGTGGGTGCGGATCGACACCACCACCCTGGAGGACGGCAATCTGGTCACCGGCGGTGTCACCGATCCGATGGCCGCCGCCGAACTGCTTCGCGGCGCGGACGAGGTGAGTTACGTCGGCACGACGGCACTGGCCGGGGTCACGGTCCGGCACTACCGGGGGGGTCGCGGACATCGGGCGGGCGGCGCGTGCGGCCTCGCCGTCCTCGCGCGGGGCCCTCGGCGCCGCGGCGAAAGGGTTCAGCACGCGCTCGGTGCCGTTCGACGCCTACCTGGACGACAAGGGGCTGTTGCGGAAGGTGCGCCACCGCTTCAGCTTCGCGACCGAGGGGCCGGCGGTGGCGGTGGTGTCGACGATGCTGCTCTTCGGCTTCGGCGTACCGGTCCCGGTGGAGCTGCCGACCGGGACGGACCTCTACACCGGGCAGGTCGAGCAGGGTCGGAGTGGCCCGGAAGCGCCGTAGGGGAGGGGGCCGAAATGGTCCTTCCGTGCCATGCGCGGCGCATGCCGTCCTCCCTACGCTAGGGAGTCGGTGCGCCAGGAGTCGGCGACAGCAGAGAGAGGTGACGCAGGTGGTGACGCTCAGCGCTCCGAACGCTCAGGACTGTGTGGCCCTCGCCGAGATCGAACTGTGCGGCGAGCTCATGATCGCGGCGGCGGACGCACGGGAGGACCGGCTCAGTCCGGACCGTATCGACGAGGTGCTCAAGGTCAGGGCGGACACCGCCGAGTCCGCGCCGACGATTCCCCGGCAGGCCCGCCACCGGGGATGACCCGTCCCAGCGCGCGCCGTCGTCCGTGCACGCGTCACCGCCCCGTCGTCCGCGCCGGCGTCACGTACGCAGGAGGCGCGCGATCGCCTTGGTGGCCTCCTCGACCTTCGCGTCGATCTCCTCGCCGCCCTTGAGCGCGGCGTCCGCGACGCAGTGGCGCAAATGCTCCTCCAGCAGCTGGAGCGCGAAGGACTGCAGGGCCTTCGTGGAGGCCGAGACCTGGGTGAGTATGTCGATGCAGTAGACGTCCTCGTCCACCATCCGCTGGAGGCCGCGGACCTGGCCCTCGATGCGGCGCAGGCGCTTGAGGTGCTCCTCCTTCTGGTGGTGGTAGCCGTGGATTCCGCGGTCGTGGTCGGTGACGACCGCGTCCGTACCGGCCGCGTCGGCGGCCTCGGTGGTGGTCATGGGGTCCCTCCGTTGTCCTCTTGGCCTGCGGTGAGCGTGCCGTTCTGTGCCGTCTACATACCCCTGCCGGGTATATCGTACCGAATCGAGCCGAAACGTGACCGGGGGGCCGTGCTGATCACTGTGCCCGATGCGCGACACTGAAGAACGCCGGTTAGCCGTGGCCGGATGATGCGCCTAGCATCAGCCTGACCGAATCCAAAGCACCCCGAGGACCCCACGTGCGCTTTCGTCTGACCCCCAGGGAGACGAGCTTCTACGACATGTTCTCCGCATCAGCGGACAACATCGTCACGGGCTCGAAACTCCTGATGGAACTGCTCGGGGCGGATTCTGCCTCCCGAGTCGAGATCGCGGAGCGTATGCGGGCAGCGGAGCACGCGGGGGACGATGCCACCCACGCGATCTTCCACCAGCTGAACTCCTCCTTCATCACGCCGTTCGACCGCGAGGACATCTACAACCTCGCGTCGTCGCTCGACGACATCATGGACTTCATGGAGGAGGCCGTCGACCTGGTCGTTTTGTACCAGATCGACGAGCTCCCCAAGGGTGTCGAGCAGCAGATCGAGGTCCTGGCCAGGGCGGCGGAACTGACCGCCGAGGCCATGCCGAGTCTGCGGACCATGGAGAACCTCACCGAGTACTGGATCGAGGTCAACCGTCTGGAGAACCAGGCCGACCAGATCCACCGCAAGCTGCTGGCCCAACTGTTCAACGGCAAGTACGACGCCATGGACGTGCTGAAGCTCAAGCAGATCGTGGACGTGCTGGAAGAGGCGGCTGACGCGTTCGAGCACGTCGCCAACACCGTGGAGACCATCGCGGTCAAGGAGTCCTGAACCTCGTGGACACCTTTGCGCTGATCGTGACCATCGGTGTCGCGCTCGGCTTCACGTATACGAACGGCTTCCACGACTCGGCGAACGCCATCGCCACCTCGGTCTCCACCCGGGCGCTGACCCCGCGTGCGGCTCTGGCGATGGCCGCTGTGATGAACCTCGCAGGCGCCTTCCTGGGCCAGGGGGTCGCCAAGACCGTCAGCGAAGGCCTGATCGCCACGCCCGAGGGCCAGAAGGGGATGGGCATCCTCTTCGCGGCGCTGGTCGGCGCGATCATCTGGAACCTGGTCACCTGGTACTACGGCCTGCCGTCGTCGTCCTCGCACGCGCTGTTCGGCGGCATGGTCGGCGCGGCACTGGCCGGCGGGACGATGGTCCACTGGGACGGGGTGCTCGACAAGATCGTCATCCCGATGTTCCTGTCCCCGGTCATCGGCCTGATCGGCGGCTATCTGGTGATGGTCGTGATCATGTGGATATTCAGGAAGGCCAACCCGCACAAGGCCAAGCGCGGCTTCCGGATCGCGCAGACGGTCTCGGCGGCGGGTATGGCCCTCGGGCACGGTCTGCAGGACGCCCAGAAGACGATGGGCATCGTGGTGATGGCCCTGGTCATCGCCGACGTCGAGGGCCCGAACGACGAGATCCCGGTCTGGGTGAAGATCGCCTGTGCGGCGATGCTCTCCCTCGGGACGTACGCGGGCGGCTGGCGCATCATGCGGACGCTGGGTCGCAAGATCATCGAGCTGGACCCGCCGCAGGGCTTCGCGGCCGAGACGACCGGCGCGTCGATCATGTTCGGCTCGGCGTTCCTTTTCCACGCACCGATCTCCACGACTCACGTGATCACCTCGGCGATCATGGGCGTCGGAGCGACGAAGCGGGTGAACGCGGTCCGCTGGGGCGTGGCCAAGAACATCATCCTGGGGTGGTTCATCACGATGCCGGCCGCGGCGCTGGTCGCCGCGGCGAGTTACGGGATCGTCGTGCTGCTCTTCGGCTGAGCCGAATCCCGGCGGCGTCCGGCCGCCGCCGCCCGTAGGACACGGAATGGGTCCGCCCCTGCTCTCCACAGAAGAGCAGGGGCGGACCCTTTCGCCTTGCGGTGGCACCGCCATGCAGCACCCCAAGGCCGTCTGTGGTTATCCGAAGCGGCCCGAGATGTAGTCCTCGGTCGCCTGTACCGACGGGTTGGAGAAGATCCGCTCCGTCTCGTCGATCTCGATCAGCCGGCCCGGCTTGCCCACCGCGGCGAGGTTGAAGAAGGCCGTACGGTCCGAGACGCGTGCCGCCTGCTGCATGTTGTGCGTCACGATGACGATCGTGAAGCGCTCCTTCAGCTCGCCGATCAGGTCCTCGATGGCGAGGGTCGAGATCGGGTCGAGCGCCGAGCACGGCTCGTCCATCAGCAGCACGTCCGGCTCGACCGCGATCGCGCGGGCGATGCACAGGCGCTGCTGCTGGCCGCCGGAGAGACCGGAGCCCGGCTTGTTCAGGCGGTCCTTGACCTCGTTCCAGAGGTTGGCGCCCTTGAGGGACTTCTCGACGATGTCCGACAGCTGGCTCTTGCGGTAGGAACCGTTCAGCCGCAGGCCCGCCGCGACGTTGTCGAAGATCGACATGGTCGGGAAGGGGTTCGGACGCTGGAAGACCATGCCGACCGTGCGGCGCACGGTGACGGGGTCGACACCGGGTCCGTACAGGTTCTCGTCGTCCAGCAGCACCTTGCCCTCGACGCGGCCACCGGGGGTGACCTCGTGCATGCGGTTCAGGGTGCGCAGGAAGGTGGACTTGCCGCAGCCGGACGGGCCGATGAAGGCGGTCACGGAGCGGGGCTCCACCGTCATCGAGATGTCCTCGATGGCCTTGTGGGAGCCGTAGTAGGCGGTGAGTCCGCCGATGTCGATGCGCTTGGCCATGTGAATCACTGCTTCTTTCGGGTCGCTGATGGCCGCGTCAGCGACCGGTCTTGGGGGCCTTCCAGCGGGCGATGCCGCGGGCCACCAGATTGAGGATCATGACGAAGGCGATCAGGACCAGGGCTGCCGCCCAGGCACGGTCGTAGGACGCGGCCTCGCCGATCTTGTACTGCTCGTAGATGTAGAAGGGCAGCGAGGACTGGGCGCCTTCGAAGGGGTTCGTGTTGATCAGCTGGCTGCCGAAGACCAGCAGGATGATCGGTGCCGTCTCTCCCGCGATGCGGGCGATGGCGAGCATGACACCGGTGGTGATGCCGCCGATCGCGGTGGGCAGGACCACCTTCAGGATGGTGCGCCACTTCGGGATGCCGAGGGCGAGGGAGGCCTCGCGGAGCTCGTTCGGGACGAGCTTGAGCATCTCCTCGGTGGAGCGGACCACGACGGGGATCATCAGGATCGTCAGGGCCAGCGCGCCCATCAGTCCGGAGGGCTCGATGCTGCCGATCAGCATGATCGACAGGATGAAGAGACCGGCCACGATGGACGGGATGCCCGTCATGACGTCGACGAAGAAGGTGACGGCCTTGGCGAGCGTGCCCTTGCCGTACTCGACCAGGTAGACGGCGGTCAGCAGTCCCAGGGGGGCGGAGATGACGGTGGCGATCCCCACCTGTTCCAGGGTGCCGATCAGTGCGTGGTAGACACCGCCGCTGGCCTCGGAGCCGAGGACTCCGGCCATCGAGTGGCTGAGGAAGTATCCGTCGAGGCGCTCGGAGCCGCGGCTGACCGTGGTCCAGAGCAGTGAGGCGAGCGGGACGACGGCGACGAGGAAGCACACCCAGACGATGCTGGTGGCGAGGCGGTCCTTGGCCTGGCGCTGGTTCTCGACCACGGTCGTCGCGACGTACGAGACGGCCAGGAAGAGCAGGGCGGAGAGCAGGCCCCACTGGACGCGGCTGTGCCAGCCGGCCGCCAGGGAGATCCCCACACCGAGGGCGATACCCAGGGCGGCGAAGCCGATCGGGGCCCAGCGGGGGAGGCTGCGGCTGCTGAGGCCGCCCTTGCGGGGTTCCGGCGAGGTCTGCGGACGCTTGTCCTGGACGTCGGTGGTGGTGGCGTTGCTCATGCGTTGGCCCCCGAGTACTCCTTGCGGCGGGCGATGATGAGCCGGGCCGCGCCGTTGACCAGCAGGGTGAGGACGAAGAGGACGAGGCCCGAGGCGATCAGGGCGTCCCGTCCGAATTCGTCGGCCTCACCGAACTTGGCCGCGATGTTCTGTGCGAAGGTCCCGCCGCCCGGATTGAGCACGTGCAGCGAGATGAGGAAGCTCGGCGACAGGACCGTGGCGACGGCCATCGTCTCGCCGAGCGCCCGGCCCAGGCCCAGCATCGAGGCGGAGATGATGCCGGAGCGTCCGAACGGCAGGACCGAGAGGCGGATGACCTCCCAGCGGGTGGCCCCGAGGGCGAGCGCGGCCTCCTCGTTCATCTTCGGGACCTGGAGGAAGACCTCGCGGCTGACGCTGGTCACGATCGGCAGGATCATGATCGCGAGCAGGATGCCGACGGTGAAGAGCGAGCGGGCGACGCCGACCTCGGTCTTCTCGAAGACGTACGTCCATCCGAAGAACTGGTCGAGCCAGAGGTTCAGGCCCTCCAGGTACGGGACGAGGACGAGGGCGCCCCAGATGCCGTAGACGATGCTGGGCACCGCCGCGAGCAGGTCGATCACGTAGGCGAGGGGTGCGGCCAGCTTGCGCGGCGCGTAGTGCGAGATGAAGAGGGCGATGCCGACAGCGATCGGAACCGCGATGAGCATCGCGATGATCGAGCTGACGACCGTGCCGAAGAGCAGGACCGCGATGCCGAAGACCGGCGGGTCACCGGCCGGGTTCCAGTCGAAGGTGGTGAGGAAGTTGCCCTCGTCCTTCGATATGGCGATCACGGAGCGGTAGCTGAGGAACACGGCGATGGACGCCATGATCACGAGCAGCAGGATGCCTGAGCCCCGGGAGAGGCTCAGGAAGATCTTGTCGCCGGCGCGCCCGGTGGACCTGGGGCCGCGCGGGACCGGCGGCGCCGGTGGGAGGTCGAGCGGTGTCGTGGAAGCCATAATCTTTCCGGTCTGTGTGGGGGAGCGGCTGGCTCCCCTGGCGGCGGTGCACCGGATGGGTCGGGCGGTGGGGGCCGGTCCGGAGGGGTGTGCCGGACCGGCCCGCCTGTGCGTGTGCGTCGTGCGTCGGTCCCGCTACGAGAGGCCGGCGACGGTCTCGCGGACCTTGGCGTTGATCGCCTCGGGGATCGGGGCGTAGCCGGCCTCGGTGAGGACCTTCTGGCCGTCCGCGGAGGAGGTGTAGTTCAGGAAGGACTTGACCGTCCCGAGGGTGTCGGCCTTGTTGCCGGTGTCGCAGACGACCTCGTAGGTCACCAGGACCAGCGGGTACGCGCCCTCGGCCTTGGTGGTGTAGTCGAGGTCGAGCGCCAGGTCCTTGCCGGTGCCCTTGACCTTGGCGGCGGCGATGGCCTTGGAGGCGTTCTCCGAGGTGGCCTCGACGGGGGCCGCGCCACCCGTGTTGATGTCGACGGTGGTGATCTCCTGCGACTTGGCGTACGACAGCTCGAAGTAGCCGATGGAGCCGTCGACGGCCTTCACCTGGCTGGCGATGCCGGAGGACCCGGACGCGGCCTGGCCACCGGGGGCGGGCCACTTCTTCTCGGCCTCGTACTTCCAGTCGCCCGGGGCGGCGGCGTTCAGGTACTTGCCGAGGTTCTGCGTGGTGCCGGAGTCCTCGGAGCGGTGGAAGGGCTGGATCGGCTTGTCCGGCAGCTTCACGCCGTCGTTGAGCTTGGCGATCGCCGGGTCGTTCCACTTCTTGATCTTGGTGTCGAAGATCTTGGCGAGCGTGGGGGCGTCCAGCGTGAGCTTGTCGACGCCCTCCAGGTGGAAGCCGACCGCGATCGGGCCGCCGACCATGGGGAGGTTGATTCCCTGGCCGGTCTTGCAGATCTTCTTCGAGGCGGCGACCTCTTCGGGCTTCAGGGCGGAGTCCGAGCCGGCGAAGCCGACGGTGCCCTGGTTGAAGGCGACGATGCCCTCGCCGGACGAGGAGGAGCTGTAGTTGACCTCCACGCCGGAGCAGGCGGCCATGTAGTTCTTGACCCAGAGGTCCATCGCGTTCTTCTGGGCGCTGGACCCGGAAGCGCGCAGCTGGCCCTTGGCGCCGTCGCACTTGATGTTCGACGCCGCGGCGGTGGTCTTGTCGCCGCCCGCGTCGGCGCCGGTGTTGTCGTCCGAACCGCACGCCGTGAGGACCAGGGCGCCGGAGACGGCGAGGGCACCGAGCGCGGTGGCACGAAGCCGGTTCTTGCGCTGAAGCTTCACTTTCGGGGTGTTCCTTCCAGGAGCCGCCGCGGCTGGTGGGGACGAGGCGGCGTGCGACGGAGTGGTGCGTGGCTTGGTGCCGTGCACCGGGTACGTCCGAAATTAGGCAGAACAGGTGAAGCGCCCTACGGGGCAGAGTGAACGGCAGGTGAACCGTGCCGGGCGGGCTGGTTCCGCTGGTAATGCGCCAGGGCAGGAGCGTGCCGTGGCTGCCCTGTCAGGGGCCGGTCCGGCGCGGCCGGGGCCCCACGGGGTGGCGCGGCACGGCGGCCGGGGCGTCGTCAGGCGTTGCCACGGCCGTGCGCGCGGGTGCGGGCGCCTTCGGTGCGGGCCGTGGTCTCAGTCGCCGGACGGGCCTGAATCCGGCGGTCCGGTGTGCAGGAAGGCATCCAGCTGGACACGATCGCCGGGGCGGGACAGCCGGTCGCGCGCGGTCCCCGGAACCAGCCACGCCAGCCGGTCGACCTCGTCGTTGGGCACGAAGGTGCCGTCGGTCGCCTCCGCCGCCCAGTAGCTGACCTCCTTGGGGCGCCCGTTCGCCATGTAGAGGGCGGTCGGCAGGGCGGCTCCCGGCACGCAGTGGTGTCCCGTCTCCTCCAGGACCTCGCGCAGGGCGGCCTCCAGCGGCGTCTCGCCGCGCTTCAGCTTGCCTTTGGGGTACGACCAGTCGTCATAGCGGGGCCTGTGGACGAGGCAGATCTCCAGGCCGCCGCCCGCGGAGCGGCGCCAGAGCACGCAGCCCGCGGCCAGGACGGTGCCGCTCATGACGCGGTCACGGCCGCAGCGTGCGGCCAGGTCTGCCGGAAGACCCCGCGCGCCGCCTCCACCTCGTGCCGCTGGTCGGCGTGCAGCACGCCCAGGGCGTACGCCGTCGCGGGGGCGATGCGTGGGGTGCGCGCGGCCTCCGAGGCGGCGGCCGCGGCCTCCGACGCGTCCCGGTGCAGGTCCAGCGCGTGCCCCGGCCCGACGAGCGCCGGATCGGGCGCGCCCCGCAGCAGCTCGTGCGCGTACCGGTGCAGCCGCAGCAGCTGACGGGCCTGGTGCCAGAGGGCGTCGTGGGCCGCGTTGTACGGTCCCACCGCCTCGGGCGCCAGTGCGGCCACCGCGTCCAGCATCCGCTGCTCGGCGAGCTCGGCGGGGGCGTGCAGCACCAGGCCGGCCGGGTCCGCGGCGGAGGGTGCCAGGGGGACCTCCGAGGCGAGCAGGGCGACCGCGTCCGCGAGGGCGTGGAAGCGGGAGGAGCCCAGCGCCTGGAGCGCCGCCGAGTGGGCGCGGGTCCGTGCGAGGGTCAGCCGCCGTTCCAGGAGGGCCCCGGCGCGGGCCGCGCCGACGCCGAGCGCGGCCCGCTCCTTCTCGGTTTCGGCGGGGCCGTCCCCGGAGGGTGTCCGGGCCGCCGGGAGCGAGGCCCCGGAGAGCTGGTGCAGCGCCTCCAGGAGCCGGCCGAGGCGGGTGGTGTAGGCGTGCTCGCGGGCCAGCGTGCCGGAGAGCCAGGCCAGTTCGGCACGGAGCTGGTCGGCCCAGACGGGTTCGAGCGCTCCCCGGAAGGTGTGCAGCGTGCCGCTGATCCGGCGTGCCGCGTGGCGCAGCGCGCGGGCGGCCTCGTCGGCGCGCTGCGTGCCGGCGTCCGCGGGCGCGCTGTGTTCGCGTTGCAGCCGGAGGCCCCGTAGGAAGGAGGCGGCCTGTTCGCGCAGGTAGGGCGCGAGGACCGCTTCCGCGGTGAGGGTCGTCGTCGGGTGGTCAGGGCGTCGCACGCCGGCGCCTCCGGGCGTCAATGAGCATCTCTTGTACGTGCCGCAGCGGCTGCCCGTCCGCGTCCGTGGAGTGCCGGGTCCAGTTTCCGTCGGGGCCCAGGTGCCAGGAGGAGGTGGTGTCGGACATCCCTGTCTCCAGGAGCCTGCTGAGGGCGGCGCGATGCGCGGGGTCGGTGACGCGGACCAGTGCTTCGATCCGGCGGTCGAGGTTGCGGTGCATCATGTCGGCGCTCCCGAACCACACTTCGGGTTCGCCGCCGTTGCCGAAGGCGAAGACCCGGGAGTGTTCGAGGAAGCGGCCCAGTATCGAGCGGACCCGGACGTTCTCGGAGAGGCCGCTGACGCCGGGGCGGATCGCGCAGATCCCGCGCACCCAGATGTCGACGGTCACCCCGGCCTGCCCCGCCCGGTAGCAGGCGTCGATGACCGCTTCGTCGACCATCGAGTTGACCTTGATGCGCACGTAGGCGGGGCGGCCCGCGCGCTGGTGGGTGATCTCCTTGTTGATGCGGGCGACCAGCCCGTCGCGCAGGGACTTCGGGGCGACCAGCAGCCGGCGGTAGGTCTCGCGGCGGGAGTAGCCGGAGAGCCGGTTGAAGAGGTCGGAGAGGTCGGCCCCGACCTGCGGGTCGGCGGTCAGCAGGCCGAGGTCCTCGTAGAGCCGCGCCGTCTTGGGGTGGTAGTTGCCGGTGCCGACGTGGGAGTAGCGGCGCAGGGTGTCGCCCTCCTGGCGGACGACGAGGGACAGCTTGCAGTGGGTCTTGAGGCCGACGAGTCCGTAGACGACGTGGCAGCCGGACTCCTCCAGCTTGCGCGCCCACTTGATGTTGGCCTGCTCGTCGAAGCGGGCCTTGATCTCGACGAGGACGAGGACCTGCTTGCCGGATTCGGCCGCGTCGATCAGGGCGTCCACTATCGGTGAGTCGCCCGAGGTCCGGTACAGGGTCTGCTTGATCGCGAGGACGTCCGGGTCGCCCGCCGCCTGTTCCAGGAACGCCTGGACGGAGGTGGAGAAGGAGTCGTAGGGGTGGTGCAGCAGCACGTCGCGTTCGCGCAGGGCGGCGAAGATGTCGGGTGCCGAGGCGGACTCGACCTCGGCGAGGTCGCGGTGGGTGCCGGCGATGAACTTGGGGTACTTCAGCTCTGGCCGGTCCAGCGAGGCGATGCCGAACAGTCCGGTGAGGTCGAGCGGTCCCGGCAGCGGGTAGAGCTCGGTCTCGGAGATGTTCAGCTCGCGCACGAGCAGGTCCAGGACGTACGGGTCGATGGACTCCTCGACCTCCAGGCGCACCGGCGGGCCGAAGCGGCGCCGCATGAGCTCCTTCTCCAGGGCCTGGAGCAGGTTCTCGGTGTCGTCCTCCTCGACCTCCAGGTCCTCGTTCCTGGTGACCCGGAACATGTGGTGCGCGAGTACCTCCATGCCCGGGAAGAGCTCTTCGAGGTGGGCCGCGATGATGTCCTCTATGGGGACGTAACGCTGCGGGGACGCCTCCAGGAAGCGGGTGAGCAGCGGCGGGACCTTCACGCGGGCGAAGTGCCGGTGGCCGCTGACGGGGTTGCGCACGACGACGGCGAGGTTCAGCGAGAGCCCGGAGATGTACGGGAACGGGTGCGCGGGGTCGACGGCCAGCGGGGTCAGCACCGGGAAGACCCGCTGCCGGAAGAAGGTGAAGAGGCGGGCCTGTTCCTTCTCGGTCAGGTCGGGCCAGCGGACCAGCTGGATGCCCTCGTCGGACAGGGCGGGGGCGACATCCTGCTGGTAGCAGGCGGCGTGCCGGGCCATGAGCTCACGGGAGCGGGTCCAGATCAGGTCGAGGACCTCGCGGGGCTGCAGGCCGGACGCGGACCGGGTGGCGACACCGGTCGCGATACGGCGCTTGAGTCCGGCGACCCGGACCATGAAGAACTCGTCCAGGTTCGAGGCGAAGATGGCGAGGAAGTTAGCCCGTTCGAGTAGTGGGGTGGCGGGGTCCTCGGCGAGTTCCAGAACCCGTTCGTTGAACGCGAGCCAACTGCGCTCCCGGTCCAGGAAGCGGCCCTGCGGCAGCTCGTCGTCCTCCGTCCCGGGCCCGTACGCGTCGGCGTCGTTGTCCAGGTCGGGGTCCAGGTCGGCGGCCGTGGACAGGCCCGTGGGCACGGAGCCCGCGACGGCGTGCGGCCGATGGGAGGCGAGGGAGCCGACCGACGGCTGGACGGGCGGGACCGGGACCTCGGAGCTGGGCTGCTGGCTCATGGACCTATTCTTCCGCGCCTTCGGCTCCTCAGGCGCGTCGGAGCCCGTAAAGATCGCGGGAGCGGCGGAAGTCGGTCCCGGGCCGGGGCCGCTCCCGTTGCGGGGGGTGGGCACAGCTGGCTGCATCCCGTGAGGGTCGCAAGCCAGTCTGAATGGCCGGTAACGATGACATGACGTACAGGAAGCGGTGTGGCTGCGGGGGCGTCCCCGTCCTTCCGGTCCTCACCGTAGGTGAACCCCCTGCCCGGACTCCCCCCGGGGCCCGGACAGGGGTGGCTCTCAGACGGTGCGGCGGCGCAGGACGCGGAAGGCGACGATGACGGCCACGGCGGCGAGGGCGAGCAGGATGCCGGTCTCGACGAGCTGGAGGGGCCAGAAATGGGAGGCGGGGTGGTAGTCGATGAACGGCGTCACTCCGCCGCGGGCGCGCATGCAGGCCACATGGTCGGTGAATCCGTCCATGGTGAGGCAGTCCTCACGGCCCACCTCCTGCCCCGAGGCGGTGAGCATCCCGGAGTCCAGGTGCCAGATGGAGCCCTGTGGATGCGCGTCCCCGGTGAGCCTTACCGACGGCCAGAGGCGGTAGCGCAGCTTGCCCATAGCGAGTGCCACCAGCCCGAACAGGAGGAGGGTGGCCGACACGGCGACCAGCGTGCGGCGCACGACCATGGCGCAGAGCGCCCCGAGCGCCACGGCGAGAACCGTGTACCCGAGGGCAACGGGCCCGAGGGCGGGATAGACGCCTTTCGCGTACCAGTCGAGGCCGAAGGCGAGCGGGAATTGGTCCACGGCCGAGCGACCCCAGCGGTAGACCAGCATCAGGACGACGGTGCCGGCGGTGGCGAGAGCCATGGGGGTGGCGAGGCGTGCCGCCAGCCATCGTGCAGGCCGGACCGACTGGGCCCAGGCGAACCGGAACGTGCCGCTTTCCAGCTCGCGGGCGATCAGCGGCCCGGCGACGAAGACGCCGACGAGTGCGGCGAGCAGCAACATCGCCGACCCGCCGTCCGCCAGGAACACCTCGGTGGAGGTGCGGGCGTAGGTGCTCAGGTAGACGGCGTCGCCGCACGGGGTGACGTCACCGTCCGCACACAGCTCCTCGGAACTGCTTACGGCGATCCAGACGCGCAGGGCCACCACGAAGCCCATGCCCAAGAGCATCAGGGCGAGGGCCGCCCACAGGGCCCGGCGGTGCTGTCGCAGCAGGACCCGGACGGGTCCGCGCAGGGAGGGGCGCGTGGGCGTGAGGGTGCTCATGCCGCGGTCACCTCCTCGCGGGCGTGCGCGCTGGGGGTGAGGAGCGGCGGTGCCTCCGGTGAGCGGAGGTGGGCCAGTAGCAGTTCCTCCAGGGAGGGCTCCGTGACATCCCAGACCGCGGCGTCGACCGGGCCTTCCCTCCGTACCAGTGCCGTGAGCTGACGTCCCGTCGTGCGCGACTCGACGACCGTGTGCGGGGCGAGGTCGCGGGCCTGTCCGGTGACCAGGGCGTGCGCGGCCATGATGTCCTCGCTCTCACCGCCGAGACGCACCCGGCCGCCGTCCACGAAGAGGAGGTAGTCGCAGGCGCCCTCCAGCTCGGCCAGGATGTGCGACGACATCACGATGGTGGTGCCGTGCTCGGCGGCCTCGGCCATCAGGACGCCCATCAACTGGTGGCGGGCCAGCGGGTCGAGGTCGGCCATCGGCTCGTCCAGCAGCATCAGTTCGGGCCGCTTGCCCAGTGCGAGCGCGAGGGCGAGACGGGTGCGCTGCCCGCCGGAGAGCCTCCGGACCTTCGCGTCCTGGGGGAGCGGGCCGGCGATTCGGTCGGCGGCCGCACGGTCCCAGGTGGCGGGGTTCAGCTCGGCCCCCGCCCACAGGGTGTCGGCCACCGTGAGCTGCGGGTACAGCGGCTTGTCCTGGGAGACGTACGCGATGCGGGGCCGTGCCGCGCCGGGGTCGGCGCCGAGCACCCGTACGGATCCCTCGGAGGGCCGGAGCAGGCCGGCCGCGAGGGAGAGCAGGGTGGACTTCCCGGCGCCGTTGGGCCCGACGAGGGCGCAGATCCGTCCGGCGGGCAGCCGGAACGAGCAGCCGCGCAGCGCCCGTCCGCCCTTTCGCCCGTAGGTCATACCGAGGCCGTTCGCCTCGATCGCGGCACCTGTCATGAGTGCTGGTCCCCCTTGAATGTGCTGTCCAGTACGTCGGTGAAGAGCGCGCTCACGTCGTCCTTGTCCAGTCCGGCGGCGCGGGCCCTGCGGGTCCATTCGGTGAGCTCGGCACGCAACGGCGGGTCGGTCGTGACCGCCGCGCTGCCGAGGGTCCGGCGGACGAAGGTGCCGAGACCGCGGCGGGCCTCGACGAGTCCTTCGCGTTCCAGCTCGCGGTAGGCCTTGAGCACGGTGTTCGGGTTGATCGCCGTGGCCTCGACGACCTCACGGGCCGTGGGCAGGCGGTCACCCGGCTCCAGCACGCCGAGACGGAGTGCCTGCTTGGTCTGCTGCACGATCTGGAGGTAGGTGGCGACGCCGCTGCGCCGGTCGATACGGAACTCGACCGCTGCGGACTCTGCCATGTCCACCACCCTTTCACTAATTGAGTAGTGAAAGGGTGGCCTAAGGGAGGGGCGGCGTCAAGTGACGCCGCCCCTGAGGTCGTCGGTGCTGCTCAGGACTCCGTGCGGTACATCAGGTCGACCTCGTGCGTGGCGAAGCCCATCCGCTCGTACACCGCGAGAGCCGCCGGATTGTCGGCGTCCACGTAGAGCATGGCCGTCGGAAGCCCCCGGGAGGCCAGGTGGCGCAGGCCGATCGCGGTGAGCGCCTTGCCGAGGCCGCCGCCCTGGGCGTCGGGCCGGATGCCGACGACGTAGACCTCGCCGATCTCGTCCTCGGCATGCACCTTCGTCCAGTGGAAGCCGATGATCTCGCCGTCGCGCTCGGCCAGGAAGAAGCCCTTCGGGTCGAACCAGGGCTCGGCCTTGCGGTCGTCCAGGTCCCGCTGGGTGAGGGAGCCCTGCTCCGGGTGGTGCGCGAACGCGGCACTGTTGACGGTGAGCCAGGCCGTGTCGTCCTGTCCCGGCACGAAGGTCCGGACGGTGACGCCCGGCGGCAGGGCCGGCTCGGCGATGTCGAGGGTGTCCAACGGGCGGCGGAGCTGGCGCAGTTCGCGGAAGAGGGAAAGGCCGAGCACCTGCGCCAGGTGGCGGGCGGCCGACATGCCTCCGTGCGCCCAGACCCGCAGGCGCTTGCCGGTCGCGGCGAGGAGCGCGGCACCCATCGCCCTGCCGTGTCCACGGCCGCGGTGGGAGGGGGACACGACCAGTTCCGCGGCGGGGGCCTCGACGGGGTCGACGTCCTCCAGCTGCGCGTAACCGGCCAGGACGCCGTTGACGGTGAGCAGGAAATGCCGTACGCCCTCACGGTGACCGCCCCTCAACTGCAACCGCCCCTGCTCGGAGACGGCCTGCCGGCCATCGGTCCCGGCGGCCTCGCCGAGGAGGGCGAGGACGGCGTCGGCCTGCTCGGGGGTGAGCGCGTCGAGGGTCTCGATCTCGCGCCCGGGGGAGGGGAGGGGTGCGTCAGTCGTCATGGGTACGAGCGTACGGCGCGGAGGTGGGGCGCCGGGGCAGGCTGTCGCACGGTCCGCCGGGGCGCCGTCCACCCGCCCTGTCAGCCGCCGGCCCCGCGGTGCAGGACTTCACGAGCGATGCGGGAGAGGTCGCCCGTGGTGGGCATCAGTTCCCGTACGCCCGGGGGAAGGTCTGTGTACGTGCTGACCGCGAGCGGCTGGCTCTGCGACTGGAGGGCGAATTCGACGGTCGTCGCGTCCTGGCTCTCCGCGATGAGGATGCCGAGTGTCCGGTCGTCCCGCTCCGGGTCGCGCAGGAGGCGGTCCACCGCGGTGACGTAGAAGCTGAGCTGCCCGAGGTGCGAAGGGTGGGCCTTGGTGGTCTTCAGCTCGACCACCACGAAGCGGTGCAGCCTGAAGTGGTAGAAGAGCAGGTCGATACGGAACTCCGTATCGCCCACGGTGAGGGGGTACTGGCGGCCGACGAAGGCGAACCCGAAGCCGAGCTCGGTGAGGAACTGGATGATCTTGTCCGTCAGCGCGTCCTCGAGCTCGCGCTCGGCGGCGGTGTCCGACAGCTGGGTGAACTCCAGGCGGTACGGATCCTTGAAGATCTGCGTCGCGGCCTCGGACTGCTCCGGGATGGTGACGTCGAAGTTGTTGGCTGCCGCGCCCTGGGCCAGATGGAGCTCGCTGCGGATGTGCGTGGTGAGGCGGTCGCGGGACCAGCCGTGGTACACGGCGTGCTGTGCGTAGAAGTCCAGCTCGAAGCGGGTTCTGCACTTGTCCATGAGGACGACGATGTGGCCCCATGGCAATTGGCCAACAGCTTGTTGGCCAATTGGGTCGGGCCATGTTCGAGCCATCTGCTGCATGTACTTGAGGTTGGTGCGGCTGAACCCCCGCTGGTTCGGGAACTCGGTCCGCAGCTCCGTGGCGATGCGGTCGACGACCTTCGTCCCCCACTTCTCACCGCCCTGCTTCTCCAGGATCGTCCGCCCGATCTGCCAGTACATCAGGAGCATCTCGGTGTTCACCTTGAGCTGTGCGCGCACGTGCGCGCCCCGCACGATCGACTTGAGGTCGTCGAGCATGTCGTGGAAGCCAGGGGGCAGTTCGCCCCGGTGCTGGGCCGGTACCACTGCCTCGCCCGTGAGTTCGTTGTTCACGAGTGCAGGATTCCGGCACGTATGACTGCGGTGACGTTTCTGCTCGTAAATGTACGTCCTACGGGTGATCAGCCCGTTTTCGAGTGCCATGCAACCAGTTCGTAACCCCGGACACCTGTCGCGCTACGCGCGTTGACTCTAGGCTGCGGCACGCAGGATCCAGAGAATCGAAGGGGACCGATGTCAGCGACTCCGCAGAAGAACCGTGTGCCCCGGCGGGTGCTCGCCGCCACCGCCGGGCTCGTCACCGTTGGCGCGCTCGTCGCCGCGATGCCGGCCGGCGCGCACGACAAGGGCCACGGCCACCACCCGTCGTCCCGCACGGTAGACGTGCAGCTGCTCTCCTTCAACGACCTGCACGGCAACCTGGAGCCGCCGGCCGGTTCCGCGGGGACGGTCAGTGAGAAGCAGGCAGACGGCACGGTGAAGTCGGTCCCGGCCGGGGGCGTCGAGTACCTCGCGACCTCGCTGCGCACCGCGCGCAAGGGCAACCCGTACTCCGTCACGGCGGCCGGCGGCGACATGGTGGGCGCGAGCCCGCTGCTGTCGGGGCTGTTCCACGACGAGCCCACCATCGAGGCGCTCAACGGGCTCGACCTCGATGTCACGGCCGTGGGCAACCACGAGTTCGACGAGGGGGCCACGGAGCTGGGCCGTCTGCAGAACGGCGGCTGCCACCCGGTCGAGGGCTGCTACGAGAAGGGCAAGAAGTTCGAGGGCGCGGACTTCCCGTACCTCGCGGCCAACGTGACGAGCGAGAAGACCGGCAAGCCGGTCCTCAAGCCGTACACGGTCTGGAAGAAGAACGGCGTCAAGATCGGCTTCATCGGGGTGACCCTGGAGGGCACGCCGAACATCGTCACGGCCAACGGCGTCAAGGGGCTGAAGTTCCACGACGAGATCGAGACGGTCAACAAGTACGCCAAGGAGCTGGACCGCCAGGGCGTCAAGTCCATCGTCGCGCTGATCCACGAGGGCGGGGCCCCTGCCTCCTCCTCGTACAACTACGACTGCGACAGCCCGGGCGCCGGTGACGGCATCTCCGGGCCGATCGTCGACATCGCCAAGGGCATCACGCCGAAGGTCGACGCGCTGGTCACGGGCCACACCCACCAGGCGTACGTCTGCACGGTCCCGGACCCCTCCGGCAAGCCGCGCATGGTCACCTCGGCGTCGTCGTTCGGCAAGCTCTACACGGACACGACCCTCACCTACGACCGCCGCACCAAGGACATCGTGCGCACGTCGGTGGAGTCGGCGAATCACATCGTCAGCCGGGATCAGGCCAAGGCCACCGACATGACGGCGCTGATCGCCCGCTGGAACACGCTCGCCGCCCCCGTCGCCGGCCGGCCGCAGGGCTTCATCTCCGCCGACATCAACGGCCGCGGCTCCACGGCCCCCGAGAAGCCGCTCGGCAACCTCATCGCCGACGCCCAGCTGGAGGGCCTGGCCCCCGCGGACAAGGGCGGCGCGGTCGTCGCGTTCATGAACCCGGGCGGTATCCGCTCCGACCTGGTGTACAAGGCGTCCGGCGGCGAGGGCGACGGAGTGGTGACCTACGGCGAGGCGTTCACGGTCCAGCCGTTCACCAACATGATGAACGTCGTCGACCTGACCGGCGCGCAGCTGGTCACCGCTCTTCAGCAGCAGGTCAGCGGCTCCAACGAGGCGTCGCCGAAGATCCTCCAGGTCTCGAAGGGCCTCACCTACACGCTGGACATGACGAAGTCGGGCGCCGACCGCGTGGTCGCCTCCTCGATCCTGCTCAACGGTGAGGCGATCGACCCGGCGAAGTCGTACCGCGTCGCGATGAACGAGTTCCTCGCGGGTGGCGGCGACGGCTTCGCGGCCCTCGGCCAGGGCACGGACAAGCTGGTCGGCGCTTCCGACCTGGACCTGTTCAACGCCTACCTGGCGGCCCACTCCACGGCTTCCGCACCGCTGGCCCCGCCGGCCACGGACCGGATCACGATCGTGCAGTAACGCCGTCACACGGGAGCGTCCCGCTGCTCCCGTCCGGCCCGGAGACCGATGGTCCGCCACGCCACGTGGCGGACCATCGGCTTGTTCAGGCCGGCCCGGGGACGAAGATGTCGTGGCCCCCCACTCGGCGCCACAGGATGTGCGTCACCCCTGGGCGGACTTCGTCTCCGTACTGCCAGGTGGCACGACGAACCGGCTTGACCCGGAGTCCGGGTCGGAACTGGCCCAAAAGTGGGCAATCGGGCCTCCCGGTGTCAGGGGTCAGTCTTCGTCGAGGTGCGCGAACATGCTGTCCGTGTCCTCGTGGACGGCGGTGCGACCGGCAGCGATGTCCTCGCTGGTTCTGCGCTCGCCCTCCTGCCACTCCGGAGTCCAGAACCAGGCCTGGTCGGAGCGGATCTTGGTGAGTCCGTGCACCGTCACTTCACCGGCGCGGGTGATCTCGAACTCGATCTCGTCGCCCTGGTTCACCCCGAGGGCTGCCCGAATGGCCTTGGGCAGTGTGATCTGCCCGTTCGTTCGCAGTAGGGCTGTGGCTCCAGTCACGCAATGACCTCCTACCTCTGTCGCCATCCTTGCCAAGGTGGCACGAAGTGCGAATATTGCAAGTTTGAGAAATTCGCAATCTTGCATTCTGCTGCTTGGCGCCAAGGTTTTCGTCCTGTGCGTGTGGTGGGGGTGGGGCGGTCGGACGGTGGTCGACGGGTTCCGGCCACGCGGGCGTCGATGGCGAGACGACCCTGTTCCGTCATTGAGGTGTGCCCGACATAATTCGAGCCCCCACGGCCCCCGGAGGCACACCCCCATGAGTTCGTACACCGCCACCCGCCGGAGCTTCCTCACCGGCTCGCTCGCAGTCACCGCCGGGGTACTCCTCGGCGGGACGTCCGCAGCCGCCTCCCGCGCGCTCGGCACGCAGGACTGGATGGGCGGCATAGCCGACTCCACCCCGCTGCGACGCCTCACGATCCCGGGGACGCACAACGCCGGTGCGCGCTTCGGCGGCCCCTGGACGGCGTGCCAGAACACGACGGTGGCCCAGCAACTGGACAGCGGCATACGTTTCCTCGACGTCCGGTGCCGGATCAGCGGTGACGCGTACGCGATCCACCACGGGGCCTACTACCAGAACCTGAATTTCGACGACGTGCTGGGTGCCTGCCGGGACTTCCTGGCCCGGCACCCTTCGGAGACCGTGCTGATGCGCGTCAAGCAGGAGTACTCGGAGGAGAGCGACGCCGCGTTCCGGCGGATCTTCGACATCTACCTCGACGGCAAGGGCTGGCGTCCGCTCATGCGCCTCGACTCCACCCTCCCGGACCTCGGCGGTGCCCGCGGCAAGGTCGTCGTCCTCGCCGACAACGGCGGCCTGCCCGGGGTCCGGTACGCCGACCCGGCGGTCTTCGACATCCAGGACGACTACATGGCCGAGCCCTTCGGCAAGTACCCCAAGATCGAGGCGCAGTTCCGCAAGGCCGCGCAGCAGCCCGGCAAGCTGTTCATGAACTACGTGAGCACCGCGGCCCTGCTCCCCCCGCGCTCGAACTCGGACCGGCTCAACCCGCAGGTGCACTCGTTCCTCGACGGATCGGAGGCATCGGGCTGGACCGGCCTCGGGATCGTCCCGCTGGACTTCCCCGCCACCCGGGCCGGGCTGGTGGAGTCGCTGATCCGGCACAACCCGGCCGGTTGAGGGGGCCCTACGCCGAGGGTGCGGCCCGTTTGACGGCGTAGGCGCACAGCCGGGTCCCGTAGAGGTCCAGTGCGTCGTCGGGGTCCTCGTCGTAGTGGGCCGCCACCTCGCGCCACCGGTCCCACGAGTGGAGCCGGGCGCGGCGGCGGTCGTCGTCCGTGCGCGGCAGGTCCTCGACCCGGCGGCTACGCAGCCACCGCTGCCATTCCTGGTGGGCGGCGGGGTCGGCCGCGAGGTCCTCGTCCGCCCGGCGGGCCGCCTCGGCCCGCCGGTCCCGGGTGAGGACTGCGGTGATGTACGCGGCCGGCCGCGCGGGGCGCCAGTCGATTGCCAGGCCGACGAGCTCCGCGGCGATGTCATGAGGCCGCAGGCCCCGGTCGATCAACGGGCGGAGGGCGAACGCCAGGCGGCGGAGCCCTTCCCGCTGGGTCCAGCCGACGAGTGGCCGGACCTGGCGGGCGACCTCGATGTCGTGGGCCACCTGCCACGGGCCGCGAGACGACGTACCGCAGCCGTTTCTGGCCTTCCGGGGAGTTGCCGCCCTCGCGCGCGTCGCGCAGGTGCGCGAGGTGTAGTTCAACCACCCATCCGGATCAGCGACGGATGAGTCGGGGTACGGCCCAGAAGAATGGGGTGCACGCCCTGCCTGACCGTGTGCGCCCGGCCGCTCGTCGTCCACAGGGTGCGGCTTCCTGTGGACGGTTTTCTGCATGAGCGCCCGCCCCTCGTCGGTCACCCCGACCACGCGGGCGCTGTACCCGGTGCCGTCGAGCCGGTGCCCCTTCGCACGGTCGTACGCTGCCGGAATCGTCGCCGCGTAGATCGTCGCGGTAGCCGTGTACGGGCGGCCCGGGAGCTGAAGGTTCCTCTTCGTACCGTGTCTCCGCCACGCCAGCGCACCCAGCTCCCGCAGCACCCGGACATGCCGCTTCACCGTCGCCGTCGACGTTCCGCACCGGGCGGCCGTGCCTTCGAGGTCGTACAGCACGAAGCCCAGCCGGTAGTCCATCCGTATCGCGAGGTCCCGGGCCACGGTCAGCGTCGTCTCCCCCGCGCGCGGGTGCAGGCCGGCGCCGATCAGCCACGTCACGGCGGACAGCCACGGACGCGGACGGGCATGCCGGGCAGGGGTCGAGTCCCACTCCTGGAGGGCGCGGGGAACGGGGTCCCACACCGGATCGGGGCATGGCGGAGGAGCGCAGCGCGAAGCCGCGCCGGTGGTACGACGCATCAGGGTCCGTCGGGGTAGGGCAGGCCGACGGCCGGGCCTGCCAGTGGATCTCAGCGGGTGGTCAGGCCTGAATCGCCGTGCGGGGGCGCGCAGAAGGCTGTGCGGAGGAGGCCACCGCATCCACGGCGAGCGTGAACCACACCGCCTTGTGGCTGGGAGAGCAGCACCCGCAGACGTCCGACCCCCAGGCCAGGGCGAGTTCCTCCAGGAGGAAGAGCCCCCGCCCGCACTCCTGCGCGTGACCCGTGCGGATCAACCCGTCGGACGTGGCGCCTGCCGCAGGCGCGGTCCAGGGCGTGTCGTCGGCGACGGACACGGTCACCTGCTCCCGGCCGACCGTCACATGCACACGGATCAGTGAAGTGCGGGTGTGCCGATGGGCGTTGGCCACGACCTCGGTCACACAGAGGCGGGCGTCGTCGAGGATGCCGCTGTGCGGGGTGCCGGTGAGCAGTGAGGCGACGAAGTGCCGGGCGATCCCGGCGGAACGCGCGGTGTTGGGCAGGGAGAGCCGGTAGCTCTCGCCGTCCTGACAGTGCGGTGATGCGGAGGGTGCGGTGGCGTTGACGCTGGTCATGTCGTTCTCCCCACGTGATGCGATCCGAACGCGCACACGGCTCGTTGACCGGGGTGACGGTCGTGCGGCGAGGGCTGACGCGCTGTACCGAGGTGACAAACGAACGTACCCATAGCTCATAACTAGTGATACGGCTCGATGTCGTGAGTAACGAACACCCAGTGGTTCGGGTACGGCCACACTGGGATTCGACAGGAGGGGATCCATATGCCGCCGAGGAAACTGCTCACGGTGCGCCAGCGCCGACTGGGCACCGAGCTGCGCAGACTCAGGGAGCATGCGGGCCTGACGCTTGCCCAGGCCGCCGAGCGGTTGGGGGCGGACCGCACCACCATCAGTAACACCGAGTCGGGCCGATTCGGCGTGAGCCCTCAGCGGGTGCGGGCGTGGGCCGACCACTACAAGTGCCCTGACGAGGCGTACGTCGATGCTCTCGTCGCCATGGCTTCGGAGCGGGGCAGCGGCTGGTGGGAGCACTACCGCGGTGAGCTGGCCGAAGATGCTCTCGACCTTGCCGAGTTGGAGCATCACGCTGCGGCCATCCGGTCGGTGCAGGTCATGTATATGCCGGGTCTTCTTCAGACCGAGGCCTATGCGCGCAGCGTCTTCGGGGAGAGCGTCCCGCCCCCGAGCCCGACGCGTCAACGTCGTCTGCTGTCACATCGGTTGCAACGCCGTGATGTCCTCGACCGGCCGGACCCGCCGACCTGTACGTTCCTGATTCACGAGGCGGCGTTGCGCATGACGTACGGAGGCCCGGCAGTCGCGCGTAGCCAACTCGTACATCTCCTGGAGGAATCGGAGCGTGGCAACGTAGCCATCAGAGTGATCCCCTTCGCAGCCGGCGGTTTCCCGTTCGCGAGCAGTTCGGCACACTACGTGTACGGGGTCGTCCCGCAGCTCGACACCGTGCAGGTGGACACCGCGACGGGGTCGTCATTCATCGACGCCGAAACGAGCCTGGTGAACTGGCGAGTCGCGCTGGACCGGACGGAGGAGAGGTCGCTGGACCCGGACAGATCGAGGGGCTTCATCCGTGACATCGCGCAGAGCATGGAGGTGTGAGGATCATGGAAATCCAGTGGCGCAAGTCGTCGAAGTCGTCGAATGCAGAGGGCTCCGACTGCCTCGAACTCGCCGAACACGAAGGCGAGATACTGCTGCGCGAGAGCGACAACCCGGACGTGGTCGTGCGCACCACCCGGGCCAAGCTCCGTGCCTTCCTCGGGGGCGCGAAGGAAGGTGAGTTCGACGACCTGGCCTGAACCGAGCCGTGGTGCATCCGCCGACCGGTGCTGGACCTCGGACCCGGAGGTGACGAGCCGCACAGGAAGCGTGCGTGACCGCTCGCACCACGGCGACGGGTGCCGTCTGCCGTGTCTGTCCGAGGGCAAGGCAGTGACCGTCGCGCCGGTGAACACCACGCTCACCACACAAGAGGCCGCAGACCTGCTGGGGATCAGCCGAGCCACGTTCGTCAAGATCCTCGACGAGGGAGGAGTTCCGTTCTCGCGCCCGGGCAGGCACCGCCGGGTGCTGCTGACCGACGTACTCCTTTACGGGGAAGAGAGGCGTTCGCGGCGCAGACGGGGGTTGGACGAGTTGGTCCTGCTGACCGAGGACGCGGATCTGTACGACAGCTGAGCGGCGCAGACCGGCAGCTGTCGCCGAGTTCCGTCGTCGGCTCTGATTCCGGCCCGGCTCACACCTCCGGCGGCGGCGTCGGCGCCCCGGGCAGCCGGATCGACGCCACCGTGCCGCCGCCCTCCGCCGGGGTCAGCGCGATCTCGCCGCCCGCCTGCTGGACCGTGCGGGCGACGATGGACAGGCCGAGACCCGAGCCGGGCAGCTGGCGGGCGGACGGGGAGCGCCAGAAGCGGTCGAAGACGTGCGGGAGGTCCTCGGCGGGGATGCCGGGGCCGTGGTCCCGTACGGTCAGTTCGCCGCGGTGCAGGACGACCTCGATCGTTCCGCCCGCGGGGCTGAACTTCACCGCGTTGTCCAGCACGTTGACGACCGCCCGCTCCAGCGCGGCGGGTTCGGCGCGTACGTACCAGGGGGCCAGCTCGGCGGTGATGGTCAGCTCCGGGCCGCGCAGCCTGGCGCGCTGCAGGGCGGTGCGGGTGATGTCGTGCAGCGCCACCACCTGGAGGGGGCCGGGCTGGGCGGCGTCGGGGCGGGAGAGCTCCTGGAGGTCGCCGATGAGCGCGGCCAGCTCCGTCATCTGAGCCTTGACCGAGGACATCAGGGCCTTGCGGTCGTCCGGCGGGATGGCGCGGCCCGTCTCGTCGCTGCGGGCGAGCAGCTCGATGTTCGTACGGAGCGAGGTGAGCGGGGTGCGCAGCTCGTGGCCGGCGTCGGCGATGAGCTGCGACTGACGGTCCCGGGACGTGGCCAGGGAGCTGGTCATGGCGTTGAACGAACGCGAGAGCCGGGCGATCTCGTCCTCGCCCTCCGCGGGGATCCGGACGGTCAGGTCCTCGGTCTCGGCCACGTGCTCGACGGCGCGCGCGAGGTCGTCGACGGGACGCAGGCCGGTACGGGCGATCCACAGGCCCGCCGCGCCCGCGCCGACGACGCCTATGCCGGACACGAGGAGCAGGACCCAGGCGAGAGTGGAGAGCGGGTCGGTCACATCGCTCATGGGGCGCGCGACGGAGACCCCCAGCGTGGTGTCCGTGCCGGGGCCGGGCCGGTCCAGCCTGATCTGGTAGGTGTACACGCGCAGCTTGGCACCGTCGGTGTCGGTGACGGTGTGCAGGACGCTGTCCCTGTCACCGCCCGCCACGGCGATGTCCTCGTCCGTCGTGGGGAAGGGCGCCCGCCGGGGCGGGGCGGCGCACGGATCGCCGTTGGTGGCGACGATCTGCACGCTGTACGAGCCGGGCGCGGGGCGCTGGCGGGCCGCGGTCCCCGCGCACGCGTTGAGCAGGTTCTGGACGTACGTCTCGTCGATCGCCGTCGAGTTGCGCAGTGACTCGTCCAGCTGGTGCTCCAGCTGTTCCCGCGTCACGAACCAGCAGGCCGCGGCCACCGCTGCCACCGCCGCCGCGACCGCTGCGGCGACCAGCAGGGCGAGCCGCGAGCGGAGCGGGAGGGCGCGGAGCCGGCGGGGGAGGCCGGTCACCCGTCACCCCCGCCGGAGCGCAGGGCGTACCCGACGCCCCGCACGGTGTGCACGAGGCGCGGCTCTCCGCCCGCCTCCGTCTTGCGGCGCAGGTACATCACGTACACGTCCAGGGAGTTGGAGCTGGGTTCGAAGTCGAAGCCCCAGACGGCCTTGAGGATCTGTTCGCGGGTGAGCACCTGCCGGGGGTGGGCCAGGAACATCTCGAGGAGGGTGAACTCGGTTCGGGTCAGCTCCACCCGGCGCGTCCCACGGGTGACGTCGCGGGTGTTCAGGTCCATGCGGAGGTCGGCGAAGGACAGTACGTCGTCGTCGGGTACGGCGCCGCCCGCCGCGACCGCGTAGGAGCTGCGGCGCAGCAGGGCGCGGATGCGGGCGAAGAGCTCGTCCAGCTCGAAGGGCTTGACCAGGTAGTCGTCGGCACCGGCGTCGAGGCCGGTGACCCGGTCGCCGACGGTGTCGCGGGCGGTGAGCATCAGGATGGGCGTGGTCGATCCCGTGGACCGGATGCGCCGGGCGGCCGTGAGGCCGTCCATGCGGGGCATCTGGATGTCCAGGACGATCAGGTCGGGGGCGTAGGACTCGGCCTTGGCGAGGGCGTCGTAACCGTCCACGGCCACCTCCGTCCCGTAGCCCTCGAACGCGAGGCTGCGCTGCAGGGCCTCGCGTACGGCGGGCTCGTCGTCGACGATCAGGACACGCTGCGGATCGTCTTCGGCGGGGCTCATCGCTTCTTCGTCCTCTTCCTTCGGGCCGGGTGGTGGGGGCTCGGCTCTCAGCCTCGCACGGCCGCCGCACGACGTCGCGCGGCACGTCGCCCGCGGCCGGTGCCGCTGCGGATCTCGGGCGGGCGGGGTGCGGAGGCGGCGGGGGCCGAGGCGGCCAGTTCGGCGGCCAGGGCGAGCGGGAGGGCCAGGCCGGACGGGCCGACGGCCATGGTCGTGGTGTCGGGGTTCATGGAGACCTTCCTCGTCAGGAGCCGTTGCCGGCGCGCAGGGTGTCAAGGTCGGCCTTGACGGTGTTGACCGGGATGGCGAAGCCGAGGCCCACGCTGCCCGCCGCCGAGCTTCCCGAGGTGCTGGACGAACTGGGCGAGTACATCGCGGAGTTGATGCCGATGATCTCGCCGTTCATGTTGATCAGTGCGCCACCGGAGTTGCCGGGGTTGAGCGAGGCGTCGGTCTGCAGGGCCTTGTACGTCGTCTTGGACGAACCGGTGTCACCGTTGAACTGCTGGCCGCCGAACTCGAACGGCCAGTTCTGACCGCCCTGTTGTTGCTGTTGCTGCTGGCTCTGGTCCTCGTCCTTGGCGACCGTGACGTCGCGGTCCAGGGCGGACACGATGCCGCTGGTGACCGTGCCGGTGAGTCCCTCGGGCGAGCCGATGGCCACGACCTGGTCGCCGACCTTCACCGAGGAGGAGTCGCCGAGCGAGGCCGTCTTCAGTCCGCTCGCGCCCTGGAGCTTGATGAGCGCCAGGTCCTTGTCGGCGTCGGTGCCGACGACGTCGGCGGTGTACGTCTTGCCGGTGCTGAGGGCGACCTCGACCTTGGAGGCGCCGGAGATGACGTGGTTGTTGGTGACGATCTCGCCGTCCGCCGTGATGACGACCCCGGAGCCGGTGGCCTCGCCCGCAGAGGACGTCGCGCTGATCTCGACGATGGCCGGTGACACGGCCGTCGCCACGCCGGAGACGGTGCCGGCGCTGCTCTGCGAGACGGTGGTACCGCTGACGACACCGCTGGAGCCGGAGCTGCCGGAGCTGCCACCCGCGAGCTCGCCGATGAGGGTGGCGGTGCCGCCGCCGACCGCCGCGGCGGCGATCGCCACGGCCGCGAGCAGCGCGAACGGGCGCTTGACCCGGCGCTCGGACCTGGGGACGTCCGTGGCGGGACCGGCCTGGGCGGGCTGCGGAGCCGGCCAGGCGTATGCGGCGGCGGGCACCTCGGTGGTCTGCCGCCCGGGCTCGTGGGCCGGGGGCGGCGGGTAGGCCGCCGCGCCGCCGCCGTACGAGCCGCCGCCGTACGCGCCACCCTCGTGCCCGGCGCCGCCGTACGCGCCGCCACCGTGCTCAGCACCGCCGTACGAACCGCTGCCGTACGGACCGCTGCCGTACGCACCGCTGTCGTGCGAACCGTTGTCGTGCGAACCGTTGTCGTGGGAGGGGGACGTCGGGTACTCGCCGCTCGGGCGGTGGCTGTCGGTCATGTCTACGAGAGTGGCCAGCGAACATGAGAGCAGCCTGAGTACGTCCTGAGAAGCCCGGCAGAACCGTGTATGCCCGAAATAAGGAAGCGCTCCGCTACAGCGGGGTCACCGTCGGTTCGCCGCAGCCGCACGACCGGCGCACCACCAGCGCGGAGGGGAACTGCTTCAACCGCTCGCGCCGCGACCCCGTGACCCGCAGCGAGTCGTCGAGGACGAGGTCCACGGCTGCCCGGGCCATCGCCGGACGGTCCGAGAAGACCGTCGTCAGCGGCGGATCGGTCAGCCCCGCCTCCTTCACGTCGTCGAAGCCCGCGACCGCGAGCTCACCCGGTACGTCGATCCGCAGCTCGCGCGCGGCCCTCAGCACCCCGATGGCCTGGTCGTCCGTGGAGCAGAAGATCGCCGGGGGCCTGTCGGGGCCGGAGAGCAGCTTCAGGGCCACCTGGTACGCGTCGTAACGGTTGTACGGGGCGTGGAAGAGCCGGTCCTCCGTCGACCGCCCCGCCTCCTGCATCGCCCGGCGCCAGCCCTCGATGTGGTCGGCGACGGGGTCGCCGACCACCGGGGTCGACTCCATGCCGCCGAGGCACGCCACGTAGGCGTTGCCGTGCTCCAGGAGGTGGCGGGTGGCGAGCTGGGCGCCGCCGATGTCGTCCGTGACGACCGCGACGTCGTCGATCGCCTCGGGGCGTTCGTGCAGCAGGACCACACGGGCGTCCCAGGCCTCGATCTCGGCGGCGGCCCGCTCGCTGGGACCCTGGGAGACCAGGATCAGCCCCGAGACCCGCATGCCGAGGAAGGCCCGCAGATAGTGGACCTCGCGCTCGTCGCGGTAGTCGGAGTTGCCGACGAGCACCATCTTCCCGCGCTCGGCAGCCGCCTGTTCGACCGCGTGAGCCATCTCCGCGAAGAACGGCTGCCGGGCGTCCGGCACGATCATCCCTATGAGGTCGGTGCGCCGCGAGGCCATCGCCTGGGCGACCCGGTCGGGCCGGTAGCCCAGCTCCTTGATCGCGGCGAGCACCCGCTCGCGCGTGGCCGGGGCGACCGGCCTGGGTCCGTTGTTGATGACGTAGCTGACGACCGCTGTCGAGGTCCCCGCCAGTCTCGCCACATCGTCCCGCGTCACCTTGGCCACGCGCGGCAGTCTACGCGGATGGACCTACCGGTTGGCAGGCCGTACCGGGGCTTCTTCGGTGCTCTCGACCTCCGCCGGCTGCTCCGAACGGGCGACAAGATCATCCGCTTGCTTCGACGCCGCCCTGGCCTTGGCCTCCTCGGCGGCCCGGTCCACCTTCTCGGGGGTGACGAAGCGGTAGCCGACGTTGCGTACGGTGCCGATCAGCGACTCGTGCTCGGGGCCGAGCTTGGCGCGCAGCCGGCGGACGTGGACGTCGACCGTGCGCGTGCCGCCGAAGTAGTCGTAGCCCCAGACCTCCTGGAGCAGCTGGGCGCGGGTGAAGACCCGGCCGGGGTGCTGCGCGAGGTACTTGAGCAGCTCGAACTCCTTGAAGGTCAGGTCGAGGACCCGGCCCTTGAGCTTGGCGCTGTAGGTCGCCTCGTCGACCGAGAGGTCGCCGTTGCGGATCTCCATGGGGGAGTCGTCGGTGGTGATCTGCTGGCGGCCGGTGGCCAGCCGCAGCCGGGCCTCGACCTCGGCGGGACCCGCGGTGTCCAGCAGGACGTCGTCGATGCCCCAGTCGGCGGTGACGGCCGCGAGGCCGCCCTCCGTCACGACGAGGATCAGCGGACAGCCGGGTCCTGTGGACCGCAGCAGCTGGCAGAGCGAGCGCACCTGGGGGAGGTCCCGGCGGCCGTCGATGAGAATGACGTCGGCACCCGGGGTGTCGACGAGAGCGGGTCCCTCGGCGGGGGCGACCCGCACGCTGTGCAGCAGAAGGCCGAGGGCGGGGAGCACCTCCGTCGACGGTTGAAGGGCATTCGTCAGAAGCAGCAGTGAACTCATCGCCGCCCACCTGCCTGGGTCGTCGGTCGATCGTGCACGTTCAGCTCGCCCATTACGTCGGTCCTCCTCGTTCCCTGCGAGAGGGGCACTCCCGGGTCGGACCCGGGGGAGTATGCGGCACTGCTTCGTACTCCCGTACGGCCATCACCTGCGACGGCCGTCATACGGTTTTTACTGTGCGGCCCCGCACCCGGGGACCGCTGAGCTTGTCGAAACGTCGCCGTAACAACGCTCGGAAAGCACAAAAGGACCCGGGGGCTGCTTTGCCCGGATCCTCTTCGCAGCAGAATAACCCACATGAGTTCTGTGTCCGAGGGTCGTTTCCCGAGTTCTTCTGTTCCCTCGATCACGCCGGTGCCCCGGCGCGCCACGTTGCTGACCGGTGACGGGGTCCGTATCGAGGCGGTGTACACCCCGTGTACGGCGGGTGCCGGGGGCGCCGGACGCGGTGTGCCGGAAGGGCCCGCCGTCGTCCTCGCACACGGCTTCACCGGCGCCGCGGACCGGCCGGCACTGCTGCGGGCCGCCGGGGTGTTCGCCCAGCGTGCGGCCGTGATCACGTTCTCCTTCAGGGGGCACGGAAGGTCCGGCGGACGGTCGACCGTGGGCGACCGCGAAGTACTGGATCTGGCGGCCGCGGTCGCCTGGGCGCGGTCGCTGGGGCACCGGCGGATCGTTACGGTCGGTTTCTCGATGGGCGGCTCCGTGGTGCTCCGGCACGCCGCTCTGTATACGGCGCCGGAATCCGCGGAATCCGCGAAGAAGGAATTCGAGCCGTCCGCGCCCGATCGGGTGGAGCCGCGCGCCGGGGCGCGGAAGGAACACCAGGGGCGCTCGGAGGCGCATTCCCGTATCCCTGCGGACGCCCACACGGACGCGGTCGTCGCCGTCAGCGCTCCGGCCCGCTGGTACTACCGCGGGACGGCACCGATGCGCCGCCTGCACTGGGTGGTCACCCGGCCCGCAGGCCGGTTCGTCGGTCGCTACGGCTTCCGCACCCGCATCCACCGGGAGGACTGGGACCCCGTGCCACTCTCGCCCGTGGAGGCGGTCCCGCTGATCGGGGTGCCGCTCCTGATCGTGCACGGCGACCAGGACCCGTACTTCCCCGTCGACCACCCGCGGATGCTGGCAGGAGCCGCGGGCGACGGGGCGGAGCTCTGGCTGGAGCACGGCATGGGCCACGCGGAGAACGCCGCGGACGAGGAACTGCTGACCCGCATCGCCGACTGGACGGAGTCGGCGTGATCCATGATGGACAGCCGACGTACGACGAAAGGGGGTGCCGCATGGCAGCGGGAACGATCCGCTACTGGGCCGCGGCCAAGGCCGCCGCGGGGACCGCGGAGGAGCCGTACAGGGCGGAGACGCTCGCCGAGGCTCTCGACGGGGTGCGCGAGCGGCATCCCGGTGAACTGACGCGCGTACTGCTCAGATGCTCGTTCCTGATCGACGGGAATCCCGTGGGGACCCGCGGGCATGAGACCGTACGGCTTGCCGAGGGCGGCACGGTCGAGGTGCTCCCGCCGTTCGCAGGAGGGTGAACCGCAGACCATGAGCGACAACGATCAGCAGTATCCGTACGACCCCGGACACGGGCAGCAGCACCAGGGCCAGGAGCCGTACGACCCCGCGTACCGGCAGCAGCCGTACGACCCGTACGCGCAGCCGCAGAACCAGCAGCCGTACGACCCGGCGTACGTGCAGCCGCAGAGCGAGCCGCAGTCCGCCTACGTGCAGCCGCAGCCGTACGGGCAGCAGCCCGCCGCCCACCCGGAGCAGGGCGCCTTCCGGACCCAGCCCGCCGACCAGGGCGTGGCCCAGACGTGGCAGGGGCAGACCTGGGACACCCAGTACCAGCCGACGATCCAGCCGCAGCACCACACCGGACCCGCCGCGCCCTCCGCGCATCCACTGCCGCCCGAGGCCCCGGCGCCGCAGCCGCAGTCCGCTCCGCCCGCCCGGTCCGCTCCGGCGGCCGCTTCCGACGACTCCGGCTACAGCGCGCCGACCACTCTGGGCAACAGCCGGATCACCGACGCCCAGCGCGCCCGTGCCGAGGGGCGTTCGCCGATCATCGCGCCGGGGATGCAGCCCGCCGCGATCACGGCGGGCCTCGGTCTGCTCCTCTCCCTCGGCGCGGCGATCGGGGCCTACGCCCTGCTCGTCCCCCTGGTCCTGCTCCAGGCCGTGACGGCCGCGGGCTGGTTCCGGCTCAACGGCATGTGGCCGGCCCGGCAGGGCATCGCGCTCGCCTTCGCCGGCGGTGTCGTCGCCGACGCCGTGCTGCTCGCCGCCGGCCGGAGCAACGCCCCGGCGGCCATCCTCGGCACGCTCGGTGTCTGGGTGCTGCTCACCCTCGTCCTCCAGCTGCGCAGTCATGCCGGTGCCGACGAGCGGATGTACGGCCTGACGGCGACCGTCGCGTCGGCCGCGCTCGCCGTGCTGGCGGCCGGGCACCTCGCCGCCGTTCCCGACGCGGTGACGGTGGGCGGTATCGCGGTCGCCGTGGGCGTCCTCGTGAGGGCCCTGCCCCTGCCCGGAGCGGTCTCGGTCGTCGTGGCGCTGCTCGCCTCGGCGGGGGCGGGCCTGGCCGCCGGAGTGTTCACGGACTTCGGGGCGCAGGCGGCGTTCCTCGGGTTCGCGGCCGGTGGCTGCGCCCTGATCGGCCTGAGGGTCGCGAGCTACGACTACCCGTCCCGCTTCGTGCACATGACGGCGGGAGTGGCGCTGCCGCTCACGGCCGCCGCACCCGCCGTCTATCTGATCGGCCGTGCGATCGCCTGATTTCCCGGGCGTGACCGGTGTTCCCCCACCTCCCCGGCCCCGGACCGGTGGAACCGACCGGGCCCCGTGCTCGTCGATCACTCCGGGCGCGCCGCACCGCGGCAGTAGGCTCACGTGCGCCAAGGGTCCGGTCGGTCCGAGTGGGAGAACAACAGGCATGCGAGCACTGCGAATACTGCTGATCATCGCCGTGGTCCTGGGCGGCGTCTTCGTCGCCGTGGACCGCGCCGCCCTGTACTTCGCCGAGTCGGAGGCCGAGGGCCGGATCGCCTTCGGCGACGCCGAGGCCGGTTCGACCGAGGTCTCGATCAAGGGTTTCCCCTTCCTGACCCAGGTGGTGGATTCGGAGCTCGACCGTGTCGACGTCACGGTCAAGGACATCCGCGCCAGCGCCGCCGGGCGGGAGATACGCATCAGCGAGATCCAGGCCCGGCTGAGCCGGGTGACGCTGGGCGCCGGGTACAGCAGCGCGACGGCCTCCCGTGCGACCGGGACGGCCGTCATCCCGTACGCGGCCCTCACCGAGGCGGCCGACGACGGTGTCACCGTCGCCTACGGCGGCGACGGCAAGGTGAAGGTCACGGGCTCGGTCGAGATCCCGCTGCTGGGCCGGACGCTCACGCGCAGCGTGCTCTCCACGGTCACACTGGTCGACGGCGACACCGTGAAGGTGCGCGCCGACGAGGTCCCGGGTGAGGGCATCCCCGGCCTCGAGAGCCTGGTCAGGAAGAAGACCGACTTCGAGCGCGGGATCGGCGGCCTGCCGGAGGGCCTGGAGCTGCAGAAGATCGAGGTGGCGCCGGGCGGCCTGGAGATCTCGGTGACCGGCGCGGACGTCCGGCTCGCGGGCTGACGCCGCGACACCGCCCAGCCGCGGACAGGGCCTGGACGCGCGGGGTAGGGGCTCCGCGGGGCGGCCGACCGGACGGCTGATCCAGATAGTGAGACGGGCCCGTCCGTTCCGTAGATGGCCGTCGAGTGCCGGGCGTCCGGATCCCTGTCGCCGCGAGGTCCGACCGGATGCGTGTCTCGTATCGCGGACGATCGTGTCTCATCATTCGACACGACGGTGACATCTCCACCCGTACCTCCCTACGATCGGACGCATGAAGCGACAGGCGGACCTCACGAAGCGGCGGGCAGTAGACCTGTGCCGCGTCGCCGCCATGCTCTGTCGCACCTTCTGAGCGGGACCTCTCCCGTTTCCCGCCGGCCCTTCGACGACGTCAGGGCCGAACCCGTGCCCTCCGTACGCGTTCCGCTCCAAGCACCTGCGCGTACACACCGGCACCCAGCACTCCGCACCACCCCGCCGCAGACTGCCCCGGAGGAGAAACACATGAGCCGCGCAGACGTACTGGTCGACGCCGACTGGGTCGAGGCCCACATCGACGACCCGCAGGTCGCCATCGTCGAGGTCGACGAGGACACCTCGGCGTACGAGAAGAACCACATCAAGAACGCGATCCGGATCGACTGGACGAAGGACCTCCAGGACCCGGTCCGCCGTGACTTCGTCGACCAGGCCGGCTTCGAGAAGCTCCTGTCGGAGAAGGGCATCGGCAACGACACGCTGGTCGTCCTCTACGGCGGCAACAACAACTGGTTCGCCTCGTACGCCTACTGGTACTTCAAGCTGTACGGCCACGAGAACGTCAAGCTGCTCGACGGCGGCCGCAAGAAGTGGGAGCTCGACTCCCGCGACCTGACCGACGCCGTCCCGGCGCGCCCGGCCACCGAGTACAAGGCCAAGGCCCAGGACGAGTCGATCCGCGCCTACCGCGACGACGTCGTGAAGGCCATCGGCAGCCAGAACCTCGTCGACGTGCGTTCGCCCGACGAGTTCAGCGGCAAGCTGCTCGCCCCGGCGCACCTCCCGCAGGAGCAGTCGCAGCGCCCCGGCCACGTGCCGAGCGCCCGCAACATCCCGTGGTCGAAGAACGCCAACGACGACGGCACCTTCAAGTCGGACGACGAGCTCAAGGCCCTCTACGAGGACGAGCAGGTCGACCTGTCGAAGGACACCATCGCCTACTGCCGCATCGGCGAGCGTTCGGCCCTGACCTGGTTCGTCCTGCACGAGCTGCTCGGCCAGGAGAACGTCAAGAACTACGACGGTTCCTGGACCGAGTACGGCTCCCTGGTTGGCGTGCCGATCGAGCTCGGCGCCAACAAGTAATCCCGCAGGACCTGATCAGCAGGACCCCGACCAGAAGGACAGAACACCATGTGTGGAGCACAGGCCGGCGGCCCCGACGCTTCGACGATCAAGCCGGGCGAGACGACCATCCAGGGCAGCGTGACCCGCGACGGCGAGCCCGTCACCGGCTACGTCCGACTGCTGGACTCGACCGGTGAGTTCACCGCCGAGGTCCCGACCTCGGCGACCGGGCAGTTCCGCTTCTACGCGGCCGAGGGCACCTGGACGCTCCGCGCCCTGGTCCCGGGCGGCACCGCCGACCGTACGGTCGTGGCGCAGACCGGTGGCCTCGCCGAGGTCGCCATCGCCGTGTAGTTCACGCGCACGTACGGCCGGAGGGCCGCACCCCAGGGGGTTGGACGCCACCTGAAGCGGGGTGCGGCCCTTCGTGCCGTCCGGGTGCGCATCCGCGCCGGTGAGCCCTACGCTGGAATCATGTACGCCCGGCGCAGGCGCGTCTATTTTCTGATGATGGGCGGATGCCTCTTCCTCTTCGTCTCCGCCTGGGCCTTCGTGCGTCTGTGGTCCATCCCCGCGGCCGTGGCGATGTGCGTGGTCGCCATGGTCATTCCGCCCGTCGCGGCGATCGTCGCCAACCGGCGTGGACCGGAGGACCGTTGGTGGGACGATCCCTCCTCGGGGTCCCGGGCGTCGGGCTCGCGGCCCGAGGGCTCCCCGCCCGACCTCTCCCGGCCCCCGAAGTCCCCGCCCCCCGCCTCCCGGCCGCGCTCGCCGCAGCAGGCCCCCACGGGCGATCCGACGTCCGACCGCTGGTGGGACGAGCTCGACGGCAGGGACAACCGCCGGTAGGCCGCCGGCCGCCCACGGATCAGTAGACGAGGGCCTGGGTGCCGTCCGCCATGGCCTCCTGCACGAACACCTGGGCGCCGGCGATCCGCACGCCCTCCAGGACGTCCTTCTCCGTGATGTCGCGCCGCGCCGCGCACTGGGTGCAGAGCGTGACCCCGCCACCCGCCAGGATCGAGTCGATCAGGTCGGGCAGGGGAGCGGAGTGCGGCAGTTCGAACTCGGCGGCGCGCCCCGGCAGGGCGAACCAGGCGGACTCGCCGGTCAGCCACAGCGAGACCTCGACACCACTGGCGACGGCTACGGCCGCCACGGTGAAGGCCTGCGAGCAGCGCTCGGCTGCGTCGGCTCCGGCGGTCACCTTGATCACGAGCTTCTTCGACATGTACCGAACTGTAATCCTCGGCCGCGCAACCTCCCCTGTGACCTGTGGGTCTGCTGTGTGCGCGGGTGACGGAACCTGCGCCTCAGGTCTCATGGGGGGACCCTTTTGGAACCGAACGACACCCTTTCCGGCGTACCGCCGCAGGCACCGCCGCAGACGCCGGCAGAGGCATCGGCCGCCCCGGTGCGCACCCGCCCTCGCGGCCGTACGGCCCTGCTGATCACCGCCGCGGCCCTGCTCGGCATCTCCGGCGGCACGGCGATCGGCTACGGCATCCAGGCCGAGCGGCCTCCGTCGAAGTTGCCCGCACTGTCGCAGACGGAGCTGGTCTACCCGGCGAAGGCGCTTCCCCCGGACGAGGTCCCGGCCCCGCTGCCCGCCTCGCAGGACCGGCAGGTCAAGACGGACGGCGACCTGCGCAAGCTGCTCATCGACCGCCCGGCGGGCTGGAGTGACGACGAGGACGCGCTCCTGGTGGACGACGGCTGGATGAGCGTGGGGGACCTCGCGCGCGGCTACAAGGACGAAGGGCACATGTTCGAGTACCTCCAGGAGTTCGGCATCCGCCGTGTGGCGGGAGCCGCCTGGAAGAAGGGCGAGTACCGGGAGGCGACGGTCACGCTCGCCCAGTTCCGCCCCGGGGCGGAGGCGGCGGCAGCCGACTACGCCAACGGCCAGCGCTCCTACATGGTCTCGGACGAGTACGCGGGCAACGACGGCGAACCGCTCAAGGGCAGCGGAGGTGGCCGCTACTACCTCTACGACGTCGATCGGAAGCCCGGCTATCTGCCGTCCTACCAGGCCAGGGCCCTCGTGCACCGCGGCGACATCATGATCGAGATCAACATCTACGACACCCGGCCGATCAGCAAGAAGGACATCCGGACGCTGGCCGAGCGACAGCTGGAGCGCGTGTGAACGACATGACCCCGCCCGGTCCCTCCGGCACGGCACCGCTCCCCGGACCGCTCGACGCCCCGGACACCGCTGATGCCCCCGCGCGATCCGGCCGGGCCCGGCGGATCCTGCTCACGGCCCTTCCCTTCGCGCTGGTGCTGGGCGCCGTCGGAGGGGCCGCCGCCTACACGAAGGCCACGGTCGACGGCGCGGACCGCACCGTGGAGACCACGTACTGGGAGGTGTCCGAGCGCAAGCCCGGCAACGACCCAGCGGGTGACATCGACCGGGGCCGTTCGGACACCGAGCTCAGCAAGCTGCTGCTGCCGGTGCCCAAGGGCTACCGGCTCGGTCCGGACGACGGTGAGCACGGCAACGACGACGAGGTGGACGGCAGGCGGGCCGTCGCCGCGATGAAGGAGTCCAGCCGGGGACTCGCGGGCAAGAAGCGCCGGGAGTACGAGAAGCGGATCGACAAGCTCCGCGTGCAGGGCCTCGCTCTCCGCTCGTACGTCTCCGAGGCCAACGACCTGGAGGTGCACGCCGAGATCGTGCGGATGAAGGACAAGAACGCCGTCCGGAACTTCTACACCTTCCAGACCGAGCTGTTCGATCTCGTCGGGATCTTCCGCGACGGCCCGAAGGTCAAGGGCCACACCAGTAAGGCGACCTGCTACCTGCAGCCCAAGGACGGCGAGAGCGACATCGAGGACATGGTGTGCGCGGCGTACGACGGTGAGCTGGGCATCACCTACCGGGCGACCGGCATCAAGCCCGTCGACAAGGCCGCCGTCGCTGAACTGCTGAAGGACCAGCTGGACCACATCACGTCCCCGGGGGAGTACATATGACCGAGCAGACGGCCCCGCCGGCCGACGCGGCCGTTGCCGCCACGACCACCCTCCCGCCCGTCCCGCAGACTCCTCCGCCCCCTCCCGTGCAGGAGGAGGACCCCGCGCCCGCCACACCCCGGCCGCCGCGCCGTGTCCTGCGGGCCGCCCTCCGGTGGACGGCCGCCGTGCTCGTCATGGGAGGGCTGGGAGCGGGCACGGTCGCCGGCATCACGTCGATGAAGCGCACGGACGTTCCGGGGCTCGCCACCGAGGACGACGGGCGCTGGGACTACCCGGTGCTGAGCCTGCCCGCGCTGCCCGCCGACGCGCCCCGCCCGTACAGCGATCCCAACGTCGCGGAGATCCACCACGCGGACCTGCGGCGCCTGCTGCTTCCCGCACCGGCCGGGGCCACGGTGGACAAGGAGCTCGACGGTGGCTGGGTGGACAGCGCCCGTTACACCGCCGAGTACGGCAAGGACGACCGGGCCGTCCTCGACCAGCGCCTCAAGGACTCAGCCCTGCGGCACGTGGCCGCCCGCGGCTGGACCATGAAGGACGGCACGTCGTCCCGGGTCTATCTGCTCCAGTTCAGCTCGGTGGCGTACTCCACCGCCTTCCTCGACGAGCTCTACGCCGACAGCCAATCGCTGCCGATCCCCCTCGCAGGGGAGGACGAGGCGACGTACGACGAGGACTGGAGTGCCACAGCCGGAGTGCAATTCACCACGGCGCACGCCTACTCCGAGCCCGAGCCCCACGGCGCCGAGCAGGTCCGCCACGCCTATGTGCTGGCCGGGGACACCCTCGCCCTGCTCGTCCACAGCCGCAAGGGGGAGGCGGGCACGGAAGCGGTCCCGTTCCACCAGACGCTGATCCTGCAGAACCAGCTCCTGGGCTGATCCGGCCGCGCCCGGGGGAAACCCCGGGCCGCAGGGCCGGGCCCCCACCCATTAGGCTGGGGGCCCGGCCGCCTGCTGCCGTCATGTCGTTCGTCCCGAGGAGCTCCCGTGCTTGAGGCTTTCTTCTCCGCTCTGCTGGTCCTGGTCTGCGTCGGCGTGCTCGCCTTCGCCGCCGTGACCGTGAAGAAGCTGTACCAGGGCCAGCGCTGACCCTCGCCGAACACCTCCCGTACACCCTCACAGATCGTCTGAGCCGCTCATGATCGAGATTCCGTCCGACCTCCACCCGGACCTCGTGCCGCTGGCCTTCCTCCTCGGCAACTGGGCGGGTGCGGGCGTCTCCGACTTCCCCGGCGCCGAGAAGTGCAACTTCGGCCAGGAAGTCACCTTCAGCCACGACGGCCGCGACTTCCTCGAGTACGTCTCGCACTCCTGGGTGCTGGACGCCGAGGGCAACCAGGTCAAGCCGCTGGAGTCCGAGTCCGGCTACTGGCGCATCGACAAGGACCGCAAGGTCGAGATCGTCATGGTGCGCGACCAGGGCGTCGTCGAGGTCTGGTACGGCGAGCTGGCCAAGCAGAAGCCGCAGATCGACGTCGTCACCGACGCGGTGGCCCGCACCGCCGCCTCCGGCCCGTACAGCGGCGGCAAGCGTCTCTACGGCTACGTGCACAGCGACCTGATGTGGGTCGGCGAGAAGGCCACCCCCGACGTGGAGCTGCGGCCGTACATGTCGGCGCACCTGAAGAAGGTCGTCACCCCGGGCGAGGTCGCCGAGATGGCGAGGGGCCTCGGAGACCTGCCGGACGACGGCATCGCCTTCTTCAAGTAGCCGGACCGGGCCCCGTTCCGCACGGACCCGGGGCCCCGCGCCCGCCCCGCCCTACACTGGGGCTGTGGTGAGCACCGACTGGAAGACCGATCTTCGGCAGCGTGGCTACCGGCTGACGCCTCAGCGCCAGCTCGTCCTGGAAGCCGTCGACAAGCTGGAACACGCGACCCCCGACGACATCCTCTGCGAGGTGCGCAGGACGGCGTCGGGCGTCAACATCTCCACCGTCTACCGGACCCTGGAGCTCCTCGAGGAGCTCGGGCTGGTCAGCCACGCCCACCTCGGGCACGGTGCCCCGACCTACCACCTGGCGGACCGCCACCACCACATCCACCTCGTCTGCCGCGACTGCACGGACGTCATCGAGGCCGATGTCGACGTGGTCGCCGACTTCACGGCGAAGCTGCGGGGCGCCTTCGGCTTCGAGACCGACATGAAGCACTTCGCGATCTTCGGGCGCTGCGCCGACTGCGCGGCGAAGGCGGCTCAGGACGGGCCCCCGGAGAGCGCCGGCGGTCGGTAGTCCGAGCCGTACGAGTCGTACGCTGGTCGCATGAAGAGCCCTCTGCTGTCCCTGCCCGGTGCCGTCCCCGCCGAGGGGCGTGACGAAGGCGTCGCCGCGCACTACGGCGACCTGTTCCGTGAGCAACGCGCACTCGCCGACGGCAGCGGTCTCGTCGACCTCTCGCACCGCGCGGTCGTCACGGTGACCGGCGACGACCGGCTGGCCTGGCTGCACCTGCTGCTCACCCAGCACGTCAGCGACCTCGCGCCGAACCAGGCGACCGAGGCGCTGATCCTCTCCGCCAACGGGCACATCGAGCACGCCCTCTACCTGGTCGACGACGGCACGACGGTGTGGATGCACGCCGAGCCCGGGACCCAGGACGACCTGATCGCGTACCTGGAGTCGATGAAGTTCTTCTACCGGGTCGAGGTCGCCGACCGCACCGAGGACTTCGCCGTGGTGCACCTGCCGGCCGGTTCCATCGCCGAGGTCCCGGACGGGGTCGCCGTACGGGAGACGGCCCACGGTCGCGATCTCTTCCTGCCCCGCGCCGATCTGGAGGCGTACGCGGCCGCGCACGGCCCGGTGGCCGGGATCCTGGCGTACGAGGCGCTGCGCGTGGAGGCCTACCGCCCGCGCCTGGGCTTCGAGACCGACCACCGCACCATCCCGCACGAGCTGGGCTGGATCGGCAGCGCCGTGCACCTCCAGAAGGGCTGCTACCGAGGGCAGGAGACGGTCGCCCGTGTCCACAACCTGGGGAAGCCCCCGCGCCGCCTCGTCTTCCTGCACCTCGACGGCAGCGAGGTGCACCTGCCCGGCCACGGCACGCCGGTCCGGCTCGCCGCCGACGGCCAGGAAGGCCGCCAGCTCGGCTTCGTCACCACCTCGGCCCGTCACCACGAGCTGGGGCCGATCGCCCTGGCGCTGGTGAAGAGGAACGTCGCGGTGGACGCGGAGCTCATCGCGGGTGACACCGCCGCGGCCCAGGAGACGGTCGTCGAGCCGTAGAGGGACCACGCGCGCCGTCCGGCCGCGCCGCTACACCTCGACCAGGACGGTGAACGGGCCGTGATTCGTGAGCGAGACCCGCATGTCCGCCCCGAACCGGCCCGTCTCCACCTGTGCGCCGAGCGCGCGGAGCTGTGCGACCACCTCGTCGACCAGCGGTTCGGCGACCTCGCCGGGCGCGGCGGCGTTCCAGGTGGGCCGGCGGCCCTTCCTGGCGTCCCCGTAGAGAGTGAACTGGGAAATGACCAAAAGCGGTGCATTCACGTCCGAGCAGGACTTCTCGCCCTCCAGGATGCGCAGCGTCCACAGCTTGCGGGCGAGCTGCGCCGCCTTCTCCGCCGTGTCGCCGTGAGTGACCCCCACCAGCACACACAGCCCCTCGCCGACGATCTCGCCGACCGTTCCGGTCCCCGACGGGTCGTCCGCGGCGCCCGCCACGGTGACGCTCGCGCCGTCCACCCTCTGTATCACTGCACGCATACAGACCAACCTATCTTGGGCTGAACGGGTACAGAGCACCTGCATGAACACCGTGCGTAGTGGCACGATGCACGATGTCGGTGTGCCGACGCACCGGTCGAGGGGACGGAACATCATGACGACACGTGGAACCGGGCCATCGCCCGGTGCCGTACCGGGGACGCGTACCGCCGGCCTGCGGTCGCCGGTCCAGCGGACCGGTGCCGAGCCGGGGCAGTCGCCCACCCCGCCGCCCGTACACCTGCCCGGAGCGGTGTCCGTGCCCGGGCAGACCGGGGGCGGTGCGGTCGAAGGGCTGGCCTCCGTGCGGCCGCAGCCCGAATTCGGCGGGCTGCGACTGCCGGAACTGCGCACCCTGCGCCGTGACACCCAGCGCGACGAGGCGGACCTCAGTTACGTACGCCGTCTGGTCCAGGGCCGGATCGACATCCTGCGGGCCGAGCTGGCCCGGCGTGTGGACCCCGAGTCACCCGTCGTGGACAGGCTCTCCGAGATCCTCGCCGACACCCCGTCGGTCCACCGGTCCTCGGCGCGGCACGTCAGCCTCACCACGCCGCGCAGCGACGAGTACCGGCAGCTGGCGGCGGCCACCCTGGCGGAGGTCGAGCTCTCCGATCTCGATGCCCGGACGGACGAGGAGCTCCTCACGGCCATGGGGCGGCTCGTCCGCTACGAGCAGCAGGTGTCGCGGCGCCGCCACAGGCTCCAGCGCACCGTGGACGATTGCAGTGCGGAGATCGCCCGCAGGTACCGTGACGGGGAAGCACAAGTAGAGGACCTGCTCGCCTGAAGCGACCCTTCCGGGGGCGGGTCACGCCCGTCCCCGGAAGGCCACCCGCCCCATGACCTCCTTCACAGCCCCGTCGTCGACCCCGTCCCCCGAGCTGCCGGTGCTGGCCGAGGTCGTACGGTCCGGTTTCACCGAGGGCCGCCACCGGGGGTCGCTGGTCGTCCTGGCCGCGGACGGGAGCGTGGAGTTCGCGCTCGGGGACCCGTCCGCCCCGGTCTTCCCCCGCTCGTCCAACAAGCCGATGCAGGCCGCCGCGATCCTGCGGGCCGGGCTGGACCTCTCGGGGGAGCGGCTGGCGCTGGCCGCCGCGAGCCATTCGGGGGAGGGCTTCCACCTGGACCTGGTGCGCACGATGCTCTCCGAGCACGGCCTGAAGCCCGACGACCTCCGGACCCCGCCGGATCTGCCGTTGGACCCGGTCGAGGCGGAGGCGTACCTCGCGTCCGGGGGTGTCCGCGAGCCGCTCACCATGAACTGCTCCGGCAAGCACGCGGCGATGCTCGCCGTCTGCGTACGCAACGGGTGGGACACCGCCACCTATCTCGACCCGGCCCACCCCCTGCAGCTGCTGGTCGGCGAGGTCGTAGCGGAAGCGGCGGGCGAGCCCGTCGCGGCGGTCGGCACGGACGGCTGCGGGGCCCCGCTGATGGCGATCGGGCTGGTGGGCCTGGCCCGGGCGTTCCGCTCCTTCGTGCTGGCGGAGCCGGGATCGGCGGAACGCCGGGTCGCGGACGCGATGCGGGCACACCCGGAGTACGTCGCGGGCACGCGGAGGCCGGACACCTGGCTGATGCGGGAGGTGCCGGGCACGCTCTCCAAGATGGGTGCGGAGGCGGTGCAGGCTGTGGCCCTCCCCGACGGCAGGGCACTGGCGTTCAAGATCGACGACGGTTCCACCCGCGCCCTGGGCCCGGTACTGGCGAGGGCGCTCGGGCTGCTCGGCGTGGACGCCCCCGTGGTGTCCCGGATCGGGCGGGCGCCGCTGCTGGGAGGTGCCACCGAGGTGGGCGGCATCCGGGCGGCGTTCTGAGCGGGCCCGTGCTCGGGGCGGCGGGAAATACGCGCGACATCACGTGCGGTCCGTGCCTAGCGTGGGCCGTATGAGCCTTGATCCGCGTACCGTGACCGCCGGTGAGTACCCCGACTGGCTCCGTGCCGTGGGGACCGGGTTCCTCCGGGCGGCCGGGGCTCCCGGTGAGGAGGAGGTCGCGGTGCGCCTGGCGCATACCGATCTCGCGCGTGTCCAGGGCGTGTTCGACGCCGGGCGATGTGTGGCGACCTTCCGCTCGTTCGCGCAGGAGCTCACCGTCGTCGGCGGGGCGAGGGTGCCGGCCGACGCCGTCACCGCCGTGACGGTGACCCCCACGCACCGCCGGCGCGGGCTGCTGAGCCGGATGATGGCCACGGACCTGGCCGCGGCGAAGGAGCGCGGCGACGTGGTCGCCTCGCTGATCGCCGCCGAGTACCCGATCTACGGACGGTACGGATTCGGGCCGGCCGCCTGGTCCACCGAGTGGGAGATCGACGTGCCCCGCGCGGGCCTGGACCCGCGCGCGAGGATCCCCTCCGAGGCGGACGGCGGCCGGATCGAGCTGGTCGACGGAGCCGACGTACGGAAGCTGGGGCCCGAGCTCCACGGCCGCCTCGCGGCCCGGCAGCACGGTGTGGTCTCCCGGGACGAGCGCTGGTGGCAGCGCAGCACCGGGGTGGACGTCCCGGCGTTCGAGACGTGGACGGAGCCGTTCCACGCGGTGTACCGGTCGGCGGACGGGGAGACGGAAGGGCTGATCACCTACCGCGCCGACGACCGCTGGGGCGACGGGAAGCAGCCGCTCAACAAGGCGACGGTGGCCGGCATGATCGCCGTGACCCCGGCGGCGGAACGCGCGTTGTGGCGGTTCGTCTGTTCCATCGACTGGATCACCACGGTCCGTACGGGCTACCGGGCCCCGGACGACCTGGTGCCGCTCCTCCTCCCGGACCCGCGCGCGGCGCGTGTCGTGACGCAGGCGGACTGGCTGTGGCTGCGGGTCCTGGACGTGCCCCGGGCCCTGGAAGCGCGTACGTACGCGGCCGGGGCCGCCCTGGTACTGGAGGTCAGGGACACCGCCGGCCTCGCGGGCGGCCGCTTCCTGCTGGAGGTGTCGCCGTCGGGCGCCTCCTGCGTCCCGACGACGCGGGACGCCGATCTGGCCCTGGACGTGGGGGAGTTGGGGGCGCTGTACCTGGGCGACGAGTCGGCGCTGCGGCTCGCCGCGCTGGGCCGGATCGAGGAGCGCCGTGCGGGAGCGGTGGCCAAGGCCGACGCGGTGTTCCGGGCGCCGCGGCGGGCGTGGTGCCCGGACGTCTTCTGAGGCTTCACCCTCGCCGGGACGAACCGGGAATCGTATCTTCACGGCGTGACGACTCATGGTTCCGGTCAAGCTCGACGTCTTCTCGATGACGACGGAGTCGCTCGCGGGGCTGTGGGCGGGTCCCTTCCGCCACCGGTTCGCGCCGTCACCGTGTCCGGACCCTGAAGAGCACCCCCGACAGGGCGACGGCCACCAGCAGGATTGCCGCCGCCCAAGTGAGCGCGATCCAGGGTGTGTTGCCCACCGGCTGGTCCAGGAGGAGTCCCCGGAGGGTTTCGATGGCCGGGGTGACCGGCTGGTGGTCGGCGAAGCCGTGGAGCCAGGCCGGCATGCTGTCGACCGGGACGAACGCGCTGCTCGGGTAGGGCAGGAACGACATGAAGAAGGTGAACCCGCCCGCCGCTTCGGGCGTGCGGGCGAGCAGGCCGATCGCCGCGGAGATCCAGGACAGGGCCACGATGTAGGCGAGCAGCACGGTGGCGACGGCGAGCCAGCCGGCGGGGGTGGCCGCGGGGCGGAAGCCGATGAGGACGGCGACCGCGAACACGATGGTGGTGGAGACCAGATTGCGGACGGTGCTCGCCACGACGTGGCCGGCGAGGATCGGCATCCCTCCGATGTCCAGGGAGCGGAAGCGGTCGATGATGCCGCCCTTCATGTCCTCGCTCACGGCGACCGCGGTGGTGGCCGAGCCGAAGCCCGCGCACAGGAACAGGACGCCGGGGACGACGTACATGACGTACGAGTCGTAGGCGGTGCCCGTGTCGATCGCGCCGCCGAAGAAGTAGACGAAGATCAGCATCAGCAGGACCGGCAGCATCATCGAGGTGATGACGGCGTCGATGTTGCGGCGGCTGATGAGGAGGCTGCGGCCCGTCATGACCGTGGCGTGGGTCAGGGCTCCGGGTGCGTCAGACATGGGCCGGTGCCTCCGTCGTCGCGGTGGTGAGTGCGAGGAACACGTCGTCGAGGGTCGCGCTGTGCACCGAGAAGCGGTCGACGTCGGTGCGGTGCGGGTCGATGTCGTCGAGCAGGGCGCGGGCGTGGGCGGCGGTTCCGTCCGTGGGGATGCCCAGGGTGAGGGTCTCGGGGGAGTGGTGGACCGCGCGGGTGGCGTGCCGGAGATAGGCCTCGCGGGTGCTGAGGACCAGGTCGAGCCGGTGCCCGGAGACGCGTGACTTCAGGGTCTCCGGGGTGCCTTCGGCGACGATGCCGCCCTTGTCGAGGACGGTGATGCGGTCGGCGAGCTGGTCGGCCTCCTCCAGGTACTGGGTGGTGAGCAGGACGGCGGCGCCCCGGCCGGCGAGGTCGCGGACCACCTGCCAGAGTTCGCGGCGGCTGCGGGGGTCGAGTCCGGTGGTGGGCTCGTCGAGGAAGAAGACACCGGGCTCGGGGGAACCGACCAGTCCCGCCGCCAGGTCGAGGCGCCGCCGCATCCCCCCGGAGTACGTGCGGGCCTGGCGGCGGGCCGCGTCGCCGAGACCGAAGCGGAGGAGGAGCTCCTCGGCGCGCTCTCGGGACCGGGCCCGGGACAGGCCGGACAGCCGCGCCATCATCCGCAGGTTCTCCTCGCCGGTCAGTGTCTCGTCGACGGCGGCGAACTGTCCGGTCAGGCTGATGGCGCGGCGCACCCGGCGCCGGCCGGTGACGACGTCGTGGCCCGCGACCCGTGCCGTGCCTGAGTCGGCGGTGGTGAGGGTGGCGAGTATCCGCACGGTCGTGGTCTTGCCCGCGCCGTTGGGGCCGAGCAGTGCGTGGATCCCGGCGCGGGCGACCCGGAGGCCGACGCCGTCCAGGACCCTGACCCGGGCGGCCGGTTTCCCGTAGGACTTGGTCAGGCCCTCCGCCTCGATCATGACGTCGTTCATGGCCGTACTCATGACGATCCCCCTTCTGCGTATGAGTTACGCGTTACTGTGTAAGCATTACGCAAACCTAGGATGGTGGCAAGCCAGTACTGGGGAAGGCGGCTTCGGGTGACGGAGAAGAGCAGTGCGTCGGGCGGCACCGGTCTGCCGCCCAGCATCGAGGCGGCGTGGGGGCTGCGCGACCGTCCGGTCAAGGGCCCGAAGCCCGGTCTGACGCTGGACCGCATCGTCGCCGCCGCTGTCACGGTCGCCGCGTCGGAAGGGCTCGCGGCCGTGTCCATGGGCCGGGTGGCCAAGGAGCTGGGTGCCTCCACGATGGCGCTCTACCGCTACGTGTCCGCGAAGGAGGAGCTGTACCTCCTCATGCAGGAGGCGGCCATGGGCGCCCCCGACCCCCTGCCGGCGCTGGAGGACGGAGCGGGCTGGCGGGAGGCCCTCGGTCAGTGGGCGTGGGCCCAGCGCTGTATGTTCCACCGCCACCTGTGGGCCCTGCGCATCCCGATCGCGGGCCCGCCTGCCAGCCCTCATTCGATCGCCTGGTGGGAACAGGGACTGCAGGCACTGGAGGACAGTGGCCTGAACGAGGGCGACAAGATCTCCGTCGTACTCCTCGTCGGGGGCTTCGTGCGCAACGAGGCCCTGCTGATGAGCGATCTCGCCGTCGCCGTAGAGGCGAAGGGCCTCTCGCCCCAGCAGGTGATGGCGCAGTGGGAGCGGACGGTGCAACGGCTCACCGATCCGGTCCGCCATCCGGCACTGTCCCGGCTGCTCGCCTCGGACGTCATGAGTCAACCGGACGAACCGGACTACGAGTTCGTGTTCGGTCTCGAACGGGTCCTCGACGGTGTCGAAGCGCTGATCAAGAAGGGCGCGTCGTCATGAGCACCGGGCGGACCGAGAGGATCAGCCTGCGGGAACGCAAGAAGCAGCTGACCTACCAGGCGGTCTCCGACGCCGCGATCGCGATGTTCCTGGAACGCGGCTTCGACAAGGTCTCCGTGGCCGAGGTGGCGGCGGCGGCCGGCATCTCGAAGCCGACGCTGTTCCGGTACTTCCCGGCCAAGGAGGACCTGGTCCTGCACCGGTTCGCCGACCACGAGGACGAGGCGGCCCGTGTCGTCTCCGGCCGGCCGGACGGCATGTCACCGCTGGACGCGTTGCGCCACCACTTCCTCATCGGCCTGGACGACCGCGACCCGGTGACCGGTCTCTGCGACGTCCCGCAGGTGCTGGCCTTCCACCGGCTGCTGTACGGGACCCCGTCGCTCGTCGCCCGGCTGCACGGCTACCAGAGCCGCTCGGAGGCGGCGCTCGCCCGCGCCCTGGACCCCGTGGCCCCGGTGGCGGCGCGACTCGCCGCCGGTCAGATCGTCGCCGTCCTGCGGATCCTGGCCGAGGAGAACTGGCGGCGGATCGACGCGGGCGAAAGCGCCGGCCAGGTGTACGCAGACGCGGTCGAGGCGGCCCGCCTCGCCTTCGCGCAGCTGGGGCGCGGGTTGTTCACACGTCCTGCGGGCTGATGCCGAACGGTGCGTGCAGATCGGCCGGTTCCCCGAAACGCTTGCCGGTCATGCCGAGCGCGACGGCGGCGGCGACGTTCTCCGCGCTGTCGTCGACGAACAGGCACCGGCCCATCGGGACCCCGGCCCGCGCGGCGGCGATCCGGTGGATCGCGGGAGCTGGCTTCGCGACCCCTTCGACGGCGCTGCTGACCACGTGGTGCGCCAGGTCCGTGAGCCCCGGCTCGGCGAGGTCCTCGAACAGCCAGGGGGTGGCGTCGGTGACCAGGACCAGCGGGACGTGGTCCCGTATCCGTCGCAACAGGGCGACCACCGCCCCGTCCGCCCGGGAAGGTGCGTCCGCCATGGCCTGGGCCAGTTCGTACGCCTTCACCGTGCCGACCCGGCCGACGAGTTCGCCGGCGACGGCCTCGACCCGTTCGTCCCGGGCGATCCGGCCCAGGAGGAGCGGCAGATCGATCCCGGGGCGCAGGCGATGTCCTCCGTGGTGCCCTCGGGCAGGCCGGCAGCCCGTTCCGGTGCGGCCAGGCGCGTCATGTCGTAGAAGCGGACCACGTTGTCGAGGTCGCACAGCACGGCGTCATGAGGCAGATCAAGCGGCACCGGCCGGGCCCGTCATGTCCAGTGCGGCTCCGTAGAGACGTGACACGCGGATCCGGATCACCACACGCTGTTCCGCGACCGCCTCCTCCAGGAAGGCGCGTTCCTTCGCCGGGTCGTCGAACCCTGGTGTCAGAGAGAGGAGTTCGCGACCGGTCCGGTCACCGGCGCCGGTGGTCGGCTCCGACACCTCCGCGAGCCCTTCCGCCACGGCGAACGACCAGATGTCATCGCCCCGGACATGCAGGGAGGCATGCGGATCGCGCCGAAGGAGGCGGGCCTTGAGGCGGTCCACGGTGGTGGAGATCAGCAGGACGCGCTCGTCCTCGTCCGCGGGTGCCCCGTGGAACGGACGGCGGCGAGCACGCCGAACCGCTGGTCCCGCAGCATCCCGGAGAGCGCCGAATCGTCCAGGGGCCGGGGAGCGGGTTTGTCGCCGGTGTCTTCCGAGGCCTTCACGGTGTGCCTTTCGGGTTGTGGGCCACGGGGGACGTCGTCACGGCAGTTCGGGCCGGACCAGGGCGCTCGCGAACGGCTCCCCCGTGCGCTCGGCGTGCACCATCCGCTCCTTCACCTCGCTCAGCGTGCGAGGACGGTAGCCCGACCCCGTGCTGCAGCCCATGTGGAATCGGACGCCCGCGTTCAGCAGGACCGAGAGCGTGCGCCACGCCGCGGTGTCCCGTCGGCGTGGCGCCGCGAAGGCGGCCCCGGCGTGGACCAGCGTCCCGGCGCACCGGGGGCAACGGCGGGGCTTCTCCCCGCCGCCCGGCTGCTTGTAGGAGGCCCGGCACGGCAGGCAGACGAAGGAGCTCTTGGCGGGAGGCATGCGGCGAGAGTAGGTCGCGCACACCGGCGACTCGACAGGATTACGAGGGTCCCGCCCAGCGCCCATGAGAAGGGGCCGGCACGTCACTCATGCACCCGGCACCACCGGGCGGGCCCGGTCCGCGTCGCGGGCAGCGTGCTCCAGACGGCTCCGGTGCGCCTCCCAGAAGGACGCGTCGCCGGGCGGTACGGCCACGTTGTCCTCGCGCATGCCCACGGCGCCGTCGATCAGCTCCCGGACGATGTCCGCGTGCCCGGCGTGCCGCTGCGTGTCGGCGATCACGCGCACCATGGCGTGATGCAGCGTCACCTCGGCCCGATGGGGCGGCCACCACGGAACCGTGCCGACCGCGTCGAGGGGCAGGACCTCGATCGTCGCGTCCGCGTGTGTCCAGGAACGCCGGTAGAGCTCCACGATCTGCTCGCGTGACTCGTCGGCGGTCGCCCACATGTCCGCGTTGGACTCCGCCCCTTCGTCCACCCACGGCAGCGGCTCGCCGGACGGCCGGCCGAACGTGTCGCCGAGGTAGCCGAATTCGACGCCTGCCACGTGCTTGACCAGACCCAGCAGGTTCGTGCCGGTCGGCGTCAGTGGACGCCTGGAGTCGTACTCCGAGAGGCCTTCGAGCTTCCACAGCAGGGCGTCACGGGCCGACTGGAGATAGAAGTGGAGGTCGGCCTTCGCGTCAGGGGGAGTCATGGAGTCAGTCTGCCCCCGCGGGTGTCCACGGGCACTGCCTTTTCGCCGCCCGGCCAGGCCATCGCGACGACGACCTTGCCGGCCTTCGCACGGCCCTTCTCGACGTACTCCATGGCGTGAAGGGTCTCGTCGAACGGGAAGACGCGGTCGACGACGGGGCGGATCTTCCCGGCGTCGATGAGTGCCGTGAGCTCCCGCAGTTGGGCGCCACTGGCCTTCATGAACAGGAAGGAGTACGTCACCCCGCGGCGCTTGGCGCTGCGCCGGGTCCTGAAGCTCAGCGCGGTCATGGCCAGGCGGAGCAACGGGTTCGCGCCGATTTCGCGGGCGAACGCCGGGTCGGGCGGGCCCGCGACGCTGATGACCTGACCGCCGGGCTTGAGCACACGCAAGGACCTGGCCAGGTTGTCGCCGCCCAGGGAGTCCAGGACGACGTCGTAGCCGTCGAGCAGGTCGGTGAAGTCCTGGGTGCGGTGGTCGACGGCGACGTCCGCGCCGAGTTCCTTGACCAGGTCGACGTTGCCGGTGCTCGCGGTGGTGGCCACGTGCGCGCCGAGCGCCTTGGCCAGCTGGACGGCGATGGAGCCGAGGCCGCCGGCTCCTGCGTGGATGAGTACCCTCTGGCCCGGTCGCACCCGGGCCCTCTCGACCAGTGCCTGCCATGCGGTCAGGGCGACAAGGGGGAGGGAGGCGGCCTCGGTCATGGTGAGGGCGGCGGGTTTGGGTGCCAGGTCGTCCTGATGGACGGCGATGAGCTCGGCGAACGTACCGATGCGGTCCTTGCCGGGCCGGGCGTAGACCTCGTCGCCCACCGCGAACCGGGTGACGGAGGTGCCGACTCGGAGGACCTCTCCGGCGAGGTCGTTGCCCAGGACGAGCGGGAGACGGTAGGGCATGAGCGTCCTGAAGTCCCCGTTGCGGATCCTGAGGTCCAGTGGGTTGACGCCGGCCGCGTGGATCTTGACGAGGACGTCGTCGGCGCCGACCTGGGGGTCGGGTACCTCTGCGGCACGCATCCCGGCTCGGTCGCCGTACTTCTCGACCGTGAAGGCCTTCATCGTCGTCTCCGTTCCGATTCCCGTCCGTGACAGGGCGGGGTCTCCGTTCGTCCCGGTCTTCCGCCGGTACGAGATCGTCGGTGCCGCTGTTCCGGCCGAGGCGTGGGCGCCACGCGTCCTCATCCGTGTCCACCGGTCATGTCACCGGCGTGGCCGGGGCGTTGACGCCGTGGCGGGCGCCTCCCCGGAGGCGGTCCGGAGAAGTCGGGCAGGGCGAGGTCGGGCGGGCCGGTGATCGGGGTGGGCGTGGCCAACGAGCGAGTGGCGGGCTCACGCGACCAGACCACCGCCACCTGGGCAGGCGGTACAGCCGTCTCCTGGGCGATGGGCAGGAGAGGCGTGCCGCAGCGGAGGCGGGCGAGCCTCAAGCCGCGTTCGTCTGCGGCGTCGCGGCCAGGCTCTGCTTGACCTGCCGGGTGATCTCGTCGGCGACGATCTCAGGCCGGCCCGCCTCGATGCCGCGCAGGGCCTGGGCCGCGACGGCGGCGGCGGCGGTCTTCTGGTCGGCGGGGACGCCTGCGGCCATGTCGGTGTCCATGTAGCCGACGTGCAGCGCCGAGACGGCGATGCCGCGGGACGCCAGTTCCTCGCGGGTCGCGCCGGTCAGAGCCCAGGCGGCGGCCTTGGACGCGGCGTAGGAACCGAGCGCGGCCGGGTGCATCCAGGACAGGACGGACAACACGTTGAGCACGGTGCCGCCGCCGTTGCCCTCGATGACGGGGGCGAAGGCCCGGGTCACGGCGAGCGGGCCGAAGAAGTTGGTCTCCATCTCCCCGCGCACGTCGCCCAGGTCGCCTCCGATCAGCGGTGCACCGGTGGAGACGCCCGCGTTGTTGATGAGCAGCGTCGCGTCCGACGCGATGCGGGCCGCCTCGCGTATCGACTCCTGGTCCGTGACGTCCAGTCGCAGGGGGGTGACGCCCGGCAGGTCGACCGTCTCGGGGCGGCGGGCCGCCGCGTACACCTTGGCGCCGTGCTCGACGAGCTGGGCGGCTAGGTGCCGCCCCAGACCCCGGTTGGCGCCGGTGACCACTGCGACCGCGTTCTTCAGTTCCATGCCTGCTCCTGGTCCTGGTGGGGGGCCGTCGGGCCACCCGGTAATTAGATTACGTATCCAATCTAAGCATCGAGTTACGATAGATGCCAGTCGACATCCAAAATGGGAGGCGGTCATGGGCCGCGTATCGCAGGCACAGGCGGAGGAGAACCGCAGGCGGGTGGTGGACACCGCCTCCCGGTTGTTCCGGGAGCAGGGCACCCACGTGAGCGTTGCCGACCTCATGAAGGCGGCCGGTCTCACCCACGGCGCCTTCTACAAGCAGTTCGCCTCAAAGGAGGCGCTCGTCGATGAGGCCACCACCCACGCGTTCGACGAGCAGACCCGGCGCCACGCGGTCGGCCTCGAGCGGTACGAAGGGCAGCGGGACACCGCTCAGCGAGCCCTGATCGACGCCTATCTCTCCGTCGAACACCGTGACGACGCGGCGGACGGCTGCCCGGTTGCAGCCCTCGCCGTCGATGTCGCGCGCGGCGGTGAGGGCCGAGAGGCCCGCCGCGCCTACACGGAGGGCGTGGCCGACTTCGCCGCATTCCTCGCCCCGGCGGACGCGTCCGGTGGGAGTGAGGAGGGCATCGCCCGACTGTGCACCTTGTTCGGTGCGTTGGTGCTCTCCCGGGCCACCCAGGGTTCCCCGCTCTCCGAGGAGATTCTCGCCGCCGCGCACGCGACCCTGACGAAAACCGGCTGACCGGGGCTCCCGCGCCGGGCGTCATGCGGCGTATGCGCGCCGGCCGCACTCATGGGTGACGCGCGCCGGACCGGTCCGCTGTGACTCCCAGCCTTAGCTGTCACCAGCGCGGACCTCTCACCTGGGACTCGTTCGCGGGATTCCAGGGTCGGCTACCTCCCAGACCAGATCGCCGGCGTCGTCGACGCGAGCGGCGCACGCCTTTTCGGTGCCACCCGAGGCGGCGTGCCGGAGCAGGGCGGGAGTCCCTGATTCGAGAGCGGCAGCGATGTCCTGGAGCATGGAGGCCACCGAACCCCACAGCGGCACCCCGAGCACCCACGTCTCGTGGTCCCACAGGAAAACCGCGCCATAGGAATCACCGAACCGCAGGTCGACGATGAGTCCGTCACCGCCAGGGCTCATCGCGATCGGCAGGAACGACGGCAGGAACCGCGGTTCCGGTTCGCCGTTCGCGGCGGACGAGGCCCCTTCCTGTTCCGCGACCAGCAACCAGATCTCTCTCGTTTCCAGGGCGTCCTCCAAGCCCACCGGAGCAAACGATCCAGGGATCCAGTAGTCGGCGCTGACGCGGTCCAGGGTCCACCAATCGTGCACTTCGGTGGGGAGTGCTGCCCCGATGTCTGCCTCGAAGGCGCCCAGCCGACCCCCGTCCGCAGCAGCCCTCACCGGCGCCCGGTGGAGATGATCTCCCAACCAGGCGTCGATGCGGTCCCACGACTTCCGCACTCCGTGATCGATCGAGGTCATGGCCGGAAGTCTCTCAAGGAGCTCTGACAGGTGCGTTCCGTGCCCGCGGAGCCTGGGGCGGCGCTGTCCTCAGGGAAGTCGATCTCTCCGCAGCCAGTCCGAGAGGACGAGCGCCTCGTCGGAGGTGAGCTTGATGATGATCGGGTGTCGACAGCCAGGCGATGCCACGCGTGGCCGCAACCGCCGGAGCAGAAGCGCTCTCTTCACCGTCTCCACCTCCCCCTCCGTGAAGTCGCACGAATATACGAGTGAGACCCGGCTCACATGCACTTGGATTTTGACCCACAGCAGCTCTGACCAGGCACTGGAGTAAGAGCGGACGGCCGCTCAGGACGCTACGAAAGAGAATTCGACAGCACGAACGAGAACGAGTGGGCCGCCGGTTCCAGAGAGACAGGACGACAGGACGGCCGACTTCGCCGGGACTCCGCCAAGTCGTTCGCCAGAGGCGCTGGGACTCGCCACATCTACTGGGAACGGACACTTTCGCTGCGAGTCACCTCCGCGTCCACCGTGGGGTGGAACACTTTTGCAAGCACCCGCTTGCAAAAGTTAGCAAGGGTGGTGCACCATCGAGGCATGGCATCACTCAACGTCGGCAATCTCGGCGAGTACCTGCGTGAGCAGCGGCGTACCGCGCAGCTCTCCCTGCGGCAGCTCGCCGACGCCGCCGGGGTGTCCAATCCGTATCTCAGCCAGATCGAGCGCGGTCTGCGCAAGCCGAGCGCCGAGGTGCTCCAGCAGGTAGCGAAGGCCCTGCGGATCTCCGCCGAGACGCTCTACGTGCGGGCCGGGATCCTCGATGAGCGGGAGCGGGAGGAGCTGGAGACACGGGCGGTCATATTGGCCGATCCGTCGATCAACGAGCGGCAGAAGAACGTACTGCTCCAGATCTACGACTCCTTCCGCCGGGAGAACGGTTTCGATGTCGCGCCCGACACCGGGTCCGAGTTCCACGGCCCCGCCGACGCGAAGAGCAGAATCGATGCCGATGCGGAAAGCGGTGCCGGGGACGAGAACGGCGCCGGTCCGGATGCCCGCGGCCCCCGCACGGCCGGCGGCAGTGATGCAGACCCAGCAGCGAACTGACTTCTGATGATCCGGGAGGACCACAGTCATGGCCATCACCGATGACCTGCGTAAGACCCTCACCGACCCGACCCCCCTCTACTTCGCCGCCGGCACGGCCGACCTCGCCGTGGAGCAGGCGCGCAAGGTCCCGGCTCTGATCGAGCAGCTGCGGGCCGAGGCGCCCGAGCGGATCGAGGCGGTGCGCAACACCGACCCGAAGGCCGTGCAGGAGCGGGTCACCACGCAGGCCAGGGAGGCCCAGGCCACCGTGCAGGCGAAGGTGACCGAAGTCTTCGGGACGCTGGACACCGACCTCAAGAAGTGGGGCGAGACCGCCCAGGACCTCGCGCTGCGGAGCGTGGGTGTGGCCGCCGAGTACGCCGTCAGGGCGCGGGAGACGTACGAGAAGGTCGCCGAGCGCGGCGAGCAGTCCGTGCGCACCTGGCGTGGCGAGACGGCCGAGGAGATCGTGGAGATCGCCGCCGTCGTCGAGGCGGAGCCGAAGTCCGTCCCGAAGCAGAAGTCCGAGGCTGCCGCGAAGCCCGCCACGCCCGCGAAGCCGGTGGCGTCCGCGAAGCCGGCGGCCCCCGCCGCGAAGAAGCCCACGCCGAAGGCCGCGCCCTCCAGGACGACGCCCGCCGCGACGGCGAAGAAGCCGGCGCCTGTGCGCAAGCCCGTCGCGAAGAAGACGACCCCGCCCGCCAAGTAGGCGGAGGCGGTCCCAGGATTGCCGGAAGAGCGGGCCGGGCACCTTTCGGGGTGCCCGGGTCGTTGTCCCGGTACCTTGGCCGCGAGGCGCTCATCCACTGACTAGGCGGTGTTCACCGTGTTGCTCGAAGCATTCGGCTCGATCCTCCAGCTGCTGTACCTGGCCATGCTCGTCCTGGCCGTGGTCGCGCTGGTCTTCGCCGTGACGGCGCGCGAGGACGCCTACCGGGCCGCGGACAAGCAGAAGAAGTCCTTCTGGTTGATCATCCTCGGGATCACCGTCTTCGTGAACCTCGTCATTCCGATCCTGTTCCTGCAGATCGCGGGCGTGATCGCGTCCATCGTCTTCATGGTGGACGTGCGACCGGCGATCAAGGCGGTGTCGGGCGGCGGCCGTCGCGGAGGCTCCAGCAGCGACGGACCGTACGGCCCCTACAACGGCGGGCGCTGAGCGCCCGCCGACGAGGCGGCACCGGGGCGGGAGCGCGTCGCGTTCCCGCCCCTCCGGTGTGTCCGGGCCTCGTCGCGTTCCAGCAGCAGGACCGCCACGTCGTCGGTCAGCTCGCCGCCGTTCAGCTCCTGGACCTGGGTGACCGCGGCCTGCAGCAGTGCTTCGCCGCCCAGCCCCTGGTCCAGTCGGCCGTTGACCATGGCGACCATGCCGTCCTGGCCGAGCCGCTGGGTCCCGGTCGCGCCGACGCGTCCCTCGATCAGCCCGTCGGTGTACATCATCAGGCTCCACGAGCCGCCCAGCTCCACCTGGCGGCGGGGCCACCGGGCATGTGGCAGCAGGCCGAGGGCCGGGCCGCCGTCCTCGTACGGCAGGAGGTGCGCCGCCCGCCCCTGGCGGGCGATCAGCGGCGCCGGATGACCGGCGATGCACAGACCGGCGCGGCGGCCGTCGGGGGCGATGTCGACGGTGCAGAGCGTCGCGAAGATCTCCTCGCTCTGCCGCTCGTGCTCCAGGACCTGCTGCAGCGTGGAGAGCAGGTCGTCGCCGCAGAGCCCGGCCAGCGTCAGAGCGCGCCACGCGATGCGCAGCTCGACGCCGAGCGCCGCCTCGTCGGGGCCGTGGCCGCAGACGTCGCCGATCATCGCGTGGACCGTGCCGTCGGGCGTGCGGACCGTGTCGTAGAAGTCGCCGCCGAGCAGGGCACGGCTGCGGCCCGGCCGGTAGTGGGCGGCGAAGGCCAGGTCGGAGCCGTCGAGGAGCGGAGTCGGCAGCAGCCCGCGTTCCAGACGGGCGTTCTCCTGGGCACGCAGCCGGGACTCGGTCAGCTGGTGCTGGGCGATGTCCGCACGTTTGCGCTCCACGGCGTACCGGATGGCACGGCTGAGGAGGCGCCCGTCGAGTTCGCCGCGGAAGAGGTAGTCCTGGGCCCCGACGCGTACCGCCTCGGCCGCGCGTTCGGCGTCGTCCTCCGCGGTGAGGGCGAGCACGGCGTGGCGCGGTGCGATGCGCAGGATGTGCTTGAGGGCCGCGAGCTCGTCGGGGCGGCCGGGCCCGTCGTCATGGCCGTCGGCGCGCGCGCCGGAAGGCAGCGAGGCCGCTTCGAGGTCGAGGTCGAGCAGGATGCAGTCGACGTCGTCGGTGAGCAGCCGGCCGGCCTCGGTGAGGTTGCGGGCGGTACGTACGCGGACCCGTGCCCCCGCGGTGGACGACAGCTCGGGGACGGCGAAGGTGCCCGCAGGGTCGTCCTCGATCACCAGGAGTGTGAGGTCGGCGCCATGAGTGGTCTCCGCAGCGGGAACGGCACGTTGCTGCGGTACGGGTACGGGCATCGGTTCGGGTTTCCTTCCCTCCCCCCGAGGGCGCGGCGGATCGACGAACGACGAACCGCCGACGGGGACGATAGCGGTCCGTGGCGGGGGAACGGAATGGCGCCCGGCGGTCATCCTCCGCCGTGTGTGCGGCCATAAGCCGCGTCCTGCCACGGATCCGGCGTGACGGGTGCGCGCGAATCGGACATGAGGTCATGACGAACATCACGCGCCCGACACGTCTCGCGCACATTCGCCGGGACGCTTCCGGTGAGCTCTGCGGTACGTGTCACGTGCCACCCGCGGCGGGGTGTCTCCCGCCGGGCGCTCCGTCACCGAGCGTACGGTCCGGACGGGCCCGGAGCCTGTCCGTGCGGACGAGCCCATCTGCCCGGTCGGGCCGGGCTCTTGTCCGGACGGGCCCATCTGCCCGGTCGGGGCCGGGTCCTCGCCCGGACGGGCCTACTTGTCCGGCCGGACCACGCCCAGGATCTGCATGGATCCCGCGCCTGTCAGCGTGACGTGCCGACCCGGCCGGGGTGCGTGCACGATCTGGCCGTCGCCGACGTACATCCCGACATGGCTGGCGTCGCTGTGGTAGATGATCAGGTCGCCGGGGCGCATGTCCTGGACGGGTATGCGGGGAAGCTGTCGCCACTGCTCCTGGGAGGTCCGCGGGATGGGCTGTTTCGCCGCCGCCCAGGCCTGCGAGGTCAGTCCCGAGCAGTCGTACGAGCCGGGGCCCTCGGCCCCCCAGACGTACGGCTTGCCTATCTGCCCGGTCGCGAAGGCCACCGCCTGCTTGCCGGCGGCGCTCGCCTCGCGGTTGATCTCCTTCAGTGCGCCGGAGGAGAGCCAGGCCGCCTGCGCCGTGGACGCGGCGTCCTGCTCCAGCGTCAGGAGTTTGGCGCGCTCCTCCTTCGCCAGCTGCGATTCGAGCTTCTCCGCCGCCTCGATCTGTGCGTCGATGCTCTTCTTGGCCTTGGCCTGCTTGACGCGATTGGCCTCGATCTTCTCCCAGTTGAGGCTGGCGTCCTGGGTGTACGTCTCCAGGTCCTCCTGGGCCTGCTCCAGTTCGGTCAGCATTCCCTTGGTGGCCTGCTGGCCCTGCCTGGCTTGGTTGACGCCGTCCATGAAGAGGTCCGGGTCGCCGCTCAGCACCAGCTGGGAGCCCGGGGGCAGCCCGCCGTTGCGGTACTGCTCGCGGGCCTGGGCGCCCGCCCTGTCCTTGAGTTCGGCGATCCTCGTCTGCCCGTCGGCGATGGACTTGGTCAGCCGGACGATCTCGCCGGACTGCTTCTCCGCCTGTTCCTCGGCGAGGTTGTACGCGTCCGTGGCCGCCCCGGCCTTGCGGTAGAGGGTGTCGATCTCCTCGCGGACCTGCTCGAGGCTCTTCTTCGCGGCGGGCGCGGTGGCTGTCGGGCCGGGCTCCGGGATCGGAGCGGCCATGGCCTGGACCGGCGCGGTCAACAGGGCCAGAGCGCAGACCAGAGTGATCGCGGCACTGGCACAGTGGCGTCGGTTCACGAGCTCCCCCTCCGGGCGAATGGCAACGAAGGCCGTATCGCGGACATCTGACTTACCGTCAGTAACTTTTGGGTGACGACGCGATCGTGTCATGTCGTCCCGTAAAGCAACAGAGGTCTGTGTCACCGTCCCGTCACACCGCCCCCGTCCACTGAGGGGGACGAACGGTGATCCCCCTGTGTTCCCGGATCCGGCCGTGCCCCCCGATCGGGTCCGCGCGGCGCCGATCGGGTCCGCGGCGCCGATCGGGTCCGCGCGGCGCTGCCCGGCGGTGCCGCCCGACTGGTGTCGCACGGTAGGCGCCGCCTTGCGGGTGCCGACCGGCGGGTCTCGACCGGTGGGTGGCCGGCGGGCGCCGCCCGCGGGGTGCCCATCGTCAGGTGGCGGGCCGCAGGGCGGACCAGCGCACGGTGATCTCGCCCTGCCTCCAACGCCGTACACCGTCCGTCAGGGGCCAGTCGGCCGAGACCGCGCGGGCCGCCGCGATCCAGCGCTGCCGCGCGCCCAGCGACGCGTACGGGGAGGCCGTGGCCCACGCGCGGTCGAGGTCCCGAAGGAAGGCGTGCACCGGTTCGCCCGGCACGTTGCGGTGGATCAGGGCCTTCGGGAGGCGCTCGGCGAGGTCCGAGGGGCGCTGCAGGGAGCCGAGCCGGGTCGCGAAGGTGACGGTGCGCGGGCCCTCCGGGCCGAGGGCGACCCACACGTGCCGACGCCCGATCTCGTCGCAGGTGCCCTCGACCAGCAGCCCTCCGGGGGCCAGCCGGGCGCACAGCCGCTGCCAGACCGCGGTGACCTCCCCCTCGTCGTACTGGCGCAGGACGTTCGCCGCCCGGATGAGAGCCGGCCGGCCTGCGGTGGGAATCTCGAAGCCGCCGTGCACGAAGGTGAGGCCCTCGCGTTCGTACGGCTGCGCCGCCGCGACCCGTGCGGGGTCGATCTCGACGCCCACGACGGCCGTGCGTGGCTCGGCGGCGCGCAGCCGCTCCAGTAGTTCGACGGCGGTCCAGGGCGCGGCGCCGTAGCCGAGGTCGACCGCGACGGGCGACTCGCTGCGGCGCAGGGCGGGGCCGTGGGTGGCGGCGATCCAGCGGTCCATGCGGCGCAGCCGATTGGGGTTGGTCGTCCCGCGGGTCGCGGTGCCGATGGGGCGCTGGTGCATGAAAGGGAGCGTATGCGACGCGTCGGCGGTCACACGCGGAGCGGGTGGAGGGGGCGGGTGCCTTCCGGCACGCCGTGGGCATCGCAATGATTTGGCAAAGTGGAAATGAAAGGCTGAGTTCCGCTGTTCTGGAGCTTCGAAGGGGCCGTGTGCCCCGTACGTGTCATGCCCTGAGCGAGGAGGAGCGGACCCGTGAGCCAGTACGTCTCCCGGCTCGGCAGCAGCCGTGCGGCACCCCGTATCCGCTTCCCGGGCGGTTTCGCCGGACACCGCAAGCCGCGCCGTGTGGCGATGCTCTCCGTGCACACCTCTCCGCTGCACCAGCCCGGCACCGGCGACGCGGGCGGCATGAACGTCTACATCGTCGAGCTGGCCAAGCGCCTCGCCGCGATCGGCATCGAGGTCGAGATCTTCACCCGGGCCACCACCGGCGGGCTGCCTCCCACGGTCGATCTCGCGCCCGGAGTCCTCGTCCGGCACGTGGACGCGGGGCCGTACGAGGGCCTCGCCAAGGAGGAGCTGCCCGCTCAGCTCTGCGCCTTCACCCACGGCGTGATGCAGGCCTGGGCAGGCCAGCGGCCCGGTTACTACGACCTGGTCCACTCCCACTACTGGCTGTCCGGCCAGGTCGGCTGGCTCGCCGCCCAGCGCTGGGGCGTTCCCCTCGTCCACGCCATGCACACCATGGCGAAGGTCAAGAACGCCGCGCTCGCCGAGGGCGACACCCCGGAGCCCGCCGCACGCGTCATCGGTGAGACACAGATCGTGCACGCCTCCGACCGGCTCATCGCGAACACCGCCGGCGAGGCCGACGAGCTCATCCGCTTCTACGACGCGGACCCCGCGTCCGTCGCCGTCGTGCACCCCGGGGTCAATCTGGACCGGTTCCGCCCCGGCGACGGCCGTGCCGCCGCGCGGGCCCGCCTCGGTCTGCCGCAGGACGCGCTGATCCCCCTGTTCGCGGGCCGCATCCAGCCGCTCAAGGCCCCGGACGTGCTGCTGCGGGCCGTCGCCGTGCTGCTGGACCGTGATCCCTCGCTGCGCTCGCGCATCCTCGTACCCGTCGTCGGAGGCCCCAGCGGCAGCGGGCTCGCCAAGCCGGAGGGCCTGCACAAGCTGGCCGCGCGCCTGGGCATCGCCGACGTCGTACGGTTCCACCCGCCGGTCGGGCAGGACCAGCTCGCGGACTGGTTCCGTGCGGCGTCCGTGCTGGTCATGCCGTCGTACAGCGAGTCCTTCGGGCTCGTCGCCATAGAGGCCCAGGCGGCAGGCACGCCGGTCGTCGCGGCAGCGGTGGGCGGCCTTCCCGTCGCCGTGCGGGACGGAGTGAGCGGCTTCCTGATCCCCGGGCACGACCCGGAGGCGTACGCACAGGCGCTGGGCCGGTTCGCGGACAGCGCCGAACTGGCCGGCCGGATGGGCGAGGCGGCGGCCGCGCACGCCCAGTCGTTCGGCTGGGACACGGCGGCGTCCGCAACCGCCGATGTCTACACGGCGGCGATGCACGACCACCGGCGCAGGGCCCGCTCGCACCACGGCTGACGGGTGCCTCGCGCCACGGCCTCGCGCCACGGCTGAACGGGTGCCTCGCGCCACGGCTGACGAACCGGCCCCCGCTGCCGCACCCCGGCTGAGCGCCCGGGCGGGCTGTCGTACGCTCGCACCATGGCTGACGTACCGGACGAGGCAGCAGCGGCGCAGGTCATCGAGGCGGCGCTGGACGACGCGGAGCTCGAGTGGGAGAGCCCCGGGCCAGGCAACTACGTCGTGAAGCTGCCGGGCACCCGCAAGCTGTCCACGACCTGCTCCCTGATCGTCGGGCAGCACTCCCTCTCCCTCAACGCGTTCGTCATCCGGCACCCGGACGAGAACGACGCGGCCGTGCACCGCTGGCTGCTGGAGCACAACCTCCGCCTGTTCGGCGTGAGTTACGCCATCGACCCGCTCGGCGACATCTACCTCGTCGGCAGGCTCCCGCTCTCGGTCGTCACGCCCGAGGAACTGGACCGGCTGCTGGGGTCGGTCCTCGAGGCGGCGGACGGTGCCTTCAACCCGCTGCTCGAACTGGGCTTCGCGAGCGCGATCCGCAAGGAGTACGCCTGGCGGACGGAGCGCGGCGAGTCGACCCGCAACCTCGACGCCTTCGCGCACCTGACGCGGCGCCCGTCCTGAAGCCACCGCGGCGTCCGGCTACAACTCGGCCAGGGCCCTGACGAGCCGCGGTGCAACCGCCTCCCACGTCCCGGCCACCACCTCGGGACCGGAGCCGCGTGGCACGGTCTCGGTGAGCATGATCAGGTAGAGGTAGCTGCGGTACAGGTCGAGTCTGCGCCGCAGGGACGGGGTGAACACGAGGGGTGTGCCGGTGGCGGCCGCGTAACCGGCCAGGAAGTCCACATCCGCCTCCGGGTCGCCGAACAGGGACGTGGAGACGAGATCGGCGACCGGGTCCCCCCAGAACATCCGCTCGCCGTCGATGATCCCCCCGATGCGCCGCGCCCCGGGCTCCCCGGCCACCAGGAGGTTCCCCTCCCACAGGTCGAAGTGGACCAGGGCGGGCCGGGTCACCTCGTCCAGGACGTCCGACGCCCCGGCGATCGCCGCACGTATCCGGTCCACCGGGCACGGCAGTTGTGCTCCGTACCTCTCGGCGTCCGCCAGCACAGCGTCGGTCATCGCGGTGAACGCCTCGCGCCAGGTGGGGGAGAGCGGTCCGAGGGCTTCGCCCGGATACCCGAACCCGGCCGGGCCTGTCACGCCGTGCAGTCGGCCGACCAGGTTCCCGAACTCCGTACGCAGCGCGCGGGTCTCGTCGGCCGTCAGGTCATCGGCGACCACGCTCCAGGGCCGCCCCGGGCGCGTGGTCGTGACGACGTACGTCCCCGCCCTGCGCCTCCGGGGCGAGCTCCCTGTGTACGACCTGCGGGATCGTGTCACCGGCCCCGGCGGCGGCGCCGTAGAAGGTGACCTCGTTGACGAGGAGGTGCTGTTCGTAGGTCAGTCCGGTGGCGTGCGCCGGAGGGATCTTCACCACCCAGTCCCTGCCGTCCCCGAAGGTGACGCGGGTGACGGTGTTGTACGTGCCGCCGGTGAGCGATTCGAGGGCCATGGGCTCGCCGGCCCCGACCGTTCTCAGCACGGCGTTGATCGCGTCGACGGACATGGACGGGCTCCCATGGCTCAGTTGTCGGGTGAGCACCTCACAGGCGCTTCACAGGGTGATCACGACGGAGTCACGATCACATCCCGTGACCGCTCGGGGTGATGGTCGGACGGGTGCCCGATCGTAGAGTGTGGCGCACTGCGACAGCCCCACCGTGCCCGGCCGAATCTCGTGCCGCAGCCGCGCTGTTGCTCCTTCCGTACGGAGAGATGAACCCACCATGCGCGCCACCGTCGTACGCCGTTCCGCCCTTGCCGCAGCCGTGGCGTCCCTGACCCTGCTCGCCACCGCCTGCAGCGGTTCGGAGTCCGACGCCAAGGGCGACGACGGCGCCTCCGGGGGCAAGGGCGAAGCCTCGACCAAGCCCTCGGCGGTCAAGGCGCTGTCGTCGGCCGAACTGGAGAAGGTGTCGCTGGAGCAGGGCGACGTCGCCGGTCACAAGATCACGAAGACCGGGCCGGAGGACATCGCCAAGCCCGACGAGGTCACCGTGGACAAGAAGGAGTGCGAGCCCATCGGGTTCGCCTTCTACGGGGTGGAGCGCGGCGACCCGGTCGGAAACGCCGGGCGCAAGGCCGTCCAGGAGCCGAAGAAGGACGAGACCGCCGACCCCGAGGACCTGCTCGCCGGAATGCTCGACGTGACGTCGTCGCTGGTCACGCTGGCCTCGTACGACGGTGACGGCGCGGCGAAGAGCCTCGCCGAGCTCCGCGACTCCGCCGCCAAGTGCGCGACCGGTGGCTTCACCCTGTCGGTCAAGGGCTCGAAGCAGAAGGTCACCAAGCTGACCGAGGAGAAGGCGACCGGCGGCGAGGAGGCACTCGCCTGGCGGGTGCAGATGGGGGAGGGGGACGAGGCCGCTCCCTTCAAGCTCGTGACCCTGCGTCAGGGTGGAACGGTCGCCACGTTCTTCTCCTTCAACCTCGGCAAGACCGGCGCGGACGCCGACTTCGCCCTCCCGACCGCGCTGATCGACGCGCAGGCCAAGAAGCTCGGCTGAACAGCCGACGGCGTGAGGGCGGGGGCGCGGAGACCGGCTCCCGCCCCTGTCGTGCCGGGGGAGGCCTGCCCCGTATGGCGCTGATGCGGTCGGCCATGGTCACGTCCGACGCGGTCACGCAGCGACTGGACCGGCTGGAGGCAGGGAGGGGAGTTCGTCGTACACACCCACCGGACGGGGGGCGGGTCGCGGACGACCTGCGCGGCATCCTGGAATCTGCTAGGACAACGCACGCCATTTCAGGCCCGGGTGACGGATCGCCTCATGACGTGGAGGGCGGGACCGGTGACGGCGGCCCGTGTCACGGCAGCGGTACGAGTCTGACCACGGTGACCGTCAGCACGGACCCGGAGACGTAGTAGAGGACGATGGCCCCGTACACCGTCGCCTCGCGCCGGTCGCGTTCGCTCTTCACAGCGGTCGAGGCATGTCCGTACGGATCAGAGCCCAGAGTGCGGGCCATCTCGTCGCGGAACGAGTCGGCGTCGCGCATCTTGGCGAGGGTGTCGTCGGCGGGCGGCGCGAAGGAGAGGCGGAAGCTCAAGCGACGTTCCGCCTCTCGGCCTCGTCCTGAGCGAGCCGGTCGAGGATCTGCTCGGCCTCGGGATCGGGTACGGCCTCGAGCATCCAGTGGCGCATGACGGCCTGGATCTCGTGCACCCCGGCCTCGTTGATCGCGTCGTCGAACTCCGCGCGTCTCTCCTCGGGCAGCGCGGCACGGATCGCGGGAATGCTGTTCGGCACCTCGACCTCGGTACCGCCGACGAAGGTCTTCAGAGACTCGCCCATGATCGCTCTCCCCGATCTCCTTGCTCCCCACACCCCGCCGGCCCGAGCCGCGAGAGGTGCGCTCCGGGGTAACAGGCAGGTGTAAGGCTCACGTTAGCCGGTGCCGCTGTCTTCGTCTCCCGCCTGCTCCCGGCTCTTCAGGGCCAGATGGACATCGAGTGCGGCGTCCCGGTCGGCCTGCAGAGCAGGTCCACCGCGTCAACAGGACCCCACTAGAGCTTCGTTGGGCTCCGCAGCGACAAGATATGCGGTGCATCGCCCGTCACCAGCGCCCTGTACCCGCGCTTTCGATCAGACGTCGACACGAACTCCACCGAGCCGACGACCGCAGGGCGGCATCGGCCGGTTCGTGCCCGCGCTCCTCCAACAGCTGCGGACGGAGGGGTCGCTGCGGTCGCGGTACCGCAGTGGCGTGCCGACACGGGGAACTTGCCAGTAGCCGGCAGGTGCAGGATCGTACGATCATGGCTGAGGCTCCTGACGTCGAGACCGCGTGGACATGGCTGCTGGAGCGCCGGCCAGGGACCCGAGGCTGGTTCGACGACACATTGCCGCCCGTCGCGGCTGCCGCATACGCGAAGCCCGTGCTGCGCGGCCTGTTCCCCTTCCACACCCACGGCACGCTCAAGTTCATCCGTGAGGCCCCTCCGTGGCACGAGCCGACGGCCGACGATCTGCCGTACGTGGTGCTGGGCGAGCCGCCGTACAGCGTCCACACGGCGGGTTACGCGACCCGCCTCGGCGAGGCGGCGACGGCCGAGGACGCCATCGACCTGGTGATGGCCCACCTGCCTCCGGAACTGAGCGGCGACGCGGCAGGCCGGTAGTCCTGAACCCCGGCGTGGCACCAGGCCGGGATCCAGCTGAAGGACGCCCGTCGAGTAGGGCCACCCGGGCCGGGTATCCGTCTGGGCATGCTCGCTCTGACCTACACCTCGCGCAGCACTGCAACGACGCTGTGGGCCTTTGCGGTAAGCATCCTTATCGTGCTGGCAGTGGCTTGGTACGTCCGACGACGGAGGTAGGTTCGACGCTCGCTTCAGGGGTTCGATCTGAGTCTGCTCCGGCAGCTGCGGGTCTACGCGCACCTCATGCCGCCGAGCCAGGAGCGCACCCGCAAGGGTGTGGCCGCTGTCTTCGGGCCCGACCTGCGCCAGTGCGCCCGCCGCTCGCAGATCCGTGACAGCTGCCTCAGCGTCTGAGGGAACAGCCGGAACCGGACTTCCTCAAGCCTGGAGACGGAGCCGATCGACCGGCTGACAGCCCACACGGCCCAGCGCACCAAAAAGCCCCCCACCGTGCGGAAAACCCGCAGGTGGGGGGCTTCTTCAGCTCTGCTTACTTCTTCTTGCCCTGGTTCTTCACAGCCTCGATCGCTGCCTTGGCCGCGTCCGGGTCCAGGTACGTGCCACCCGGCTTCAGGGGGCGGAAGTCGGCGTCCAGCTCGTATGCGAGCGGGATGCCGGTCGGGATGTTGAGGCCCGAGATGGCGTCGTCGGAGATGCCGTCCAGGTGCTTCACCAGACCGCGCAGGCTGTTGCCGTGGGCGGCGACCAGCACGGTCTTGCCGTCGAGGAGGTCCGGGACGATGCCGTCGTACCAGTACGGCAGCATGCGGATGACGACGTCCTTGAGGCACTCCGTGCGCGGGCGCAGCTCCGGCGGGATCGTCGCGTAGCGCGGGTCGGCGCTCTGCGAGAACTCGGTGCCGTCCTCGAGCGCCGGCGGCGGGGTGTCGTACGAACGGCGCCAGAGCATGAACTGCTCCTCGCCGAACTCGGCGAGCGTCTGGGCCTTGTCCTTGCCCTGGAGGGCGCCGTAGTGGCGCTCGTTCAGGCGCCAGGAGCGGTGTACGGGGATCCAGTGGCGGTCGGCGGCTTCCAGCCCGAGCTGGGCGGTGCGGATCGCGCGCTTCTGGAGGGAGGTGTGCACGACGTCGGGGAGCAGGCCGGCGTCCTTGAGCAGCTCACCGCCGCGCACCGCCTCCTTCTCGCCCTTGTCGGTGAGGTCTACGTCCACCCATCCGGTGAACAGGTTCTTGGCGTTCCATTCGCTCTCGCCGTGGCGGAGGAGGATCAGCTTGTACGGTGCGTCGGCCATGGGTCCGAGCGTAATCGAACCCGCGTGGCCACCGCGCGGCCGGTCAAGGGGCGGACCGGGATCCGGCCGGGGTGTGTCCGGGACCGGACGATTGACGGGTGGCGTCAATTGGGTGGCGGCCGGGGAACACCTCTTCGTAATGTTCGGAACATCGCCGGGCCACTTACACATGCAGGGTCGGCGCTCGTTCCGTACCTGCACGTAGCCCCGGGGGGAATCCATGTCTGTCGCCGGTCTCAGAAAGGCGGCACACGAGACGGTCGCCGGTCTCCCCAGGGAGTTCTGGTGGCTCTGGACCAGCACGCTGGTCAACCGGCTCGGTGCGTTCGTCGCCACGTTCATGGCGCTCTACCTCACCCTGGACCGTGGCTACTCGGCTTCGTACGCCGGTCTCGTCGCGTCCCTCCACGGGCTCGGCGGGGTCGTCTCCTCGCTGGGTGCGGGCGTGATGACGGACCGGCTCGGGCGACGCCCGACGATGCTGATCGCGCAGCTCTCCACCGCCGTGTCCGTGGCGGTGCTCGGCTTCATGGTCCATCCGGTGGCCATCGCGGGCGTGGCGTTCGTCGTGGGCATGGCCAGCAATGCGTCCCGGCCTGCCGTGCAGGCGATGATGGCCGACATCGTCCGGCCCGAGGACCGGGTCAGGGCCTTCTCACTCAACTACTGGGCCATCAACCTGGGGTTCGCGGTCTCGTCCGCGGCGGCGGGATTCATCGCCGAGTACAGCTATCTCGCCGGCTTCATGGGCGAGGCGGCCCTGACGCTGCTGTGCGCGGTCGTCGTCTTCCTCAAGGTGCCCGAGTCCCGGCCCGAGGCGGCGCCCCGGGCCGCCGGAACACCCGCGCCCGAGGACGTGAAGCTGACCACGGTCCTGCGCGACGGGCGCTACATGGGCGTCGTCGGGCTGTCGTTCGTGGTCGCGTTGATCTTCCAGCAGGGTTACGTGGGCCTGCCGGTGGCCATGGGCACGGACGGGCTGTCCAGCTCGGACTTCGGCACGGCGATCGCCGTCAACGGCGTTCTGATCGTGGCCCTGCAGATCCCCGTGACCCGTTTCATCCAGCATCGCGACCCGCGCCTGCTGCTGGTCCTCTCCTCCCTGGTCGCGGGCTACGGCTTCGGACTGACGGCCTTCGCCGGATCGGTCGGGGTGTACGCGCTGACGGTGTGCGTCTGGACCCTCGCCGAGATCGTCAACGCGCCCACGCAGACGGGCATCGTCGTGCAGCTGTCCCCGGCCCACGGCCGGGGGCGCTACCAGGGCATGTACACGATGTCCTGGTCGGTGGCGGCGCTCGTCGCCCCGCTGATGTCAGGCTTCGTGATCGACCGCTACGGGGCCGCCTGGCTCTGGGGGACGTGTGCGGTGCTCGGCACGGTGGCGGCGTTCGGCTACTGGCTGCTGATGCGGAACCTGCAACTGCCGGAGCCGGTGGTGGCCGCATCGCCCGCGTCCGAGGAACGGGCGGTCGCCGAACCCGCGGTCTGAGGTGCGCACAGCGTCGGTGCCCGGCCGGGGACGCGTGTCCGCGCCGGTGCCCTGCCACGGACAGGCGTCCGTGGCAGGGCACCGCCACATCCGACCAGGCTCAGCCGCCGCACTGGCACGGCGCGCCGGACTGGCAGCCGCAGCCGCAGCCCGAGCCGCAGCCGCAGGCTCCCAGCAGGGGCAGGTGCACCACTTCGGTCGGGGTCTCCTGCTGGGGTTCGGTCATGGGTGAATCGGCCATGGTCCCTCCTCAGGGCGTACGACTCGACGGCGTACAGCACATGCGTGGGCACACATGCCGACGACGGGGGCCGCGGGCATGCCGCACCGCCCCCGCACCCATTGCATGCCCAGCCCGGAGGGCGCATCAACGGCGCACCGGCGCCGGAACTGAGGTGTGGCCGTGGTGACGACTGCGCCCCTCGCGCCCCTCCCTCGTCGCCGTCGCCTTGATCAGGTCCCCGTCGCTGGTGCCGCCGGCCTTTCTTCAGGCCCTTGGGCAGGCCGCTGTTCAGGCCGCTGTTCAGGCCCCGTCCACCGGCGCCGCCGCCTGGATCTCGTCCGCGTGCTCACCCGTGACCAGGTAGACGACGCGCTTGGCGACCGACACGGCGTGGTCGGCGAAGCGCTCGTAGTAGCGGCCGAGCAGGGTGACGTCGACGGCGGTCTCGATGCCGTGCTTCCAGCGGTCGTCCATCAGGTGCTGGAACAGCGTCCGGTGCAGCAGGTCCATCTCGTCGTCGTCCTGCTCCAGCTGGAGCGCCAGGTCGACGTCCTTCGTGATGATCACCTCGGCGGCCTTCGCCATGAGCCGCTGGGCGAGCTGTCCCATCTCCAGGATGGTCGCGTGCAGGTCGTGCGGCACCGCCGACTCGGGGAAGCGCAGCCGTGCCAGCTTGGCCACGTGCTGGGCGAGGTCGCCCGAGCGCTCCAGGTCGGCGCTCATCCGCAGCGAGGTGACCACGATCCGCAGATCGGTGGCGACCGGCTGCTGGCGTGCCAGCAGCGCGATGGCGCGGGCCTCCAGGTCGTGCTGCAGGTCGTCGACCTTCTGGTCCGCGGCGATCACGCTCTCGGCGAGCTTGAGATCGGCGTCGAGCATGGACGTCGTGGCCCGTCCGATCGCCGAGCCGACGAGCCGGGCCATCTCGACCAGGCCCTCGCCGATCGAATCGAGTTCCTCGTGATAAGCGTCGCGCATGGAAGTCCCTCTCCAGATCCTTGCTGAGGCCGGGGTCTCGACCCCCACGCTGCCACGGTGCGGGGCCAACGCGTCGGGATCCGTCCCCCGAAGTGAACCGTCACTATCCCCTTGGTGAACTCTGGGCGACGAGTGTTCGAGATGGCACCCGGATGGCTGGGAGAGTGTCGGCGCACCCGCATAACCTTGAAGCATGGACGTGAACGCGGCGGTCGCCGCAGCTGCCGCGATCGCCGGGCTCTGCACCGGTGTGATCGCCATGCTGGCGTTCCGCTGGAGCGAACGCGAGCAGAAGCGCCCGACGCGTACATCGCTGCGCCCCGACAGCAACGCCGCGCTCCCCCCGGGGGTGGACACGGTCCTCTCCGTGCTCAGCTCGTCCGCCGTCGTGCTCGACGAGAGCGACAGCGTCGTCAAGGCCAGCTCCGCCGCCTATGCGCTGGGCCTGGTCAGGGGCGGGCGTCTGGCGGTCGAGCCGATGCTGCACATGGCCAGGGACACCCGGCGCGACGGTGAGATACGACAGGTCGAGCTGGACCTCCCGCGTCGCGGTACGGGCCGGGGCGAGGCCCTGGCCGTCTCGGCGCGGGTCGCCCCGCTGGGCTCGCGCCTGGTCCTGCTGCTGGTCGAGGACCTCACGGAGGCCCGTCGCATAGAGGCGGTGCGGCGCGACTTCGTCGCCAACGTCAGTCATGAGCTCAAGACCCCGGTCGGCGCGCTCTCCCTGCTCTCCGAGGCCGTCATGGACGCTTCCGACGACCCGGAGGCGGTGGAGCGGTTCGCCGGCCGCATGCAGATCGAGGCGACCCGGCTGACCAATCTCGTGCAGGAGCTCATCGACCTCTCCCGGGTGCAGAACGACGATCCGCTCGAGGACGCCGAGCCCGTACGGGTGGAGGAGCTGGTCGACGAGGCCGTCGACCGGTGCCGTCAGCAGGCCGGTTCGAAGCAGATCACCATGGCCTCGGGCGGTACCGCGGACCTCTTCGTCTGGGGAAACCGGAGCCAGCTCGCGGCCGCCCTCGGCAATCTCGTGGAGAATGCCGTCAACTACAGCCCCGCCCGCACCCGTGTCGGCATCGCCGTGCGGAAGATGGCCGCACCGGGCGGGGATCTGATCGAGATAGCCGTGACCGACCAGGGCTTCGGCATCTCCGAGAAGGACCGCGAACGCGTCTTCGAGCGGTTCTACCGCGTCGACCCGGCCCGCTCACGGGCCACCGGTGGCACCGGTCTCGGCCTCGCCATCGTCAAGCACGTGGCCGCCTCGCACGGCGGGGAGGTCACCGTATGGAGCTCTGAGGGACAGGGCTCCACGTTCACCCTGCGGCTGCCCGAGTCGGGCGTCGTTCGGGGCCGTACCACCGGCGGATCCCTGGTCGTCAACGACGCTGTTGACGGCGACGGGCCGTACGAGACCGATTCTCTTGAACCATTCCCCGCCCCGGAGGCTCTTCCGTGACCCGAGTGCTTGTCGTCGAGGATGAGGAATCCTTCAGCGACGCCCTGTCCTACATGCTCCGCAAGGAAGGCTTCGAGGTGGCCATCGCGGCCACCGGCCCGGACGGCCTCGACGAGTTCGAGCGCAACGGCGCCGACCTCGTGCTGCTCGACCTGATGCTGCCGGGCCTGCCCGGTACGGAGGTCTGCCGACAGCTGCGTGTCCGGTCAAACGTCCCGGTGATCATGGTCACCGCGAAGGACAGCGAGATCGACAAGGTCGTCGGCCTGGAAATAGGAGCCGACGACTACGTGACCAAGCCCTTCTCCTCGCGGGAGCTGGTGGCCCGCATCCGAGCGGTCCTGCGTCGCCGCGGCGAGCCGGAGGAGGTCACCCCGGCCGCCCTGGAGGCCGGCCCGGTCCGGATGGACGTGGACCGCCACGTCGTCACCGTCTCCGGTGGCAAGGTCGACCTTCCGCTGAAGGAGTTCGACCTTCTCGAGATGCTCCTGCGCAACGCCGGTCGCGTGCTGACGCGCATGCAGCTGATCGACCGGGTCTGGGGCGCCGACTACGTAGGCGACACCAAGACCCTGGACGTCCACGTCAAGCGGCTGCGCGCCAAGATCGAGCCCGATCCCGGGGCGCCGCGCTACCTGGTCACGGTGCGCGGTCTGGGCTACAAGTTCGAGCCGTAGACCGCGGGCCGCGGGCTACGTGGGGGGTGTCTCCGCCGGAGACGCCCCCCACGCGCGCGACGCACACGATCAGTGGTCGGCGGCGGCTTCGCCCGTCTCCGTGGCCGAGGGGCTCTCGGAACCCTCACCCGGCGACTCGGAGCCCTCGTCGGAGGTCTCCGAGGCCGAGCCCGCCGCGGAGCCCGACGCGGACTCGGAGGGCTTGGCCGTGGGCTTGGCCGACGGCAGCGCGCTCGGCCCGAAGCCCTCGAAGAAGCTGGTCGCCGGGACGATGGCGGCGCCGAGCTCGATCTCGCCCGTCTCGCTGAACGTGAAGGCGACAGCCTGCACATTGCCGTTGGCGCCTGCCTTGCGGCCGTCCTCGATCACGGCCGAGGCGTTGTTCTTCCCGCCGATGACGACCCGACCGCCGGCCGGGACCACGAGCGGTCCCTTGCCCTTGGCGGCCTGCAGCTTCACGGTGGTCCCGGTTCCGGGGAGGGCGATCTTCTCGACGACCTCCTGCTTCGTGCCGTCGTTGAAGAGCGTGGCGGCGACGACCGCCGGGCCCTCGGCGTCAGCCTCGGGCTGGGTGATGATGTTCAGGTTCTGGATCTTGATGTTGTCGACAGCGGTGGCTGCGTTGTCCGGCCTGACCTGAAGCGTCTGCGCGTCGTTGCCGGCACTGCACGCGGACAGTGCGGCGATCGAGAACACGAGGGCAGTGGCGGCGAGGGCGCCGTGTCGAAGGCTGCGGCTCACGGCGGCGGCAACTCCTTGAACGTTCGGACTGCGGACTTCGGACTCTGCGGACAGGAAGGCCCGAGCGGCCGTAAAGCCGCCCTAAGTGTGTGTCAGCGGGCTCAGGTTACCGAGCCGTCGTCCCGGGCCCGCACCCGACCCGCCCCTGAGGCCGTCCGAGCTGTGGACCGGCACCCTCCGCCCGCGGCCCGGACATCCCGTCGCGGCGGTCCGGTCGACAGCGAGGATTCGCACGGCGTTCACAAATCGAGGCTGATCGGTGCGTTGATCAGCCGATGATCGATTTCCGGACCGCGGCGCATTTCTCGCACCTATTTCCACCCCGACCCAGGTCGTTGATCAATTTCATGGGCCATCGACGCTAAGGGCCGTACGAGTGATCGACGTCCGAACGGAGTACGGAAAGTTCACCATCCGGAAACCGGCAAAACGGGACGTTCGGCCCCTTCTGGAGGTCTTCCGGCATGTGTGACGCGCGTGTTTCAGGTCGGCCGCACGCCCGCTCCGACCTGCGAATATCGCCTTCCGGAAGGCTCCCGCAGCACGTTCGTGTTGCAGTTGTCAAGCCCCGAGATATGCCCTGACCTGCGAAAACGCCATTCAGGAGATGCTGTTCTCGTGTTACTCTGGATAGCCACGGAAGGGGTACCTGTCACATGACGTTCAAGGTTGGCGACACCGTGGTCTATCCCCATCACGGGGCCGCGCTGATCGAGGCTATCGAAACTCGCCAGATCAAAGGCGTGGACAAGACCTACTTGGTGCTCAAGGTCGCCCAGGGCGACTTGACGGTTCGCGTACCGGCAGACAATGCGGAGTTCGTCGGTGTGCGTGACGTAGTCGGGCAGGAAGGCCTGGACCGGGTCTTCGAGGTGCTGCGCGCACCGTATGCCGAGGAGCCGACGAACTGGTCCCGGCGCTACAAGGCAAATCTTGAGAAGCTCGCCTCCGGCGACGTCATCAAGGTCGCCGAAGTGGTCCGCGACCTGTGGCGTCGCGAGCGCGAGCGTGGCCTCTCCGCAGGTGAGAAGCGCATGCTTGCCAAGGCCCGCCAGATCCTGGTGAGCGAGCTCGCTCTCGCGGAGAACACGAACGAGGACAAGGCCGAGGCCCTGCTTGACGAGGTCCTCGCGTCCTGAACCGGACGACACCGGTGACCGGATGACGCCGGCGAACCGAATCCGGTCGTAGATGATGTGCCGCGGTGCCCGCTGACCAGCCGTCTGTACGGTGAGTCGTCGGGCGCTGCGGCATGTTCGGATCCGAACGGAAGATCCACGCGGACGTGTCCGGTGGATCCCTTCGCTACCGGATCCACCCGGAGTGTCGTCCGGTACGCCCCTCGTCCCCTCAGCCACATCCACCGAGCCCCGCTGCGGCCCGGCCGACCAGGGTTCACGGAAGGGGCCCGGTCAGGTCGAGCTGTCGCGCATGGCTCATCCCCCGGCCTGTGGTCGGGGTACGCCCAGGCCATACCCATGTCGGCGGTGGAAACAAACCTGCCGAAGCTTCGGAGTGCAACCGATGTCATCGATGTCACCGACGCCTGCTGAACCGAGCCCCTCGCGCACCGCCGCGGTGATCCCTGCTGCGGGTCGCGGCGTCCGACTGGGCCCCGGTACCCCGAAGGCGCTGCGCGCGCTCAGCGGTACGCCCATGCTGATCCACGCCGTGCGCGCCATGGCGGCCTCCCGGGCCGTCACCCTCGTGGTCCTGGTCGCGCCCCCGGACGGTGCGGCCGAGGTCAAGAACCTGATCGACGGTCACGCCCTGCCCGAGCGCACCGACTACGTCGTCGTGCCCGGCGGAGCGACGCGGCAGGAGTCCGTGAAGCTCGGCCTCGACGCCCTGCCGGACGACGTCTCCGTCGTCCTCGTCCATGACGCGGCCCGGCCCCTCGTGCCGGTCGACACCGTGGACGCCGTCATCGAGGCCGTACGGGACGGGGCTCCGGCCGTCGTCCCCGCGCTTCCCCTCGCCGACACCGTCAAGGAGGTCGAGCCGGGGGAGCCGGGCGCACCCGAGCCGGTCCTCTCGACCCCCGTACGAGCACGGCTGCGGGCCGTTCAGACGCCCCAGGGCTTCGACCGGGACACTCTCGTCCGGGCGCACGAGAGTGTGGCCGTCGACGGTGAGGGCGCGACCGATGACGCGGGCATGGTCGAGCGCCTGGGCTCGCCGGTCGTCGTCGTGCCCGGCCACGAGGAAGCGTTCAAGGTGACCCGGCCCCTGGACCTGGTCCTGGCGGAGGCCGTTCTCGCGCGCCGGAGGGCGAACGATGGATTCTGAGACAGCGGAGCAGCAGCGGCCGGCCCCCGTGATCCCGCTCGTGGGCATCGGGACGGACATCCACGCCTTCGAGGAGGGCCGCGAACTCTGGTGCGCCGGGCTGCTGTGGGAGGGCGAGGGCCCCGGCCTCGCCGGGCACTCCGATGCCGACGTCGTGGCCCACGCGGCCTGCAACGCCCTGTTCTCCGCCGCCGGTCTCGGTGACCTGGGTCAGCACTTCGGCACCGGCCGCCCGGAGTGGTCGGGCGCGTCCGGCGTCACCCTGCTCACGGAGGCCGCCCGGATCGTGCGCGCCGAGGGCTTCGGGATCGGCAACGTCGCCGTGCAGGTCGTCGGTCTCCGGCCGAAGATCGGCAGGCGGCGCGGGGAGGCCCAGAAGGTGCTGTCGGACGCGGTCGGCGCACCCGTCTCGCTCTCCGCCGCCACCTCGGACGGCCTCGGCTTCACCGGCCGGGGCGAGGGCATCGCGGGCATCGCGACGGCCCTGGTCTACCGCGCCGAGGGCTGACGCGGGGGAGGCGGGGCCGGGATGTGGCGGTGCGCACCGCTCCGTGAGGCCCCGCCCCCTTATTGCACATTGCTTGCACGTACGCTGATGCGGCAGGTGATGTGCCGTAGGGGCCGAGAGCGAGGGTGAACGTCAGTGGTGAGCGCGACCGCCGGGGCGACGAGGATGCCGGACGCGCGGGCCGGTGCGGACGGCTACGTCCTGCGGACCGCCACCGCGCAGGACGTCGGTGGTGCGCGGGCCGTCATGCTGGACACCGTCTACCACGACCTGCGCTCGGGCTACGTGCCCCGCTGGCACGCCGACATCATCGACCTCGAGGGTGCCTATCTGCGCCCCGCACGCTGCACGCTCATGGTCGTCGTGCGCGACGGCGAGGTCGTGGCGACGGGCGCGGTACGGGACCGGGGCCCTCAGGCGCCGCCCAACCCGCAGTGGGTCGCCGACCGCTTCCCCTCCGGTTCGACGGCCCAGCTCTGCCGGATCTACGTACGCCCCGGACACCGCAGGCACGGCCTGGCCCGCATGCTCGTGCGCGAGCTCGGGGACTTCGCCGCGCGGGCCGGTGGCTACACCTCGCTCTATCTGCACACCGATCCGGCCGTGCCGGGCGCCGAACCGTTCTGGCGGTCGCTCGCCCTTGAGGTCTGCGACGAGCGCGCCCTGCCGGACGGAGGTCAGGGCATCATCCACTTCGAGCTGCCGATGCCTGTGCGCACAGGGCTGATCACATCAAATATCGGATGATAATCGTTTTCATATAGGGTCTCCGTCATGCCTACGTCCCGCCGCTTCCCGCTGCCGGTGGCCGCCGCCACCGCCGCCCTGCTCCTCCCGCTCGCCGCATGTTCGTCGAGCGGCTCCGGAGCGTCCGGCGACGCGCAGCGGCTCCGGGTCGTCATGGCCTTCCCTCCCGCGCAGGCCATGTCCCCCTACGGGGACGACGCGGTCACCCTCAGCCGCCTCGCCGTCATCGAGGGCCTCACCACCCTCGACAGGAACGGCACCGCCGAGCCCGCCCTCGCCACGTCCTGGAAGCGGGACAACCCCACCACCTGGACGTTCACCCTCCGCGACGCCGTCTTCCAGGACGGCGCGAGGGTCGACGCGGACGCCGTCGTCCGCTCCCTCACCGCCGCCGGCAAGGCGTCCCCGCTGCCCCGCGTACTGTCCGACACCCCCCTGACGGCCACCGCCACCGGCCCGGACACCGTACGGATCGTCACGAAGGGCGAGGACCCCCTGCTCCCGCAGCGGCTCGCCAACCCGTCCCTCACGATCCTGTCCGCCGGCGCCTACGAGAACGGCAAGGTGAACCCCGCCGGGCACGCCACAGGACCGTTCACCCTGGCCGGCGTCAAGGGGGCAGTCTCCGCCACCCTCGAGCGCAACGACGACTACTGGGGCGACAAGGCGAAGGCCCCCGGCATCGACGTCACCTTCGCCGCGGACGGCACGGCCCGCGCCAACGCGCTGCGCACGAAGGCCGTCGACGTCGCCGAGTACGTGCCGATCGCACAGGCGTCCCTGCTCGGTGACTCCTACGTCCACGAATTCCCGTCCGCCCGGACCAACGGCCTCTCGCTCAACACCGGCAACGGGGTCTTCGCCGACCCGGCGATGCGCGCCGCCGCCCGCGAGGCCATCGACTCCAAGGCCCTGGTCGACGGGGTGTACGAAGGTCGGGCGGACACCGCGCAGGGGCTCCTCGGGCCCGGCATTCCGTGGGCCGCCGGGAAGCGCACGCCGCCCACCGGACGCACCCCCGCCGCGAGCCGCGAGGAGGTGACGAAGACGAAGGAGATCGTCCTCGCCACCTACACCAACCGGCCCGAGCTCCCCGAGGTCGCGACGCTCGTCCAGCAGCAGCTCGAGAAGCGCGGCTTCACGGTCGAGCAGGTGGTCCGCGACTACGCGCAGATGGAGGCCGACGCGCTCGCCGGGAAGTACGACGCGTTCATCCAGGCCCGCAACACCCTGCTGGACACGGCCGACCCCGTCTCCTACCTCGCCTCCGACTTCACCTGCGACGGCAGCTTCAACATCTCCCAGCTGTGCGACAGGAACGTCGACGCGGCCGTGGACAAGGCCGCCTCGCTGACCGCCGCCGACGCCCGCCAGGGCGCCGGGATGACAGCCGAAGCCGCGGTACTCGGCGCGGACGCCCTCGTGCCCCTCGTCCACGAGCGCTTCGTCCAGGGCTACGACGACTCCCGGGTCGAAGGCGTCGCCCTCGACCCGATGGAACGCACCCTGATCACCGCCGACACCCACCTCGGGTGACCGGATGAAGTACCTGGCCGGACGGCTCGGCGCGCTCCTGGCCGTCGTCGCCGTCATCGGCCTGCTGCCCAGGCTGACCCGCACCGATCCGGCGCTGACCATCCTGCACGCCCGCTACGCCGACCGTCCGCCCACACCGGCCGTGCTCGACGCGATCCGCGCCGGGACCGGACTCGACGGCGGTCCGCTGCACGTCCTCGGCGCCTGGGCGGCCGGACTGCCGCGCGGCGACCTGGGGGAGTCCTGGGTCTCCGGGCAGCCGGTCGGCCCCGACGCGACGTCCGCGCTCGGCGTCTCCCTCACCCTCATGGGCGCCTCGCTCGCCGTCGCGGTCCTCCTGGCGCTCGCCCTCGCCGCCGGAACGCTCCGGCGCGGCGCCCACCGCCGGCTCGTCACCGCCCGGGCGGGCGTCGGGGCCGCCGTGCTCGCCGCCCTCCCGGAATTCCTCCTCGCAGCCGTACTGGCCGCAGTCCTCGCCGTGCAACTGGGCTGGTTCCCCGCACTCGGCTGGGGCGGCGCCGACCAGCTCGTCCTGCCCGCCCTCGCCATGGGCGTCCCCGCCGGCGCGCTGCTCGGGCGGCTCCTGGACGACGCGCTGCCCGCCGTGTTCGCGGAGCCCTGGGCCCGCGCCGCCACCGCCCACGGCATACCCGCCCGCAGGATCGCCGCCCACGCCCTGCGCCGCGCCCTGCCCGCCCTGCTGCCCCAGACCGGCCTCGTCGTCGTCGGGCTCACCGGCGGCGCCGTCGCCGTCGAGACGCTCTACGCCATACCCGGCCTCGGAGGTACCGCCCTCGCCGCCGCCCTGGCCCAGGACCTGCCCGTCCTCCAGGCCTGCGTGCTGCTCCTGCTCCTCCTGGGCGTCGCCGCGGGACTCGCGGCCCGGCTCGCCTCCAAGGCCCTGCTCGGCCCCGCACGGGCCGACGGCGCCCTGCCCCCGCTCGTCACGCCGAAGCTCCCCGCGCGCCGCACCGTGACCGTCGGGGCGGTCGGGCTCGGCGCGCTCCTCGTCGCCGTCGTCCTCACCGGCCTGCTGCGCGACCCCCTGTACGCCGACGCCGCCGCCCGCCTCGCCCCACCCTCGGCGGTACACCCGCTGGGCACCGACTCCCTGGGCCGCGACGTGCTCGCCCGCCTCGGCCACGGCGCGGCCAGGACCGTGCTCACCGCCGTCGCCGTCGGCGCCGTCACCCTCCTCCTGGGCCTGCTCGCCGGAGCAGCCCGCGCCGGAGCCCTCACCGAGACCGCCAACGCCCTGCCCGCGGTCCTGGCCGGCCTCGTCGTCGCGGGGATCGCCGGTCCCGGAGCCTGGGGCGCGGCCGTCGCCGTCGCCGCCGTCGCGTGGGCCCCGCTCGCCGCCCACACCTCCGCGCTGTTCGCCCAGGAGCGCGCCGCCCCGCACATCACCGTGGCCCTCGCCCTCGGCGCCGGACCGTGGCACCGGCTGCGCCGCCACATCCTGCCGGGGGTCCTGCCCCCGGTCGTACGCCATGCCGTCCTGCGGGTCCCCGCCATCGCCCTGGCGCTCGCCTCCCTCGGCTTCCTCGGCCTCGGGACGCCCGCCCCGGCACCGGAGTGGGGGCGCATGCTCTCGGAGAACATGCCCTACGCCGAACGCGCCCCCTGGGCCGTCCTGGCCCCCGCCGCCGCGCTCGCCGCCCTCGGCGCGCTCGCCGTGCTGACATCGGCAGCCGTACGCGGCCGGGGTCGCCGATGACGACGGACGCGCCGGACACCACGGGCACCACAAGCACCACGGGCACCTCGGGCACCTTGGGCACCACGGGCACGGGCACCGGCGCCGGCGTGGAGCTCAGGCCCTACCTCCGGCTCCTGACCGCCACCCAGTTCGCCTTCAACACCGGCTTCTACGCCGTCCTGCCCTACCTCGCCACGCACCTCGGCGACGGGCTCGGCATGGCGGGATGGCTCGTGGGACTCGTGCTCGGGCTGCGCACCTTCAGCCAGCAGGGCCTCTTCGTCGTCGGCGGAGCCCTCACCGACCGCTACGGCCCGCGGCCCGTCGTCCTCACCGGCTGCGTCCTGCGCATCGCCGGCTTCTGCTGGCTCGCCCAGGCCGGCACCACCGCGGGCGTCATCGGCGCCGTCCTGCTCATCGGCTTCGCCGCCGCCCTCTTCTCACCCGCCGTCGAGTCCGAGACCGCCCGGGCCGCCGTCGCCCACGAGACCGAGACCGGCACACCGCGCGCCCAGGTGCTGGCCGTGTTCTCCGCCGCCGGCCAGGCCGGAGCGTTCCTCGGCCCCCTTATAGGCAGCCTGCTGCTCCTCCTGGGCGGCGGCTTCCGGACCGCGTGCCTGGCCGGGGCGCTGGTATTCGTCGGCGTACTCGCCGGACACGCCCGCCTCATGCCCCGCCGGCCGCGCCGCGTCCGGCCCGCCCGAACGCGGACCGCCCTGCCCCGACAGGTCTTCGCCAACCGGCCGTTCCTCGTCCTGTGCCTCGTGTACAGCAGCTACCTCGTCTCCTACAACCAGCTCTACCTCGCCCTGCCGGCCGAGGTGGAGCGGGCCACCGGAACCCAGAGCGCGCTCGGCGGGCTCTTCGCCCTCTCCTCCCTGCTCGTCGTCGTCGCACAGCTGCCACTGACCCGATGGTCCGCCCGCCGGGTCGCGCCCCGCACCGCCCTCGTCGCCGGGCTCGCCGTCGTCGCCGCCGGATTCGCGGCCGTGCCCCTCGCACCCGACGGACCCGCCGGGCTGCTCCCCGGCGCCGCGCTCGTCGTCCTGCTCACGCTCGGTCAGATGCTGCTGGTCCCCGCCGCCCGCGGGCTCGTGCCGGACCTCGTCGACGACGACCGGCTCGGTCTCGCCACGGGAGCCCTGTCCTCCGTGTCGGGCCTCGCCGTCCTGGTGGGCAGCGCCGCCACCGGAACACTCCTCGACACACCCGGACCCGTCCTGTGGGGAGTGCTCGCCGCGGTCCCCCTGGCGGGCGCGGCACTCGCCCTGACCCTGTCCGCGGGACGACGGGCGCCGCAGCCCGGGACCACCGTCTCCGATCAGTTGTGACACGTTTTCCACAGGGGGCGCTGGGCACTGGTGCGGGCCCACTACCCTTGAGGCGTGACTATTCGCCTGCATGACACCAACGCCCGGCAGATCCGTGACTTCGCCCCGCTCACCGCGGGCTGTGTCTCGATCTACCTCTGTGGCGCGACTGTCCAGGCCGCCCCGCACATCGGGCACATCAGGTCCGGACTGAACTTCGACATCATGCGCCGCTGGTTCGAATACCGCGGCTACGACGTGACGTTCATCCGGAATGTCACCGACATCGACGACAAGATCATCAAGAAGTCGGCCGAGCAGAACCGCCCCTGGTGGTCCATCGGCTACGACAACGAGCGCGCCTTCAACGACGGCTACGACGCCCTGGGCTGCCTCCCGCCCACGTACGAACCGCGCGCCACCGGCCACATCACCGAGATGGTCGAGATGATGCGCGGCCTCATCGAGCGCGGCCACGCCTACGAGGCCGACGGCAACGTCTACTTCGACGTCCGCTCGTACGAGGGGTATCTGGAGCTCTCCAACCAGGACCTCGACGACCTGCGCCAGCCGTCCGGCGACAACGAGACCGGCAAGCGGGACAAGCGCGACTTCGCCATGTGGAAGGCCGCCAAGCCGGGCGAGCCCAGCTGGGAGACCCCGTGGGGCCGCGGCCGCCCCGGCTGGCACCTGGAGTGCTCCGCGATGGCCCACAAGTACCTCGGCACCGCCTTCGACATCCACGGCGGCGGCATCGACCTGATCTTCCCGCACCACGAGAACGAGATCGCCCAGGCCAAGGCCTTCGGCGACGACTTCGCGAAGTACTGGGTGCACAACGGCTGGGTCACGCTGTCCGGCGAGAAGATGTCGAAGTCCCTGGGCAACTCCGTCCTGGTCACCGACATGGTCAAGCAGTGGCGCCCGATCGTCCTCCGCTACTACCTCGGCACCCCGCACTACCGCTCGATGATCGAGTACAGCGAGGAGGCCCTGCGCGAGGCCGAATCCGCGTTCGCGCGTATCGAGGGCTTCGTCCAGCGCGTGGTGGAGAAGGCCGGCGGGCCGGTCGAGGCCGCCTCCGAGGTCCCGCCCGCGTTCGCCGAGGCCATGGACGACGACCTCGGTGTCCCGCAGGCACTCGCGATCATCCACACCACCGTCCGGCAGGGCAATTCCGCCCTCGCCGCCGACGACAAGGAAGCGGCCGTCGCCCGCCTCGCCGAGGTGCGCGCGATGCTCGGCGTCCTCGGACTCGACCCCCTCGACCCCCACTGGGCGGGCGAGAGCGACCGGGGTGAGGACCTGCACGGCGTCGTCGACACCCTCGTACGACTCGTCCTCGACCAGCGCCAGTCCGCCCGTGAACGCAAGGACTGGCCCGCCGCAGACGCGATCCGGGACCAGCTCAACCAGTCCGGCCTCGTCATCGAGGACAGCCCCACCGGACCCCGCTGGACGCTCGGACCCCGCTGAGCGGGCCTTCGCACCATGCGTGAGCAGCGCAAATGTGCCGCCCGGCCATCCGGGCGGCACACTTTCACTTGACGACGTTTTTCTGAAGCAACGAAACAGGTAGGTCATGGCCGGGAACAGCCAGCGCAGGAACCGCCGCACGTCCAACAAGAAGGGCATGCAGGTCGGCAGCGGCGGTAACCGACGCCGTGCTCTCGAAGGCAAGGGACCGACGCCGCCCGCCTCCGCCCGCAAGGGACACAAGAAGAACAGGGTGGCGAACGCCCAGGCCAAGCAGGCCGCGGCACGCCGCCCCGCCCCGCGCCGCGGTGGCGTCAAGGGCACGTCGGAGATGGTCGTCGGCCGCAACCCGGTCTTCGAGGCGCTGCGCGACGGCGTCCCCGCGACCACCCTCTACGTCCAGCAGTACATCGACAACGACGAGCGGGTCCGCGAGGCCCTCCAGCTCGCCGGTGAGCGCGGCAACATCAACCTCATGGAGGCCCCGCGCCCCGAGCTCGACCGGATGACGAACGGCCTGAACCACCAGGGCCTCGTCCTCCAGGTCCCGCCGTACGAGTACGCGCACCCGGAGGACCTCACCGCCGCCGCGTACGACAGCAACGAGGACCCGCTGATCGTCGCCCTCGACGGCGTCACCGACCCCCGCAACCTCGGCGCGATCGTCCGCTCCGTCTCCGCCTTCGGCGGCCACGGCGTCGTCGTCCCCGAGCGCCGGGCGGCCGGTATGACCGCCGGAGCGTGGAAGTCCTCGGCGGGCACGGCGGCCCGTACTCCCGTCTCGCGCGTCACCAACCTGACCCGCGCCCTCGAGGGCTACCAGAAGGCGGGCCTCACCGTCGTCGGCCTCGCGGCGGACGGCGAGCACACCGTCGAGGACCTCGAGGCGCTGGAGGGCCCCGTCGTCATCGTCATCGGCAGCGAGGGCAAGGGCCTGGGCCGCCTCGTCGGCGAGACCTGCGACTACCGGGTCCGGATCTCCATGCCGGGCGGTGCCGAATCCCTGAACGCCGGTGTCGCCGCCGGCATCGTCCTCTACGAAGTGGCACGCCGCCGGGCCGTGTGACATCCCGGGCCGTCGCCGGGCGTGACACCCCGGGCCGTCGCCGGGGCACGCTCCGGGTCCGCAAGGGCTCCCGAGGCAGACCGTCGACGCGCCCCGGCCTCCCCGGCGCGGGCGCGGAACGCCGTCGCGTCCGCCGGCCGCACGCCCCCGGACGCGGCCGGTGCCCGGGGCGTGCGGCCCGGGGGCAGAGACCTTGGGCCGGCCGGCACAGGGCGCCCCATCAGCGAGGAAGCCGTCCCGGTGGGCGCGCCGACCCCCTCTCCGCGTCCCCGGCGTACGCCGACGGGTGTGAAGGGGAGGACGGTTGACGGGTCCTGGACACTCTGGACGCGTCAAGGCAGTGTCCTAATCACACATCACTCGGTTAGATGAGTGTGGACACCAGAACGCCTCGGTTCGACGACCAACCCGCCCTGAGCATGACGAAGGTGGACAGCGACCCCGCGCAGGTCATCGTCAGCCACGCTAGCTTCCGGGTGCAGCTCGCCCCCGGCCAGCGCACCCGCCTTCGCCCCGGCGGCGCCGGACGGGCCAGGATTCCCGCCATGAGCGGTCCGGGCGGTCGCAGGCGGGCCCCCGTCGTCTGGAGCGGCAGGTCGGAGCCGGGCGACCCCGGAGCGACCGGACTCCTGCAGGCGGTACGGAACTCCACCGCCGGCCACCTCGACGCCCGCCCCGGCGACGCGGGCCACGACGACGCGGGCGGCGGCACACAGGTCATCCCGCGCCTCGACGAGACCCAGCCCAACCCCGTGGTCCCCGCGCCCCACCGGCACGGAGGCGGCCGCACCGGACCGCTGCTGCCCCCCATGCGGCGGGCCGTCGGTGCCTACGACGCCGTCGACACGCCGGCTCACGACGCGTACGACGTGACCTACGACGACGACCCCGGGACCGAGGGCCGGGACGGCACCTCCGAAGGCGACCGGCGCCAGGCCGGCGACACCGTCCGGCACGCCTACTACCCCGGCCGCCGGATGAACCTCGGCGTCGTCCTCCTCCCGCTGCGCGTCATCCTCGGCTTCCTCTCCATCTACACCGGCATGGGCAAGCTCTGCGACCCCGCCTACTTCGACGGCGGCGACCGCGGCTCGATGGTCAAGTGGCTGACCTCGCTGCACCCGTGGACAGCCGCCGAACCCCTGCGGGACCTCGCGCTCTCCCACCCCGTCGCAGCCGGTCTCTGCGTCGCCTTCCTCCAGGTCGTCGTCGGTGTCCTCACCGTCCTCGGGCTCTGGCAGCGGTTCGCCGCGGCCTTCGGCGTCCTGCTCTCGGCCGCCCTGCTGGTGACGGTCAGCTGGCGCGGCGCCGCGGCGTACGACACCCCCGACATCATCCTGCTCGCCGCCTGGAGCCCCCTCGTCATCGCGGGTGCCCCCGTCTACTCCCTCGACGGGCGCCTCTCCGGGGAGGCCTGGCGCACGCTCGGCCCCCGCTCCGCGATCTGGGACCTGCGGCGCCGGGTACTGCGTCGCGGCACCGCGGTCGCCACCGTGGTCGTCGGCCTGACCCTGCTCGTCGGCTCGATGCTCGGCGGGGCCGTCCGCTCCACGCAGGTCGTCACCGTGCCGGGCCCCGACAGCTACCCGACCAACCAGCTGCCCGGCTCCCCGCTCCCCGACAAGTCCGAGGGCAAGAAGCGCGAGCCCTCCAGTACCCCGGACAACCGGGCGCCGGAGACGTCGCCCTCCAGTGCGCCGGGCACCCCGTCGGCCGAGGAGTCCACCCCGGGCTCCGGGCCCGGGCGTGAGTCCGGCCCGACGGCAGGGGCGAGCACGGGACAGCCCAGCCAGACCCAGGGCACCGGCCAGGCACCCCCGCAGGAGCCCGCGCCGCAGGAGCCCCCGGCGGACGACGCGGGCCCCAGCTCGTCGGGTTCCGCCTCCTCGGGCGGATCGGACGGAGGGTCGGACGGCGGCTCCGACGGGGGGTCGGACGGGGGCTCGTCCGGCGGCGCCGGCCAGAACCCCATCGGCGGCCTCCTCGGCTGACCCCGCCACACACCGCGAGGGCGGTCACCGGACATCCGGTGACCGCCCTCGCGCACGTCCGGGCCGGCCTCAGCCGCCCACGTGGGCGCCCAGCTCCTTCGCCGCCTCCGTGAGGTCCTTCGCAGTGTCGATGGCCCGCCAGTACGCCCCGTGGGGCAACGGGAAGCCGGCCAGGCGGCGCTCACGTGCCAGCCTGGGGAACGTCGTCCGCTCGTGGTCACCGCGGTCGGGCAGCATCCCGGTGAACGCGGGCGCGAAGACGTACACCCCGGCGTTGATCAGGTACGGGGAGGGCGGGGACTCGATGAAGTCGGTGATGTGGCCGAACGCGTCCGTCTCCACGGCGCCCCACGGGATCCGCGGGCGGGCCAGCGCGAGCGTCGCGGTGGCGTCCCGCTCGGCGTGGAAGGCGGCCATCTCCCGCAGCGAGAAGCGGGTCCAGATGTCGCCGTTGGTCGCGTACCAGGGCTCCGACGGATCGGGCAGCCGCGTCGCGGCATGCTTGAGACCGCCGCCCCGGCCCAGGGGCTCGGTCTCGACGACGGTCGTGACACGCAGCGGAAGGTCGGCCGAGGCCAGCCACTCCTGCAGCACATCGGCGAGATGGCCGCACGAGATCACGGCGTCGGTGACGCCCTCGGCGGCCAGCCAGGAGAGCTGATGGCCGATGATCGGGGTCCCGGTCCCCGGGATCTCGACCATCGGCTTCGGACGGTCATCGGTGTACGGGCGAAGCCGCGAGCCCTGACCACCCGCCAGGATCACGGCCTGCGTCGGAAACGTATGCATGCCAGGCACGATATGCCGTGCCCGGACACACCCGGCTCAGCTGAACTGTGCGACGCCCGAGGCGAAGGAGGTGTCGCAGACCGGGCGGGAGAAGCGGTGGGCGCGCGTCGGACCGTACTGGTCCACGGCGGCCTTGCCGAGCGCCTTCGCGATCGACATGCAGTGCTTCGCCAGCGAGGGGCGCCCCTCGACGGTGCGCTGGAGGCTCGTCAGGGCGGCACCCGGGTCCTTCTCGCGGAGCTCCAGCAGGAGCTTGTCCCGCAGAACGTCCTGAGGAGCCGGGGCCTTCGCCTGCTTGGACACGGTCTCCGAGGAGGCCGTCAGCAGCTGGGTCTCGGTGTCCTGCCCCGACCACTGCACACGGGTGACCGCGAGGGTCCCGGACAGAACCATGACGACGGGCAGTACGAGGGCTAGGGTTCGGCCGATTCGGCGCGCGGTGTGGGTCACGCAGCGAGCGTAGCGGGCAGTGACGGCCTGGCGACATTTCGTCACCCCTGCGGGGGATGGTTCGAGTGGTCTTTTCGAATCACACGTTGACAGGCCGGGGTGAATTGACCGGTGTGCCAGGGTATTTGAAGCCCGCCGGATCCGAAACCCGATCCCGCCCACGACACGCGAACGGCCCCGCGTCCTCGAAGGGACGCGGGGCCGTGCAGCGGTACCGGACGGATCAGGCGGTCAGGCGCTCACCGGTCGAGGTGGCGAAGACGTGCAGCTCGTCCGGGCGCGGGACGACGTGCAGCTCGGTGCCCTTCTCCGGGACGGCGCGGCCGCCGACACGGACGACCAGGTCCTTGTGCTCGCCACCGACCTGCGCGGCACCGTAGACGAAGCCGTCGGCGCCGAGCTCCTCGACGACGTTGACGGAGACGGCCAGACCGGCCGGGGCGTCGGAGGAGGCCTTGGAGAGGCCGGTCGCGGCGGCGCCACCGTGCTCGACGATGTCGAAGTGCTCCGGGCGGATGCCGACCGTGACGGTGGTGTCACCACGGTTCGCAGCGGCGGTGAGCGCCTCGCGGGAGACCGGGACGACGCTGTTGCCGAACTTCACGCCACCGTCGGTGATCGGGACCTCGACGAGGTTCATCGCGGGGGAGCCGATGAAGCCGGCGACGAAGAGGTTCGCCGGGCGGTCGTACATGTTGCGCGGCGAGTCGACCTGCTGGAGCAGACCGTCCTTGAGGACCGCGACGCGGTCACCCATGGTGAGGGCCTCGACCTGGTCGTGGGTGACGTACACGGTGGTGATGCCGAGGCGGCGCTGCAGCGAGGCGATCTGCGTACGCGTCGAGACACGGAGCTTGGCGTCGAGGTTCGACAGAGGCTCGTCCATGAGGAAGACCTGCGGCTCACGCACGATCGCGCGGCCCATCGCCACACGCTGACGCTGACCACCGGAGAGCGCCTTCGGCTTGCGGTCGAGGTAGTCGGTGAGGTCCAGCATCTTGGCGGCCTCTTCGACCTTCGCCCGGATCTCGGTCTTGTTCACACCGGCGATCTTGAGGGCGAAGCCCATGTTGTCCGCGACGGACATGTGCGGGTAGAGCGCGTAGTTCTGGAACACCATGGCGATGTCCCGGTCCTTCGGGGGCAGGTGCGTGACGTCGCGGTCACCGATGCGGATGGCACCGCCGTTGACGTCCTCGAGACCCGCGAGCATGCGCAGGGAGGTCGACTTGCCACAACCGGAAGGCCCGACGAGGACGAGGAACTCACCGTCCGCGATCTCGATCTCGAGCTGGTCCACAGCCGGCTTCGTGGAGCCGGGGTAGACGCGGGACGCCTTGTCGAACGTGACACTGGCCATGGCGATTCTTCTCCTCCACCGGCAGGAACGTGCCGGACGATCCGAGTAAGGGAGTGGTGTGGTCCACTGGAGTGAACCTGAGGTGACGCTACCTGGCGTTCTCGAATATGTCAGTAGTCCGAAGGGCATGAAACAGTCCGAGGCCGTGTGAAATTCGCCGGCAGAGCAACGCACTTTTGACCGTGTGCAAGCCACGGCAGAACTCCGTCTCCGGGTCCCGTGCCGTTCGCTGCACTTCCTGCTTCAGCGCCCGCTGCCGATCGGACGCATCCCTGGGGGATGCGCCCGCCCGGTCCTACATGGGCTCCACAGGCATCACGGCCGACGGCCCGTCGGTCCGTAACGCTCCCTCACGCGGCCGGCAGCACCGCCGGCAGCTCCGACGCCTTGATCACAGGCGGAGGTACGCGCCCCGACGGCAGCGCGCACGACACCAGCCGGTAGAGCCGCATCCCTTCCTCCCTGAGGTTTCGCGCCGCATTCACATCCCGGTCGTGCCACGCGCCGCACTCTGGGCACAACCACTCCCGGACCGACACGTCGAGGGGCGCCCCCTTGGCATGGCAGTCGGCGCACCGCCGTGTCGAGGGGAAGAAGCGGTCGACGATCACCAGCGTGCGCCCGTACCACGCGCACTTGTACCGCAGCTGCCGCAGCAGCTCGCCCCAGGCCGCGTCCTGGATCGACCGGATCAGTCCGGCCTTACGCCGACGCCCTCTCCCCGTGGCGGGCCGCAGCAGGTTTGTGATGGCCAGATCCTCCACCACGAGCACTTGGTTCTCGCGCACGAGGCGGGTGGTCAACTGGTCCAGCATGTCCTTGCGCGCGTCACTGATCAGCGCGTACAGCCGGGCGATGCGTTCCCGGGCCTTCTCCCGGTTCGACGAGCCCTTCTTCTTCCGGTGCAGCCCCCGTTGCAGCCGCGCCAGTTCCTTCTCGTGCTTCCGCATCAGGCGCGGATGATCAGTCTTCGTCCCGTCGTCCAGCGTCACCAGCGCCGCCAGACCCAGGTCGATCCCCACCGCCCTCGGCTCACGCCCACCTGGCAGGAACACAGCAGGCAACGGCTTGATCCGCTCCTCCACCAGCACCGAGACGAAATGGCGCCCCGCCCGGTCTCGTGTCACCGACAGTTTCACCGGGTCCGCACCCTCCGGCAGCGGTCACGACCACCGCACGTCGAGCGGCTCCGACTGCTTCGCCAGCGTCAGCCGCCCCGTGCCCGGCAGTTCGGGGTCCTCCATCCAGCGGAATCCCGTGCGCACGTACGTCGCCGAGTTCCGCGAGCGGTGCTTCGTCTTCCGCTGCGGATATTTCGCCGACTGCTTGAAGAAGCGCGTGAACGCTCCGTCCAGATGACGGAGCGACTGCTGCAGCACCGTCGACGACACCTCCCGCAGCCAGCTCGTCCCTGACGCCTGCCGCCACCCCGTCAACGCACGGCACGACTCGGCGAACCCCACCGACACGCGATGCTGCTCCCAGGCGCCGACGCGCAGGGCCAGAGCCTCGTTGTAGACCCAACGGCAGGCCCCGAAGGTCTTCCCCAGCTGCTCGGCCTGTGCCGGGCTCGGATAGAAGCGGTAGCGGTACACACGCTGCTGCGTGCCGGCCTCCTTGGCCCGACTTCTCGGAACCCCGCGTGTGCTGCCGTGGTCCGTCCTGCGGTCGGCGATGCCGAGGGCCTCCCGCTTGATGCGTCTCGCCTCTTCGCCTGTCACCCGTACCGGCTTGTCCACCGTGTCCGTCATGCCCGCCCTCCGGCTGTCCGATATGCGGAGCAGCACGTCAGTCCTCTTAACGCACGGGTGGTCGGAGGGTCACGGCGGTGGCGAAACTTCGTGGAGCGCGGCGCGCGCTGCTGTGTAGAGTGAGGGCTTGCGCGCGCGGTTTCGGCGTGCGCTGTGCCGCCTTAGCTCAGTTGGCAGAGCGGTTGCCTTGTAAGCTCCAGGTCGTCGGTTCGATTCCGACAGGCGGCTCGAAATGCCAGGTCAGCATCATGCTGGCCTGGTTTTTTGTTGCCCGGGCCGCGATATCGGCTCAGATCCACCACTCCCGGGACGCGGACGTTTCCGCGCGTGTAAGAAATGTGCAGGAAGCGTAGGGGCGGGTGGGGAGAGCGATAGATGAGTCGTCGGTCCAACGGTCTGGTCGGTGCGTGGGCGGAGGCCCAGCGGCAGCTTCAGCGCCAGCACGAAGCGCAGCATCGTGCGGCCGTTCAGGGAGCACGCGAGCAGGAGCGGTTGCAGCGGGCCCACGAGCGCGACATGGCGCGGCTGCACCGGGAGCAGCAGGCCGAGTACCGGCGCAGGCGTGAGGCGGATGCGAGACGGCGTACGGAGGAGCTCGAAGCTCGGGTCGGTGTGCTGGAGGGTCTGCTGGCGGCCGGCTCCCGGGAGTCTGCGTTCCGGATGGCGTCGCTGGGGCGGGCTGAGGAGATCGAGCCGTTCGCCCCTGGGCAACTGGCGTATCCCGTACCCATGCCTGACGTGAACCGGTACCAGGTGCAGGGCGGCTGGACCGCCGGGCGGCGGGCGCAGGCGCAGCAGGAGGCGCACGCGAGGTACCAGCAGGACTGGCGGGCCGCGCAGGCGGCGGAGGCGCAGCGGCAGCAGCAGCTCGCGGCATATCGGCGTCAGTACGACGACTGGGCGCAGGGGCAGTTGAGCGAGATCCGGCGGCACAACGCGGGGGTCTCCGAGATGGCGGTGGCGCTGCGACGAGGTGATGCGGGTGCTGTGGTGGAGTACTTCTCGGCTGCGTTGTACTCGTCATCGGCCTGGCCGGCGGAGTTTCCCCGTCAGGTGACCGTCGCGTTCGATCCGGCGGGTCGGCAGCTTGTGCTGGACTGGGAGTTGCCGGGCTTCACGGTGGTTCCCGAGTCGAAGATCGTGCGGTATCTGGTGGGCTCGGACACGGAGAAGGAAACGCCGCGGCCCGTGGGCCGGCGAAGGGCCCTCTACCGGGACGTGCTGGCTCAATGCATGCTGCTCGTGTTGCGGGACGTTTTCGCGGCGGACGAGTTCGAGGTCGTGGAGTCGGTGGCGCTGAACGGCTTTGTGCATGACATCGATCCGGCGACGGGGCGCCAGGCGTCGGTCTGCCTGAGCACGACGATGGTCTCGCGGACCGAGTTCGGCGGGTTGAACCTGGAACAGGTGAGTGCGGTGGACTGCCTGACGGACGCGTTGCGAGGGCAGCTGTCGGCTCGTCCCGATCAGCGCGTGGCCGTCCGGCCGGGCAGGGTCCCGGCGGAGCTGGAGTCGGGCTCGGTGCACGGCGGCGGTGCTGAGCCGGATCTGCTGGAGATGGACCCCATCGAGTTCGAAGGGCTGGTCGCCGAGCTCTTCCGGGCGCGAGGGATGCATGCGGTGACCACGCAGCGTTCCAACGACGGTGGTGTCGATGTCGAGGCCATGGATCCGGACCCGATCAGCGGCGGCAAGATCATCGTCCAGGTGAAGCGCTACCGGAACACGGTTCCTCCGAGTGCCGTGCGTGATCTCTACGGCACGGTCCAGGGAGCTGGGGCCAACAAGGGTGTGCTGGTGACGACGTCAGGCTTCGGTCCCGGCTCATACACCTTCGCCGAGGGCAAGCCGCTGACTCTTGTGTCGGGTACGGAGCTGGTCGACCTCCTGGGGCGCTGTGGGCTGCGGGGGAGGCTGCCGGGTGGAGGCGGGGCCGGGGTACCGGCTCAACGGTCGTCGCCCGAGGGTGAACCCGACGGTGAATACAGTGTGCTGGGTATGACGTGGTCGGGCGTCGTGGCCCTGGATGTGTGCGCACTGGTGTGCCGGGGCGGGCGGGTGCTGAGTGATGACCACTTCGTCTTCTTCAACAATCCGCGGACTCCCGATGGCGCTGTGCGGGCTGTGCCGGGGTTCGCGGAGGACCGGGCGGCGTTGAGTGTGTCGTTCGACGCGCTTCCCGCTGAGGCTGACCGTGTGGTGCTCGTGGCCGCTGTGGATCCGGACGCTGAGCCTGCCGGTGATCTCGCGGGGTTCACGCAGGCCTCCATCCGGCTGCGGGATGCCCGGGGCGTGGAGCTCGACCGACTGGAGGTGTCCGACGGCAGGGCGGGGGAGGTGGCGCTGGTCCTCGGCTCGTTCAGGCTGCGGGGTTCCGGTGACTGGGAGTTCGTGTCGGGAGGAAAGGGATACGCCGACGGGTTGGGGGCCTTGCTGCGGGAGTACGGCATCGAGGTCGCATAAGGGGCTGCCGCCCCTCGCTGCCCCGTGCCGACTATCGCGGTTCCACACGGGTCGGGGCCCCGGAGCCCCGGTTCAGACACCCCCAGTCCCGCCGTCCTCCCGGTCCGGGGCCCGTTCGAAGTCCTCCTCCGCCCGGCGCTGGATGTCGTCGGCGTCGGCCAGGAGCCGGTCGATCCGTTCCGCGCCGCCGGGGCCGGGCGGGGGGACGTCGGTCAGGGTGTCGTACAGGTAGCCGCACGCCTCCTCCTCGCTCCCGAAGCGCGCGATGACTTCCTCCTGGCCCCGCTGGCGCAGGAGGACCGGCCAGGCGTCCCCTTCCGGGCGCAGGACGTAGTAGGCGTCGAGCTGGACGGGTACGCCGTGGACGCCCGGGATCTCGTAGAGCGCGTCCGGTACCTCCTCGCGGCGGAGCCGCTCGGTGAGTTCGGTCCTGTTCATCGGGTCCCCTCGCATGCGCCTGGGCGGGCCCCGGCCGTGCCGGGGCCCGCCCAGGGGAGTGCGGTCGTGATCAGTTCAGGGCTTCGAGCTTTTCGGCGTTGACGAGTTCCGAGACCCGCTGGTTCGTCTTGTACTGGATCCCCAGGCCGGGCTGCCCGAACCAGGGGCGGATGCGGCCGGCCTCCACCGTGAACGCTTCGTTGACCCGGTACAGGTGGTAGCTGTACGGGTAGTCGTTCGTGTACTTCACGAGGTTGCTCGGCGGGATGGCGCGCTTGGCGTACGGGGTCCCGGCGGGGGCGAGGAAGTTGCCGCGGCCGCTGCCGAAGAGATCGACCAGCTGCCCCACGCGGAGGGTCAGGTTCTTCTTCACCGGATTGCCCGCGCGGTCGAGGAGGAAGCCGTCGTTGTCCGGGTACCACCAACCGGACTCGCCGGTCGTCGGGTTGGTCTGCCAGTAGCACCCGAGGAACCAGTACACCGAGGTCGGGCCCGTGCGGTGGTAGTCACGCAGCATCGCACCGATGGCGCCGGTCCTCGGGAGGACCTCGGGGCCGAGGCGCCAGTCGTCGAGGTAGTACTCCTCGAGGGGTGTGGTGGGTGCCCCGTTGGTTCCGCGTGTGCGTGCGTCCGTCGGGCAGTGGGTCCCGGGGCGAAGGTTGTCGCCGGTGTCGGCGTGGGCGGCCGTGGGCGTCAGCCCGACGAGGAGGAGCAGCGAGGCGATTGCGCCCGATGCGATGTTCCGCAGCACCCGCATTGAGGTGGTCCCTTCTCATGGCCCGCGTCGGCCACGAGGGGCAGGCGGACGTCGAGTTCGCGTCACGGCGCCTGTGTGGAGGGCGCCGTGGTGTGGTGACCCTCAGTCAATTGCGGTTGTGGCGGCGCGCGGGGACGGGGGTACGCGCCGTCACTCGTACGGAGCTGTGCTTTCTCCTGATCGGCCTAGGGGTGTCGCCGCCCGCTGACGGTCGGGGGTCAGTGCCGGCCCGAGAGGCGGTCCGCCGCCTTCGCGACAGGGTCCGTGGTGGGGGAGGAGGAGGCGGCTTCGCGGCGGTCGGCGGTGCGGTAGGCGGCGTAGAGGGCGTGGACGCCGAGCCAGCGCAGCGGTTCGGGTTCCCAGCGGCGGACCTTGTGGTTGACCCAGGGCAGGGCGGTGAGGTCGGTGGGGCCCGCCTGGCCGGAGTCCTGCTGGATGAGGTCGCGCAGGGTGCGGGCGGCGAGGTTGGCGGTGGCGACGCCGGAGCCGACGTAGCCGCCGGCCCAGCCGAGGCCGGTGCTGCGGTCCAGTGTGACGGTGGCGCACCAGTCGCGGGGGACTCCGAGCACGCCGGACCACGCGTGGTCGATGCGGGCACCCGCGGTGGTGGGGAAGAAGCGGACGAGCAGGTCGCGCAGGGCCTCGACGGTGGCGGGCCGGGTCCGGGCCGTTCCGTGGACGGTGGCCGCGGCCGATCCGTAGCGGTAGGGGACGCCGCGGCCGCCGAGGGCGATGCGGTCGTCGGCGGTGCGCTGGGCGTACATGTAGGCGTGGGCCATGTCGCCGAGGGTTTCGCGGCCGTCCCAGCCGATGGTGTCCCAGACGGCCTCGGACAGCGGCTCGGTGACGATCATGGAGGAGTTCATGGGGAGCCAGGTGCGTCGGTGGCCCTTGAGGCCCGCTGTGAAGCCTTCGGTGCAGCGCAGTACGTAGGGGGCGCGGACGGTGCCGTACGGGGTGACGGCGTGCTTGGGCCTGATCTCCGTGACGGGGGTCGACTCGTGGATCGTGACGCCGAGTGCTTCGACGGCGTCGGCGAGGCCGGTGACCAGTTTGGCGGGGTGCAGGCGCGCGCCGTGCGGGGTCCAGGTGGAGCCGACGGCGCCGGACACACGGATGCGTTCGGCGGTCTCGCGGGCGCCGCGCAGGACGCGGTCGGTCTCGCCGAAGGCGATCTCCACGGAGTGGAAGTCCTTGAGGCGGGCGAGCTGGGAGGGGGTGTGGGCGACTTCGAGGACGCCGCCGTGGTGGATGTCGGCGTCGATGTCCTCCTCGCCGGCGACGCGTATGACCTCGCCGACGGTGTCGTTCATGGCTTTCTGCAGGCGGACGGCCGCGTCGTGGCCGTGCAGCTTGGCGTAGCGGTCGCGGCCGGCGATGCCGTTGTAGAGCCAGCCGCCGTTGCGGCCGGAGGCGCCGTAGCCGCAGAACTTCGCCTCCAGGACGGTGATGTTGAGGAAGGGGACCGCCTTCTTGAGGTAGTACGCCGTCCAGAGGCCTGTGTAGCCGCCGCCGACGATGCAGACGTCGGCGGCGGTGTCGCCGGGCAGGGGCTCGCGGGGCGTGGGGGTGCCCTGGTTCGCGTACCAGAACGAGATGCCGCCGTTGACGGTACTGACGGTGTTCATGTGTCCCCTGCTTGTCCGTGTGCAGCCCAGTCGCTGGAGGGACGGTACCTCTAGGCTCGCGGTGTGATCGACGTTCCGGACGACCTGGTCATGAATCTGGGGATGCACAGCGGTGCGGCGGGGCGGGAGTTCGCCGACGCGCTGCCCGCTCTGGCGGGGAGGTGTCTGGAGGAGTGGGGGCTGCGGCCCGACGGGGCCCCGATGAGCGGGATGTGCGCGCTGGTGCTTCCCGTGGTGCGGGAGGCGGACGGCCGGCGGGCGGCGCTGAAGCTTCAGCCGGTGGACGAGGAGACGGTGGGGGAGCCGGTCGCGCTTCGGGTCTGGGGTGAGGCCGGTGCGGGGGTGGTGGGTCTGCTGGATCACGATCCGGCGACCGGGGTGATGCTGCTGGAACGGCTGGACGAGCGGCGCCCGTTGACGGGGATGGCCGATGCGCGGGCCGCGGTGCGGGTCCTCGCGGAGTCGTTGGCCCGGCTGGTCCGGGTGCCGGCTCCGCCGGGGATGCGGCGGCTCGGGGACGAGGCCGTCCGGATGCTGGAGGAGGCGCCCGGCGCTGCGGCGAGGCTGGGCGACGAGGGCGAGCGGCGGTTGTTGCTGGACTGCGCGGCCGCGGTGCGGGAGGTGGCCGGGGAGCCGGGTGACCGCCTGCTGCACTGGGACCTCCACTACGACAACATCCTGGCGGGACGGGCGGAGGACGGGCGGGCGGGGGAGTGGGTGGCGCTGGATCCCAAGCCGTTGGGCGGGGATCCGGGGTTCGAGCTGTTCCCGGCGCTGGACAACAGGTTCGACGCGTCCGAGGTGTTGTGGCGGTTCGATCTGCTGTCCGGGGTGCTGGGGCTGGACCGGGAGCGGGCGCGGGCGTGGACCCTGGGGAGGGTGCTGCAGAACGGGTTGTGGATCCGGGGCGGGGGACGACGGCTTCCCGTGCACCACGCGGAGATCGCGCGGCGGTTGCTGGGGCGGAGCTGAGGGGCGCGTGGTCGGACCGCCTGTCTAGGCTGCCCCCATGATTCGTACAGCCACGTCCGAGGACGTCCCCGCCATCCACGCCATGGTCCGTGAGCTCGCGGACTACGAGAAGGCGCTCGACGAGGCGAACGCCACCGAGGAGCAGTTGCGCGAGGCGCTGTTCGGCGAGCGGCCCGCGGCGTACGCCCATGTCGCGGTGTCGGACGACGACGGTGAAGTGGTCGGTTTCGCGCTGTGGTTCCTCAACTTCTCCACGTGGCGCGGGGTGCACGGCGTCTATCTGGAGGACCTGTACGTCCGTCCGGAGAGGCGTGGTGGCGGCTACGGGAAGGCGCTGTTGACGGAGCTGGCGCGGATCTGCGTGGAGCGCGGTTACGGGCGCCTGGAGTGGTCGGTGCTGGACTGGAACGCCCCGTCCATCGCGTTCTACGAGTCGCTGGGTGCGCGTCCGCAGGACGAGTGGACGGTGTACCGGCTGACGGACGGGGCGCTGGCGGAGCTCGGGGCGGCCTGAGCGGGGTCGGGGCGGCGTCTTGGCTCGCGGGCGGCACCTCCCGGTTCTGCCCGAGGTCAGGGGGTTTCCGCCGTGCGGGGGGCGTCCGGTGCCGTACCGCCGAGCAGCCGTACCGCCAGGACCGCCGCTTCGATGCCGCTGTTGAACGCGACCTCGCTGAGGAGCCCCGGGGCGGCGACCTGGTCGCCCGCGAGCAGGATGCCGTCGCCGCGGTCGACGGCGGGCCGGTCGCGCCAGGTCGTGCCCGGCTGGTCGACGGCGCCGGTGCGGCCGGACGCGAGGGCTTCCCGGCGCCAGGTGGTGCGGTCGCGCCAGCCGGGGAAGCCGAGGTCGAGCAGGTCCTCGGCGCGGCGCAGGGCGTGGGCGCGCGGCGTGCCGGGGGCGAGGGGGATCTGGGCCTGGACGAGTTGTTCGCCGGGCGGGGCGAGTGTCGGGTCCTGGGCGGTGAAGCGTTCGATCCAGCCGGGGGCGTCGAGGTCGGAGATGATGAAGGGGTCGCCGCGCCGGGTGCGCAGGGCCAGGTCGAGCAGGGCGGTCCGGCCGCTGTCCCAGGTCAGGGCGGGGTCCTCCAGGAGGACGCGGGCGGAGTCCAGCTGGGTGGCGACGATCACGGGGCCGCCCCGGCTCAGTTCCGCCAGCTCGTGGGGGCCGACGCGTGCGTCGGTCCTGAGGTGTACGCCGAGGTCCCAGGCGCGGGCGGCCATCCGGTCGACGAGCCGCGCCCAGCCTCCGACGGGGTAGCGGGCCTCCGGGGGCAGTGCGGCGGCGCGGCGCAGCCGTTCCTGGACGAACGCGGCGGACAGCGAACCGGGGTCGTGGTGGAAGAGGGCCACACCCATGTAGTGGGCCGCCGCGCGGGCGCCCTCCTCGCCCACCTGGCCGACGGCCCAGCTGTGGAAGTCGGTGTCGACGGGTGCCAGGCGGGGGTTGCGGCGGGTGAGGCGCAGCATGGCGAGGGGCGGGGTCCTGCGTAGTGCGCCGTCGCGGTGGAAGAGGAAGCGGGCGCCTTCGAGCGGTGGTACGGAGGCGGACGGGCCGAGCAGTCCGCGTTGTCCGAGCCAGGTCCAGTGGGGGCCGCGGCGGTAGAGGGCGTGCGGTCCTTCGTTGGTGAGGTAGGGGCCGTCCGAGGTCCTGGCCCGTCCGCCGAGCGTGTGGTGGGCCTCGTGGAGGGTGACCTGCGCCCGGGATTCGGCGGCGGTGATGGCGGCGGTCAGCCCGGCGAGACCGCCGCCGACGATGTGGATGCGCTGCATGGCTGGGTCTCCTCGCGGTGGGCGCTGTTGCAGGGAGGACGGTTCGGCCGGCCGGTTCCGTGACACCGGGACCCGGGCATCAGCATCAATGTCAGTGGTGTGCGCCACGATGGGGGGCATGGCACGTACAGGCAACAGGAGCGGCAGGGGCGCGGGGGCGAAGGACGGGGTGGCACGGGCGAGGCGGCCGGAGGTGCGACTGCCGCAGCTCGTGGAGTACGACGGGGCGGGCCTGGAGCCAGACGGGGATTACGACGGGGTGCGGTTCGCGGGGACGGACCTGGCCGACGCGTCGGGTCCCGGGGCGCGGTTCATGGACTGTGAGCTGCGGGAGTGTGCCCTGGACCGTGCGGAGCTGGTGCGGGCGAGATTCATCGACTCGGTGCTCAGGGGCGTACGGGGCGTGGGCACCGATCTCGCGGGGGCGTCGCTGAGGGACGTGGAGGTCCTGGACGCGCGGCTGGGCGGGGTGCAGCTGCACGGTGCGGTGCTGGAGCGGGTGCTCGTGCGGGGCGGGAAGATCGATTATCTGAATCTGCGCACGGCACGGCTGAAGGACGTCGTGTTCGAGGGGTGTGTGCTCTCGGAGCCGGATTTCGGGGAGGCTCAGCTGGTGCGGGTGGAGTTCCGGGACTGCGTGCTGAAACGTGCCGACTTCAGTTCCGTGCGGATGGAGTCCGTCGATCTGCGCGCGGTCGCCGAGCTCGACATCGCGCGGGGTGTGGAGCGGCTGGCGGGGGCGGTGATCAGCCCGTCCCAGCTGATGGAGCTGGCTCCGGCGTTCGCGGCGCAGATCGGGGTGCGAGTGGAGGCGTAGACGGTGGGCCCGTCCCCGTCTCCGTCTCCGTCTCCGAAGGCTTTCAGAGGCGGGGGAAGCGTGCCTGCAGGTCCCAGATGATCGGGTTGTCGGCGAGGCCTTCGTGCATGTCGGCCAGGTCGGCGATCAGGTCGTGCAGGAAGTCGCGGGCCTCGCGGCGCAGCAGGGAGTGGCTGAAGGTCAGCGGGGGCTCCTCGCCGGGCATCCAGTCGGCCTCGACGTCCACCCAGCCGAAGCGCCGTTCGAAGAGCATGCGGTCGGACGACTCGGTGAAGTCGAGCTCGGCGAACTGCCGGCGGTGCGAGCGGTTGCCCCGGGGGTCGCGGTCGATCTGCTCGACGATGTCGCAGAGTGCCCAGGCGAAGTCGAGCACGGGGACCCATCCCCAGGCTGTGGATACTTCGCGGTCCTCCTTGGTGTCGGCGAGGTAGACGTCCCCGGAGAACAGGTCGTGCCGCAGGGCGTGGACGTCCGCGCGGCGGTAGTCGGTCTGCGGGGGGTCCGGGAAGCGCCGGGAGAGGGAGTAGCCGATGTCGAGCACGGTTCGATGGTGTCATGCCGCGTGGGGCGTCCGCGCCGTCCCGGGGACGGGGGTGCGTGACCGAGACGGCGGGGCCCCGGGGTGCGTGACCTGACCGGCAGGCGGGACAGCCCCTGTCAGGGGAGCAGGCGTTGTTCCTTGGCTACGGCGACCGCTCCCGCCCGGGTGTCCACGCCGAGCTTCTCGTAGATCCGGCCCAGGTGGGTCTTGACGGTGGCCTCGCTGATGAAGAGGGCCCGTGCGATGTCACGGTTGCCGAGGCCCTGTGACAGCTGGCCCAGGATGTCGAGTTCGCGTTCGGTCAGGGTGGGACGGGGGCTGCGCATCCGGGCCATGACACGGCTGGCGACCGGCGGGGAGAGCGTCGTGCGGCCCTGCGCGGCGGCCCGGATGGCGGCGAAGAGTTCCTCGGGGCGTTCGGCCTTCAGCAGGTAGCCGGTGGCTCCCGCCTCGATGGCGCGGGTGATGTCCGCGTCGGTGTCGTACGTCGTGAGGACGAGCACGTGGACCGCACCTGCCCCGGCGCTCGTGATGCGGCGGGTCGCCTCTACGCCGTCGATGCCGGCGCCCAGCTGGAGGTCCATCAGGACGACGTCGGGCCCGAGCCGTGCGGTGAGGGCGACGGCCTCCTCGCCGCTGCCCGCCCCGCCCACGACCTCGATGTCGGGTTCGCCGCCGAGGAGGGCGAGCAGTCCGGCCCGTACGACGGCGTGGTCGTCGCAGAGCAGGATCCGTACGGGCGGGGTCATGCGCGTTCCTCCGGAGCGGGTGGGGCGGGTGGGGCGGACGAGGTGTGTTGCCCGGACGCCGGGCCGGGGGCGCCCGGGTGCGCGGCCAGGGGCACGGCGGCGGACAGCACGGTGCCTTCGCCGGGCGCCGATTCGATGGTCAGCGTGCCGCCGAGCTGCTGGACCCGGGCCCTCATCGCGGGCAGCCCGTGGCCGCGTACGCCGCCGGCCGGTCGGGGTTTCTGCCGCTCGGGGCTGAAGCCGCGGCCGTTGTCGGCGACGTCGAGGACGACGCGGTCGTCCAGGTGGGTCAGCGTCAGCGCGGCGACGGTGGCATCCGCGTGCTCGGTGACGTTGGCGAGTGCGCCCTGCGCGATCCGCAGGAGCGCGGACTGCACCCGGTCGGGAAGCGGGAGGGCCGGGGTGCCCTCCACATGGCAGCGGACGGTGAGGCCTCCACGAGCCTGGGCGGTCTCCCGGGTGGCGAGCGCGTGCAGCGCCGCTTCCAGCCCGCCGCCCTCCGCCAGGTCGGCCGGCGCGAGGTCGTGCACGAAGCGGCGGGCCTCCGCGAGGTTGCGCTCCGCGATGCCGGTCGCCGTGAGGACGTGGCGGCGGGCGGTTGCCGGGTCGGCGTCCCAGGAGCGGTCGGCCGCCTGGAGCAGCATCTGCTGGCTGGAGAGCCCTTGGGCCAGGGTGTCGTGGATCTCCATGGACAGCCGCTGGCGTTCGGCGAGGGTCCCCTCCCGGCGCTCGGTGGCGGCCAGTTCCCGCCGGGTGCGGAGCAGATCGTCGATCAGCTCGCGCTGACGTACGGCCAGGTCCCGTTGGCGTACGGCCTGGCGCTGCATGTGGACGAAGACGGCGGTGGCGACGGCCGCGACGGCGGGCGGTGCCAGGACGAGGTTCGGGTCGAAGCCGGTCGCGAGCCGTAGCTGCGCGGCGACGACGAACGCGGTGAGCAGGGAGACGAGCGCCAGGGCGGCGCGCGGCGGCAGGATCCGCAGGCCCGTGTAGAAGAGCGGGACGGCGCACCACGCGAAGCTCGGCGCGAGGACGACCAGGACCATCCACACCAGGACGAGGGCGCCGAGCCAGGTCAGCCGGCGGGGCGTGGGTCGCGAGCCGAGCACCGGTCCGAGGAGGTACAGCGCGGCGAGCACGGCCGACAGCCCGATGATCCAGGGGGTACGGGTCTCGCCGGGGTGGCGCATGAGGAAGCGTGCGAGGGAGGCGCCGAGCAGCAGGAAGAACGCGGCGTGCATGAGGAGGGCCGGCCACCGTGCGTCCGGGTCGCCCGCCGCACCCCCGCGGTGTGTGGTGCCCGAGTCGGCCGACGCCGCTCGCTCCGGGGCCTGCCCGGTTCGGTTCCGCCGCACGTCGTACCCCGCGCTCCCTCGGTCTGTCCTGCGCTCTCGCGTCGCCGCGCAGCCGCTGACCTGCGTGGACATCCCATGGTCGCCCCTGCGGGCCACCTCCGCATCAACCGATCGGCTGACGGGGGCGTCGGCCGACACGGGTGCGGCTTCGAGCCGGTACGCCGACGGACCGGGCCCGGTTCCGGCCGGAGGATCGATACCGGAAGCCGAAACCCGAAGCCGGACGGTTCGAGACCGGGCCGGCACTCACCCCAGGAGCCCACCATGAAGAAGATGTCCCTGCGCAACCGTGTCCTGACCGGTGCCGTCGCCGCCGCGGCGCTGGGTGCCGGAACCTTCGGCGCGATGTCCGCGAACGCGTCCACCCCGGCCGCCGCGCCCGCCGCCGTCGTGAAGGCCGACGCCGCGGACCGGAACCTCCAGCAGTCCACGCACCTGACCGTCGCCGCCGCGTCCAAGGCCGCGCAGGCCGCCCTGGACGCCGCGAAGAAGGAGAACCAGCGCGTCTCGGTCGCCGTCGTCGACCGCGACGGCAACACCGTCGTCACGCTGCGCGGCGACGGCGCGGGCCCGCAGTCCCCCGAGTCCGCCGTGAAGAAGGCGTACACCGCCGTCTCCTGGAACGCGCCGACGTCCGAACTGGTCAAGCGTCTGGAGCAGGCCCCGAACCTGAAGGACATCCCCGGCACCCTGTTCCTGGCCGGCGGCTCGCCCGTGCAGGTCAAGGGCGCCCCCCTGGCGGGCATCGGAGTCGCGGGCGCGCCGAGCGGCGACCTCGACGAGAAGTTCGCCGCGGCGGGTGTCGCCGCGCTCAGCCGCTGACGGCCGGCCCGGCGAGGGCGGCAGTAGGGGGTTCCGGATGATCGCGAGGCGGGCGAAGGCTCCGCCACAGGTAGCAACGGCGTGGTCGAGGTCGTCCTCGTGATGCGCCCGGAACGGTCCAAGGGTCCTGCGACACGCGGAAGCCGGCCCGCCGAAGGCGGACCGGCTCCGGAACAGGGCGGGTGTTACTTGACGTTGACCCCGGCCCAGGCCGCGTCGACGGCCTTGAGTTCGGCGCTGTCGGCCCCGAACAGGTCGGTGGCGGCCTTCTCGGTCGCGACCCGGGCGCCGGCGTAGTCGGTGCTCGACGTCATGTAGACGGAGAGCGCCTTGTACCAGATCTGATAAGCCTTCTGGCGGCCGATGCCGGTGACCGTGGAGCCGTCGGCGGTCGGGGAGTCGTAGTCGACGCCGCCGATGGTCTTGGCGCCGCTGCCCTCGGCCAGCAGGTAGAAGAAGTGGTTGGCGACGCCGGAGGAGTAGTGCACGTCGAGGTCGCCGACGCCGGCGTCCCAGTAGTCCGCCGAGCCGCCGTCCTTGCTCGGCTTGTCCATGTAACGCAGGGGAGTTCCGTCGCCGTTGATGTCGATCTTCTCGCCGATGAGGTAGTCCCCGGGATCGGTGGTGTTGTCGGCGAAGAACTCGACGGAGGAGCCGAAGATGTCGCTGGTCGCCTCGTTGAGGCCGCCGGACTCGCCGGAGTAGTCGAGGTTGGCGGTGGCGGCGGTCAGGCCGTGGCTCATCTCGTGGCCGGCGACGTCGATCGCGGTGAGGGCGCTCTTGTCGTCGGCCCCGTCGCCGTAGGTCATGCAGAAGCAGCTGTCGTCCCAGAAGGCGTTGACGTAGCCGGTGCCGTAGTGGACGCGGGAGTACGCGGCCTTTCCGTCCCCGGCTATGCCGTCGCGGCCCAGCTCGTTCTTGTAGAAGTCCCAGGTCGTCGCCGCGCCGTAGTGGGCGTCGACCGCCGCGGTCTGGCGGTCGCCGCCGGTGCCGTCGCCCCAGGTGTCGTCGGTGTCGGTGACGAGGTCTCCGGTGCCGTTCTGCTTCTGGTCGAGGTCGTACGTCTTGTGGCCGCCCCGGTCGCCGTCGGTCAGCTCGAAGCCCGAGGCGCCCTTGGTGGTCGACAGCGTCACCTGGCCGCTGTACTGGCTGTTGCCGGTGCCGGTCTCGACGGCCTCGAAGCTGTGCAGCTTCTTGCCGGTCGTGGCGTCGGTGATGATGTGCAGCCGGCTGGGCGTGCCGTCCTTCTGCACTCCCTCGCGCACGGTCTCGAAGGCGAGGGCCGGCTTGCCGTGGCCCGCCCAGACGACCTTGCGGGCGCTCGCCGCGGCCTTCAGCTCCGGCTGCGTCGACGGCACGGATATGCGGGCGTCCGTGGCCTTGTCCACGCCCTTGGACTTCCCGTCCGCCGCGGTGTGGGTGACCAGGTCGCCGCCGAGGACCGGGAGCCCGGCGTAGGTGCGCTCGTAGCGGGTGTGGACCGTGCCGTGCGCGTCCTTGATCACGTCACGGACGATCAGTTTCTCCTGGCCGCCCAGCCCGAGGGCCTTCGCTGCGGCCGGGGCGTCATCCTGCGCGGTGCGCAGGGCGCCGGTGCGCTGAGCGGCGGAGTTCACGCCGAGGGTGGTGGCGCCGGACGAAGAGGCCTTGCTGTCACCGGTTCCGGTACCGGCCGTGGCGGTACCGGTCTGGACGCCGACGACGACCATCGCGGCAACTGCGGTCAGGGCAGCGGCGCGACGGGTGTTCATGTGGGGGGTCATGCCTTCTCCGTTGCTCGTTCCTGTGGGGGGTACGAGCGGAGAGCGTGCCACCGAATGAACCCTTTTGACGGGTCGCCGACAATTACCTCACAAGTTTTTGACCAGTTCTTGTCCGACTGGGATGCGTTCGTGTCCGCTATCTGGCGTGTGCGGAGGGGCGGGTGACGCGGACGCACGGGAGCCCCCGCCGACCGGAGTCGGGCGGGGGCTCCCGTGGGAAAGCCGTCGCGTCAGAGGTTGACGCCGAAGTCCTGGGCGATGCCGCGCAGGCCCGAGGCGTAACCCTGGCCGACCGCGCGGAACTTCCACTCGGCGCCGTTGCGGTAGAGCTCGCCGAAGACCATCGCGGTCTCGGTGGCGGCGTCCTCGCTCAGGTCGTAGCGGGCGATCTCGGTGCCGCCGGCCTGGTTGATGATGCGGATGAAGGCGTTCCGCACCTGGCCGAAGTTCTGGCTGCGCGACTCGGCGTCGTAGATGGAGACCGGGAACACGATCTTGTCGATGTCCGCCGGGAGGCCCGCCAGGTTGACGTTGATCTGCTCGTCGTCGCCCTCGCCCTGGCCCGTGACGTTGTCACCGGTGTGGACGATGGTCTGGTCCGGCGTCGCCTTGTTGTTGAAGAAGACGAAGTGGCCGTCGGAGTAGACCTTGCCGGCGGTGTTGACCGCGATCGCCGAGGCGTCGAGGTCGAAGTCGGTGCCGGTGGTGGTGCGGACGTCCCAGCCGAGGCCGACCGTGACGGCGGTCAGGCCCGGGGCCTCCTTGGTGAGCGAGACGTTGCCGCCCTTGGACAGGCTTACAGCCATGGGAAGTCCCTTTCCTCGTCGTGTGCGGGCTTCGTGCCATCACGAAAGCTACCGTCACCCGTCCTAACGCAGACAAGAGACCACGAGGTTCCTGCTCGCTTTACTTTCTTTGCCGAACTTCTGGCCGAACGCTCGCAAAACAAGGTGACGAACGGGCGGTGGGGCGGGGAACATGGGTGTCATGTCCGGGCCCTATGTCATCCGCGGTTCGGTCTCCCTGCCGGAGGCCGAACTCATGTGGCGTTTCTCGCGGTCCTCGGGGCCCGGCGGGCAGCACGTCAACACGAGCGACTCCCAGGTGGAGCTCCGCTTCGACCTCGCGGCGACCGAGGCCCTGCCCGAGGTGTGGAAGGCCCGGGCCCTCGAACGGCTCGCGAGCCGGCTGGTCGGCGGTGTGGTGTCCGTACGCGCCTCGGAGCACCGCTCCCAGTGGCGCAACCGTGAGACGGCCGCCGTGCGGCTCGCGGCCCTCCTGGCGGAGGCCACGGCGCCGCCCCCGAAGCCTCGCCTCAAGAAGAAGATCCCGCGCGGCATCAACGAGCGGCGTCTGCGCGAGAAGAAGCAGCGCGGCGACACGAAGCGCGGACGCTCCGGCCGCGACTGGTGAGTCCCGCCGCGAGGTCCGGGGCGGTTCAGCCCCGGGCGTGAGGTCCGGCCCGGGTCAGCCCAGCTGCCGGTAGCGGCCCTTGAAGTAGGTGAGCGGCTCGCCGTCCGCGTTCGGCAGCGAGGCCGACAGCACGCGGCCGATCACCAGCGTGTGGTCACCTGCCGGGACGCGCTGCTCCGTGCGGCACTCCAGGTTGGCCAGCGCCCCCTCCACCAGGGGCGCTCCCGCGATCTCGCCCCGTGTGCAGGGGACGTCCTCGAACAGCAGCCGGTCGCTGATCCGGTTCTTCATGGCGAACCGCGCGGCGATCTGCCGCTGCCCCTCCGTGAGTACGGACACCGCCCACAGGGGCTGTTCGGCCAGCAGGTCGTCCATCCGTGAGTCGTTGCGCAGGCTCACCATGACCAGGGGCGGGTCCAGGGAGACCGACATGAAGGCGGTGGCCGTCATCCCGACGTCCTCGCCCCGGCCGTGCTCGTCGAGCGGCGGCTCCTCGGCGGTGACCAGCACCACGCCCGCCGCCAGGCGGGAGAGGGCGGCGCGGAATTCGTCGTTGCTCACCCCCTCAGCATGGGGGACGGCTTCGGGGCGCGGGGCGGGGGGAGTCTTCTGCAGCACACCGGGCACGCTAGTGCCGCCGGGCGCGGCGTCGCATCGGACCAGGGGACCAGCCGGGTCCTAGGACTCCGGAACCATGTGCGCCGCTTTGCGATCGCCACGCAACAGGGGTGTCTGGAGGTGCCCGGGGCGGTCTTTGCCAAGTCTTGTGACTTGAGTCACAGAGAGCAATATTTGTTGACCCTGTGTACCGGGTGCACAGCTCACTGTGATTCAGTGGCCGTGACAGTGCAACAAGTACGTCGATATGAAACCTGGAGTTGCTGTCGAGGTCTCAGGGAGTGCGAGCAATGGAGGCCGAGTCGGAACCGTACGTCCGTCTTGCGACCATGCGGCAGTTGCACCAGGCCGTCGCTGATCTCAACACGGCGCGGAGCCTGGCGGACACGCTGCAGTCGGTGGCCGACGGCATCGTCGGCGGCCTCGGTTACGAGCTGGGCTGCGTGAACCTCGTCCGCCCGGACGGTGACCTCGTCGTCGCCGCGTTCGCCGGCAACAGCGCCGCGGAATCCCTGATCACCGGCCGTGTCGGCTCCCGCGAGTCGTGGGAGCGCAGGCTGTCGATGGGCGAGGCCTGGGACGAGCTGCGGTTCATACCCCACACCGAGGGCTGGGTGCTCCTCGACGACGACGTGCCGCAGTGGCACACCGAGGGGCCGGAGCCACGCTTCGAGGACGAGTGGCACCCCCTGGACCGCCTCTACGCACCCATGTACGCCTCCGGCGGAGGTCTGGACCTCCTGGGCGTCATATCGGTCGACAGGCCGCGCAACGGCCGCCGGCCCGGCGCCTGGGGTCGCGAGGCACTCCAGATGTACGCCTCCCAGGCGGCCATTGCGATCAGTAACGCTCGCCTCCGAGCAAACATGCAGCGCGCCCTGGTCAGGCTCGAACGCGAGCAGCAGGCGCTGCGGGCCAGCGAGGAATCCTTCCGCCAGGCCTTCGAGTACGCCCCCAGCGGCATGGCCATCGCCGAGATGGGCGGTGACCAGCACGGCAGGCTGCTGCGCACCAACGACGCGCTCTGCCGTCTCCTGGGGCGCCCCGCCTCCGTCCTGCGCCGCTACTCCTTCGCCGACCTCGTCCACCCCGAGGACATCGGCACGCTGCTGCGCACGTCCGCCGAGGGCGGGCGGGCCGAGCTCCGGCTCGGGCGCAGGGACGGCACCTACCTCTGGGTCTCCCTGCGCAACTCCGTCGTCGCCGACACCACCGACGGGCCGCGTTTCCTGCTCACGCACGTCGAGGACATCGAGGAGCGCAAGCGCAACGAGCTGAATCTCGCGCACCGTGCCTCGCACGACGCGCTGACCGGTCTTCCCAACAGCGCCGAACTGCGCTCCCGGCTCGGGTCGCGGCTGTGTGAGAGGCCTCACTCGGTCGCCTCCTCCGCGATCGAGGCACTGGACGCGGCGTACGGCGACGTCGAGAGCCCGGCGCACGGCTACCGGGCGGACGGTTACGAGGGCGAGGTCGCGCCGGGCATCGGCCCCTACGACCACCACGTGCACAGCGTGGCGCCCGACCCGGACCGCGACGACGGGACCAAGGGGCTCGCGGTGCTCTTCTGCGACCTCGACGGCTTCAAGTCCATCAACGACCGTTTCGGGCACCACGCGGGTGACGCGGTTCTCATCGAGGTCGCCCGGAGGCTCACGACCTGCGTACGGGACGGTGACACGGTCGCGCGGCTCGGGGGTGACGAATTCGTCGTCCTCGCGGACGGTCTCGGGGCGGCAGATGCCGCGGATCTGGCCGTACGCTTGCGTAACGCCATCATTCCGCCCATCCGGGTGGACGGCCGGGCAGTCAGGGTCGGGGCGAGTTTCGGTATCGGCTGGGCCGAGTGCGGAATGACCGAGGAAGAGGTCCTGCACTCCGCGGACCAGCGGATGTACGTGGAGAAGCGGTCCCGATCGAAGGTTCACCGCAGAGCCGGCTGACGTTCACGGCCTGGCTGTCCCCGTACAGCGCCCGGGTTTTCCGGGGGACCGAGGGCAATTCGACGCGTGCTCCGTTCGGGGTAGGCTCGGCCGGTCGGCGACGGCTGGCGACATGGTGAGGAGTGACCCAGGGATGACGGCCGGGAACAACGGCGCGAGCAAGCCCGAGGACGACGATCCGTTCGGCTATCTGTACGCGGACGGGCAGGCGGCGGGCGCACAGCCGCCCGGGCAGGGTGGCTACGGCTACCCGGGTCCGGCAGCGCAGCCCGGCAGGCCCAGAACGTCGTACAACCAGGTGCGGGCGGTCGGGGAGCGCCAGTACGGACAGGTGCCGCCGCAGCAGGCGTACGGCCAGCAGCCCCAGCAGCAGTACGGCCAGCCGAACGCGCAGTACGCGGCGCCGGAGACCTACCCCGGTGGCGCGCCGACCGCGCAGTCGGCGTCCGTGGGCCACGGCGGCGGCAGGAACGGCGGGCCCGGCCGTGGCGGACCCAACACCAAGGCGCTGCTGATCGCGGCCGTCGCCGTGGTCGCGGTGGTGCTCATCGGTATCGGTGCCGCGCTGATGACGGGCGACGACAACGACGACAACAAGGACCAGGCCGGTTCCACCCAGGGCCCTGCCGACGAGGTCCAGGAGTCCCCGAAGCCGGAGAAGTCCGCCAAGGAGTCCGACGAGCCCGTCCAGCTGCCCGAGCAGGACGCGGCGACGCTGACCCTCGGTGGCACGGCGTCGCTGGACAACACGGTCAAGGGCGCCAAGAGCGCCAACGGCCAGTACATCAGCCTCAACGAGGTCGGCCGTTCGGCCACCTGGACGGTCGATGTGCCGGAGAGCGGCCCGTACACGCTGTACGTGACGTACGGCGTACCGGGCAGGGACGCCAAGACGTCCCTCACGGTCAACGACCAGGAACCGCGCTCCATCAACATGACGAACTTCGCGCACGCCGCCGAGGGCGACCTGGAGAAGGGCTGGACGAACACGTACGCGTACGTCCAGCTCGAGAAGGGGTCGAACAAGCTGATGCTGTCGTGCAACGAGGGTGACTCGTGCGACGCGAACCTCGACCAGTTGTCGCTGAAGTCGGGTCACGTCAAGGGCTGACCCGCCGCTGCAGGAACCCAGCACCACCGTCGTCCCGGCCTCGCCCAGCGAGCCGGGACGCGGTCTTTCCGGGGTCCGTTCAGGCGGCCGGTGCGTGCTGTTCGACGGTGACGCGCGCCAGCAGGTCCTCGTAGGCCCCGCGGTCGAACTCGCCTGCCGCCGGGGCCATTACGGTCGCCGTCGACAGGGCCACCGCGCGGGTCAGCCGGTCCTGCCAGCCCAGCCCTTCGGCGAGGGCGGACAGCAGGCCGGCCACGACGGAGTCGCCCGCGCCCGTCGGGTTGCCCCGCACGGCGGACGGCGGTGCGGCCCGCCAGATGCCGTCGGGAGTGACGGCGAGGAGCCCGTCCGGGCCGAGCGAGGTGACGACGCTGTGCGCGCCGCGGCGGCGGGCGTCCCGGGTGGCGCGCAGGGGTTCGCGGGCGCCGGTGAGCTGGGCGAGCTCGTCGGCGTTCGGCTTGACGAGGTCGGGACGGGCTGCGATGCCGCGGCGCAGGGGTTCGCCCCCGGTGTCCAGGAGTACGGGCACGCCGGCGGAGCGGGCGAGCCGTACGAGTTCCGCGTACGCGCCGACGTGGACGCCGGGAGGGAGGCTGCCGCAGAGGGCGACGGCCTCGGCCTGGGGGAGCAGTTCCCCGAACGTCCCCAGGAGGGCGGCCCATTCACCGGCACCTATGTGCGGGCCCGGTTCGTTGAGCTGCGTGGTGTCCCCGCTGGAGCGGTCGACGACGGCGAGGGTGCGGCGGGTGTTCCCCGCGACGGTCACGAGCGCGTCGGTGGGGCGGTGGGGGAGCGCGCCGAGGAGTTCGCGCAGGACGGCTCCGGTGGCGCCGCCGGCGAAGCCGGTGACGACGGTGTCGTGGCCGAGGGCGGAGAGCACGCGGGCCACGTTGACGCCCTTGCCGCCCGGGCGTTCGGCCACTTCCTGGACGCGGTGGCTGGAGTGCGGGACGAGGACGGGGACGGCGTACGTCAGGTCGAGTGCCGTGTTCAGCGTCACGGTCAGTATCACCTGTACCGGCCCCCGGTTCCTTGGTTGTCCGCTCCCGCGCCGTCTCCCTGCGGCGCCGTCCCCGGTGATCATGCCAAAGAGGCGGCGGTCGTCCCAGGTCTCCCGGACAACCGCCGTCTCTTCGTTATTTGTTCACCCGGTCATGACGTGCCGTCAGCCGAGGGAGGGTTCCACGATCCACTCGCCGCGGCGCATGACGCCCTTGAGCGCGAAGTCCGCGTCCAGGACCACCAGGTCGGCGTCCTTGCCCGGGTCCAGCGAGCCGACCCTGTGGTCCAGGCCGAGGAGCCGGGCCGGGTTGGCGGAGATGGAGCGGACGACGTCCTCGACGGGGATCCTGTCGATCGTCACGGCCCTGCGGAACGCGGTGTCCAGGGTGAGGGTGGAGCCCGCGATCGAGCCGCCCTCGACCAGGCGCGCGACACCGTCCCTGACCTCGACGGCGAGCGGCCCGAGCTCGTAGAGACCGTCGCCCGCGCCGGCGGCGTCCATGGCGTCGGTGATGAGGGCGACCCGGTCGGCGCCCGCGTGGTGATAGGCGAGTTCCAGGGCGGCGGGGTGCAGGTGCGTGCCGTCGTTGATCAGCTCGACGGTGATCCGCTCGTCCTCCAGGAGGGCCGCGACCGGCCCCGGGGCGCGGTGCCCGATGGCGGGCATCGCGTTGTAGAGGTGGGTCGCGACGGTGGCGCCCGCGTCGATGGCCTCGACGGTCTGCTCGTACGTCGCGTCCGTGTGGCCCACGGCGGCGATCACGCCGTGCTCGGCGAGCAGCCGCACGGACTCGATGCCGCCCGGAAGTTCGGTGGCGAGGGTGACCATCCTGGCGCTGCCGCGCGCCGCGTCGAGCAGCTTGCGGACCTCGGCGGGGTCGGGGTCGCGGAGCAGTTCCTCGCTGTGGGCGCCCTTGCGGCACGGCGAGATGAAGGGGCCCTCGAAGTGGATCCCGGCGAGCTCGCCCTGTTCGACCAGTTCGGAGAGCAGGCCTGCCTGACGGGCCAGGAAGTCCATCTCGCCGGTGACGGTGGACGCGACGACGGTCGTCGTGCCGTGTGCGCGGTGCGCCCGCACCCCGGTCAGGACGTCCTCGGCGGTGCCGGTGGCGAAGGACGCGCCGCCGCCGCCGTGGTTGTGGATGTCCACGAACCCGGGGACCACCCAGTGGCCCGAGAGGTCGACGGTCCGGGCGCCCTCGTGCGTGCTGCCGGCGATCCGGGTGCCCTCGACGATCACCCGGCCGTTCTCGACGGTCCCGGTGGGAAGCACCACCCGGGCACCTGCGAGAACCGTGCTGTCTGCGCGTCCGGCCATCAGGCGGATACCTCCGTGGAGAGTAGATCCCAGGCGAGCAGCCCTGCGCCCAGGCATCCGGCGGTGTCCCCGAGGGCCGCCGGGACGATGTGGGGCAGCTTCTGGAACGTGACCCGTTCCTCGACGGCCGCACGCAGTGGTGTGAACAAGGTTTCCCCCGCCTCGGCGAGACCGCCACCGATGATGAGCGTGCGGGGGTCCAGCAGGGTGAGCGCGGTGACGAGCCCGGCGGCGAGCGCGTCGACGGCGTCCTGCCAGACGCGCAGGGCCGCCGGGTCGCCCGAGGCCACGGCCTTCGCGCAGTCCGCCGCGTCCGCGTCGGGGTCACCGGACGCGGCGGCCCAGGCCCTGGACACCGCGGCGGCCGAGGCGAGGGTCTCCAGACATCCGCGCTGTCCGCAACCGCAGTCCGGGCCGTCCGGCCGGACCACGATGTGGCCGATTTCGCCCGCGTAACCGTGCGCGCCCGCCTCGATGGTGCCCGCGATGCCGATTGCGCCGGCGATCCCGGTGCCGAGCGGCACGAACAGGAAGCGGTCCGCGTCCCGGCCGGCGCCGATCCGCCCCTCGGCGAGGCCGCCGGTGCGGACGTCGTGGCCCAGTGCGACGGGTACGCCGCCGAGCCGCTCGCCGAGCAGCTTCCGCAGCGGCACGTCGCGCCAGCCGAGGTTGGCGGCGTAGACGGCGATCCCGCGTTCCGCGTCGACGATGCCGGGGACCGCGACCCCGGCGGCGACGGCGCCTTCTCCGAGGTGTTCCTCGCCGTAGGCGTACAGATCCGCGGCGAAGCCCAGGATGGTCTCCACGACGGCGTCGGCACCGCGGTCCCGGCCGGTGGCCCGGCGCGCCTCGTGGAGCAGGGTGCCGTCGGCCCCGACCAGAGCGGCCTTCATTCCTGTGCCGCCCACATCGAGGGCGATGACGTGTCTCACGGAGACAGTTTCGCCCGACGACCCCTAAAAGGTCTAGTCCACTATCGCGGGTTTGTTGAGCACCCATACAAAGCGGTCCTGCTAGATTGCCGAGTCGCCGCACAGGTGGTGTAGACCTTCGTGTGGTGCAGACCTCCGACCGGAGGTGAGGCTGGATCGCGGACCCGGCGCAGGAACGGCGGCGTCCGCACCGATGGATGTGATGTGGGGATGGGCAGGGCTGTGCAGCGGCGCTTGGTTGGTCTGACCGCGGTAGTGGCCGCACTCGGTATGACGGCGACGCTGTCGGGGTGCGGTTCGGGCACCGGGGGCGGCGACGTCACCCTGAAGCTGGTCGCGGCCGACTACGGCACCGGCGCCGAGAACAGCTCCCAGAAGTACTGGGACGACGTCGCCGGAAGGTTCGAGAAGCAGAACCCCGGCATCGAGGTCGAGGTCAGCGTCTACTCCTGGAAGGACGTCGACCGCAAGGTCGCGGAGATGGTGAAGGCGGGCGAGGCCCCCGACATCGCACAGATCGGCGCGTACGCCGACTACGCGAAGGCGGGCAAGCTCTACACCGCCGACGAGATGATCGCCATCCGTACCGTGTCCAACTTCCTGCCCTCGCTCACCGACGCGGGTGAGGTCGACGGCAATCTGTACGGCCTGCCGTTCGTGGCCAGCACTCGGCTCCTCTTCTACAACAAGGGCCTCTTCGCCAAGGCGGGCCTCGGGGCCCCGCAGACCTGGGACGACATCCGGAACGACGCCACCACGCTCGAGAAGCGCGGGGTGACCTACCCCTTCGCCCTGCCGCTCGGCCAGGAGGAGTCCCAGGCCGAGACCCTGATGTGGCTGCTCAGCGGGGGTGGCGGCTACACGGACGAGGTCGGCAACTACGCCATCGACTCCCAAGCCAACATAGCGACGTTCGAATGGCTGAGGGACAACCTCGTCGGCAAGGGGCTCACCGGCCCCGTCGCCCCCGGGAAGCTCGACCGGGCGACGGCCTTCGACGCCTTCACCAAGGGCGAGGTGGGCATGCTCAACGGCCACCCGACCCTGATGCAGGAGGCCGAGAAGAAGGGGGTCGAGGTCGGCATGGTCCCGCTCCCCGGGATCGACGGGCCGACCAAGGGCTCGATGGGCGTCGCCGACTGGATGATGGGCTTCAAGCAGAACGGCCACCGGGTGGAGACGGGCAAGTTCCTCGACTTCGCCTACCAGGACGACAACGTGCTGTCCTTCGCCGACCAGTACGACCTGCTGCCCGTGACCAGCAGCGCCTCCACCGCGATGGAGGCCGACGACAAGCACGAGGCGCTGCACGAGTTCCTCTCGGCGCTGCCGAACTCGCAGCTGTACCCGTTCGGCAAGACGTCATGGGCGCAGGCCAGCGAGATGATCAAGGAGAAGATCGGAACCGCGGTCGAGCCCGGCGGCAACCCGGAGAGCATCCTCGTGGACATCGCGGCCAAGGCCCGGCAGGCGGAGAGCGCGGAGTAAGGGGCTGTCCGTGGCCGCGACGGACCTGGGTAGGTTGGTTCATATGACCGCCGCCGATCCCACCGACCCGCTCCCCGACCGGCACCGCGCCGTGCTGGCCCTGGAGCGGCGGTCCTGGCCGGGTCCCGGCGCGAAGGAGCGGGCGATCCGGGAGGAGCTGGGGATCTCGCCGGTCCGCTACTACCAGCTGCTCAACGCCCTCCTCGACGACCGGCGTGCGCTGGAGGAGGACCCGGTCACCGTGAACCGCCTCCGCCGGGTCCGCGAGGCGAGGCGCGGCCGCCGCTGAGCGCGTCCGGCCGCGCGGCGGGCACGACCCCGCCCGGCCGGAAGCCGGGCGGGGGACATGAGCCCCGCGGGCCGGAGGCCGGGCGGCGGACATGCTCCCCCAGGGGCCGGAGGCCGGGCGGCGGGGCGGCCCGCCCGCTACGCTCACCCGCATGGGTAACCCGGCACACTCCCTCCCGACCCCGTCCACCCAGGCCGGCCGCGAAGGCCTCGCCGCACTCCTCGCCCGCCCGGCCCGCGCGGTCGTCGCGCTGGACTTCGACGGCACGCTCGCCGACATCGTCCCGGACCCGGAGCAGTCCCGCGCCCACCCCGACGTCGTCCCGGCCCTGTCCGCGCTCGCGCCCCGAGTCGCCGCCGTCGCGGTGATCACCGGCCGCCCGGCCGGCACCGCCGTGCGGTACGGCGGCTTCGCCGGGGCTGCGGGCCTGGACCACCTCGTCGTCCTCGGCCACTACGGAGCCGAACGCTGGGACGCCGTCACCGCCGCCGTCCACGCCCCCGACCCCGACCCCGGGGTGGCGGCCGTCCGGGCGGAGCTCCCCGCCGTGCTCCGGGAGACCGGTGCCGACAGTGGCACCTGGATCGAGGAGAAGGGCGACCGCGCGGTCGCCGTGCACACCCGTCGGGCCGCCGACCCGCAGGCCGCCTTCGAGGTCCTGCGCGCCCCGCTGGGCAGCCTGGCCGCCCGCCACGGTCTGATCGTCGAACCGGGCCGGCTGGTCCTGGAGTTGCGGCCGCCCGGCATGGACAAGGGCGTGGCACTGGAGGAGTACGTCAAGGAGGTCGGAGCCGAGACGGTCCTGTACGCCGGTGACGACCTCGGCGACCTCGCCGCGTACGCCGCCGTGGAGAAGCTCCGCACCCGGGGGATCAACGGCCTGCTGGTCTGCAGTGGCACCGAGGTCCCCGAACTGGCGGACCGCGCCGACCTGTTGCTGCCCGGCCCGGCGGCGTTGGCCGAGCTGCTCGGAACGCTCGCGCGGAAGCTGGCCGACGCCGACGCGTGAGGGTCAGTCCCTCAGCGCGTCCAGCTGGTCCAGGAACCACTGCTGCGGCGGCAGCGCGGTCGATGCGGCGGCCAGGCGCTTCGAGCGGGCGCTCCGCTCGCCGGACTCCATCGTGAGCGCCTCGTGCAGCGCCGCCGCCGTGGCCGAGACGTCGTACGGGTTGACCACGAGGGCGTCCTCGCCCAGCTCCTCGTACGCGCCCGCCTCGCGGGACAGCACGAGTGCGCAGCCGTCGTCCGAGACGACCGGGACCTCCTTGGCGACCAGGTTCATGCCGTCACGGATCGGGTTGACCAGGGCCACGTCCGCCAGCCGGTACGCCGCCAGGGAGCGGGCGAAGTCGTCGTCGACGCGGAGCAGGACCGGGGTCCAGCCGTCCGTGCCGTACTCCGCGTTGATGCCGTCGGCGACCCGCTGGACCTCGGCCGTGTAGTCGCGGTAGACCGAGAGGTCCTGCCGCGAGGGGTAGGCGAAGGCGATGTGGACCACGCGCTCACGCCACTCGGGGCGCTCCTCCAGCAGCGCGCGGTAGGCGTGCAGCCCGCGGACGATGTTCTTGGAGAGTTCCGTGCGGTCCACCCGCACGATCGTCCGCCGGTCGGCGCCGACCTGCTCCCGCAGCATCTCCATGCGCTCGTCCACGTCCGCCTCGCGCGAGCGGCGGCGCAGGAAGTCCGCGTCGGCGCCCAGTCCGTGCACCCCGATCCGGGTGCGGCCGGTGCCGCCGAGGATCTCCGTGCAGCAGCCGATGAAGGCGTCGGCCCAGCGGCGGGTCAGGAACGCGGCGCGGTCGGCGCCCAGGATGCCCTTGAGCAGCTGCTCGCCGATGTCGTCGGGCAGCAGCCGGAAGTAGTCGACGGGCGCCCAGGGAGTGTGTGAGAAGTGGCCGATCCGCAGGTCGGGGCGCAGCTCGCGCAGTATGCCGGGGACCAGTGAGAGGTGGTAGTCCTGCACCAGGACCGCGGCCCCCTCGCCCGCCTCCTCGGCCAGGGCCTCGGCGAAGGCCTGGTTGTACGCCTCGTAGGAGGCCCACTGCCGGCGGAACTCCGCGTCGAAGACGGGCTCCACCGGGGTCTGGTAGATCATGTGGTGGACGAACCAGAGCACCGAGTTGGCGATGCCGTTGTAGGCGTCCGCGTGGACCCCGGCGTCGATGTCGAGCATCCGGACACCGGGCTCGGACACCCCGTGTCGCACCGCCTCGCGGTCTCCGTCGCTGAGGGCGGCGCACACCCACAGCTTGTCCTCGACGGCGCTGAGGCCGGAGACGAGCCCGCCGCCGCCCCGTTTCGAGTCGAGCGTGCCGTCGTCCCGTCGTGTGTACGACACCGGGCCGCGGTTGGACGCGACGAGTACCTGGGCAGCGTGCTCGGAGACCATGTACCCGAACCTAGCCCGTTCGGGAACCCTCCAAACGTGGAGCGGGGGCCGAGCCCGGCGCGAGGGACCGTCACGCCGCGTCGCGGGCCGCGTACTCCGCTATGTCCCGCATCGGCGGCCGTTCCTCGGTGTCCACCGCATGGGTGCGCGGGACGAACCCGTCGGGCCCTCGCTCGAACTGGGTGATCTCGGGCCGTACGAGCGGTCCGCGGGAGAGCCGCAGCTGTGCCGTGCGGTAGATCGTGGCCGCCATCCGGCCGAGGGCCTGGCCGTCCTGATGGCGGTGCTTGCGCACGCCGACGTCCACCTGGGCCAGTGCGTCCAGGCCGACCGTGTGCAGCGCGTCGACGAGCAGTCCCAGCTCCACTCCGTAACCGACGGGGAAGGGGAGCTGCTCCAGCAGCGAGCGCCGCACCGCGTACTCGCCGCCGAGCGGCTGGACGAATCCGGCCAGTCGCGGCCAGTGCAGGTTGAGCAGCGGGCGGGCCACCAGTTCGGTCACCCGTCCGCCCTGTCCTGCGGTGTCGCCCAGCGGCCGGTCGTACATGGCCTTGACGAACTGGACCTGGGGGTCGGTCAGCAGCGGGCCGACGATCCCGGACACGAAGTCCGCGGAGAAGTCCTTGAGGTCGGCGTCGACGAAGCAGACGATCTCCCCGGTGGTCACCAGCAGCGACCTCCAGAGGACCTCGCCCTTGCCGGGGAGGGCGGGTATCCGGGGAAGTACGGAGTCCCGGTGCACGACCCGGGCGCCGGCCCGGCGCGCGACCTCGGCCGTGGCGTCGGTGGAGCCGGAGTCGATCACCACCAGTTCGTCGACGAGCCGGACCTTCTCCATCAGCTCGCGGCGGATCTCCGCCACGATCGCCCCGACCGTCGCCTCCTCGTTCAGCGCGGGCAGGACGACGCTCACGCGCGAGCGGTGCGGATCCTTCGCCCGGGCGGCCGCGAGGCGGTCGAGCGGGCGGTCGGCAGCAGACCAGGAACGCCTGCTCAGCCAGCGTTCCACCTCTTCCAGCACGGTCGATACTCCCTGTATGTGATCCATCTCGCGGTTCGGACGACTATCTCAACCGTCCAGTGCTTCGGTTACAGTCTTGAACAACGCGGATGACCCTCGCATGTCGGGGTCGGTCCGCGAATAAACGCCCGGATCCATGGTCCGGTGCCATAGCGCTCATCCAGAGGGACTGAGGGAACGGCCCGTTGAAGTCCCGGCAACCCTCCTGCCGACCGCGAGGTCACGGTGGGGAAGGTGCCAATTCCGTCTTGCGGCGAAATACGTCGTGAGGAAGATGAGGAGAAAGGGCCTCCGCCATCATGGCCGTGCAGACAGTTGCAGAGAACACCGATTCTTCCGCCGTGGACCTCGGTCCCGCCGCAGCACTTTCCTGTCGCGAATGCGGCGAGCGTTTCGAGCTCGGCCCCATTTTCGCCTGCGCGTCCTGTTTCGGGCCGCTCGAAGTGGCGTACGACCTGCCGAGCGGCTCCCCCGAAGAGCTGAAGAAGCGCATCGCCGAGGGCCCGGACAACATCTGGCGCTACGCGCCGCTGCTGCCCGTCCCGTCCGATGTGGCGGACAAGCCCAACATCAACCCCGGCTTCACGAAGCTGGTCAAGGCCGACAACCTCGCACGTGAGCTGGGCGTGACCGGCGGTCTGTACGTCAAGGACGACTCCGGCAACCCGACGCACTCCTTCAAGGACCGTGTCGTCGCCATCGCCGTCGAGGCCGCCCGTGCCTTCGGGTTCACCACCCTCTCCTGCTCCTCCACCGGCAACCTGGCCGGTGCGGTGGGTGCCGCCGCGGCCCGCGCCGGTTTCCGCTCCTGCGTGTTCATCCCGCACGACCTGGAACAGGGCAAGGTCGTCATGGCCGCGGTGTACGGCGGCGAACTGGTCGGCATCGAGGGCAACTACGACGACGTCAACCGCTTCTGCTCGGAGCTCATCGGCGACCCGCTCGGCGAGGGCTGGGGCTTCGTCAACGTCAACCTGCGGCCGTACTACGGCGAGGGTTCCAAGACCCTGGCGTACGAGATCTGTGAACAGCTCGGCTGGCAGCTGCCCGACCAGCTCGTCATCCCCATCGCGTCCGGCTCGCAGCTCACGAAGATCGACAAGGGCCTGCAGGAGCTGATCAAGCTCGGCCTCGTCGAGGACAAGCCGTACAAGATCTTCGGCGCCCAGGCCGAGGGCTGCTCCCCGGTCTCCACCGCCTTCAAGGCCGGCCACGACGTGGTGCGCCCGCAGAAGCCGAACACCATCGCCAAGTCCCTGGCGATCGGCAACCCGGCCGACGGCCCGTACGTCCTGGACATCGCCCGGCGCACCGGCGGCGCCGTGGAGGACGTGAACGACGAGCAGGTCGTCGACGCGATCAAGCTGCTGGCCCGCACCGAGGGCATCTTCGCGGAGACCGCGGGCGGGGTGACCGTCGGTGTGACGAAGAAGCTCATCGAGGCCGGTCTGCTCGACCCGTCCCTGACCACCGTCGTCCTGAACACCGGAGACGGCCTGAAGACGCTCGACGCGGTCGCCCCGACGACCGGACTGTCGGCGACGATCCGGCCCAGCCTGGACGCGTTCCGCGACGCCGGCCTCGCCGCCGCGAGCTGACCACCCGAGACCGAAGGAAGGCACCCACATGAGCGTCAAGGTCCGTATCCCCACCATCCTCCGCACCTACACGGGCGGTCAGGCCGAGGTCCCGGCCGAGGGGGCGACCCTCTCGGAGGTCATCGCGTCCCTGGAGCAGAACCACCCGGGCATCGGCGCCCGCGTCCTGGACGACCAGGGCAAGCTGCGCCGTTTCGTCAACGTGTACGTCAACGACGACGACGTGCGCTTCGAGGGCGGTCTGGACGCGGTCACCCCGGACGGCGCCGGCGTCTCGATCATCCCGGCCGTCGCCGGAGGCTGACGGCGGGACGGTGCGGGCCGCTCGTCGCGGTCCGGCCGCACGGCATTCACACGATGGCCCCCTCCACGGGAAACGGAGGGGGCCATTCTGCATGGTTGAGCACGGTACAGTTGGGGAAGTCCCCGCAGTTGCCCGCGCTGTCCGCATACGGAAATGCGCCCTGCCGCGACAAGAAGTAGCCAAAGTGCGTGAACGCCTTGAGGCATAAGTCTCCTTTGTCAGGCCCGACTTGCCCTGGAATCCTATGAATTCCCCCTATGCGTGCGGTCGCCGGTGCCCAGAATTCTCGTCCGATTGACCTGTTGCAGAGGGCAGTTGGGCAGATACATTCGGCCGCGGTCGACGCGTTCCGGCGCACGCCACCCTCTCCTGTCGAGGGTGAGTTCTGACCCGGGCCCGCGAAGTGCGGTCTCGTGCAAGGGCCAGTAATAGGGGAGTTGGGCATGGCTCAGGGCACCGTCAAGTGGTTCAACGCGGAGAAGGGGTACGGCTTCATCGCGGTCGACGGTGGTGCGGATGTTTTCGTCCACTACAGCGCGATCCAGATGGACGGGTACCGCACCCTCGAAGAGGGTCAGCGAGTTGAATTCGAGATCTCGCAAGGCCAGAAGGGGCCGCAGGCGGACATGGTCAAGCTCGCCGTCGGCTGAGCTCGGCACGGTCGGCCAACGACACTCACACGCGCGAGGCCCGTACCCCCCACCGGGGGACGGGCCTCACGTGCGTCTCCGGGCCCCCCGTCGCGACCTGCGGCGGAGCCCCGAGGTTGTCCACATCCCGAAGAGGACGCTTGCACTCGCAGGGGTCGAGTGCTAATCATTGGCGTTAGCACTCTCCAGGTGAGAGTGACAGAAACTTGGACCGGGCCGGTGAGGCCCGCAGGCTTGGTGGGGCAAGGAACCACCTGGCACGCTGGCCGTCCGTCGCGGGCGCCTCTCGGTCCGGAGAATCCACCCCTGTCCGGGAGGACCACTTCACATGGCCAAGATCATCGCGTTCGACGAGGAGGCACGGCGCGGTCTCGAGCGCGGGATGAACCAGCTCGCCGACGCCGTCAAGGTCACCCTCGGCCCCAAGGGCCGTAACGTCGTCCTCGAGAAGAAGTGGGGCGCGCCCACGATCACCAACGATGGTGTTTCCATCGCCAAGGAGATCGAGCTCGAGGACCCGTACGAGAAGATCGGTGCGGAGCTGGTCAAGGAGGTCGCCAAGAAGACGGACGACGTCGCCGGCGACGGTACGACCACCGCCACCGTTCTCGCCCAGGCGCTCGTCCGCGAGGGCCTGCGCAACGTCGCCGCGGGTGCCAACCCGATGGCTCTGAAGCGTGGCATCGAGAAGGCCGTCGAGGCCGTCTCCGCCGCTCTGCTGGAGCAGGCGAAGGACGTGGAGACCAAGGAGCAGATCGCTTCGACGGCCTCCATCTCCGCCGCCGACACCGAGATCGGCGCCAAGATCGCCGAGGCGATGGACAAGGTCGGCAAGGAAGGCGTCATCACCGTCGAGGAGTCCCAGACCTTCGGTCTGGAGCTCGAGCTCACCGAGGGTATGCGCTTCGACAAGGGCTACATCTCGGCGTACTTCGCCACCGACATGGAGCGTATGGAGACGTCGTTCGACGACCCGTACATCCTGATCGTCAACTCCAAGATCAGCAACGTGAAGGACCTCCTTCCGCTGCTCGAGAAGGTCATGCAGTCGGGCAAGCCCCTGCTGATCATCGCGGAGGACGTCGAGGGCGAGGCTCTGTCGACGCTGGTCGTCAACAAGATCCGTGGCACCTTCAAGTCCGTCGCCGTCAAGGCTCCGGGCTTCGGTGACCGTCGCAAGGCCATGCTCGGCGACATCGCCATCCTCACCGGTGGCACCGTCATCTCCGAGGAGGTCGGTCTCAAGCTGGAGAACGCCGGCCTGGACCTGCTCGGCAGCGCCCGCAAGGTCGTCATCACCAAGGACGAGACGACGATCGTCGACGGTGCCGGTGACAGCGACCAGGTCCAGGGTCGCGTCAACCAGATCCGTGCCGAGATCGAGAACTCCGACTCGGACTACGACCGCGAGAAGCTCCAGGAGCGCCTCGCGAAGCTGGCCGGCGGCGTGGCCGTCATCAAGGCCGGCGCCGCCACCGAGGTGGAGCTCAAGGAGCGCAAGCACCGCATCGAGGACGCGGTGCGCAACGCCAAGGCCGCCGTCGAGGAGGGCATCGTCGCCGGTGGTGGCGTGGCTCTGCTCCAGGCCTCGGCCGTCTTCGAGAAGCTCGACCTGACGGGCGACGAGGCCACCGGTGCCAACGCCGTCAAGCTCGCGCTGGAGGCCCCGCTCAAGCAGATCGCCGTCAACGGTGGTCTCGAGGGTGGAGTCGTCGTCGAGAAGGTGCGCAACCTGCCGATCGGTCACGGCCTCAACGCCGCGACCGGCGAGTACGTCGACATGATCGCCGAGGGCATTCTCGACCCGGCGAAGGTCACGCGCTCCGCCCTGCAGAACGCCGCGTCCATCGCCGCGCTCTTCCTCACCACCGAGGCCGTCATCGCCGACAAGCCGGAGAAGGCCTCTGCGGCCGCTCCGGGCGGCATGCCGGGCGGTGACATGGACTTCTGATCCTCGGATCAGTCGCTCCAGGCAGTACCCGCAGTATCCGTGCGACGCCGGCCCCCGGGATTCCTCCCGGGGGCCGGCGTCGTCGTACGTGCCGCCCTCACCTCGCGGGAGCGGTCAGTATGCAGAGCGGCCGCCCCTCGTCGGGGTCGCCGACGTAGGTCCAGAGCTTGAGCGTGCCGCCCTTGCGCAGCGCCTCGTAGGCGAAGCTCTCGTCATCGGTCCCGAACGACACATGGACGCGTGTCCCTTCCTCCCCGTCCTCGCTCTCCCAGGTGCCCGGACCGGACCTGGGCTCCGCCGTGCCGTCGACGATGTCGAAGTCGCTGCAGACGTGGTGGGCGGCTGTTGTCCCGTCCGCCTTCAGCTCCAGCGTGCCGCCCTCGGCGTCCGTCCACGTCGTGGCCGCCCGGGACGGGGAGAGCAGGACCGGCTCGCCGCCGGGTACCGGCGGGACGGCGAACCGGCCGCAGGAGACGAGGCTGAGGGCGAGCGGGACGAGGACCAGGAGGGACCGGCAGGAACGCGACACACGCCACCTCGGCACTTGTGCGGGGCACGGGCGCGAGCGGCCGGTGCGGGAGGAGAGTAAGGCAGGCGCCGGAGCCGGTCCGGCCCGGGGGCGGTGCCGCCGCGTACGACTGCGAAGTGGATCCGGATACTGAACACTTCCTGCCATCGTGAAGGAGAGTGACCGGTGACCACCGACGTGCGTACAGGGCCGCCCACCGCGGGCGGCGAGCGGGAGACGCTGCGGGCCTTTCTCGACTACCACCGCGCCACCCTCGCCATGAAGTGCGAAGGGCTGGACGACGAACAGTTGCGGCAGCGGTCGATGTCCCCTTCGGCGCTCTCCCTCCTCGGATTGGTGCGCCACATGGCCGAGGTGGAACGTGCCTGGTTCCGGCGGGTGTTCGAGGACCACGACGCGCCCATGGTCTGGTCGGACCGGATCGACTTCCAGGCGGCGTACGACGCGAGTGCCTCCACGCGGGCGGAGGCGTTCGGCGCCTGGGAGGCCGAGGTGGAGCGCTCGCGCCGTATCGAGCGGCAGGCCGAATCCCTGGACCTGACGGGGCTCCAGCCGCGCTGGGGTAAGGACGTCTCGTTGCGCATGGTGATGGTGCACGTGCTGCTGGAGTACGGCCGCCACAACGGGCACGCGGACTTCCTCCGGGAGGGCGTCGACGGAACGGTGGGCGCCTGACCGCCGCGTGCCGGTCCCGTGTGTTCGTCAGCCGATGGCCTCCTTCGGGTAGTGGCGACGCAGGTTGGCCGCGAGGACGCGGTCGACCGTGCGGTCGGACAGCACCCGGCCCAGACGGATGATCAGGGCGGCGTCCCGGCCGGCGGTGTAGCGGGTGCGCGGACGGCGGACCGTCACGGCCTTCGCGATGACCCGGGCGGCGGCGTCGGCGGTCAGCCCCGATGCGGTGCCCGAGGCCATCAGCCCGTTGTTCGCCCGGACCAGGCCGCCGTAGCGCTCCTCCTGGTCCGGAGTCATCAGGGTGGCCAGACGGTTCGCCGTCGCGACCCCGCGGGCGGCCATCTCCGTGCGGACGCCGCCGGGTTCGACCACGACCACCTGTACGCCCATCGGCGCGACCTCCCGGCGGAGCGAGTCGCTCACCGCTTCCAGGGCGAACTTCGCACCGGCGTACGCGCCGTACGTGGCCATGGCGAACTTTCCGCCGATCGAACTGATGTTGATCACGCGGCCCTTGCCGCGCAGCAGTGCGGGCAGCAGCGCCTGGGTGACGGCGATGTGGCCGAACAGGTTGACCTCGAACACCTGCCGCCACTCCGCCACCGGCAGGACCTCGACCGGCGCGTTCACCTGGACACCGGCGTTGTTGACGAGGGCGTGCAGGGGGCGCGTGTCGTCGGTGACCCGCTCGGCGAGTGCCTCCACGTGCGCGGGGTCGGTGATGTCGAGGGTGACCGGCTCGATGCCGGTCGCCCGGAGGGCGTCCGCGTCACGGTCACGACGCACACCTGCCAGGACGTGGAAGCCCCGGCGGGCCAGTTCACGAGCGGTTGCCGCGCCCATGCCGGTGGAGGCTCCGGTCACGACGATCAGCTTCTGATTTTCGGATGACGTTGTCACCTTGATCACGGTACAAGCTCAGATGACGCTGTCAACTTTAGGTAGGATGGGTGCCATGGTCACCCGAGCCGAGTCCGCCGCCGCCACCCGCCGCGCGCTGCTCGACGCCGCCGCCGAGCTCCTCGACCTGGGAGGCCCCGAAGCGGTCACCCTGCGGGAGGTGGGTGCGCGCGCAGGCGTGTCGCGGGGGGCGCCGTACCGGCACTTCGCGGGCAAGGACAGCCTGTTGACCGCCGTCGCGGGGGAGGGCTGGGAGCGGATCGGTGACCAGGTCCGGGCCCTGCGGGCCGACCCGGCCCTGTCGGCCACCGAGAAGCTGAGTGGCGCCCTCCGTGCCCTGACAGGCGTCGGCCGCGCGCAGCCGCACCTCTACCAGTTGTTGTCCATGCGGCGCGGGGACCGTCCTGAGGAGCTCGGTGACGGGATCGAGCGCGTGCGGCGTCAGCTGTGCGGGCCGGAGGGGGACCCGGAGGCGGCCGCCCGTGAGGCCGGGCGTTTCCAGGAGGAGTTCCTGGCCGTCGTCACCGGCCTCGTGGGGGAGCGGAACGCGCAGCGCTACGGCGCCCTGCTGCTGGCCGGCGCCCACGGTGTCGCCGGCATGGAGCTCAACGGGCACCTCGGTGCGGACGCGTGGCACACCACCGCCGACGAGCTCGTCGACACCCTCGTCCGCATGGTCGCGGACGCCCGGGAAGCGGCGTAGCGGCACCCCTTCGCCCTTGTCGGCGGTGCGCACCCCCTCCCCGCATCGGTGGGGGCCACGGCCGAGGCGTTGTCCCACGTCCCCTTCAGCAGAGCCACATGGCGCCCGGGATCCCTGCTGAGCAACCCGGCCGGCACGGGAGTGCCGTTGTGGCGCGAAGCGCTTGGACGTGCGCCGCACCTCCAGCAGTACGTCCTGCATGACCTCCTCCGACTGCGCGGAGTCCCGCAGGACCTTACGGACCATGCCCATGACCGGTCCGGCCACCGTGGCGTGGACGGTCGCGAAGGCGTCTGGCCAGGCATGCGGCGTGCGGATCGCACGGGCGAAGAGCTGGGGCCGCCTGCCGAATGTAGGCACCCGGCCCGGCCCCGGGCCTCTTGTGAGCAGCCGAACGGTCGTTACCCGGCGGTAGACGTGCCGGGTCCGTACGGACGTTCCTGTGTCGCCCGCCCTCGTGACGCCCCGTGCCCGGTCCGTCCGCCCGGACCGGGGGACGAGGCCCGCCCGGACGGTTGCCATCCGGTGCTTCCAACGGTTGCAGTCGGCACACGCCGGTACAAGGTTCCACCAGACGTCAGTTCCGTCTGACAACCCGAACGTTATCCCCCTACCCCCGCGCCGGATCCAGCGCAGAAAAGCCGTCGGCGGCCTCCTTGGCGAGTACCGCCGGGCAGGCTGACCACTCGACATATCCGCTGGTCAAAACAGGTGAAGCAATATTTAAGCGGTACGGGAAACGCTGAAAACGTTCGGTCACTCCCGGATCACACCAGTCCGGCCACCTGTGGAATCAGGATAAGACGATTTCAGTGGTTGAACTTTCCATTTGACCGCCGCGCCAAGACCATGCAAATAAGCACCTGCACGCCATGTAGATGGCTGCATCACCCACTTGCAGTGGCTACCCTGGAAGCACGTGCGCAGTAGTTTTTGAGGTGCTTGAAATGCAGAATGTGCAACCAAAATCGACACCCCCAAGCAATCAACCCAATACAAGCCAAACACACCCCGCCAACGAGGGCCGCTACCAGCAGGCCGGCAAAGAACTCGGCGAGGCGGTAGGCAAAACCGGCGGCGAGTGGGCAGGGGAGAAGGCGGGCGGCGCGAGCGGCAAGTTCCTCGGGGGGCAGGTCGGTAAGGAGCTTGGCGGAATGGCCGGTTCGGCAGGCGGGGCTGTAGCCGACACCTTCGGCAGCGTGGAGGACAGCTCTGACCTGCCGTCGACACCGGACCCCAAGGACGCCGGAGCGCCGTCCGCGCCTAATGCGCAGGGCGGTGGCACCTCCAGTCCTGGCACCGGCGGTACGGGGGGTATGTCCTCCGCTGGAGGTCCGTCTTCGAATCCCGGAGCATCCTCCAGCTCCGGCACTGCGCCCTCCAATCCGGGCATGTCCGGCGTATCCGGTGGCGGGACTTGCAGCCCTGGCACCGGCGGTACGGGGGGTGTGTCCTCCGCTGGAGGTCCGTCTTCGAATCCCGGAGCATCCTCTAGCTCCGGCACTGCGCCCTCCAATCCGGGCATGTCCGGCGTATCCGGTGGCGGCGTTTCCAGCCCAGGCGCGGGTGGCGCGGGCGGGATGAGCAGCCCAGGCACGGGTGGCGCGGGCGGGATGAGCAGCCCAGGCACGGGTGGAGCGGGCGGGATGAGCAGCCCAGGCGCCGGTGGCACGGGCGGGATGAGCAGCCCAGGTACCGGTGGCACGGGCGGGATGAGCAGCCCAGGTACCGGTGGCACGGGCGGGATGAGCAGCAACACATCCTCGAACCCGTTCAATTCCGGCGGTGGTGCATCGTCCTCGAACCCGTTCAATTCCAGCGGTGGTGCATCGTCCTCGAACCCGTTCAATTCCAGCGGTGGTGCATCGTCCTCGAACCCGTTCAATTCCAGCGGTGGTGCATCGTCCTCGAACCCGTTCAATTCCAGCGGTGGTGCATCGTCCTCGAACCCGTTCAATTCCAGCGGTGGTGCATCGTCCTCGAACCCGTTCAATTCCAGCGGTGGTGCATCGTCCTCCAACTCGTTCAATTCCAGCGGAAATTCTTCGAGCCATAATTCATCCGGTGGTTCAGGCAGCGCGTCCGGGGGGCTGTAGTTCCACTCCCCCCGGGGGGCGTCAAACCCAGGAGGGTTTGTAAAGGAGGTTCGACGATGGTGACCGGCCAAGTAACCATGTTTCAGGAGCGATACGAACGAAGGGCGACAAGCAACGATCCAGTCACGGTGTGGAGTTTCCGTCTGGAACGCCAAGACGAGCGTGGACAGCCGCTGCCACGGGTCGGCGTCGAGATGCGGGGCACAGGGTTCGACGGAACGCTCGCGCAGGGCGACTGGGTTCGCATCGACGAGGCCTGGCAGCCGGGGACGACGCTGCAGACCAGGCAGATCGCCAACCTCTCCACCAACTCCACGGTGCGCGCCCGCGGCGAAGGGTCGGCAACCAAGGCCGGCAGGACCGTCGCCTTGGTGCTGTTCGTCCTGTTCTTCCTGGCAGTCGCAACCTTCATTGTCGTCGGTTGGGTCACGTCGATGTGACGCTCGCAGGACCTCAGCGTCAGCACCAGCACATGACGATGGCTGCTCTCCTCCCGACTGAACCATGTAGGACACGGCCTAAGCCGGTCGACAGCCATCAGATCGCCTTTCTGGTTCACGATCGAGTCTTCAGACCCCTGTCAGGTGTTCCCGCACCGACGGGGGTCGTCTCGTGGTCGGCACGCCAGAACGTCGCGATGGTCCCTGGCCAGTCGGTCACAAACGGTCAACTGGGCCGATGGGGAGGGCGGGTGGGTGGGAAGAGACCCTCCACCCAATCCACTGGAAGAGCGCTCGGACTCCAAGGCTTGAGCGCCGGGGGTCAACGCGTCAGGCCCGCGGCCCCCGATCGGATGGCGTCCGCCGCACGGTCGGGCGTGGCGCGACCGCGGATCGCCAGGATGACCGGTGACGGCGCCCTGACCAGCAGGTCCGGAGGCAGGGGCACGTGCATGCCGTCGACCGATCCGAGCAGGGAGAGACCATGGCGGACGAGCTGAAGTACGGCGACAGCATCCACCTGCAGAACGGCTACAACGGATGGACGGGCGGCTACCTGGACACCAACGGCCACAGCACCGACTCCGGCGGCAAGTACGCCGTCTCGACCGCCGAGTCACCCACCCGTGGGGAGGGCACCGGCACCTGGGAGATCCTCTCGCCGAACGGCAAGGCGGTGGGCACCCCCGTGGTCAGCGGTGACGTGATCCAGCTGCGCAACCTCTACGGCGGGGACGGCGGTTACCTCGACACCAACGGCCACGCCACGGCGGACCAGCGCAACGCGGGCGCCAAGTACAACGTCTCCACGTCCAAGGACCGGGACCGCGCGCCCGGCTCCGGCACCGGCCGCTGGCGCATCACCGCGCGGACGTCCACGCCGGCCGACGGGAACATCCGCCCCGGCGACGTCATCCAGCTGTGGAACCTCTACGCCGACAACGGCGGCTTCCTGGAGACCAACGGCGGCGGCCCGGTCGGTGGCAAGTACGACATCTGCACCAACGCCTACGCCAACCGCTCCTCGGACGTTGCCTACTGGAAGGCCCAGCGCCCGTAAGCGGTCGACGGCGTGAAGTCCCGTCATGGGGGCCGCCGCTCAGCCGACGGCCCCTGCGTCACCTCAGCGTGTACGGATCGAGTGGTGCGTCCCCTTGCCGGCGGCCCCCAGCTTGTCGGGGTCGGCGATGCTGTGGATGGCGGAGATCCGGCCCTCGGCGGCGAAGTCGAAGGTCACCGTGGCGATCACACGGTCCGGTGCGCTGAAGACCATGCCCGTCCCGTCGTTGATCCCGACGAGCTCGGCACGCGCGTCGGAGGGCTCGACGCCCTGGTACGACACCGTCCCGATCTCCGAGAACCTCGGCTACGCGGGGAGCCGGTCGAGTCCGAGCGGTGCGGGAGGCGGCAGAGGCGCTGCCGCCTCGGCCCGGAAGGACTGGAGGAGGTAGCCGACCAGCCGCCGGGTCGCGGCGGGCGCGTCGTCACCAGCTCCCGCGGTGGCGCCGCAGTTGGCGAGCATCAGCAGCGTGATGTCGCGCACGTCGAAGTCCTGGCGCAGGCGTCCGCAGTCCTTGGCCCGCCCGATCAGCAGGGCGAGGCCCTCCTCGGCGCGGCTGCGTTCCCCGGCGAACTCGGCGTGGTCGGGGAATCGGGACAGGAACGCCTCGGTGAAGCCCCGCTCGGTCGCCTGCATCATGCAGACCTTCTCGACGACCGAGCAGAAGCCGCGCCAGGGGTCGGGGTCCTCCAGCCCCTCGTCGAGGAGAGCGACGCAGTGGGCGAGCTGTTCGGAGAAGGCCTCGGCCACCAGCGCGGCCCGTGTCGGGAACCGCCGGTAGAGCGTGGCGACCCCGACCTTCGCGCGCCGGGCGATCGCCGCCATGGGCACGTCGATCCCCTGGAGGGCGTACGCCTCGCGGGCCGCGGCGAGGATGCGCTCACGGTTCTCCCGGGCGTCGGAGCGCAGTGCCTCGGGGGCTTTCCGATAGGCCTGGTCAGGCATGTTTCTCACTTTGCTCCAAATGGAGGGTGCCATCCACTTACCCGTTTAGCGTGGGACGTATGGACGATATGCGAGCGGCGCTCTACGACAGCTACGGCCCTCCCGAGGTGCTCTACGAAGGCCGGGTCCCCGTCCCGCAACTCCGACAGGGCGAGGTGTTGGTCCGTGTCCACGCGCTCAGCGTCAACGGGGGCGAGCTGTACGGCCGGGCCGGACGCGTCCGCCTGGTGACGGGCAGCCGCTTCCCCCTGCGTACGGGAATGGACTTCGCCGGCGAGATCGCCCGCGTGGACGGCGCGGTGAAGGGGCTGCACGAGGGCGACCGGGTGTGGGGGCTCCTGGGCCGCACCTTCGGAAGCGCCGCCGAGTACGTCGCGGTCCGGCCACGCCAACTCTCCTACGCCCCGGCGAACGTCTCGCTCGTCGAAGCCGCGTCACTGCCCGCCGGGACGACCGCCATCACCGCTCTGGAGACCAAGGCCCGGCTGAAGGCGGGCGAGCGCCTGCTCGTACGCGGCGCCGGCGGCGGGATCGGCAGCGTCGCCGTCCAGCTCGGCAAGGCGCTGGGGGCCCATGTGACCGGCCTGGCCGGCGGGAAGAACCTCGACTTCGTACGTGAACTGGGGGCGGACGAGGCGTTCGACTACAGGACCACGGGGCCGGAGGACCTGGGCCCCTTCGACGTCGTCCTGGACACCGCCGGCACCGAACACCGGGCCTTCCGGCGGCTCCTGGCCCCCGGCGGACGCATGGTGTCGATCGCCTTCGACATCGACCACCTGGCCGCGAGCCTCTCCTATCTGCTCGCGTCCACCGTCCACGGGCCGCGCCGGGTCCGCTTCTTCAGCGGCAACCCGAAGCACGACCTCTTCGCCAAGCTCACCGCCTACGTGGAGAGCGGCGCGATCCGCCCCGTGGTGGACACCGTCCACCCGCTCTCCGACATCGCCGCCGCGCACCGGGCACTGGAGGCGGGGGGCGTGCGGGGGAAGCATGTGGTGCGGGTGGTGTGAGGCGGGCGGGTCACGGGCTGCCCCTGCTTCGGGGGCTCTTCGTCCACGCCTGCGGGCTCGTCGACGAGGGTGCCGAGGACGTCGAACACGACGACATCGATCTCCAACTCCGACACGGTGAACCCTCCTGGGCGGGATGCGGTCGGCTACGGGCGCTTGAGGTCTGCGACGAACGCGGACCAGGCGGCTGTCCGGAACACGAGCGCGGGGCCGTCGGTCACCTTGGAGTCGCGGACGGGGACGATGTCGGGGTTGCCGGTGGCGACTTCGAGGCAGTCGCCGCCGCTGCCGCCACTGTATGAGGACTTGTGCCAGGCCGCCGTGGCGAGGTTGTAGTCAGAGCTGCTGATCTTCATGGGCGTAATCCTCCGCCACGGATTCGATCAGGGCCAGGGATGCATCAGGTGACAACGCGCTGGCTACGACCAGATCGTAGGTCAGTTCGTACTGCTTGACCGTAGCCGGATCGTCCCGCAACTGTCCTGTACCCAGCCCTTGAAGATAGGCGAGCGGAGGAGCGCCCGAGAAGGACATCAGTTTGACGGGACCTTCGAGAGCCATGTGCGCTCCGGCGGAGAACGGCAGGACTTGCACGATCACCCGATGAAGCCGCGCCAGTGAGGCGACGTGCCCGAGCGCTTCCGCCATCACCGCATTGCCACCCGTCCGGCGACGCAGGACGGCCTCATCGAGAACTGCCCAAACCAGTGGTGTTGTTGGATCAGCCAGCAGTTGAGCCCGCTCCAGCCTCGCGACCACCAACTCATCGATCACGTCCTCCGGGGCTGTCGGCTGGTACGCCCGGAATACGGCGCGCGCGTAGGCATCGGTCTGAAGCAGGCCAGGAACGAGAAGCGGGGCGTACTCCTTGATGGTGGTCGCTTCCCGCTCCGCCTCAGCCGCTTCCGCGAAGTGGTCCGGGTACTTCGACGCCTTCAGCGCCGCGCAGTTCCGTACGAAGAACCCGTCCGCACCCAGCACCTCGTCGAGCCTCTGGGCCTGGTCCGCCTGCATGCGGCGGGTGCCGGCCTCCAGCTGTCCGACGAAGGAACCGCTGACGAACAGGGGCGTCCCCAGGTCGTCCTGAGACAGGCTCGCGGCCTCCCGACGATGGCGGAGTTCGGCGCCCAGGAGGGCGCGGGGGGAGGCGGAGGGGTCCAGCTTCTTCGGTCCGGGCAAAGCGACTCCCAGTGGCACACGTGCGGATGTTGGAACTGCACCTCTTCCACGGTAGCGACGAATTGGCCACGCTGAGTAGGCATAGCCACTACTCAGCGTGGAAATGGGGAAGATCATGATGACGGCTACGGAACGGCGCCAAGAGGCAGCGGGCAGAGTGCGGGCGGCAGAGGACGCGGTGGCCCGGCTGCGGTCAGGGCTCGCAGGGGTCGGTGTGAAACTGCCCTCGCTGCGGATCGACCCGGTGTCGTGCGCGGGCAACGAGCCGGCACCGCTCGTCGACCTCGGCCGGTGCTCGATCGAGACGGCGCTGCGGCTCAGTGCGCAGCTGGAAGCGGCGGCGGCCCATGACAGTTGAAGGTCTGGAGCCGTGTATGCCGGAGCCCGGAACGTTCGCGGTGGACGGCCGGGACGGTCGGGTGGGACGGGTCATGGGCCGCGTCGGGCCCTATGTACAGCTACGGCCGCCGGGTGGCGGCGCGGAGTGGGACTGCCCGCCGGAAGCCGTCCGGCCGGCCTCGGCGGGGCTCGTGCTGCGGGCCCGGGTGACGGAGATCAACCGCGAGGGCAGGCTGCCGTCCTGAGCGGTCGGCGCCTGCCGTGAGGTCCGGCCCGGTGGTCACGCCGGGTCGGCCGCCGTGTCCGGGGACTGCCGCTCCCCGGTCCGGGAGAGCCGCCGGTGGAGGGCCACCAGGACGGTGTGCGCCGGCGGAAGGATCAGGGCGCCGGTGAGCAGCAGGGCGGTGGCGATCGGGGCGAGGACCCCGGCCACGTAGGCGCCGTAGGTGTTGTCCGGACCCCACTCCAGGAACAGGGAGGCCGCCCAGGAGCGCGTCGGCCGGGCGGCGGCCTCGAGCAGCAGGTACAGGCCGACGGTGAGTCCGCCCAGTGGCAGAGCGACGGCCAGGGCGCGGAACCAGGAGGTGGCCCGGCCCCAGGTCAGCGACCAGGAGCGGCGCAGCGCGGCCAGGGGTCCGAGGCCTTCGTTCGCGGAGGCAGCGGGAGCCAGGGCCCAGCCGAACCGGAGCAGCAGCGTCAGGGCCAGGCCCAGCAAGGGCGGGCCGTAGGTCAGCAGGGGATTCAGGTTGGGGTACTCCCACAGCGGGACGAGCACGGTGTAGTCCCTGAACAGAGTGGTGGTGAAGTACTCCTCCACCAGGATGCCGATCACCGACGGGGCCCACACGAACACCCCGCGCACCGCGTACACCCCCAGAACCGTACGGAAACGGCCACGCGGGCCGCTCCCTCCCGGTTCGGCGGCGGCTCGGGCGCACGCCGTCTGGAGGGAGGTGCACGCCAGGTCCAGCAGCAGGATCAGGAACGGGAGGCAGGCGAGCAGGATGAGCCACATGGTGTTCACGCTGCGGCCGTCCGGGGCGTAGGAGTCCTCGTATTCGCGGGCCTGTATCGCGCCCAGGCGTATCTCGTCGAACTCGTGCCAGGCGGCGACGAACCCCACGACGGTCAGCAGCAGTCCGCCCAGGGCGACCAGGCCGGTGACGAGGGCCGCCCGGCCGTAGAGGCGGCCCCCGTCGCGGCGCATGACGGCGAGTGCCGTGCGGGCGATGCCGCGTCGCGAGCCGTGCGCCTCCTCCGCCTGCCGCTCCTCGTCCGGGGCCGTCCGGTGGGTGCTGCCGCCAATCGCCTGGCCGTTCGTCATGTCTACCGCCTCTCGCTGTCCGGGGGGACGCTGCCCAGCACTCGAAGATCAACGTCTCAGGGGAGAGATGCGTGAGGACGGGCGGCCGGTTCCTCGGGCACGACGAGCGCGGGGACACCTGCGGTGAGGTCACTGCGGGCGTCACACGATCGTGGGACGCTGATGGGACCTGCGATGACCGCCGCGAACAAGTCGATCTACGCTCCCGCGTACGGCCACAGGAGGAGGGACCTGCGATGACCGCCGCGATGGTCGAAAGCGATCAGGGCTCTGAAGGCCGCCCGTGGGACTACCTGCTGCGCACATGGCAGGAACTGGACGTGCCCGAGGGGTGGCGCGCCGAGATCGACGAAGGGCAGATCGTCTTGGTGCCGCCACCTCATGCGCAGCACTACGGCATCGCCGCGAAGGTGCAGCGAAGGCTCTACACGAATCTGCCGGAGGAACTGGAGATCTACCAGACGCTCGGTGTCCACGTCGCGCCTCTCGACAAGCTGTACGTCCCGGACCTCGTCGTGATGCCGGCAGAACTGATCGAGGCTGCTGACCCGGAGACTAATGCCCCGATGGATGCGTCGGAGGCCTTGCTGATCGTCGAGATCACCTCCAAGGGGAACGCCCGGGAGGACAGGACGAAGAAGTACCGTGCCTACGCGCGCGCCGGGGTCCCGATGTATCTGCTGCTGGACAGGTTCGACACCCGTGGGGCGACGGCGACGCTGTTCACCGAGCCGAACGAGGACGGAACGTACAAGCGTTCCGACCCCGTGCCCTTCGGGAAGCCGCTCCTGCTGCCCGCGCCCTTCGACGTCACCCTGCTCACGGACGGCTTCCCGGTCTGAATCCTCGCCGCCCGGGGTGGTCAGGACCTGGGGCCGCGCCTTCGGGCACCGACAGCGGGGTCGGCTCCAGGGGAGCCGGCCCCGCCTCTGTTCGTGGAACTGCCGGGATCAGACGATGCGGTAGCTGTCGTAGTAGCCGCCGATCTGGGCGTGGTAGCCCGGATCGTTCGCATGCGTGTGCTTGTCGAACTCCGGGGAGTCCTTGATCTGATCCTTGGTCAGGTCGACGAAAACCGTCCGGTGTTCCGTGTCGATCCTCTTGACCGTGCCTGCCGGGAGCAGGACGTCCTTGCCGAAGATCCAGACACCGGTGTCGACGACCAGGTAGGCGGAGCCCACGTCGTCGGAGTGCTTGTCGACCTTGCCGATGCTTCCGTCCGTCGCCTCGACCGAGAATCCGGTCAGATCGGCGCCCGCGGTGTGACCGCTCGATGGCTGGTAGCCCCACAGGTTGTCGCTCATGATCGGCTCCTTCCTCGACGGTTCATTCGGCACGGCGAATCCCATCGTGATGAGGATGAGTGCCGCTCAGTATTCGGCTGCCCGGCCATTTCCGGTCCATGCCCGGCGAATTCGGTGAAGTACGGAAAAACGCGGGTGGCGCACGGTCCGAGGACCGTGCGCCACCCGCGTCAGTACTGGTCGGGGCCGTTTACCAGCGGTACCACCGGCCACGCTTGCCGCCGCCGGCTGCGGGACGTACGAAGAATCCGATGAGCCAGACCACGAGTACGATCACCGCGATCCACCACAGTGCCTTGAGTGCGAAACCAGCACCGAAAAGGATCAGGGCGAGCAGAAGAACGAGAAGCAGGGGAACCATAGTTATCAACCTCCGTGACATCAGGTGCCCAGCAATCAATTTCCTACACACACGTGTGTGTACGGAAAACGCCGCGTACTTCTCGTGACCGTTCGTGGCCTGCGCGTCACGGCGGAGGCGGGGTCAGACCCCGGCGGGCTCCTTCGCCGGGTTGCCGCCCGAGGCGGCGGCCGGGCCGGTGGCCGCGACCGTGGAAGGGGCCGGCTCCTGGGAGACGTTGAACTCGGCCAGCAGGGACTTGCTGAAGCCGAAGAAGTAGGTGGCGACGAATCCCGCGACGTAGCCGACCAGCAGACCGCCGGCGTAGATCGCGATCGTGGAGCCGAGGCCGTGGTTGCCGTCGAGCAGTGGGAACAGGGCCCAGCCCGACGGGCCGATCGCGGTGGAGCCGACCGAGTCGCCGAGCTGGTTGAACAGGCCCACGAAGCCGCCGCCGAACGCGCCGCCCACACAGGCCGTGATGAAGGGGCGGCCCAGGGGGAGGGAGACGCCGTAGATCAGGGGCTCGCCGACGCCCAGCAGGCCTGCGGGCATCGCGGACCTGATGGTCCTGCGGATCGACTCGTTGCGCGGGAGGCGCAGGTAGACCGCGGCCGCCGCACCGACCTGGCCGGCTCCGGCCATGGCGAGGATCGGGAGCAGGACCGTGAAGCCCTGCTGCTCGATCAGCGTCGTGTGGATCGGGATCAGGGCCTGGTGCAGGCCCAGCATCACCAGGGGCAGGAAGAAGCCGCCGAGCAGGAAGCCCGCGCCCGCGCCGCCCGTGGAGAGCAGCCAGTCGGCGAAGGTGCCGATGGCGGAGGAGACCTCACCGGCCACGTACATCAGGCCGAAGATCGTGACCAGGCCGGAGATCAGCACCGTGAGCGTCGGTGTGACCAAGACGTCCAGCGCCTCGGGCACCCAGCGGCGGCACCACTTCTCGACGTACACGGCGAGGACCGCGGCACCGAGGGCGCCGAGGACACCGCCCTGGCCGGGGGAGAGGGTCTGGCCGAAGGCGTCGATGTTCGCGACACCGGGGAAGACGATGATCGCCGCGACCGCGCCGCCGAGGATCGGCGTGCCGCCGAACTCCTTCGCCGTGTTGTAGCCGACGAAGACCGCGATCAGGGCCATGAAGCCGGAGGCCATCGCCGCGAGGGCGGGGGTCACCGAGGTCAGCCAGCCGAGGTTCACCAGCAGCCCGTTGAGACCGGCGATGATGCCGCAGCCGATCAGGGCGGGGATCAGCGGGACGAAGATGTTCGCGATCCTGCGCAGGAACAGCTTGAAGGGCGTCGAGTTCTTCGCCTTCTGCTGTGCCTTGAGGGCGGCGCCCTTGCCGGCCAGCTCCTCGGCCGTGTGGGCGGGCGCCGCGGGTTCGGACGCCCTGCCCTCCTCGACCAGCTGCTCGAACTCCGGGGTGACCCGGGCGACGGTGCCGGGGCCGAGGACGATCTGGTAGGTGTCGTCCTCGACCACGCCCATCACTGCGGGGACCGCCTTGAGTGCCTCGTCGTCGACGAGGGAACGGTCGTGCAGGCCCAGCCGGAGCCGGGTCATGCAGTGGGCGATCGAGCTGACGTTCGCAGCGCCACCGACGAGCGGCAGGATCGCGGCGGCAGTGGCGCGGTTCTTGTCTTCAGTAGCCATGTGCGTGGTGCCTTGCTGTGCGAGGAGTGGTGCGTCAGGTGGTGCGGACCGCCGCGAGGGCGGCGCGGAGGTGGCCGTGGGAGTCGGCCAGGAGCGTGGCGGCGGTGGGGCCGTCGACCCCGCCGAGGATGGTGAGGATGGCGTTCTTGACCTCTCCGCCGGTGGCGGCGAGTGCCGTCTCGATCTCCTCGTCGGAGGCGCCCGTCGCGAGGGAGACGATCCGGCGGGAGCGGGCGCGCAGCTTCTCGTTGGATGCGCGCACGTCGACCATGAGGTTTCCGTACGTCTTGCCGAGCCGGATCATCGTGATCGT